>CAKUGQ010000012.1 GCA_934654755.1 uncultured Oscillospiraceae bacterium | reverse complement strand
CAAGGGTAAGTCCTTTAAAGACTTACCCTTTAATTTTTTAAACGTTTTTCGATTAGTGCATAACAACGTGCAACTTTTGCCCTTTAGGAGCGAATCACTCACTTCCATTGTTGCTGGTACAGCAACAGACGCGGGAACTGATAGTGCAGAATTATGTGTAGAACATTGTATGAATACAATCATTCCTAAAGAGAGAATTATGCATATCCACAGAAGGCGGGTACGTCCCTCGTGAGACGTACCCGCTCGGTTTTTTATTCCTTATTCTCGCCTTCTCACTGTGAAAACCGTTCAAAAAACTCCTCGCGCGTCATAAGTACATTCAATGCTTCGAGCAGCCCTGTCGAGCTCATATGCTCCGGCAGGGAAAGCTCCGCCAAAACGGTCCTTCGGCGCTGCGCGCTGTCCGCCGTGCCGGACAGTCCGGCACAGAACAAATCTGCCTTTGTGATCTTCGGCAACGGAACAGCAGACAGCTCTGCCTGAGCGCCGGCTGCTTGCAGCACACGCAACAGCACCTCCGGCGGCATCCCCTCGACACCGAGCTTGCCCTCTTTGCCCGGCTCACGCTTGCGATGCTCCTTGCCGTAAATATCAGGGATGTAGGCTTGAAAGAGCTGCTGCGGCGGTATGGCACTTTTCAGGTAGTTCCGTATTACGAAGCCGGCGCTGTCCGAGTCTGTCAGGACAATCAGTCCGCGCTGCGCCGCTACGCGGCGAAGAAGCGTCAGAAGCCGCATATCCTTCATAATGCCGAACCCGTTCGTAACGAAGATTGGGGCGTCAACAAGCTGAGCAAGCGTATTCTTGTCGTACTTCCCTTCTACGACGATCGCCTGATGCAGTCTAATCATTCCGTGCCTCCTCGGTCAATGAAAACAGCAGCGTCTGCAAAAGATACTCCGGCTCATCATAAGAGGTTTTCATTTGATAGTCTGTGTCGCAGCACAATAAAATCGCACGGCGACAGAAACGGTCAGAGAGTCTGCGTGCCTGCTTCATTGTCATTCGAGCCGCAAAGGGCGGCATGGAACATACGGAGGCAAGCGTGTCGGCATCCTTACCCTCCGACAGCAGAACACGAGCCGCATAGAGCCTGCGCATCTGCATTCCAATGGCGGCCAGCACGGGAATCGGTTCCGCACGAAGCAACAGGATCGTATTCAGTCGCTCCAACGCACGGTCAAAGGCACGGTCAGCGATGGCGTCCGTCATTTCGAAAACACTTGCCTCCAGCGTCGGCTCCGTGACGGCGTCCAGATCTGCACGGGTCAGTTCCTGGCCTGCTGCATAGGCGCAAACCTTCCGCATCTCTGCATCAAGACGAGTCATGGAAGTGCCGCAGCGTTGTATAAGGTAGGCGCAAAGCTCCGGCGCAGCGTACTTCCCTTCTGCGCGAAAATGGCGTGCGACCCATGCGCGAAGATCGTCCTCGCTTTGGTAAACGAACTCTGCAAGCACGGCGTTTTTCTCCAACGCCTCCCATAGTTTTTTCTGTCGTCTGTCCGGTTTGAAGTCAGTATAGCTCAACACAAGACAGGCATAGTCGGGAAGATCGCAAAGCTGTGCTGCAAACTCCGTCCGCTCATCTTCGCGAAGCGAAAAAATGTCAACATCCTCAACAGAAACAAGGCTGCGTTCGGACATCATGGGCAGCGCCTCCAACGATTGCGTAAAGGACGGCAATGTAAAGGTCTCGGAGGTCAGACGGTGAAAGTTAAATGCTTCCGTCGCGGGATCAAGAAGTTGCTTTTTTAATTGTTCAAAATAATAACGGCGCAGATAGTCTTCCTCACCGTAGAGCACATAGCATTTTCCGGGCGAATGAGCCTTCAGATCCGCCTTTAATTGCGCAAGGCCGGCTCCCGTGCCGATGTTTTTTTTTGCCATACCGTCACCTCCTGATCCGGATTTGCCCCTGCTCATCCGTCCGCTCAACCTGCGCACCGATAGCGGCGATGCGGTCAAGCACCTCCTGCGACGGGTGGCCGTAGGAGTTTTCACCGACGGAGATTACCACGATTTCCGGGCGAAGCGCGGTCAGGAGCTCTTCGCTTGTGGAATTTTTCGCCCCATGATGACCGGCGACAAGAACCTCGATATCAGGCAAAGCGTGCGTATTGAGCAGCAAACGTTCCTGTGTCTGCGGCAGATCGCCCGTAATCAGTACATCATAGTCTCCGGCGCTCAGCAGTGCGGAAAGGCCATTGTTTCGTGTCGCTTTGCCGAGCGGAGCAAAGAGCTGCACACGGCCGCCCGGGTACTCCAGCGTCAGGTCCTCTGTAACGAGGACAAGTTCCGTTCCGTTTTGTGATGCAGCCGCAGAAATCTGCGTAAACAATCCGTTTTCATCCGGAAGATCAGGCACATAGAGCTGACGCACATCGGCATTTTGCAGTAATCGAATCACGCCGTTTACGTGGTCAGCGTCGAAATGCGTCAGAATCAGGACATCAATGCGCGATTTACCGCGCAGAAACAGTCGTCGGGCAATCGTCTCTTCGCCGTCTGAGCCACCGCAATCGATCATCACCCGCGTACCCTCGTTTTCATAGAGCAGGCACTGACCCTGGCCGACATCAAAAGCCGTCAGAACCGTGCCGTTTTCAGGCAGTCGAAGAATGGTCAGCGCAATACACAGCGCCAGCACGGCGGCGCTGATTAGCCGCAGCGGCTTGCGGCGTTTTTTGTTGAACAGAAACATAAGCAGTAATACATAGACAACCGCAAGCCAAAGCGCGATCAACGGCTCAGAGGCCGGAACGGCAGCCAACGGGAACTGCGCCAGGGATTGTATGACCCACAGCGCAAAGCGGACGAGCACGGCAATACCTTTCCCTGCCAGCGATGCAACCCCCGGCAGAAAATAGCTCAGAAGGAGCACCACCTCCCCGCAGGAAAACGCCAGAGTAAGAGCAGGCAGCGCAATCAGGTTAGCCGGAAGAAACACGAGGCTTACGGAATCAAAGAGAAGTGCCGTCAGCGGTACGGTAAACAGATTGGCACTCAGCGACATCGCCGCAGCCGCAGCGACGGCACGCCACAGACGGCAGAGCGCCGCCAGACTGCGTCGCTTCGTTTTCTTTGGAAGGAAAGCAGTCAGGTGATCGTATAGCGGCGAGGCGTAGGCCAGCAATCCTGCCATAGCGGCAAACGAGAGCTGAAGCCCGGCACCGGCCACAGCGTATGGATTGCAACACAAAATGATAAAAAGTGCTAAACTGAGCGTTGTCGGCGGGTCATTCTCTCTGCCGAGCAACGGCGCAAACGACGCCAGAGCAAGCATAACGAACGCGCGACTGACCGAGGGCGTAAAGCCCATCATCGCCGCAAAAAACAACGTTACCAACAGCGTAAGCACTGCGGCGGCCTTTCGTCTGCGCAGACAGAGAACATACACCAGCCCTGCAACCAGAGAGACATGCATTCCGGATACGGAAACAATATGAGAAATGCCTGTCGCAGACATCTGCTCTGTCAGTTCATTTGTCAATCTACTGCGGTCGCCGGTAAGAAGTGCGCGGAGAAACGGTGTGACATCCGAGGGAAACACCGTATCCACGCGCTCGCGGAGTGCGTTCGCCGCCAGTGCCGGGATATCACGCAGAGATACACTGTCGGCATGGCGGATCGTAGCCTCTCCGCGCAGATAACCAAGAAGCGCAACGCCGCGTGACCGATAGTAGTGTCCGACAGAATCGTCCTGAGGCGTTTCCAGGCGGAAAGTACCGGAGACAATATCACCGGGGCGCAGTGACGCAGCATCCTGATCCATATACAGCATGGTGCTGACACCGTCAAGTCTCGCGGTTACACGAATGCCGTATTTCGTCTCCTCCGGAAAAGCGGTGATCCGCGCCGAAATGTCAGAGCATTCCGAAACAAGCGATTGTGCCGGATGAAAAAACAGTGCCTCATATCCGGCAGACCAAAGCAGCCCGAAGAGGAGTCCAAATGCGCCGATCCGCACGGCGAGAATTCTGTGCCGCTTCACAAAGAAGGAACCGACCGCAGTGAGCAATGCACAGATGAACACAACGACGCATAGCGGCGAGGGCAGCCAGACCATGACTGCCGTCGCCGCTGCAAAGCTCAGGCTGAAAATCGCCAGCTTTCGCATCGCGTCGCCTCCCGACCGATTCGATTCGTTGTACTATATGGTATCAGTTGAAGCTTCCAAGGGTCTTGCCGCCGAGCACATGGAAGTGCAGATGCGCTACGGTCTGCCCGGCGTCGGGCCCGCAGTTGGTCACGACGCGGTAGCCGTTTTCAAAACCGCCAAGCTCCTTCGTCAGCTTTGCGATTACCGCGAAAATGTGGCCGACCGTCGCCTCATGCTCTGCCTCCAGCGCGCTTACACCGGTGACATGGCATTTCGGAACGACAAGAAAATGCTTTGGCGCCATCGGCGCAATGTCGTAGAAGGCATAGCAAAGCTCGTCTTCATAAACTTTCCGGGAGGGAATTTCCCCGGAAATGATCTTACAGAATATGCAGTCCATACGTTTCTCCTTACTTCAGATTCTTGACAACGAAGTCGTCCACAAGGGCCAGTGCGTTGTCGAGCTTTGTCATATCCTTACCGCCGCCCATTGCGGAGTCCGGCTTGCCGCCGCCGCTGCCGCCGCAGGCGGCGCAGACTTCCTTAACAAGTTTACCGGCCAGGATCCCTTTCGCGACGGCATTTTTACCACAGACGGCAAGGATGGTGATCTTTTCGCCCTGTGTCGCAGCAAGCACCGCAACGGCATCCGGCTCACGGTCGCGGATGTTATCCCCCATCTTCCGCAGGTCGTTTGCGTCGCGTTCACCGCATAGTGCGGAAAACACTTTCAATCCGCCGATCTGCCGCGCGGAAAACAGGATACGGTCAACTTCACCGGAGAAAAGCTTATCCTTCATGCGATCAAGGCTCTGACGCATTTCACGCAGCTCCTGCATCAGTCCGTGCGCACGAGTCATCAGTTCCTTCGGACTGGTTTTCAGCTCCTCGGAGACGTTGAGGAGAATGCGGTTGAACTGATCCACCTGCGCAAGCACACGCTTACCCGTAATGGCCTCGATGCGGCGCACGCCGGAGGCAACGGAGGCCTCGGAGTAAATGCGCAATGAGCCGACCTTGGCGGTATTATCCAGATGCGTGCCGCCGCAGAATTCCAGAGAATCTTCACCCATTTTAACAACACGGACGGTATCGCCGTACTTTTCGCCGAACAGCGCCGTCGCACCGAGCTTCTGCGCTTCGGCAATCGGCAGAACCATCGTTTCCACCGGCTCGCCCTCCAGAATCATTTCCATGACTTTGGAGGAAACCTGTGCCAGTTCCTCCGGTGTAACGGCCGAAAAATGCGTAAAGTCGAAACGCAGATGATCCGGCTCCACAAGAGAACCGGCCTGATGGCAATGTTCACCCAACACACTGACAAGCGCACTTTGCAACAGATGCGTTGCCGTGTGGGCACGGCAGATAGCCTTACGACGTTCCGCATCGACCCGGCCTTCAGCCTCATCGCCGACAGTCAGCGTACCGGAGAGAACCTTGCCATAGTGCATGTATTTGCCGCCCTTGTTTTTCTGAACGTCCGTAACAGTAAAAACGCCGTTTTTCGTTGCGATCGTGCCGTGGTCGGCAACCTGGCCGCCCATTTCGGCATAGAAAGGCGTATGATCCATGACAAGAATCGCCTCGGTACCCTCGGCGATCTCATCGCGCGGCTCCTCGTCGGCAACAATGGCCAGAATTTTGCCGGCAGATTCCAGCGTCTCATAGCCGTCAAAGACCGTCGCAGGGATCTCCTGACCGAAATCAATGCCGGCCCAGCCGAGGTCGCCAAGCGCCTTGCGTGCCTCACGCGCACGGAGCTTCTGTTCCTGCATAAGCGTCTTGAAGGCCGCCTGATTGACCTTCATCTTCTTTTCTTCCGCCATTTCGACCGTCAGGTCGATCGGGAAGCCGTAGGTATCATAGAGCTTGAAGGCATCGGCGCCGGAAAACACCGATTCTCCACGCTCTGCGTGAGCGGACAGCATTTCGGCGAAGATGCGCATACCGCCGTCGATCGTCTTGGCAAAGTTCTCCTCCTCTACGCGCACAACACGGGTGATATATTCCGCACGCTCACGCAGATAGGGGTAGTGCCCCTCGTTTTCACGGATAACCGTTTCCACAATGTCACACAGGAACGGACGGTTAACACCGAGCAGTTTTCCGTGGCGTGCGGCACGGCGCAGCAGACGACGCAGCACATAACCGCGGCCTTCGTTGGACGGAAGCACACCGTCGGCTATCATAAAGACGGATGCACGGATGTGATCGGTAATAACGCGCAGCGACACATCCTTTTCGCGGCTCATGCCATAGCGCGCTCCGGTAAGCTCGGTCACTTTGTGCGTAATGTTCATCACGGTATCCACATCAAAGAGCGAATCAACGTCCTGACAGACGACAGCAAGGCGCTCGAGCCCCATGCCCGTATCAATATTCTTCTGTACCAGCTCCGTGTAGTTGCCGTGACCGTCGTTATTGAACTGGGAGAAAACGACGTTCCAGACCTCCATGTAGCGGTCGCAGTCGCAGCCGACGGTACAGCCGGGCTTCCCACAGCCATACTTTTCGCCGCGATCATAGTAGATTTCGGAGCAGGGGCCGCAGGGGCCGGAGCCATGTTCCCAGAAGTTGTCCTCTTTGCCGAATTTGAAAATCCGTTCTGCAGGGATGCCGATCTCGTCGTGCCAGATGTGCCATGCCTCATCATCGGCAGGGGTCGTTTCATTCCCGGCGAACACCGAAGGGAACAGGCGATTCGGATCCAGTCCGACCCACTCGGGACTCGTCAGGAACTCCCACGCCCAGTGGATCGCGTCACGCTTGAAGTAATCTCCAAAGGAGAAGTTGCCAAGCATCTCAAAATATGTGCCATGCCGCGCGGTATGGCCGATATTGTCAATATCGCCGGTGCGGATGCACTTCTGACAGGTGCAGACCCGGCGGCGCGGCGGTTCGACCTCTCCCTTGAAATAGGGCTTCATCGGCGCCATGCCGGAGTTAATGAGAAGAAGCGAGGCATCGTTCTGCGGAATGAGCGAGAAGCTCGGCAGGCGGAGATGCCCCTTGCTCTCAAAGAAGCGCAGGAACATCTCGCGCAGCTCATTGAGTCCATACCGTTTTGTTTCCATTGAAATCCCTCCTGAAAAACAGAAAATCCCCGTCCCCGATATAGGGGCGAGGTCAGTCGCGGTACCACCCTACTTGCTGCCGGAAAGCAGCATCTTGGTCATCCGATAACGGGGATGAAGCGTCCCGTTCATCGCGGGCGGCTCAGAAGTGGCGCTCCGCAGGCGATGCAGCAGGGCTTGCACTCTCCCCTGCTCGCTGGCTGCCGTCCGTGCGGATTGGCTTCGTCAAGGCATTTTTCGCTTTTCCGTCATTTTATCAGGGAAAGAGCGCCTTGTCAAGTGAGAATTCGCAGGTTTGCGGAAAAATTTTCGATATGGCACGAACCGGCATTGCTCCACTCCTTTCCTGTTGTCGAAAATATGTCCGTTTCAAGCAGCCGTTCCGGATTTCGGGCATTATTTGGGAGAAAATCCGACCGCAATCCTGCAACCGATCTGAGCGGGCGCAGGACCGAGGCTGCCGAGCAGCCGTCATACCAGCCGACCGACATTGTACGGGTTTCAATCGTTTTGGAGCAAAGACCCACAATTCAGGCCAGCTTTTCCGCCTCTCGCCTTGCAAAAAACGAGGAAGCAATGGCTTACAGCCGCAAGCTTCTGGCTGCGCAGGAGGAGCTCGCGCAGACCATTTCCCGCACGGTCCTCGGCGGCGAAAAGCTTGATGTTATCTGGAATCTGACGCTTACGGGTACCGTTGACTTCTGTCTTGCATTTAGGGCAGATCATGTAGATACCTCCCTCCCTGACTGCTCAGATGAAGATATACAGAATATCTCTATACGCATCCAGATAACTTGCCTTTGTCTTTATGCCGTCCGGCATCCAGGGCTTTTTGTAGTCCGGAAGTCCGTCATATCCATCCGGCGGCTTTCCGAATAACGAAGGCCAGCCCCAAAACGTCATTTCTTCCCTCGCCTGTTGGATAGCGGATCGGTCGAACTGCGACAAATATTTGTACAGCTTTAAGATTTCCGCCTCGTCTCCCTCCCTGGCTTTTTCCGGGTCAGGGTGTATTGCATTTTCTGTCATTTACCTCACCCCCTCTCGAACGTTCAATTGCATTGAACTTACAGAACAAAAAAATAACTGGGGATTTCGTCGTAACGAATACTAAGCACATCGCAAGCTCGTGCGATTTCGTCCTGCTTCCACTCGTTTTTTCCATTGAGTTTCAACGAAATGGAACGTTCGGAAAGCTTCATCTGCTCCGCGAACTTCCCCTGCGTTCCAACTTTTTCTACAATGCGCCCAAGCAGTTTCGAATAATTGTACGGCATATACACACCTCACTTCCTGTTCAATCTTTTTGAACTATCTCAAGTATACACTCCCTCTAGAAGTTTGTCAATACTTCTGTTCAATTTTTTTGAATGTTTTTTTCATTTCCCTCTTGAACTTTTGCTCAAGGCGTGCTATTATTGGCTCCGGAGGTTGAGACAGATGAAAAAAAGCAACACAAGCGAAAGATTAAAGCAGATTATGTCGGATCGTTCACTTCGGCAAGTTGACATTTTGCGAGCTGCAAAGCCCTTTTGTGAAAAATATGGAGTGAAGCTCGAAAAAAATGACCTCAGTCAGTACGTTAGCGGGAAAGTTGAACCTGGACAAGAAAAGCTCACAATTCTTGGGCTGGCTCTAAATGTCAGCGAGGCGTGGCTAATGGGATATGACGTTGCAATTGAAAGAGAAAAAAGCAAACAGCCCACCGTTTCCGGTGAGCTGTCGGATAGTGAAAAGCGGATGCTTGAATTGTTCAGGAGACTTTCTCCCGAGGCGCAGGAGGCGTTTCCTGCTCTGCTAGAAGCGATGCTAAAAGCGCAAGGGCTACTCTGATTGCTGCATCGGGATCGCTTGATTTTTTGACCAGTTCCAACACTTCTTTCTCTTTTTCCGTCATTTTTTCTTCCTCCCGTAAAATAATTGTTGAAATTCGCCGAAAGACGTGTTATTATCATAGTATAATTTTGAATAAAATGACACGCCGCGTTTTTCTGTTGTGTTTGCCCGGCCGCCGTGCCACCGAACGACCGGGCAAGCGCAGGATAAAGCGTCTTTGCCGTTGGCTCTGTGCCCCTCGGCGCTTCCAGCATAGTCCATATACCGCCATGGTGTAAATAGCCAGTTCCACCGTTTTCGCGTCTTTTTCGCCGCAAAATGCGTTTTTTTAAGTCAGGAGGGGGGTTTTATGGACCTTTCAAACGTTGATCTTGGCGTTCTTCTCGCCGAATTGGAGGAAAAGCGGCTTTCGCTGCATCTGTCCTATCAAAGCGTCGCCGATGCCTGCGGCGTGTCGCAAACAACCATTATGCGGATCTTCAAACGGAAGGTCGAGCCGTCGGCAGCGATGCTGCAGAAGATCGCAAGCGCCGTAAAATACGAATCTTCCCCCTCGGCGCTCATTCCTCAAGGCTACTCGCCGGAGGAATATATCAAATACCAGCAGGAGCTTCTGGATCAGGAGCGGCAAATCCACGAACGCCGGGCTCGTCAGCAGGAGGCGCATTATAATATGCTGCTGCACAGGGAGCGCCGCGCGACGCTGATCCTGTCCATCATTCTCACGCTTCTTGTCGCAGCCTTTATCCTCTGGCTGATCATTGACGTCACGCACCCAAATATCGGGTGGGTTCAGAGATAGGGGGTTTTTGAATATGGAATGTCTGAAATGCAAAAAGAGCATCCCGGAGGATGCTCTTTTCTGTCCTTACTGCGGGAAAAAGCAGACCGTAGCCCAGCCGAGGAAGCGCAAAAAACGCGCAAACGGCATGGGAACCATCTGTAAAAAGTCCGGAAACCGCGCCAAGCCGTGGGAAGCACAGAAAAACGGCGTGTATATTGGCCTCTTCGCCACAAGATTTGAAGCGGAAAAGGCGCTTGAGAGCGTGCGTGAGCTTCGGACGGACGAAATGCTGAACATGACATTTTCCGACGTATACGCAAAATGGCTCCCGGAACACAGCAGAGAAATATCCGGGAAAGGCGTAGAGGGCTATACGCTAGCGTTCAAGCACTGCTCAGCTCTCCACGAAATAGCGTTTCGTAAGCTACGAACATCAGACTTTCAGGCGGTGATCACCGCCATGGAGGAAAAGGGGCTGTCGAAATCCAGTTGTGAAAAGGTTGTGCCGCTTTTCGGGCAGCTCTCGAAATGGGCGATGCGCGAGGAGATCACGCATACAAATTATGCACAGTTCGTGACAATCGTCGCAAAGCAAAAGACGACCAGGCAGCCGTTTACAAGTGAGCAGATTGAAGCAATCCGAACGTCCGGACATCCGGCGGCGCAGATTGCAATGATCCTACTCGGGACAGGCTGCCGCCCGAATGAGCTGTTTTCGGTTCCGACAGAAAACTGCTACGAGAACTATTTCATTTCCGGATCAAAAACAGAAGCGGGAAGAAACCGCGTAATCCCCGTAAGCCCTATTGGCTTTGACGCCTATTCAAAGCTCAGGGAAAGCGCCGTTTCGTCCGGAGCAAAGCGCCTGATCGACGCATACAGCGGCAATCACACATACTCGAACTACGCCAAACGCGATTGGAAAGAGCTGATGAACGCCGTCGGAATTGAAGGAGTGACGCCTTATAATTGTCGTCACACATTCACAACTCTGGCCGTCCAGTCCAATGTAAAGCCCGAGATTTTGCAGAAAATTCTCGGCCACGCAGACTACAGTACCACCGTCGAGGTCTATACGCATCTCGACGCCGACGAGGTTATCAGAGAAGCGCAAAGGGTCACGGTTACAGACAAATTACAGACACGTGAAATTTAGGTTAAAGTTTTCCGTTCAAAAAAGCCGAAAAAGCAAAGAAAAACACCTCAAAATTTTCCGATTTTGAGGTGTTTTGTGGTGACCCGCAGGAGATTCGAACTCCTGAACAAATGCCCCGACCGCAAAGATACAGTCAGGGCATATCCAATATCAATATAGTTATCTCAAAGAATCCTCGACAGTCCGTTCAGCGTAGGACTGGTCGATCATATTGTGTGCATACTCGTTGGCATAGTCGAAAATCAGATTTTCAAGATCCACATCCGCCTTGAACACCTTGCTCATCAGATCCGTAACCTTGGAAATAATGTCCTCTCCCTCCCCCGACGAGCCGCTCTCCGATGTGCTTTGCGTCGGCTGCGGGTCATGGATCAGGTAAGGGGCGACAAGCGCGTTCACCTTACGGAAGCAAAACGAAAACCCCAGAAAAAGCACCAGCGCCAAAACGCCAACCTTCACCCATACAAACCACCAATGTCGATGCATAATACCGGACACCTCCGTTCCGTTTTCTCTATCGGACGCGCAAAAGCGCAATTTGTTCCGCTATTTTTCGCGATCCTGCACAATCAGACGCTTCATTGCCTCTACACCGACGCGAACGGCGGCTGAGGTATCCTCGCTCATAGCCTGATCCAAGCCTGCTTTTTCCCGCTCCTGATTCCATACGACATGGAAGCATGAACCGCAGCGCACGCCGAGTGCGTTGGCGACAACAAACAGCGCAGCGGATTCCATCTCCGAGGCTTTGACCCCAAGTCGTTTCCATGCCTCCCATTTTTGCAGGAGCTCATACGATACGGGCATTCTCTCCGGACTGTGCTGCCCGTAAAATGCGTCCTTGCACTGGACAACACCGGTATGCACACGCTTACCCATCGCCTGTGCGGCGCTGCGAAGTGCCAATGCAATGTCGAAATCGGCAACTGCGGGGTATTCAATGGGTGCATACTCCAGCGAAGTATGCTCAAAACGCACGGCGCCGGTTGCAACTACGATATCGCCGGATTGAACCTCCAGATCGATCCCGCCGCAGGTGCCCACACGGATAAAGGTATCCGCTCCGATGTTGTGCAGCTCCTCCATGGCAATGGATGCTGACGGGCCGCCGATTCCGGTGGAGCAAACGCTGACCTTTTCGCCGAGAAGCGTACCGGTATAGATATTATACTCCCGGTTCTGCCCAATATGTACGGGCGAATCAAAAAGCGCAGCAATGGCCTCGCAGCGTCCGGGATCACCGGGCAGCAGGCAGTAACGGCCGACATCTCCCGGAACGCAGCGGATATGATATTGTTTTTCTAATTGATGCATGGCCGAGCCCTCCTTCGGTTTCGTATTATAACGTTAGAACAGGCAAAAAGCAAGCATTTTCGCAATATATTTACATCTCTCCGGCGAAAACGGACGCTTTTGCACTTATTCCGCCGCAAACGGAAGACCCTTCAGCACAACCTCGCGGATAAAGCGGAAGGTCTCTGCCTCCCCACTGTCGCGCAGCATGGTCAGAAGGCAGGTCAGCTCGCGCTTTGTCTGCGCATGGATGAGCGAGTCGCCTTTTGACTCACTGGATTTGAGAAAATAGTTCAACGGATCGGCATCCGTATAGCTTGCACCGTTGTACGTCTTGCAGGCGGCAATTCGATCCATGACCATCTCCACCAGATAGCGCCGCGGCATCGGCACGGGAGCGTTGCAACGCATTTGCAAATTCAGGTCTGTCCAGTACTCAAAGTGATGCCTGTTTCTGCCCTTATGGTGCATCCATGCGGTTGAATAGCCGACCACTTCGCGTTCGCGGGAGTTTGGGCTTCGCGTTCCCTGATAATAAAGTACGCCGGTACGGAATTCCGCCCAGGAGTATTTCGACAGGTCGTGTGTCAGTCCCTGACGGATTAGGCCGACCTTAAAGCAATCGCTGCGCACACGCCAGCGATGCTTTGTGATCGTGCAGAAGTGCTTCCATGCGTTTCTGAGGTACATTCTATCCCCTTCTATCTTTATTCCGACAGCGCCTGCTCCAGCTTTTGCAGCGCTTTTTTCTCGATACGGCTGACATAGCTGCGGCTGATGCCGCACTGCTCCGCAATCTGCCGCTGCGTCAAAGGTTTTCTGTTTCCGATGCCGTAACGCAGTGTGATAATGTTTCTCTCACGCGGCGTCAGGCATTCGTCAATCTTCCGATAGAGCTTCCGGTATATCTCCTGATCGGACATACGTTCAAACAGATCCTCATCGGAGCAGAGAACATCCATCAACGACAGCGCGTTGCCATCCTTTCCGGTTTCGATCATCTCGGACAGCGAAACATCCGATGCACTTTTCCGGTTGGAACGGAAAAACATCAGGATTTCATTTTCCACGCATCTGGCCGCATAGGTTGCGAGCCGCGCACCCTTACCGGCGTCAAAGGTTGAAATACCTTTGATTAATCCGATGGTTCCGATGGAGATCAAATCCTCCTGGTCTGCCGTCTGCGTATAGTATTTTTTCATAATGTGCGCCACAAGGCGCAAATTACGCTCGACCAGTATATTTCGAGCCTGTAAATCGCCCTGTGCGGCCAGCTCAAGATAGTGCTTTTCCTCTTTTGCGCTCAGCGGCTTTGGAAAAGAGCCGCCGCCGTTTGCCAGCTTCAGCGAATACAGAATACTGCCAAGCATGAGCCAAACCGCTGCGCCAAGCATAAGACCACCCCCGCAGAAGTTTATTCGCGGGCGGCAAGTCCTGATTCAGATATTTTTTGCTCAAAAATCCCGGTTCTGAAGCCGCATGGCAAGCTCTGTCAGAAACTCGGCGTTTTGGAACGGTGCAAGTGCCTTAACGGCACGTCTTGTTTCCGCACGGATGCGTTCGCGGCAGGCCTCCACACCATAAAGGCGGACAAATGTGTTTTTATTTCCGTCCATTCCGGTGGCCTTTCCGAGCTTACCGGCATCTCCGACTACGTCAAGCACGTCGTCCTCGATCTGGAATGCCAGTCCCATCGCGGCAGCGTACTGCGCGGCGGCGGTTCTTTCACGCGCCTCGCCGCCGGCAGCAATCACGCCGAGCACACAGGCGGCTTCAAAGAGCGCACCCGTCTTGCGCGACTGAATATCAAGCACCTCCTGCTCCGTGCAAAGACGCGATTCCGCGTCGATGTCGAGAATCTGCCCGCCGACCATGCCCAGCTCACCCGCGCAGCGCGACAGCACCGCCAGCGCTGAGGCAACACGCTTCGGTGGAAGCTCTGCTTTTGCCAGCTCGCTGAACGCGGCTGCCTGAAGTGCGTCTCCTGCAAGCACTGCCTTCGCTTCGCCAAAAACGCGATGATTCGTCGGTTTTCCCCGGCGCAGGTCGTCGTTGTCCATGCAGGGCAGATCATCATGAATGAGACTGTAGGTGTGAATCATTTCAACGGCTGCCGCAAAGTGCAGCGCATCTTCGACTCTGCCGCCGCACAGCTCGCAGAAAGCCTGCGTCAAAACGGGACGCAAACGCTTGCCGCCCGCCAACAGACTGTAACGCATAGCTTCAAAAAGCTCATGCTGCGGCTCCTCATAGCGGAAACAGGAAGAAAGATAGAGCTCAATCCGCTCGGCATAGGCACGGTAAATATCACTGAACATCGTTTTCCTCCGTAAACTCGCTTTCCTGCGGCGTACCGTCAGCACCCTTTGAAAGGCGAACGACCTTCATCTCCGCCTCGTCAAGCAGCTTGCTGCACGAAGCAATCAGCGTCGTGCCCTCCTCAAAGAGCTTCAATGCTTCTTCCAGCGGCACCTCGCCGCGTTCCATGCGCCGCACGATTTCATCAAGCCGCGCAAGTGACTGCTCAAAGGTGATGGAATCCTGTTTCATCTGAAACCTCCTGTATCTGTGCCGCGGCAGAGCCGTCGGCAAAGTGAATAGTCAACCGGTCGCCCGGCAAGAGCCGGCGGACGCTCGTCACAGGTCTGTCCTGTGCATCCTGTGCAAAGCTGTAGCCGCGCGAGAGAACCTTCAGAGGACTCATGGCGTCAAGCTTGGCGGTCAAACCCGTAAACCGCTGACGTTTCAGCCGAACGCAGCGGTCGGCTGCCGCACTCAGGCGCTCCTGCATACGGTCGAGCTGCTGCCGGCGGTCATCGATGTAGTGAACGGGGCTTTTCATGCACGGTCTGTCGCGCAGCTTTTCCAGCATCAGCCTGTCCTGCTTCAGAATGCGTGACACCAGCGTGCAGAGCCGACCGTTCGTCTGGGCAAGCGCCGCTCGCAGCTCCGCCTGATCCGGTACGGCCAGCTCGGCGGCGTTCGACGGCGTTGCCGCGCGAAGATCCGCTACAAAATCGGAAATGGAAAAGTCCGGCTCATGGCCGACGGCGGAGATCACAGGAATCTGTGAATCGGCGATGGCACGCGCAACGCGCTCGTCGTTAAAAGCCCAAAGGTCCTCCATCGAACCGCCGCCTCGGCCGGTAATAATCAGATCTGCCACGCGGTAACGGTTGGCGTAACGGATTGCTCCGGCAATTTCGGCAGGTGCCTCCGTACCCTGCACGCGTACGCCAAGCAGCTTCACCTCACAAAGTGGGTAACGCTTTCGCAAAATACGCAGCATATCATGTAATGCGGCGCCCGCAGGAGACGTAATAAGCGCGATGGTATGCGGAAAATGCGGCAGCGCAAGCTTGCGGCTCCGGTCAAACAGTCCTTCGCGCTCCAGCGCGATCTTGAGCTGCTCAAAGGCAACGTGAAGGTCTCCTACACCATCCGGCGTCAGATCTGTGCAATAGAGCTGATAGACACCGTCGCGTGGAAAAACGCTCACACGCCCTTCGGCAATCACCTTCATCCCGTTTTCCGGACGGAAACGCAGGCGAAGAGCGTTTCCTTTGAACATCACGCAGCGCAGCGAGCCACCGGCGTCCTTGATCGAAAAATAGTGATGTCCCGAGGGATAGAGCTTATAGTTGCTGACCTCACCGCGCACAAGGATGTTTCCGAGAAACTCGTCCTCTTCAAAGCGCAGTCTCAGGTATTCATTGAGCTGGCTGACTTCAAGAATCTGCATAATGCGCCCTCCATGCCAAAATCGCCGTACCGAGTGCATTATCCGTGGAAAAACGCGGCTCGCAGAACACCGCCGGAAGTGCACAGACGCACTCGCGCAGCAGCGAGTTGGACGATACGCCGCCCGCAAACACAACCTCACAACCGGGATACTCTGAAAGCGCCTGCTTTGTGGCCGTGACGATCGCACCGATCACGCAGCGAAGCGCATACCCTGCAACCTCCGCCGGTTCATTTTGCGGATACGCGTGGACTTTGTTTTCAACTCCTGAAAGAGAAAAAAACATGTCCTGAACTTTTACGCGAAAGAAATCCTCTTTTTTTGCACTTCGACTGAGCGCATCCAACGCCTTTCCCGAAGGAAACGGAAGCCCCAGGAGTTGGCCGGTACGGTCGATAAGCTGTCCGGCAGAAATATCCGTCGTACCGCCGATGCGCTCGGCGTGCACGCTGCATCCCTCCGGTGTAACATACAAAAGCTCAGTCGTACCACCGGAAAGGTGCCACGCCAGGTGCGGCCTGTCCAGTAATTCCGGACGGCCGGCCGACCATACGGACGCAGCGATGTGCCCCTGCTGATGCGAAAAGGGATACACAGGAACGCCAAGAATGCTGCCAAGTGTCCTTGCCTGGCTCTCTCCTGCCAGAAAACAGGGCATATATGAGCCTTCGATCGCACGCGGGCGTGTGCTCACACCGATGGCATCGACCGCAACCTGCCCCAGAACGGAAAAAAGCCTGTCGGTCAGCTCCGGCAGGCGTTTCACATGGGAAAACAGCGCGTCGCTCTGACGAAGGCCCAGCGCGCCGGGCGCAACATCGAGCAGGCGCGACTCGTTATGCCCCACCGCACCGTCAAATACGGCAACGGAGGTTGTGTAATTGCTCGTATCAAACGCAAGGACAGTCATCGCGCCGCCTCCGTCAGGCTACGGGCGAAGCTGCCGAGCACACCGTTTACGAATGAGACAACGGAATCGTCCTCATATCTGCGCGTCAGCTCAACGCACTCGTTGATGGCGACGGCAGTCGGTACGTCCTCTACGTAGAGAATCTCATACATTGCAAGCCGCAGCGCGGCCTTCGTCAGGCGCGAAATGCGGTGAACGCCCCAGCCAATTGCGTTTTTGGCAATGGCTTCGTCAAGCGTCTGCTGATGTATAAACACACCCGATACGCAGTTTTGAATATAGGCAAGCTGCTTTTTGCTGGGGCGTTCGGCATAGACCTCGTTCTCCCCCGCCAGATCGGCATAAACCTCTTTATCCAGGCGCGTGGCAATAGCCTCCTCGGGCAGCTCTCCGGTGTAGTCCAGCTCGTAGATCAGATGGACCGCCAGCTCTCGGGCATTCGAGCGTGTCATAGTTTTTCTCCTCTCGTACACGGAAATTCGGGGTGCTGAGTCCAGCACCCCGGAATCCTCATTTTTTCGCTTTCGGCGCGGCGATGCCGCTGATGTTGACATTGACCTGCGTCGGGCGGACTCCCGTCATTGTTTCGACCTCGTTTGCAATGGCCTCCTGCACATTTTTGGCAACGGTCATCACAGATTCGCCAAGTTTAACGATCAGGTTGCAGGAAATGGCGACCTCTTCGCCGTTCATTGCGACCATGATACCCTTGCGCAGGTTCTTTCCGGACAGGATCGCGGCAAGATCCATCGCCGGCGTCATACTCAGCGCGTAAACACCTTCAACCTCACGCACCGCGCAGGCGGCAACGGAGGCAACGACCTCGCTGGAAATAATGATTTTACCACCGTCGAGCGGACGGATCAGGCAATCTTTCGTTTCAGCCATCTTGGGTACCTTCCCTTCAGTGTGGAGTTGCGATTCGCTTCTTTCTACTATACCATATTTGTCGTGAAATTTCAAGCCCTATTCCACTCCGATCACGCGAATATCGCTCAGCTCAAAGTCTGTCTGCGCGATAACGATATCGGCCAGAAGCGATACATCGTTTTGCGTCAAACCACCCTTTGGCGCCGAAACCGCAAGACTTACCCCGTCCGTGCTGATATATGCCACACAGTCGGCATATCCCTTGGCCAGGATCAGACTTTCAATCTGTGATTCTGCCAACGCGTCGGCGATCAGCTGCTCAAGCTGTTTTTTCATGGAGCTGATGTCGCTTCCCTCCGCATAGGAGATCGTTTCCTGAAGCGTATGAATCGCCTGCTGGCGCGTTGTCTGCCGCGACAGGCGCAGCTTGGCGAAGTACTCGTTCGCTTCGCTGATCGTGTCGCTGCCGGTCTGTGCCGAGTCAGAGGTGTCGTTGAGCACCAACGTTGCTTCACCGAGTACCTTGTTCGCGTCGAGCGTTTTTGTCAGATCCGGTGCGACGTCCGTATAGAGCCAGTTGAGATAGATCCCCGCACAGACGATGACCAGAACGCCTGCAATCAGTGCATTGCGTTTCCATGTTTTCATTCCCGATTCCTCCATCATTTCATTTTGACCACCGTGATCTTCTCCGTACTCAGTCCGGTCAGCGCTGCGACGGCATTGATGATTGACAGACGCACGGCGGCACTGTCTGCGCCCTCGCAAACGATGAGCGCGCCCTGAAAGCCGGGATAAAGCACGGCGGTGATTGCCGCTTCATTATATGAGCCGCTCCTGGACAAAATCACCGTTTTCTCCTCGCGGCGTGTGGTCGTTCCGTCCGTCTCACTCTGTATATCGCTCTGGTAGAGCGTCCTCCCGCTGTTTTGCAGCGTCAATAATACACTTACCCGCCCCGCACCGTCCACCTGCATCAAAAGCCGCGTCAGTCGCTGCTCCAGCGCTTCAGCATATTCCAAAGCGTTCACATTCTGCGTTTCGCTCTGCTGCGTTGACGCCGTGTCCTGTGTACTGTCTCCCTTTCCGCTCGGAAGAAGCAAAAGCACCACACCGATGGCGGCAATCAGCAGTACAAACTTGTACTTTTTGATCCCGGCCGTCATCCGTGCAACCAATGCGTTAAGATCCTTCTGTTTCATGTAGCCTCCATTTCTGTCGTGAGGGCGCGATTCCGATTGCGTCGCGCAGATAGGCGCTGAGCGCGCGGAGCTGCTCTTCGTCCAGAGTCCCCGTCACGGTCACGGTCAAAGGCTCCGGAATATCGTCCGTACTGACCGTAACCTCCGCTGTGACCTGTGCATCAAGCTCTGCCGCATATTCGACGATCAGTTTTTCCGCCGAATGTGCGAGCTGCTCACGCAGCGCTTTTTGGGTGCGGCGTGTGTATTCTTCCGCATCAAAGTCCCGGACGGACCAGTATTCTTCCAACCGCTCGGTCAGGCCGCTCAGATCCAGCCGAAGCAGTGGAACGGCAACCGCCAGGAGTACCAACAACCCGCCCGCCAGACGAGTGATGCGCGCCGGAAGGCCGCCGCGCACCAACAGCCCCGCAATTACGCAAATCATACACACCGCAACAATCGCAACCAGATAACCCCGAAGCTGTTCCATCACACCACCACCTTCAAAAAGCAAATCACACTGATAAGCGAGAGCATGGCACATACACCGCACATACCCAGGAGAAATCCGAGTGCCGTAGAAAAATGCTTTATGAGGGCAACGTGAGTCCTCAGCCCGACTGTCCCACTGACCGCTGCGGTCAGCTTGAGGAGGAGATACTGCAATCCCACACGCAGGAAGGGCGTAATACAAATCGAAAGCACAGCAAGCATACCGAACACGCCAACCGTGGATTTCAGCATTCCTGCCCCCGCCAGCAGCGTTTCCGACGCGTCGGAAAGGATTCCGCCGACAACAGGCACCATTCCGGACAATGCCGCCTTTGCTGCCCGGACGGCCGTAGCATCCGCCGCGCCTTTGACAACGCCGGTGAGCGTCATATACGCGGTAAAAACATACAGAATGATCCGCAGGCTTTTGGAGATCAACCAACCCAGAAGCTCGCGAAGCTCGGAAAGCGTTTCGTTCTGCAGTGCCGCTTCAGCGGTTGCTACGGCAATGAAAAAGTAAGTCCCCGGAATTAGCAGCGTTGTAATCAAACGCATTAAAAGTTGAGAAAACAGCATGGTTCCGCCGTAAAGCGCCGTGGAAGCCCCAACCGCCCCCTGAATGCTCGCCGTTCCCGCAAGAATCGGCATAAGGCAGCCGGTATAGTCCGTCATCTGTTCAAGTGCCTGTACGGCGATTTGCATCATGCTGCGGAATCCGAAAAGAAAGGCGGTGCACAGTCCCAGAGCACCCGCACAGGCAACCGCGTTGTCCGCCGCATTGTCCGAGATCAGCCGCGTCAGCGCACAGAGCATTGCTACGGCGAGCAGTATAACGCATACGCGCAGACTTTCTCGCGGATCGACGCCTCCCGCAAGCGCGGTCCTCACAATCCGCTTGACCTGCGACCATAGATCAAGCTGCTGCGTCGGGGATGTTTCATCCATCAATTCCGCCGCTTCCTTCGGCAAAGACTGCGCCAAATCATCCGTGTCCGGCAAAACGCTCTCCTGCGCAAGCACATGTGTGCATAGAAAAAGCAAAACAAGGATCGTAAAAAACAGCTTCCGCATATCATCCTCCGCCCATCGTCTGGAGCAGCTCCAGCACGGCCTCCATCAGCGGCAGCGCCACACACACCGCCAACGCACCGCCGCACAACTCCACCGTTTTAGCGACGGCGTTTTCCCCCGCATCTGCGCAGACGGTAGAAGCAAGCTGTGTCAGAATACCGATACCAATGACTTTAAGCATCGCTTCCATCAACGCCGAATCGACCCCGGCAAGCGCCTGCAGCTTGGTTAAAAAAGTCAAAAGCGGTTTCAACAAACCCAGAAGGCAGATTCCAAGCAATGCAATCGCACAAAGGGATAACAAGAGTGCAAATTCTGCGCGGTGTTTTTTAACAAGCTGGATCAGGATGACGCACAGGACACCAAGCGCACAGATTTTTGTTAATTCCGCCATCAGAAATGAAACAGGTTTTTCACCAGGTCAAAAAGCTGAGCGATTTTCTGTACGACAATGATGAGAACTACGACAAGCCCCGCCAGCGTTGTCATCGTCGCCTGTTCTTCGCGGCCGGAACGGACGAGCACCTGGTTCAGAATGGAGACAATGATGCCAACAGCCGCGATTTTAAATATCAGATCGATCTGCATACATCCCTACACCGAAAGGATTACAACCGCCGCGCCTGCACAGAGACTCAGCAGGATATAACTGCGTGCCAGTGGACGGCGTTCCTGTTCACAGCGTTCGATCGCCGTATCGATCCGCTGAAGCGCCAGTGACAGAATGCGATTTGCACCATCGAGGTCATAACGTCCGAGACCGGTACAGACCTCCAGGAGTGCCATAACCGCCTCTCGCGGCAACTCAAGCGCATGTGTTTCGGATACCGCAGCGGCGGCTGCCCGCTCGACATTGTTTGATTTCTCCAGCAACTCGGCAAAGCTCCCAAAAAAGGAACCGACCGGGCCGTCGATGCGCGTTCGCACGCTGCGGCAGAGCATCGGGAGCGTTCGCACCGTGTAATTCATCTCGCATTTCAAAAGCTCCAACGCAGAGCGCAGCGATGCAAGCTGGCGTCTCTGCGCCATAAATTTCAGCGTCTGTCTGACACCGAAACCGCCTGCGCCGAAAAGCACGCAGACAATACCAATCATTTTAATCATCCCTGTTCATCCTTTCCGTACACACCGTTCGATCCGGCAGGATCGTCAGGAGATTCTCAAAAACGCGCTGCGCCAGCAGCATCCGATAGACCGGGCGATGTGAGAGCTCCTCTCGTGAGTCTGCATGTACCGTCGCCAGGAACCGCACGCCGCAGTAGGCTGCACGCGACACCGAAACGACATCCGACTCCGCCGTAATTTCATCGAGTGCAATCCATTGTGGCCGCATGGAGCGAAGCAGAAGCTCAACCCCCTGCGCCTTTCCTACTCCACTGAGAATATCGCTGCGCAAGCCAACGTCGAGCTGCGGCACACCGTTCAGACAGGCAGCCAGTTCCTGTCGCTCATCCACAACACCCACCCGCCAGCCGAACCGTCCTGCCATGGTTCGGATCAGCTCGCGGAGCAGTGTCGTTTTTCCGCGTCCCGGCGGTCCGAGAATCAGAGATGATTGCGGGTGCGTCCAAAGAAAACCCGCAGGGCGCTCTGCACAGCCGGTACACTGTCGCGCAACGCGAAGATTTACGGAGGAGATTTCGCGCAAGGTTGTCAACTCTCCGCTCTGATAGACACCTGTGCCGCACAGCCCCATCCGGTGTCCACCGGGAAGGATCACATAGCCCTGCCGCAGCATATTTTGCGCCGCATAGACCGAGTGTGCACAGGCCGACTCGACGCAGGCACGAACCATGCTGCCTGAAGCGGTCACGTCGTCCAGAACGTACTCGCCGCGTGCCGTCCGGGCGATGACCGGCGCCTCACATTTCAGCCGCAGCTCCTCCAGAGGCTCCTGCGGGAGCCTGCGCACGATTCGCGCGCGAAGCTCGTCCGGTACGGGCGCAAATGCCTGTCGCAGCTCAGGCGTTATTACCATGTTAATCCCTCCCAGCAGAGGGTATGTCCGACGTGCGGAAAAAAGAACGCAAAAAGCCGTGCACCGAACGGTGCACGGCTCAGCGTGTCGAAAAAAATCTTGTATTATGTCCTGCTTTTTCGGATTGCTCGGATTGCCGTGGCAATTCCGGGACTAAGCACCAGATTGATCGCCATCTCTATCACAAAGTTGATGCCGGCCAGCCCGAAGAGCATGTAGCTCACAACCGGCTTATCACCCGCCCAAGCCAGGAGTGTGTCATTGAAAAACAGCACCATTGCCGCACAGAACAGCCCTGTGTTTACGATAGGCGCAATGATAGCCGCCGGAATCGTCGCAAGGGTCTGTGCGCCTAGTCTGCTCGCCTTTTTGCTGCACAGACGGTAGACCAGTCCCGCACTGACGCCGGAGGCACAGCCCTTGACCATGCAGGTCAGGAAGCAGAGGAATGGATTGGCCGCAAACAGGATGTTTCCGCCAAAGTCTGTTCCATTGGCACAGCCGATAAAAACAATCAAGCCGAAAACGCCACCGAGGATACCGCCGACGGCCGTACCGTAGACAGCCGCACCGATCACGATCGGGACCAGAGAAAGCGTAAACGAAACCGGTCCGATCTTGATGCTGCCGACAACAAGCTGCAACACAACGACAATTGCAGCGAGAATGGCAGTCCCTACCATTCTCTGAATTTTTGTGCCTGTGGTATGATTCATAAAACCTCCTGCTGTCGCTCCGCAGAGCGGATGCAACGCAATTATTCAGAACCGCTTCGTGGATTCTGTCAGGGAATTTCGTCCTCTACGGACGGCGCAGCAGGGACAACCCCGCCCTGTTTCATCTGCGCCCATTGCTCACGGGTGATCAGAAGCTGACGCGGCTTAGCTCCCTCAAGGGGGCCGACAATGCCGCGCTCCTCCATTTCATCGACAATGCGCGCGGCGCGTGCATAGCCGAGTTTTAAGCGGCGCTGCAAGAGCGAAACGGAGGCCTGCCCCGTCTCCAGGATGACATCCACAGCCGCAGGAAGCAGCTCGTCGCCGCCGTCGGTATCGGCCGGTCGGCCCGCATCTCCGCCGGTCGAGCCGCTTTTCCCACTCTGTTCCGCACGCTTTTCGATCTGCTGCATCACATCACTGGAGTAGTCCGAAGCGTATTGCGACTTGATCTCCGAAATCACGTTCTGAATTTCCTCATCACTGACAAAGCAGCCCTGTACGCGTTTCGGCTTTCCCTGTCCAAGCGGAGCAAAAAGCATATCACCTTTCCCGAGCAGCTTTTCAGCTCCCGGTGTGTCAAGAATAATGCGCGATTCCATCGCAGACGCAACCGCAAAAGCGATTCGTGAAGGGATGTTCGCCTTCATCAGTCCGGTGATAACATCTGCAGACGGACGCTGCGTAGCAATCACCAGGTGGATACCCGAAGCGCGGCCCATCTGCGCAATACGGCAGATGGATTCTTCGACCTCTTTGGCCGCAACAAGCATCAGGTCCGCCAGCTCGTCGATGATTACGACAATCTGCTCCATTGGCTTCTGCTCCGGGTCGGCGGCAATGGCTTTGTTATAGGATTCAATATCACGCACACCCTCCTCAGACATGATGCGATATCGCCGCAGCATTTCAACAACCGTCCATTGAAGCGCGCCCGCAGCCTTTTTCGGATCCGTCACAACGGGCACCAGCAAATGCGGAATTCCGTTGTAAACCCCCAGCTCGACCATCTTCGGATCGACCATGATCATTCGCACTTCGTTTGGCTTTGCCTTGTAAAGCAGCGACAAAATAATCGTGTTCATGCACACGGACTTACCGGAGCCGGTGGTGCCGGCAATCAGCATATGCGGCAGCTTGGCAATATCGCCGACAATACAGTTGCCGCTGATGTCCTTTCCGACGGCAAAGGACAGCTTGGATTTGCTGTTTTTGAACGTAGGCGAGTCGATTACCTCGCGGGCAAAGACGGTATAGACCGACTTGTTTGGCACCTCGATGCCAACAACGGAAATCTTGTCCGGAATCGCCGAAATACGCACACCCGACGCACCGAGTGCCAAAGCAATATCATCAGCCAGATTGGTAATCTTGTTGAGTTTTACGCCGCGCTCCAGCTCCAGCTCAAAACGTGTCACGGACGGACCGCGCACAACATCGACAATGTGCGGCTCGATACCGAAGCTCTGAAGCGTATCGGCAAGGCGTCGTGAGTTCTCGCGCATTTCGGAGGAGGCATCGATCATCCCCTGCCGTCTGAGCGTCAGCAGCGAGACCGGCGGGAACTGGTATTCCTGCGCCTGAGGCGCAGCGTCGATCTGCTCGGCAATCAACGCCGCATTTTGCGTCGCTTCGCCCTTCTTCAGTTTCTCCTGCACCGGGGACGGATTCACGGCGACCGGCTCTTCATTGAAGGCCTCCTGAAGCACAGCTTCCGCCGCAGGCGCCGCTGCAGCCTCCGGAATCGGTTCGGCGGCGGGCTCCGGCTGCCGCTCACTCAGATCAAACTCGTCGATCGTGACCTGACGACCGGAAAACGGCTTTTGCTCATCCTTCTGCTGGGCAAGCAGATATTCATCCGGAGCAGGAACACGCTTGCGCTGTGGCTTTTTCTTTTCGATCACAGGCGGATCATCCACCGGCAAGTCAAAATCTTTGATATTGGCACGACGTTTTTCAACGCGCTCAATATGCTTTGTCGCAACATGATTGACCAGGCGCTCCGCCGGATCCTGCTCCGGTTCCTGTACCGCCTTTTCAACACGGGGACGGTTTTTAATGGCGGTAATCAGGCTGTTGACGGTTATCCGCAGCAGTGTCATAATCTGGAGCAGCAGAAGCAATACAAACACAATCCCCGCACCGACACGCGTAATGCAGTTTGTCAGCAGCAGTGCAATGGCCCCTGGGAAAAGGCCGCCACTCTGACCAAGCTTGCCGGCGGCATAGAGCTCGGAATATGTACTTACATTGCAAAAAAACACCTGATACAGCCCCGAAGCGGTCAGAAGCACGGTAAACGCGCAGAAAATACGCAGAGAAATCGGTTGTTTTCCGCCGCGGAACAGCAAAATGGCTGCGTAGGTCAGTGCTACGGGCAGCAGATAGCGTCCCACCTGGCCGATGACGCCGGTGAGGAAGGCCACACTATGCTTCAGGAGGAACGCCTCCGTATTAAACCAACAGAGCACGGCATATAACGCCGCAAGCAACAGGACAATTCCGATCAGTTCACGGCGATTCTGGTTTTCCGTCTTTTTCTTCGGCGCGGCCGCGGGCTTTTTACGTCTGTTTGCCATAGAACGCCTCCTCAGGAATTAATGAGTGCAAGGATCAGAATAATTGCAGCTGCATCCCAGTTATAGTAAGCAAAGAATTGCAGCTTGCCCTTCTTCAAAAGATAGCGGAAATACTGAATGGTAAGGTAGGCCAGCGCGCCGCTGACAAGCAACGCTGCCAGCATCGGAAGCAGTACGGAGGCTGCAAAGCCTCCGCCGACCAGCCCACGAATCAAATAATACAACGCGGCCGCGATCGAGTAACATACGGATAATGCATAGCTGAAGCGCAGATTGCAATCCAGCGTTAAACCGCTGGCGCGGCCAAGACAAAGCGAGCTTCCGACGGACGAGAGCCCCGGAAGAACAGAAACGGCACGCGCCGCACCAATCATCAGCGCATCCGGCAGCAGCAGATCCTTTTCCGTCCGAGTTCCGTCACGGTTCCGGCAGGTCAACCAGATCAGTAGGCCGTTCAGCGCAAACACAACGGCAAGAATCGGCAATCGGCGGATGGACTCCGCCGCGCCGAGAAAGATAAACGACAGCAGCATCAGCACAAAAGCGGAAATCCCCAAGCCAATGCCGCGCCGAAGCATACGGTTGGGCCGTTCGTGCCGTCTTGGACGGCGCATCATTCGGCGCAGCTCACGCAGGCTGACGGAAAGCTCCGCACGGAATGCGGCATAGATTCCGACCGCCGTGCCGAGGCAAATCATAGCGCGAACAAAAAAACCCTGCGCCGACCAGAGCGGTGAGAGGTTCAGTGCATTCTGGAGTACGACCGCATGACCGAAAAAGGACACCGGCAGCACCTCGGTAATGCCGCCCAGAACGGCATAAACAATTGCTTCCCATATTTTCACGAAGGAACCCGCTCCCCTCTGCCTGAATTCATACGTCAGACAGTATAGCACAGCTCTGACCTTTTTTCTAGGGTTTTTCTCGATTTCTCTGTTTTTGACGGTTTTTTTTCGCGGCAATCATCCGGTGCAGTGTGTCCAGTGCATCGCTCAGACCGCCAAGCCGGTCGATCAGGCCGCTTTCTACCGCTTCCGTGCCGTAAATGATCGTGCCGACATCCGTAGCAATTTGCCCGGTCGCCATCATATAGCCCTCAAATTTCTCGCGGGAAATACGGGAATTCGCCGTCACAAAGTTTACGATCTGTTCCTGGATCCGCTTGAAATACTGAAAGGTCGCAGGCGCGCCGACGATGACGCCGCCCATACGCACGGGGTGGATCATCATGCTGGCAGTCGGAACGATCATACTCTTTTTGGCGGATACCGCCAGCGGAATGCCGATTGAGTGCCCGCCGCCGAGCACCAGAGAGACGGTCGGCTTTTTCATTCCCGCAATCAGCTCGGCAATGGCCAGACCGGCCTCAATGTCGCCGCCGACGGTGTTGAGCAGCAGAAGAAGGCCGTCGATCTCATCGCTCTCCTCGATGGTGGCCAGAAGCGGCAGGACATGCTCGTACTTCGTCGTTTTTACCGTCTCCGGCTGCACCTGATGCCCCTCGATCTGCCCGATAATGGTCAGAGTATAGATACTCCCCTCTTGCGAATGCGTCAATCCCGCACCAAGCTCATCGATGCGCTCCTGTCGGATACTTGCGTTCTGCTCGTCCATAGCCATCCTCCGAAATTTGTTTTGCCGAAACGGCATTACAGTTATCATTACCGGATTTGCGCCGCGTATTCGGAAACGCAAATATAAATCAAACCCCCTGATGCGGGGTTCACCCGCATCAGGGGAGCAACAGCAATGCAGTTCTTTGATTCCCTACGTGGATTGTTCTTCTGACATAATCGATCAGGAGTATGATTGATTCCCGGAATAAACCTGTGCGTAAGCGATCCGCTCACTGAACGTCAGCCGGTTCTGATAAGCCGAAACCTTGAGCAGCGCTCCGAGCACATACCGGCCGAAGGCGTCGGCCGATTCCCCGGAGCGAGCCGAATCGACAAGCTTTGCCAGGAGCGTCGATACGGCATCTTCCCTCGTCTCCAGCTCACGCAGCGCGTTGAAGCTCTTTCGCAGAGAGAGATAAGCCGAGTCGAAGCTGTCCGGTCTGCTGCCGAAGCAAAGCCGGTACATCACCGGATTCTGCACGATCAGGTCGACCAGTTCGTCCGTCGGCAAAGAGAGCTGCTCATCCGAAAGAGAGGCTTCAGACCCATCGTGCTTCTGCGCGGTCGTGGTGCAAAGATACTCATCCGGAACTTCGATCTGCGTGACGTGTTCATCGGAGCTGCTGGCCGTGCGTTCCAGCTCGGCAGAGATGTCCGTAACCATCGGTGCAAGGTTTTCTCTGCGGATAACTGTCGCCTCTTCCGATTTTTCATGCAGAACCGATGGCGATTCGACAGCGGTGGCGGGCAGAAAAAGAGCCGTCACCGCAGACAGGAGCATCGCAAGGGATAAGAGTATTGACATAGACTTTTTCAATGCGCATTCCTCCTTGTTGATTAGATGACTTGCCGTTTATCGTTCTATCCGTTTTTTTGCGGCAAATTCCGGATTCACCGTTCATCCCCCCTTTCGCTCTCAGGATTGCATCGCCATTTCTTTTCGTTTCAAGCAAAGAACGATTTATATATATATAACGTATTTTTTAAAAATGTCAAGTAAAAAACCGCCGCAGAAGCAGTGCTTCTGCGGCGGTATTCAAATTTTACTTCATCAGTTCACAGACAAGATCCGTATACGCCGTGGCATCCTCCAGCGGGAGATTGGCCATCAGCAGGCCCTGGCAGTACAGCAGCTCTGCATATTTTCTTGCCTTTTCCGGGTCGGCAGTAAGCGCCTCGCCGAGCGACCGCACCGCCGGGTGTGTAGCGTTCAGCTCCAGAACTCTGCCGCAGATCGGCGCGGAATCCGGGTCCATTGCGCGGTAATACTTCTCCATCTCAAAACTGACGCCGCCATCCGGCACCATCGTCACCGGGTGAGAACCGAGATCGCCCGACACACGTACATCCTTGACCTTCTCGCCGAGCGTCGATTTCAGGAAATCGATCACGGGTTTGATTGCCGCATTCTGTTCCCTGGCAGCCTTCTTCTCCTCCTCGGTGCTCAATTCCAGATCATCGGTGAGAATATTGCGGAGCTCATGGCCGGCGTATGCACCGAGTGTGCGCGGAATGAATTCATCAACCTGCTCTGTCAGAAGCAGGACATCAAAGCCGCGCTCACGGACGGTGTGCGTTTGCGGCAGCCTGGAAAGCTGTGCCGCGCTGCTGCCACTGACCACATAAATGTGCTTCTGCGACTCCGGCATGGCCTGACAGTATTCCTTCAAAGTGACGAGTTTGCCCTCCTTGTCGGAGCGTAGCTCAATCAGATCCTGCAAAAGCTCCTTGTGCATACCGTAATCGGAAACCAATCCGAATTTAAGCTGTCGGCCGAAAGCGGCATAGAACTTTTCGTATTCCTCACGTTCCTCGCTTTGCAGGCGCAGAAGCTCTGCCTTGATCTTCTTTTCCAGGTTAGATGCGATGAGCTTCAGCTCGCGCGTCTGTTGAAGCATCTCGCGGCTGATATTCAGGCTCAGATCCGGCGAATCGACAACACCGCGTACAAAGCGGAAATGCTCCGGCAGCAGATCGCTGCAGTGCTCCATAATCAACACACCGGATGAATAGAGCTGCAAGCCGGACTTGAACTCCTTCGTATAGAAATCATACGGCGCTTTCGACGGGATAAACAGCAGCGCCTTATAGGATACCGCTCCTTCAATGCTCAGATGGACCACACCAACCGGTTTTTCAAAGTCATAGAATTTCTCACGGTAGAAGGTCTCATATTCCTCACGCGTAATTTCGCTCTTACTGCGCTGCCACAACGGGATCATGGAATTGAGCGTCTGCTCCTCGTGAACCGTCTCGAATTTCGGCTCATCAGACTCCTTCGTTTCCTCGGTCGGGCGCGAAACGGAAACCTCCATGCGAATCGGATAGCGAATGTAGTCGGAATACTTCTTCACAAGCGAGCGCAGACGATACTCCTTGAGATACTCGGAATACTTTTCGTCCTCGGTGTCCTGCTTCAGTGTAAGTATGACATCCGTGCCGACCTCCGCCTTGTCGCATGGCGAGAGAGTATAGCCGTCGGCGCCGCTTGACTCCCAGCAGAAGGCTTCCTCTGCGCCAAACTTCTTCGAACGCACCGTTACACGATCCGCAACCATGAACGCAGCGTAGAAACCGACGCCGAACTGACCAATAATGTCGATATCCTCCTGCTTTTCCATCGCTGCTTTGAAAGCGAGAGATCCGCTATGGGCTATGGTGCCAAGGTTCTCCTCCATTTCCTCACGGCTCATACCGATGCCGTTATCGGAAACGGTCAGTGTGCGTGCCGTCTCATCCGCGGACAGGCAGATGCGGAAATCACTGCGGCTCAGGCCGACGGTTTCATCGGTCAGGGATTGATAGGCCAGCTTGTCGATGGCATCCGAGGCATTCGAGATCAACTCACGGAGAAAGATCTCGTGGTTTGTGTAAATGGAATGGATCATCAGATCCAAAAGACGCTTCGACTCGGCCTTAAACTGTTTTTTAGACATGTCATTGGCTTCCTTTGCAATATTTTGGCACTCGATACGACCGAGTGCTAAATTTATTATAACGCAGGGAAACAAAAAAGCAAGTACTTTTCACAAAAAATTCAAAAATATATAGAAAGTCCCCCTGTCGTTCGACAGGGGGAGCTGAGAATGAAAAATCAAGCCTCTTCTTCCTCGGCAGCGGGAGCCAATGCCGCGCGGACGGACAGGGAAATACGCTTGCGGTCGTAATCGACATCGATGATCTTTGCATCGACTTCCTGGCCCTCGGAGAGTGCGTCGGACGCCTTCTCCACACGATGATCGGCCACCTGAGAAATATGGATCAGGCCGTCAACGCCGGGCAGGATCTCTGCAAAAGCACCGAAGTCGACGATCTTAACGACCTTGACCTTCACGACATCGCCAACGGAGAACTTTGCACAGAACTGGTTCCACGGATTCATCTCGGCAGTCTTGTAACCCAGAGAAATCTTCTTCTTCTCCGGATCAAATTTGATCACATAGACCTCGATGGTATCGCCGACCTTGACGACCTCATCGGGCTTTCTGATACGGCCCCAGGAGAGCTCGGAAATATGCACCATGCCGTCAACGCCGCCGATATCGACAAATGCGCCATAGCTGGTCAGGGACTTGACCGTACCGGTGTACTTCTTTCCGACCTCAATCTCGTTCCACAGCTTTTCGATGGCAGCCTTGCGCTCCTCGCGGTTGACTTCACGGATAGAGCCGACAACTCTGCGGCGGGCACGGTTAAACTCGGTGATACGGAGCTTCACGGTCTGACCCTTCAGCACGGACAGATCGCCACCCTTGGCGATGCCAGTCTGAGAGGCGGGGATAAACACGCGGACACCCTTGACATTGGCAACGATGCCGCCCTTGTTCTCCTCAGTGATGGTGCCTTCGACAACGGTCTTGTTCTCGCAGGCGGACTCGACCTCGTCCCAAACCTTCATGCCTTCGAGCTTCTTACGGCTGAGCTGCACGACTCCCTCGCCGTCGTTAACACGGACAACAAAGACCTCGATCTCGTCGCCGACGTGCAGAATCTCTTCGGGCTTCACATTGGGATCGGCGCTGACTTCGTCATACGGGATGTAGCCGGCATGTTTTGTGCCGAGATCGACCTGAATCTCAGACGGGCCGATCGCAATAACGGTGCCAAGAACCTTATCTCCTGTATTTAAAGTCTTGATGGACTGCTCGAGGAGCTGTTCAAAGTTTTCCTCCTGGGCAGCATCAGTTTTCGTAATTTCGCTCATAGTGTGGTTGACCTCCTTTATTATCCACGCAGGCGTCGATGCGCCTGCAGTGATGCCAATGGCAATACCGGAGGAAAAGTCCTCCGGGTTGAGCTGTGCAGCGTTTTCCACACAGAAAACGCGACTGCAATGCTCCGCGCAAATATGCGCAAGACGCGCGGTGTTGGAGCTCTTCGGATCGCCGATAACGACCATTGCGTCGCATTTGTCCGCCAGCGCTGCGGCTTCCGCCTGCCGTTCCTCCGTCGCTCTGCATATTGTATCAAAAATTTCGGCATTTGTACACTCTTTTTTTACGATTTTCTTGCAGGAATCCCATAAAAACTGCGTACTTGTCGTCTGGCAGACCATTGTAATCGGCAAATGCCGTCGTTCCGGGCATTCGGCAAGCCACGCGGTAAGATCCGCCGGTCCCGGAAAGATCTCCGGCGCGTCACACCAGCCCGCGATGGCAAGTACCTCCGGGTGTGTCGGCGTGCCGACGATCAGACATTTCCGCCCGTTTTCCTGTGCCTTCGAAACGATATGGTGAATCCGCTTGACAAAGGGGCAGGTCGCATCCACGACACGATGCCCGCTTTCCTTCAACGCTTCATAGACGGCCCGAGAAACACCATGTGAGCGGATAATCACATCCACGCCGGCAGGGACGTCGGCAAACGAGACGGCGGGAGCCACACCGCGTGCCGTAAGCCTGTCCACTACGGCCTGATTGTGGATAATCGGCCCGAGCGTAACGGTCGGGCGTCCGGAATCGGCAGCGCGTTCGACCATGTCTACGGCGCGGGAAACACCGTAGCAAAACCCTGCGGTTTCGGCAAGACGGACGCTCATCGTGTCTGCCCCATCGCATAAATCGTTTTCATCATTTCCGCCGTTTTATCATCAAGCTCCTCCTGCGTCAGCTTTCGGCCATCCGGGTTCGGAAAGATCGGCTTCCCGAAGCACACCTCGAGCGGCGCCCAGAAGCGACGGTTGAGACTTGTATACACGGGAATGACGGGCACGCCGGCACGCGAAGCGATGAGCATGGCGCCGGAGTGCGGCTGCGACACCTTCCCCCTCCGCACACGCGTTCCCTCAGGGAAGATCATAAGCTTGTCGCCATCGCGAAGCACGCGGAGCGCAGTCTTGATCGCGCCAATGTCATTGTGATCGCGATCTACGGGAAATGCGCCGACAACCTGCACCAGCGAGCCGATGACCGGCGTGTCGATCAGTTCCTTCTTCGCCATGGTACGCGGTACGCGGCGAAATCTCCCGGCCAAGACAATCCAGATCGGGTCGGTCAGCGCACGATGATTTCCGCATAGAACACACGGTCCTTCCGGGAGGTTTTCCCTGCCGGAAATGCGGACAATGGGATGTAAAAATCGCATCACAACGGTGGCAGGGATGCGGACAAAGCGGTAAAAGCCCTGAGAAACGCGGATCATAGTCCAGTCCTCTCGCGAATAATCTCGACCAGACGGGAAATGCTATCCTCCTGAGTCAGGTCGGTCGTATCAAGCAACACGCTGTCCCGTGCCGGCCGCAGCGGAGCGACCTCACGTCCGGCATCGCGCGCATCACGCTGCCGGAGCTGCTGCAGGATCGTCTCATAATCGGCAGCCGCTCCCCTTTGCGCAAGCTCTGCGCAGCGGCGTCGGGCGCGAACCTCGGCGGAGGCCGTCAGAAAAACCTTCACGGTAGCATCGGGCAGGACGACGGTACCGATGTCACGGCCGTCCATAATAACACTGTGTGTCCCGGCAATATCGCGCTGCATCTGCAGCAGAAAAGCACGAACGGAAGGAATGGCCGAAACGCGCGAGGCAGCGTCGGAAACCTCGGAAGCACGAATCGCCTCACTGACATCCTCACCGTCAAGCAGGCTGTGTTGGCGGCCGTCGTCGGACCATTGTAAACGAATCCGAAGCAGCGGCAGCAACGCCGTAACGCCTGTCACATCATCCGGTGAAATACCACGGCGGAGCACCGCCAGACCCACGGTACGATAAATCGCACCCGTATCGGCATATACAAAGCCGAGCTGCGCCGCAGCACTGCGTGCCACGGTGCTTTTTCCCGCTCCTGCCGGGCCGTCGACTGCGACGGAAATGGTCGAACGCTTCATAATCCACTCCAAACCTAAAACTCGTATTATTATAACAATTTCCCGCCGTCCTGTCAATCAATTCTGCACATATTTACGAATTTCTGCAACATTCATACACAGTGCACGAAAAAAAGGGGCGGATGTCTGCATTATGCACGAAACAAAACGCTATCCTTCTAAACAATACATTCCTGCGCAGTACCCGGTGGACCACGCGATCTGCAGGTTGAAGCCGCCGGTGTAGGCATCGCAGTCCAAAAGCTCCCCGGCAAAGGACAGGCCTCGCACGAGCTTGGATTGCATGGTCTTTGGATCGACTTCGCGTACATTCACGCCTCCGCGCGTCACAATGGCCTCCGCAACGGGGCGTTGTCCGGAGACCTCCAGTGAAAAACGTTTCGTCTGCTCCAGGAGCGCACGGCGTTGTACCTTGGTAAGTGAGTTGGCTTTTAATCGCGCGTCAATTCCCGCGCGGCGAAGGATAACCGGGATCAGGGACTGCGGGTAAAGATCGGCCACCGCATTCTCCATTGTCCGGTTTGCATATTTTTCAAAGTCGCGCAGCAGGCGCGCGTCAAGCGTCTGCTCATCCAGCGCAGGCTTGAGGTCAAGTATGACCCTATAGCGCTCGCCTTCCTTCAAATGCGCCGACGCGGAAAGAATCGTAGGTCCGGACAGGCCGAAATGTGTAAAAAGCAGTTCTCCCAGCTCGCTGTAAGCGGTTTTCCCCCCGGAGTCAATCAGCTTAAGACCGGTATTCCGCAGTGAAAGCCCCTGCATCTGCGCACAGTCTTCGCCAACACATTCCAGCGGCACCAGCGAACCGCGCGGCGGGACAATGCTGTGTCCCACAGCCTCGGCCAGGCGATAACCGTCACCGGTCGAGCCGGTCAACGGATAGGATGCGCCGCCCGTAGCGAGCAGTACCCGTCCGGCCGAAAGCACTCCCTGCTCCGTGCGCACGCCGCAGACGGCACCGTCCTGCACGAAAACTGCGCGCGCCTGCCCCTGTCTTCGTTCGACTCCGACCCGATTCAGCGCACGCTCCAGCACTTTCACAATGTCCGCCGAGCGGTCGGACACGGGAAATACGCGGTTGCCGCGTTCGGTTTTCAGCGGGCAGCCATGTGCCTCAAAAAACTCCATAATCCGTGCCGGAGGAAAGGCCGATACGGCGCTGTAAAGGAAACGCCCGTTTCGGGGGACGTTTTTCAAAACCTCCTCAGGCGTACAGTTATTTGTCACGTTGCACCTGCCTTTTCCGGTAATGAGGAGCTTCTTCCCGAGCCGCTCGTTTTTGTCCAGCAAAACGACACGTGCTCCCCTCTGCGCCGCCGTCAGTGCGGCAAACATACCGGCAGGGCCTGCGCCCACGACCAGAAGATCGATTCCCATATGTACCATTCTTATTCCCCTTCTAGCGCCGCAAGCTCCTGTGGCGTCAAAAAGCGCCATTTTCCGACCGCCAGCGCACCGAGCGGCAACGATCCCTCCCGCACGCGGCACAGCCGCAGAACCTCAAGTCCCGCCGCCTCGCACATCCGGCGGATCTGGCGGTTTCGTCCCTCATGAATGATCACGCGGAAGCGTGCCTTGCGTTTGTTCCTCCACAGAAGCTCTATGTACGGCGGCGAAATAACTCTGCCGTCCAGTGCAATCGGGCGGCGCAAACGCTCTGCCGCACCTGTCAATTCTCCTCGAACCGTAACCTCGTATTCCTTATCGATCGCATTGGCCGGGCGCATTAAATGATCTGCAAGCGCACCGTCGTTCGTCAAAAGCAGTAAACCCTCGGAATCAGCGTCCAACCGTCCAACGGGGTAGACGCGCGTTCCGCAGTCTACCAGCTCCGTAACGGTTTTTCGACCAAAGGGGTCGCTGAGCGTCGTCACATAACCACGTGGCTTATAAAGCATAACGCACACACGCTCCGGCAGTGCGGGCAGCGGTCTGCCGTCGATGCAGATGCGGTCGCACGTCTCATCGGCTTGGTCGCCGAGCGTACAGACACGGCCGTTGACCGTAACGCGACCGGCGGTAATCATCGCCTCAGCCGCCCGGCGTGAGGCAATGCCTCGCGCGGATATGATTTTCTGTATCCGTTCCATCCAATTCCTCCCAGTCTCCCCAGACAAGCGGGAAGGTCGCAATGCAGCGTTCTCCGGCAAAGGCGCCGCCGATTCCTGCGGCTTGTCCGGGCAAGCCGGCAGAAAACTCCGCTTTCGGCATGAGAATGCGCAGCCGAAGCGTTTCTTTTTCCGTCTGCGCCGCCTGGACCTCGCAGCCCGCACAGAGCACGGCACGTCCACCGCTGAGCAGCTCCACCGTACCGACCGGCTCGCCGCGCCGCGCGAGCGTGTGTGTTTCATAAAGTGCGAAACCGTAGTCATACAGATTTTTATGGTCGCGCCAATCGTTACCGTCGTTGAACGTTACGGCAATGAGCCGCCGTCCGACACGCTCGACAGCACTGACCAGAATTCTGCCGGCCGCCTTGGTAAATCCCGTCTTTACACCCATGGCACCCTCAATCGACCACAGAAGACGGTTATGATTTGTCAGACGTCGTGTGCCGACCAGCGCGGTACGGCTCGATACGATACGTGCAAAGCTTTCGTTTTTCAGCGCATAAGCTGTCAGACGCGCCATGTCCAGCGCAGTGGAATGATTGTTTTTATCGTCCAATCCGTTCGGATTGGCAAAGTGCGTACCGTTCAAAGACAACGCCTGCGCTTTGTCGTTCATCTTCTGAACAAATGCATCAAGCGTTCCGCCGCAGCACAGCGCAAGCGCTACGGCGGCATCATTTCCGGAATGGAGCATCATGCAGTACAGCAGCTCCTCGACCGTCAGTCGCTCCCCCGGTTTCAGATAAACGGACGAGCCCTCCACCCCGCAAGCCTCCGGCGGGACGGTATAGCACTGCGATAGCTCTGCACTTTCCAGCGCCACAACGGCAGTCATGATCTTGGTTGTACTGGCAATGAGCGAGGGGGTTTCGGCGTTGTGCGCATACAACACCGCTCCGGTATCCGCATCAATCAACACGGCGCATTTTGCGTCGGTCTGCGGCACGGCAAGCACAGGCATCAAGAAAAGAACGGCAGCAACGAGGGTAGCTGCCGTTCGGAAAAGCATCGATTTCATCCTTCATCACCGGGCATAGCTTGCCCGATGTGTCGGAAAACTTGCGGGTCAAAGTTCGGAAATATCTTCCTTTTTTAATGCAGTAAGTTTGTCCACCAGCTCCGGAATCAGATCGATCACACGCTCCGCAGGTGTCGCAGGGGGAACCTCGACCGGGACGACACGCACACGCTCGCCCTGCAGGATCACCATGGCAATCGGCGTAATCTTTACACCGCAGCCCGCACCGCCGCCGAACGAGCCGCTCGTTGCAGGCGCCTTTGCGCTCAGATCCGCACCGCCGGAGGCGACACCGAAGCTCACCTTACATACAGGAATCATGGTAGTTGTTTCGTTCAGTGTGATCGGACTGCCGACAACGGTGTTGCTGTCCACCATTTCTCGCACCTTGCTCATTGATGCGCCCAGCAGATCGGAAACATTTTGGCTCATGCTTCAGCACTCTCCTTTGATTCGTTTTCAGGCAGCTCGGCCTTTCCGAACTGCATCTTATTGATTTCGGGCAGCTCGTCAAGAGACGAAAGTCCGAAAGTTCGCAAAAAATCGGGGGTCGTACGATACAGGATCGGCCGACCCGGTACATTGAGCCGTCCGCATTCCTCAATCAACTTTTTATTCAGAAGTGCGCCGACGGTGTAAGCACTGTCTACGCCGCGCAGCTGTTCCACATAGGCACGCGTCGCGGGCTGATAGTAGGCAATGATCGTCAATGTCTCAAGCTGAGAGGCAGAAAGACGCGGCGGCTTGCGAGTTTCCAACGCTTTTGTGACATATCCGGACATTTCTCCGGAGGTGCAAAGTTGGCAGCAGCTTCCCAACCGAACAAGGCGAATGCCGCGCCTCGCAAAGGCCAGCTCGTCAGAAAGCTCCGTAACGGCGGCTTCCACCTCCGTCGGATCGCACTCCGCAGCAAACGCCAGCCGCTCAAGCTCAACAGGTTCTCCGGCAGCGAACAGGATCGCCTCGATCACGCGAATCAATTCAGTTTGTTCCATCGACGTCCTCCCCCTCCTCCGGCAATCTGGCAAAGCAAACATTCAGCTCGCCGCCATCCTCTTCGATCGTGACCGAATGCAGACGGCATAGCTCCAGTACCGCCAAAAATGTCGCAACGATTTCACTGCGGGTGCGGCTTCCGATGAACAGGCTGCGGAACTTCTCGACGCCGCGCATCAGCAGTTTTTTCAGGAGCTGACCGGCTTTTTTCGTCACGGAATACGGTTCAACGCCGACAATACCGGAAAAATGCGCTACCGGCGGCGGCAGACGTCTCTCGCTGCGCTCGGCAAGCGTTGCGTAGGCACGCAAAAGATCCTCCGGTTCATGGCGATAGCGGTAGGTCTTGTCCGGAGTCAGCGGCTCCGGTTGTTTAACAAAGCAGTTACATCCGATCTCGTTTCTCGGCTCCAGGAAGGCTACGGCAATACGGATCTGCTCGAAAGCCTCCGCTCGCTGCCGCTCCTCCAGGGAGCGGATCAGAAGCTCCATCTCGCTCATAGCCTCTTCGCGCTCCGCGGCGGAGAGGAGCATTTTGGTCTTAATGAGCATCAGGTGGGAGGCCATCGCGATAAACTCGCTCGCAATCTCCATGTCCAATCGTTTCCGCTCGTCCAGATAGGCCAGATACTGCTCCAGAATGGAGGTGATACTCACATCCTGAATTTCTATTTTATTCTTGCTTAAAAGCTGGAAAATCACATCCAGCGGCCCGTCAAAATCCTCCGGCAGCGCGTCCTTGCCGCGCAAAATGCCGGAAAGATGGTATCTCGGTTCTTCCATGCACGCCCCTCTTTGCTTTCTCGGGAGTATTATACCATTGTTTCCCTCGCCGTGCAACTAAAAAATGCAGAAAGGGAACCGTGCGGTCCCCTTTCGCTTTATTCTCCGCAGGCGTGCAGAATCTGCGTCAGAAGCAGCTCGCGTCCCGTCCCCTTTTCGGCGGAAAACGGGATCAGCGGCAATTCATCGGGCAAACGTAATACTTCACGAATACGCCCCAGATTCGGCTCGACTTCGCTTTTTTTGAGCTTGTCAAGCTTATTGGCGACAACGACAAAGGGCTTCTGCGTTCCGAAGAACAGCTCCGCCATAACGCAGTCGAGCTTTGTCGGTTCGTGGCGGGCATCAACAATCATCACACCAAGTGCCAGCGCTTCCGGGCGAGCAAAATACTGCTCCATGAGCTTTCCCCAACGATCCTTTTCACTCTGGCTGACCTTCGCATAGCCGTAACCTGGAAGATCGACAAAGTATGCGCGCTCATCAACACGGAAAAAATTGATATGCACGGTCTTGCCGGGCATCTGCCCGACACGGGCAAAATTCTTCCGCCGCAGGATGCAATTCAGTACGGAGGACTTTCCGACATTTGACTTACCGGCAAAGGCAATCTGCGGTACGCCGTCCGACGGAAGATCGGCCGGTTTGGCCGCAGAACAGACAAATTCCACATTTTGAAGATTCATTGGCGCATCTCCGGCTTCTTTCCGAGAGTATCCGGCAAAATTGGAAACGGCTCCTTCTTCGGTCGGCCGTCCGACTTGCGCACGGGAATCTCCAGTGCAGCCTCGAGCACCTGATCGGCATGCTCAACAACGGTGAAGTTCAGCGCCCGCCGCACCGTCTGATCAATCTCGGCAAGATCTTTTTCATTTTCTTTTGGGATAATCACATGGTGCACACCGTAGCGCAGCGCAGCCATTGTCTTCTCACGCAGGCCGCCGATGGGCAGCACGCGCCCTCGAATGGATATCTCGCCGGTCATGGCAATGTCACTGCGCACAGGAATGTCCGTCAACGCGGAAACCATCGCCGTACAAACGGTGATACCGGCGGAAGGCCCATCCTTCGGTACGGCTCCCTCAGGAAAGTGGACATGGATATCCTTTGTCCTATAGAAGTCCGGGGCAATGCCGAGTGCATCGGCGCGGCTTCGGATATAGCTCAGTGCCGCCTGCACAGACTCCTTCATAACATCCCCGAGATTGCCGGTCAGGTTCAGCTTGCCGCTGCCCTCCATAACGTTACACTCGACCTGAAGTGTTTCTCCGCCAACCGCCGTCCATGCAAGTCCCGTCACGAGGCCGACGGTGTCCCCTGTCGGCATCTTGTCCGGCAGGTACTTCTTCGGGCCCAGAAGCTCCGGCAGATTTTTCGCTGTCACGCTGACGTGCTTCAGCTGCTCATCCGCGACAAGCATGGCATCGGCCTTGCGGCACAGAGACGTGATCTCACGTTCCAGATTGCGCACCCCGGACTCACGGGTATAGCAGTAGATCATTTCCCTGAGGGCATCATCCGTCACACGAAGCTGCGTGCGCTTTAGGCCGTGACGCTTAAGCTGCTTCGGCAAAAGATGTTGCTTTGTGATCATGAGTTTTTCTTCATCGGTATAGGAGCCGAGCTCAATCACTTCCATGCGGTCGAGAAGCGGTCTGGGAATGGTATCCGTCGTATTTGCGGTAGTGATAAACATACACTCGCTCAGATCAAAGGGGATCTCAAGGTAGTGGTCACGGAAACTGCCGTTCTGCTCAGAATCGAGCACCTCAAGCAGTGCCGCCGACGGGTCGCCGCGGTAATCACTGCCCAGCTTGTCCACTTCGTCAAGCAGGAGCAGCGGGTTTTTTGTGCCTGCGCGGCTGATTGCCTCAAGAATACGGCCGGGCATCGCTCCAACATAGGTCTTGCGATGGCCGCGAATCTCGGATTCATCATGGATACCGCCGAGTGAAATACGCGCAAGCCTGCGTCCCAGCGCGTGTGCGACGCTGGAGGCAATGGACGTCTTGCCAACCCCCGGAGGCCCGACAAGGCAGATGATCTGCCCCGGAAGCTCAGGCGCAAGCTGCTTTACGGCCAGGATCTCCAGAATACGCTTTTTGACCTTTTCCAGGCCGAAATGATCGTTGTCCAGAATTTTCTGTGCGGCAGCCACGTCCACCCGCTCCTTGCTCCGCTTATTCCATGGCAGAGCAAATACCACGTCAAGATAGCCGCGAATGACTGCCGCCTCCGCAGAGCCGAAGGGCTGCTTACCCAGTCTGGCGATTTCCTTCTCCAGTTTATCGTGCGCCTCCTGCGAAAGCTCCAGCTTTTTCAGGCTGCGGCGATACTGCTCCAGCTCTGCATCCTCGTCGCCCTCACCGAGCTCGTCGCGAATCACCCGCATCTGCTCGCGCAGAAAATACTCGCGCTGCCCCTTTTCGATGCTCTTGTGCGTCTTTTCCTGAAGCTCATTTTCAATACGCAGAACCTCAAGCTCGCGTGAAAGCAGGTCGTTGAGCATGGTAAGGCGCTGCGAGGGGGTAAAGCGGAGCAGAATGCTCATTTTTTCCGGATAATCCAGCGTGGAATGGGATGCGGCGAGATCAGCGATAAGTCCCGGATCGTCGCAGGAAAACATCTTCAGAAGAACATCCTGCAGCGGGCGCTGAGTCAGATCAATGAACTCGTCAAACAAATGCATTGTCTGACGGCACAGTGCTTTGACACGGACCTCTGAGGCGTGTTCCGGATAATTCGGAACGGGAGCCGCAACTGCCGTCATATAAGGGCTCAACTGCCCCTCTTTTCCGACCGAAGCACGGTACTCTCCCGTAACAAGGACACGGACAACGTCGCCCGGCAGCTTAAGCACCTGCTGGATGGTTGCAACGGTACCCACGGAATACAAATCCTTGAACCCCGGCTGGTCGGTCGACACGTCGAGTTGTGTCAGCAGAAAGATTCGCTGGTCGGCGGCCATAGCCGCCTCCACGGCACGGATCGACTGCTCACGTCCGACATCAAAATGCACGGAGATCTTCGGAAAGCCGACCAGGCCGCGAAGCGGCAGAACAGGCAGCAATTCAAATTCCTTTTGTTCGTTCACTTTGTCTCCTTTCCGCAGCAAAAGCAGCTGCAAAGAGATAGATAAGGGAAAAAGGGGGGTGAATTACGCCCCCCTCTCAAAGACTTTATACGGCCTTCGCCTGCCTGCGTCCGGCAGAACCGTAGGTTAAATCAGGCTGCGCGCGTTCCTCAACGCACCGGCGCGTAATACGCACCGCAGTGATCGTAGGATCGGAGGGAATCTCATACATGACATCCGTCATGATGCTCTCCAGTACGGAACGCAGGCCGCGCGCCCCGATCCGGCGATCGAGCGCCCGCTGAGCGATTGCCTCGAGCGCATCCGGATCAAACGTCAGTGCAACGCCGTCCATTTCCAGCAGCTTGGTATACTGGCGGCACAACGCGTTTTTCGGCTCGGTCAAAATACGGACAAGATCCTCCTTGCGCAGGCTCTCCAGACTTGTGACGACCGGCAGACGGCCAACCAGCTCCGGAATAATTCCGAACTTCAAAAGATCATGCAGCTGAACCTGTGCAAACAATGCGCCGACATCCTTCTCCTTGCTGCTCTTCAGCTCGGACCCGAAGCCCAGAACGGAACGGTCAACACGCTTTTCAATGATCTTATCCAAACCGTCAAATGCACCGCCGCAGATAAACAGAATTTTACTCGTATCGATCTGGATAAACTCCTGCTGCGGGTGCTTTCTGCCGCCCGTGGGCGGAACATTGGCAACCGTTCCTTCAACGATTTTGAGCAGCGCCTGCTGCACGCCCTCGCCGGAAACATCACGCGTGATGGAGGTATTCTCGCTTTTGCGGGCGATTTTATCCATCTCATCGATATAGATGATGCCACGCTCCGCCAGCTCCACATCATAATCCGCCGCCTGAAGCAAACGCAGGAGAATGTTCTCCACATCCTCGCCGACATAGCCCGCTTCGGTCAGAGTAGTCGCATCCGCAATTGCAAAGGGAACGTCGAGAATCTTTGCAAGCGTCTGAGCAAAGAGGGTCTTACCGCAGCCGGTTGGACCGATGAGCAGAATATTGCTCTTCTGCAGCTCCACGTCGGACTCTTCAGCACGAAAAATACGTTTATAGTGGTTGTAAACGGCAACAGACAGTGCGACCTTAGCCTGATCCTGCCCGATAATGTAGCCGTCCATATAGGCCTTAATCTCCTTCGGCGTTGGCAAATGATCCGGCGCCTGCAACGAATGTCCGCCGTCCGACTCATAAAGATCGTCGTGCAGAAGATGGCTGCACAGGTCGACACATTCATTGCAGATATAGCCGTTCACGCCGGACAAAATACGGGCAACCTGTGCCTGTGTCTTGCCGCAGAAGGAACAACGGATGACTTTATCCGCCAAATAGTTCACCCCCCGTGGGTAATCGCTTATCTATGGGTCATAACGGCATCGATCAGGCCGTATTCCAGAGCCTGCGCAGCCGTCATGAAATTGTCACGTTCGCAGTCGGCCGTAATCTGCTCGACGGACTTGCCGGTATTTCCCGCAAGAATCTCGTTCAGATGACGCTTGACCTGTTCGACGCGACGCAGATGGATCGCCATATCCGTAACCTGACCCTGTGTGCCGGCAGAGGGCTGATGGATCATGATCTCGGAATTGGGCAAAGCATACCGCTTACCCTTTGTGCCGGACGAGAGCAAAAACGCTCCCATCGAGGCGGCCATGCCAATGCAAATGGTTGAAACGTCGCATTTTACATACTGCATGGTGTCGTAAATCGCCATACCGGAGGTGATGGAACCGCCGGGGCTGTTAATGTAAAACTGGATGTCTTTCTCCGGGTCCTGCGCCTCCAGATAGAGCATCTGAGCGACGACAAGACTCGCAGTGACATCATTGACTTCCTCCGACAGGAAAATGATACGATCATTGAGCAGGCGCGAAAAAATATCATACGATCTTTCACCGCGGCTGGTCTGCTCTACAACATAAGGCACTAAACTCATGGCACTGCTCCTTTCCGAAACATTCTAACCATGGAAATGGGAATTTATTCCTGCGTTTCCTCTTTGACCTTCGGCTCAACGGCGACGGCGCTGTCGGCAATGAGCTTTGCAGCCTTGCGAACCTGAAGGTCGCCCTTCATGCTGTCAAGGGTAACAAGCTCCTTGACCTTTTCGATCTCCATCTTATACGATTCGGCAACCTGCTTGTATTCTTCCTCACACTCTTCGTCGGTAACTTCGATCTTCTCGGCATCGACAACGGCATCGAGCATAACATTGGTGCGGACAGCCTTGAGTGCACCGGGGCGCAGGCTGTTCTTAATGACATTCATATCGCCGCCCATCATCTGGGCATACGCTTCCAGAGACGCCCCTTGCGCACGCAGCTCATAGTCCATGCGCTCCATCTGACGCTCAAGCTCCTCCTCGACCATGCTGTCGGGGATTTCGGCGGTCATATTCTCTGCGGCCTTTTCGATCGCAGCATTTTCAAACGCACGGTCGATACCGGTCTGCTTCTGCTCCAGAACACGTTTTTCAATATCGGCACGCAGCTCGTCGAGCGTATCGAATTCGGAGACGTCCTTGGCAAAATCATCATTCATTTCGGGCACGACGGTCTGCTTCACTTCGTGCAGCTTGACCTTGAACACGACGGGCTTACCCGCCAGCTCCTTCGCATGGTAGTTCTCGGGGAAGGTGACGTTGACGTCCTTTTCCTCGCCGGCGGTCATATCGACGACCTGCTCTTCAAAACCGGGAATGAACGAACCGGAGCCAAGGCGAAGCTCGTGGCCCTCAGCCTTGCCGCCCTCAAAGGGCACGCCGTCCTTGAAGCCTTCAAAGTCAATCACTGCGGTATCGCCGAGCTTGGCGGGACGGTCAACCGTGGTGATACGGGCAACATTCTGCGCCATGCGGTCAAGCTCGTCGTCAACCTCCTTGGTTGTAACGGAAGCGGCGATCTTCTCAACCTCAAGACCCTTGTACTGGCCCAAGGTGACAACGGGGTACAGATCCGTCGTGATCTCCAGAGTAACGGAATCGTCTTCGCCGATTTCCATCTTCGTAACGGCGGGGCGGCCAACGGGCTTAATATCCTGCGTCAGGACGCAGTTCTTGTAGATCTCCGGGAACAGCGTCTCAACGGCGTCTTCAAAGAAAACATGCTTGCCGTAAGCCGCTTCGATCACCATACGCGGGGCCTTCCCCTTACGGAATCCAGGGATCATAATGTCCTTGCGGTACTTCAGATACGCCTTATTGAGCGCGGGCTCCAGCTCTGCCTTTGAGACCTCAACGGTCACTTTCGCCTGGGACGCTTCCTTTTCGATCGATTTCACATTCATAGTGGTTTCCTCCTATGTCTCTGCGCCCTCGGCGCACATTTTTCTCGAGCCGGGTTATTCTATCAAATATTCTTCGGAAATACAAGCATGATTTTATGAATTTTCGTACAAATTGTAACCTCCGACCGGTTTTTCTGCATCAAAACGCAGCACAGGAGATCATTTTATCGCATACAGAACGGTAGGCCGGAAACGGACAAAACAAATCCGGCAATTGACAGCGAGCGCAAAAATGAGTAGAATGATAGCGTTTGAACACTATTTCAAGGAGGATTTCCCATGCTGCATCCGCTATGCCCCGTTTGCGGCCTGCCACTGGACGAGCACTGGCGTTGTGCCGCCGGTCACTGCTTTGATGTCGCAAGGCAGGGTTATATCAACCTCCTGACCGTCGACAAAAAGCACTCCCTGCACCCCGGAGACACGGCGGAAATGGTCGCCGCGCGGCGACGCTTTCTGGACCTGGGATTGTATCGTCCCATTTCCGACGCGCTTTGCGCCTGTCTTGCCGACTATGCGCCGACTGCCCGGACGCTGCTTGACGCAGGATGCGGCGAGGGCTATTACCTTTCGAGACTGACCGGAATCGACGAGCGTTGGGGGATCGATATCTCCAAGGATGCAACCCGATATGCGGCAGCACGGGACAAAGGCTCCCGCTATTTGACGGCCAGCGCGGCACATCTTCCCTTCTCCGACGCTTCCTTCGATGCTTTAATCTGTCTGTTTGCGCTGAATGCCGAAGAGGAATTCGCACGCGTGTTGAAGCCCGGCGGGGTCTTTATTCAGGCAATCACGGGACAGTCGCACCTGCGTGCCCTGCGCCGTGTGATCTATCCGGAGCTGCGGGAAAAGGAAAAGGACACGCCGCCGGAGCTGCCGCATTTTGTGCGCCTGGATACACGGTGCGTCGCATTTGATTTTTCGCTGCACAGCACGCAGGCAATAACCGACCTGCTGACAATGACGCCGCATGTCTGGCGAATTTCCAAAGCCGGTGCGGAGGCTGCGCGGGCGCTGAATGCGCTGGACGATCACGCCGAAGTCCTGCTGCACATTTTCCGAACAGTATAAGCGCACCGTCCCACACGGATTTTCGTGCGGGACGGTGTGTTTTTATCGGTCGATCAAAAAAACAGCATAGCCGTTCGGCTCCAGCGCGACACCGCCGCCGTAGGTGCTCACGCCCACACCGAGGTTTGGCATGGCAGACAGTGAGAGCATCCACGGGGTACCGCTTCGGTTGACATAAATCTCCGCCTGTTGGCTTTCACAGACACGGCGCAGATGCAGTTTCCCCTTAGCAGGAGTTACTGCGGAAACGTCTCCCAAACGAAGCGCGGGCGAAGCGTTCTTAAGCTGTGCAAGCGCGCGGTAATACGCAGTCAATGCGCTGTCCTCCGTCCCCCACGGGAAGCAACGACGACAGAAGGGATCGTCATAGCCCTCCATTCCCGCCTCATCGCCGTAATAGATACAGGGGCTTCCGGGCAGCACAAACTGCAAAAACGACGCCATGCGGAGCTTCAGTACAGCCTGCTCGCGCTGTCTGCGTGTCAGACGGCGTACGGACAGCGACTCTTTACTTCCTCCCGAAGGGTCGCCGAGCTGTGTCAGGATGCGCGGTGTATCGTGCGTTCCGAGCAGATTCATCACGCAACGCAGCACCTGCGGCGGATAATTCTCCGCAATGCGCAGTACGCGCTCGCAAAAATCCGACGCATCCTCCTGCCCGCCGATAAAACGCAAAATCGCCTCGCGCCAGGGATAATTCATCGTTGAATCCAACTCGCCGTCAACAAAATAACGGCGGCTGACACCGTAGGTGCGCTTATTGGAAGCATCCTCCCAGACCTCACCGATCAAAAATGCCTCCGGTTTTAACTCACGCAGACGATGCTTGAGGCGAAGTACGAATTCATCCGGCACCTCGTCAACAACATCGAGCCTGAAACCGTCCGCTCCGAGGCGCAGCCAGTGCGCCACGACAGAATCTTCACCGTCAATGATATAGTCCAGATATCCGGATGCCAGCTCCTCAACATTCGGAAGGGTGGGCATATTCCACCAGCACTCATAATCGTCCGGGTAATGGCGGAAGCGATACCAATCGCGGTAAGGTGAAGCCGGATCAGAAAGTGCACCATGCCCAAAGATATGCTTCGCGTCAAAATAGACGCTGTTGCTGCCCGTGTGGGAAAACACACCGTCGAGAATGACGCGCATCCCCCGCTCGTGCGCCGCACGGCACAAGGCGGAAAAATCCGCCTCCGTCCCAAGCATCGGGTCTATGCGCTTATAATCCGCCGTGTCGTACCGGTGGTTGGAATACGCCATGAAAATCGGGTTGAGATACAGGATCCTTACACCCAGCTCCTGCAAATACGGCAGCTTTTCGCGGATACCGTTCAGATTACCGCCAAAGAAATCGCTGCACCAGTTTCCCTCTGCATCGGCCGTGAAATCCGGTTCCTCACCCCACCGGGTATGTAGGCGGAAAGGCATAAGCTTGTTCATCAGGTCACACTCGCCGGCCCTTGCAAAACGGTCCGGAAAAATCTGATACATCACCGCGCCCGCCGCAAATTCCGGTGTGGTAAAATCCGCCGGGATCACACTCACCTGCCAGCGCTCTCCCGCCTCCATATTTGTGTCGCGCCCCTGCCGGAACAGGCGGAACGAGCCGTCCGGTTTGTCAATCCGGAACCAGTAATAGTACAGCGCCGGCGTTTGCAGCGTCAGAAAGCCGCACCAAACGGCGTAGCCGTCGGCGTCCCGTTCATGAGAAAAGGCAAATTCCCCGCAGAGTGACTGCTCACAGTCTTCCAGCATCAGGCAGACTCCCGTCGCGCCGCAGCTCAGCGGCACGCGGATGTGCATTTCGCAGCTCTGCCCCGGCTGCAGGGTACCGAAGGGCGACTTATACGCCACATCAAGGCTGTCAAACAGAATTCTCATTTACTCAGATGCCAGATCTTTTCCGCATATTCCTCAACGGCACGGTCCGCCGAGAAAATCCCCGCTTTTGCGATATTGATGAGCGACATTTTTCCGAAAACCTCCGGTTTTTCATAGGTCTCGGACACGACACGCTGAACGCGCGCATAATCCGCAAAGTCCGCTACGGTCATATAAGCGTCGGCGACACCGAAGCGACTGGTCAGGAGCGAATCGACAATGTCGTCATACCTCTGGCCGAGCACACCGGAGGTAAGCATTTTGAGCACTTCTTCCAGCTCCGGCGTAAGGAATTCCCGCGGATCATAGCCCTGCTTCCATAGTGCCTCAACTTCTCCCGCTTTCAGGCCGAACAGGAAGATGTTCTCGTCGCCAACCTGCTCGTGAATTTCAACATTCGCGCCGTCGAGCGTACCAACGGTCACGGCGCCGTTGATCATCAGCTTCATATTACCCGTGCCGGACGCTTCCTTGCCTGCCACGGAAATCTGCTCGGAGATGTCAGCCGCAGGGATAATGATCTCAGCAAGCGAGACTTTATAGTCCTCGATGAACACCACCTTGAGCTTGTCGCGCACCTGCGGGTCGGAATTGACCAGCTTCGATACCGCCACGATCAGGCTGATGGTCTGCTTGGCACGGATATAGCCTGCGGAAGCCTTTGCCGCAAAGATGAAGGTACGCGGCACGAAGGGCGCGGTAGGATTGGCCTTGATTTGATTGTAAAGATACAGAACATGGAGAATATTCAGGAGTTGGCGCTTGTACTCATGCAGACGCTTGATCTGAATGTCGAAGATCGAGTCCGGATCAACACGCACACCGTTGCGGTCGGCGATGAGCGCGGCCAGGCGCTGCTTGTTGCTGCGCTTGATGCACTGAAGTCGTTCACGCACCTCGTTGTCATCCTGATATTTCAGCAGTCCTTCGAGAGCGCGCGCATCCCGCAGGAAGTCCGAACCGATCAGCTCAGCAAGAAGCTCCGTCAGAAGCGGGTTTGACTGACACAGCCAACGACGGTAGGCAATGCCGTTTGTCACGTTCAGGAAGCGCTCGGGCTGAAGCGCGCAGTAGTCGCGGAAAATGCCGTCACGCAGGATCTGTGTGTGCAGCTTCGATACGCCGTTGACCTTGTGGCACGCCGCAAGGCAGAGATTCGCCATACGCACCTCGTTGTCGGCGATCACCGCCATATAGTTGATCTTGCCCCAGTCATTCGGGTAAGCGCAGCACAGAGACTCGATCAACCGACGGTTAATCTCGCAGCAGACGGAATAAACGCGCGGCAAAAGCTCACGGAACAGATCGACATTCCAGCGTTCCAGTGCCTCGGACATGACGGTATGGTTCGTATAGGACAGTGTGCGGCATGTGATGTCCCATGCCTCGTCCCAGCCGTAATCGTGCTCATCGATCAGAAGCCGCATCAGCTCAGGCACGCAAAGCGCCGGATGCGTATCGTTGATGTGGATCGCGACCTTTTCCGGCAGGTTATCGAAGGTGTGGTAGCGCTTGAAGTGTTTTTTCAGGATCGCCTGAAGCGATGCCGAAACAAGCAAATACTGCTGACGCAGACGCAGGCGCTTTCCTTGGATATGGTCGTCCGCCGGGTAGAGCACCTTGGAGATTGTCTCGGCCATGGCGTTCTGCTCCAGCGCGCGTACATAATCGCCGCGGGAGAAGGCAGCCATGTCAAAGCTCTGGGGAAGCTTGGCGCTCCACAGCACCAAACAGTTGGCAGCCCCGGTATCATAACCGGAGATAAACATATCGTGCGGCACGGCCGTGACCGCCTGATAACCCACCTGCGCAACGCGGAAGCGTCCGTTATCCATCCATTCGCGCAGCTCGCCGCCAAACCGAACCTCCACGGCATCGTCTTCGCGCGTGCGCAGCCAAACATCTCCCATTTCCAGCCAGTTGTCGGGAAATTCCATCTGCCAGCCGTCAACGATCTTCTGGCGGAAGATACCGAATTCGTAGCGGATGGAGCAACCGGTCACACTGTAGCCCAGGCCGGTCGCAGCATCCATATAACACGAGGCCAGACGGCCGAGACCGCCGTTGCCCAAGCCGGCATCCGGTTCCATCTCATAGAGCTTTTCAATGTCGATACCAAGCTTTGCCAGTCCTTCGCGGCATTCCTGTTCCAGGCCGAGATTAAAGAGGTTGTTATGCAGACTGGTGCCGACGAGGAACTCCATCGACATATAGTAGACCTCTTTTTTCTCCTCCTGCGCATTTTTTTGCAAAAAAGCGCTGTTTTTCTCCGTCAGAAGCTCACGCAGAACGCCGCACAGCGCACGGTAGATCTGTCGTTCGGTCGCTTCCTCAAGCGTGCAGCCGAAGCTGCGGTAAAGGGAATCTGCCAGCGCATCCATGATACCCTTTTGCGCCGGTTTCATTTCTTTTTTCTTCATGGGAACTCCTCTCAAGAATCAACGCTGTAAAAGCTGCACATACAGCCGCATATATTCCGCCGCGGGCTTACGCCAGCTTACGTCAAGCAGCATATCATGGCCGATCAATCGCCGCCACGCCGCGCGGTCGCCGTAATACAGGCCCGTGGCGCGGTCAATGGCACCAAGAAAATCATCGGCATTGTAGCTCTGGAAGGTAAAGCCGGAGCCTCTCCCCGTCGTGGGATCATAAGGCTCTACGGTATCCTTCAGACCTCCCGTCGCCGAGACGACGGGAATCGTGCCGTAGTGCATGGCAATCAGCTGCGAAAGACCGCAGGGCTCCGAACGCGAGGGCATCAGATAGATGTCTGCCCCCGCATAAACCCGTGAGGCAAGCTGCGCATCGAAGCGCAGACACACCGCAACCTTTCCGGGATGCTGCGCGGCCAATGCGCCAAGTGCATATTCATACTGTCGTTCACCGGTACCGACAATGACAAGCTGCACGTCGCGCTCTGCCAGTCGGTTGGCATTGTAGCACAGAAGATCGATGCCCTTGTGCCCGGCCAGACGCGAGACCATCGCCAGAATCGGCGCATCCGTATCCTGCCGTAAACCAAGCTCCTCACGCAGCGCAGTCTTGTTTTCGGCTTTGCCGTGCGGATTCTCCGCGCTGTAGTTGCATACAAGCGCGGGGTCTGTTGCGGGATTGAACACATTGGTGTCGATACCGTTGGTAATGCCGCACAGCCAGGTATCGCGAAGGACGTACTCCAATCTATGCGCAAAATAAGGATAGCGAAGCTCCTCCGCGTAGCTGCGCGAAACGGTCGTCACAACATCGGCCAGGGCGATGGCAGACTTCATAAGGTTTACGGCACCGTCAAAGCTCATCGTCTGTCGGAAGCGCTCCGGCAGTCCGAGCGTATGGTCAAAGAACGCAGCGTCCGCCCAGCCCTGATACTCTATGTTGTGGATGGTGAACACGGTCTTTGTCTGTGGAGACCAGTCGGCGTAGAACGCGCGGTAGTCGGCAACGGCAGCCGCCGCCTGCCAATCGTGACAGTGTAGAATATCCGGCTTGAAGTCAAGGAAATACATGGCCGCAAGCGCCGCCTTACTGTAATAGGCAAAGCGTTCGCCGTCATCAAACTCCCCGTAGACCGCACCGCGGGCGCCGAAGTAGTAGTCATTGTCGATAAAGTAGAGCTCCACACCGTCCGTGCAAACCTTTCGGCGGAAAATGCCAACATAGCTCTCGCGCCATGCAAGACGGATGTGAAACGAACCCAGAAACTCCGTTTCGACGCGCGGATCGGTCTTGATGCGCTTGTAATACGGCAAAAACAGGCATACGCGATTGCCCTGCTGCCGGGCCAGCTCTGCCGGCAGCGCCTGAATCACATCGCCGAGGCCGCCGGTCTTGACATAGGGCGCAGCCTCGGAGGCAAGCATGGCAATGTTCATACCGTCTCGCCTCGCTTCAAAATCAGCGGGTGCTCCATCGTGCCGCACAGTCGCGCACCGGGGCGAACCACAACATCCTTATCCAGAATCACGCACTCCAGCTCGGCATTTTTCCCGATACGCGTGCCCTGCATAATGACGCTGTTTTTCACCTTTGCGCCCTCGTGAAGCTGCACGCCGCGGAACAGAACGGAATGCTCCGCGATCCCCTCAAGCATACAGCCATCGGCAACGATACAGTCGTCGATGCTGGAATTCTCGCCGTAGTAGGTCGGCACCTCGTCGCGAACCTTGGTATAGATGGTCAGGCCGGTGCCAAACAATCCGCGACGCACCTCCGGGTCGATCAGCGCAAGGCTGTTGTGATAGAATTCGCGCGTGCTCTCGTTAAACAGTGCCACGCCGCCAAAGCGGTAGGCGTTGACATTCATGCCCTTTTCGGCAAAGCCGTGCATAACAAGGTCTCGCTCAAAGTGATAGCGGTTATGCGCGACGGCCTCAACCGTCTCGCGCATCAGCCGTTCGCGGCTGATAACAAAAATACCCATCGACGCCAGGTATTCCGGTCCTGCGCAATAATCGACGGCGATATCGGTCACGAAGCCCGACTCGTCCGCACGCAGCGCCATATCCAGCTGCTTGACGCCGTTGCAGATGCCCTCTTTGACCACAACGGTCACATCCGCTCCGGATTCGACATGGCTCTTCAGCACCTCGCGGAAATCGATGGCACACAGCACCCCGCTGTCCGCCAGAACAACATAGTCCTCATCCGTCAGTGCAAGAAAGCTGATGGCGGAGTTGATTGCCTCCAGCTTACCGCGGTAGCTTCCGTTATGCCCCATGGCAAAGGGCGTAAGATATTCCATTCCGGTATCACCGATGTCGAGGTCCCACTCCGAACCGGAGCCTATGTGGTTCATCAGCGACTGGTAATTATACTTTGTAATGATGCCGATGTGGCGAATACCGGAATTCGACATATTCGACAGCGAAAAGTCAATCTGGCGGTAGCGGCCAGCATAAGGCAACGACGCCATTGTGCGCTTATTGGTCAGCTCGCCGAGGGAGCTGTCGTAGATATTGGCAAAAATAATGCCCATCGTTTTCATGGCAGTCACCCTCCCCGTTCAAACAACTTCGCCCGGTTTTACCGCGCGATTTTCCTCGATAATCTTCCCTTTGCCGACCACGCTGATCTGCTTTGCTTCACCCTCGGCAAAACAGCCGCCGATTACGGCTCCGCGTCGAATCCGGCAATCCTCTCCGATGATGGCATGGCGGATAATTGCGCCTGCCTCGATCACAACATTCGGCATGACGACACTGTCTTCCACCAACGCCCCCTCATAGACGGTGCAGCCGGTAGAAATCACACTGTGGCGCACCGCACCGTAGATTTCACAGCCCTCGGCGATCAGGCAGTTTACATTTTCCGAGCAGGCGGCAATGAAGCTGGACGGCATGGCATAGTTTCTCGCGTAAATACGTTTCCCCATATCGTCGTAGAGGTTAAACGCGGGGTTCTTGCCGAGAAGATCCATATTGGCCTCCCAGAGTGAGCCGATCGTGCCGACATCCTTCCAGTAGCCCTCAAATGCATAAGCAAAAAGGCGATGGCCGGCCTGCAAAATGGCGGGAATAACATTCTTGCCAAAGTCATTGTCCGAATTCGAATCCTCCTCGTCCATCAGAAGGAACTGCTTGAGCACGTTCCACTTGAAGATGTAGATACCCATGGAGGCATTCGTGCTCTTGGGCTTTTTCGGTTTTTCCTCAAACTCATAAATGGAGCCGTCCGGATTGGTATTCATGATACCGAAGCGGCCGGCCTCCTCGATCGGTACGGTGCGCACGGCGATGGTACAGTCCGCATCATGGCTGACATGGTAACGCAGCATCTCGGCATAATCCATCTTGTAGATATGGTCGCCGGAAAGAATCAACACATTGTCCGGGTCATAGCGCTCAATAAAGGGGATATTCTGATAGATGGCGTTCGCGGTACCCTTGTACCACTCCGATTTTTTACTGCGGGCATACGGCGGCAGAACCTGCGCACCGCCGTGACTCCGGTTCAGTCTCCACGGCTGACCGTTGCCGATATACTCGTTCAGCTCCAACGGTTGATATTGCGTCAGGATACCGACGGTATCGATACCGGAATTGACGCAGTTTGACAGCGGAAAGTCGATGATGCGGTATTTCCCGCCGAAGGGAACGGCGGGCTTTGCGGTGTTTTCGGTCAGAACCATCAGGCGGCTGCCCTGGCCGCCTGCCAGAAGCATGGCAACGCAGTGCTTTTTCGGAAAGTTCATCGTTTCTCCTCCTTATCCCGTGTGTTGGTAACGCGTTTATAGAAAACGGCGGACAGCGGCGGCAGCGTAAAGCTTCCGGTATACGGCAGGCCGTGCATCGGCTCGTGCGCGGCGCGAATCTCCGGAAGCGGCGTGCCTTTTCCGCCGTATTTCACTTCATCACTGTTAAGCACCGCCTTGTAAATACCGGGCTTCGGCAGTCCCAGGCAGTAGTTCTCCCGCTCAACCGGGCAGAAATTGCAGACAAGGATCAATTCTCTGCCTCGGCGATCCATCCGGCGGAATGCAACGACACTATTATCACGGTCATCCGCGCTGATCCACGAAAACCCGTTCCAATCCGTATCGTCGTTCCACAGGCTGCTATTGGCGAGGTAAAAATGGTTCAGATCGCGTACATAGTCCTTCATCTGGCGGTGACGATCGAAGTCAAGCAGCATCCAGTCAAGCTGACTGTCAAAGCGCCACTCGGCAAACTGTGCAAACTCGTTGCCCATAAAGCTGAGCTTTTTCCCCGGATGACCGATCATAAAGCCATAGAAGGTGCGAAGATTGGCAAACTTATCGTCATATTCCCCCGGCATTTTGTTGATCAGAGAGCCTTTTCCGTGTACGACCTCATCATGTGACAGTGGGAGGATAAAGTTTTCGGAATATGCATATGTCATGGTGAATGTCAGGTTATTATGACTCCCCTTGCGGAACAGCGGGTCAAGCGACATGTAATGGAGCATATCATTCATCCAGCCCATGTTCCACTTGTATAGGAACCCAAGACCGCCGTCATAATCCGGCTTTGTGACCATTGGGAAGGCGGTAGATTCCTCCGCTGCCGTAATGGCGCAACGACGCGCGGAAAAGAGCGCGCGATTCAGTTTGCGCAAAAATGCGATGGCCTCCAGATTTTCTACTCCGCCATAACGGTTGGGGCGGTATTCCGTCCGACCGTAGTTCAGATAAAGCATGGAAGCAACGGCATCAACACGGATTCCGTCGATGTGATACTGCTCCAGCCAATAGACCGCGTTGGAAATCAGGAAGCACTGAACCTCCGGCTTTCCGAGATCAAAAATACGCGTTGTCCAGTCGGGATGTTCGTTCATCATCGGATCGGACAGCTCATAGCAGCAGCTTCCGTCAAATTCGTACAGCCCGTACTCATCCTTTGGAAAATGCGCCGGAACCCAATCGAGGATTACACCGATCCCGGCCTTATGGCACTCATTGACGAAGTGCATCAGCCCTCTCGGATCGCCGTAGCGCGCCGTCGGCGCGTAGTAGCCGGTCACCTGATAGCCCCACGACGGGTCGTAGGGATACTCCGCCAATGGCATCAGCTCCACATGCGTGTAGCCCATATCTGACAGATACGGCAACAGCTCCCCGGCCAGTTCCTCATAGCTGTAGCAGCTTCCGTCCGGCTTTCGCCGCCACGAACCAAAATGAAGCTCGTAAATATTCATCGGCGCGTCAAGCGCCTTCCTTTTGGCCATGCGACGGCGATATTCGGAATCCTTCCATGAGAATCCAGAAAGGTCGCAGATCCGGCTGGAGCTGTCCGGCTGGCGACAACTTTGGAATGCATAGGGATCGGCTTTGTAAACGGTCGTCCCGTCGCAGCGTCGAACAAAAAACTTGTAGGCGTCTCCGGGCTTGGCGTAGGCAGAGAACGCCTCCCATACACCGTACTCCAGATACTCCATCGGAAGATCCTCCGTATTCCAGAAGTTCCAATCGCCCGTTACGCTGACCGCCTGAGCACGAGGTGCCCATACGCGGAAAACAAACCCCTCGGTCCCGTCGCGCATCGCGCGGTGGCAGCCTAAAAAGGCATAGCTTCGAATCTCGTCACCGCTCGCAAAGCGGCGGAGCGAATTGTGTAAATTGATATCCATCGGTGCGGCAGCCTCCTTTGCATCGAGACATCCATGTTTCAACAGGAATATTATACTACAATGCACAAAAAAATCAACTGTTTTCGAGGCTTCTTGGGCAAAAGATGCATTTTTTAGAAAGAAGGAGTGATTGCGCGATTACGTTTTACGAGTTTTGTTATAATCAGCGAAGACGCCGGAAAACAATCCTACTAAGGTTATAGAACGAAATGTAATATTTATAAAAGAGAACGCCTCCCGATGCGGTAAAACAATACCGCATCGGGAGGCGCCTTTGCAAGGAAATGAGCCTGAACAAAAATGACAGCGTACAGATTCAAAAACAACGGTCGGTCGGAACGGGCGCAAACGGAACTGCCGGAACCATGCAGCCGCTTGCCCCGCCCGATGGGAGCGGAGGAAGCCGACCCCGGAGAGAGCTCCCTGCTCTCTCCGGGCGATTCCTCCCTTTTTCCGATTCTCCCGAGAAACCCTGCATAAGCATACCAAATCTTTTCAGAGTTGTCCATGTCGTTTCGTGTAATTTTTGCAATTTTACGAATCACAGCAGACATCACACGCTTGTGCGTTTGCTCAATCGGCGTTCTCATAGGGAAATAGTTCTTGTATCTTCCCCGCTTTTGGTGTAGACTATAAATAAGAAGGAATCTATACGGAGGAGAATGATCTTGAAAAAACGGCTTCGTTTTTACATCCCGCTGCTTTGCACTCTGCTGCTCTGTGCCTGCACGCCAACTGCCGCAAAGCCCTTGACGACAGATTTTCCGGATGATGAGGCACAGATCGTACGCCTTGCGGCGGTGGGGGATATTTATCTGACAGACGATATGCTCCCCGCCTTCCTCCAGTCCGACGGCGGCTATGATTTTACATCTCTCTTTTCCGGGACGGTCAATATTTTTGCCGCGTCGGATCTTGTATTCGGAAACTTTGAGGGCACATTTTCCGGTACGCCGTACGGCGGACAAAGCGGAAGCTGTCCGGACGCAATGGCTGCGGCGCTGCACGCTGCGGGGTTTACCGTCCTTCAGACAGCCAATTCCTATTCGATTCAAAGCGGCATGTCCGGGCTTGAGCGTACATTAAGCACATTGCGGGGATCCGAGCTGAAAACCGTCGGGACCTACGCATCCGAGGCCGAACAGCGTGACCAGCGGGCCGTTCTGCTGGAGAAAAACGGTATTCGTATTGCATTTATCGCCTTGACAAAAGGGATGAACGGAATGTCTCTTCCCGCAGGAGAAGAATACCGCGTGGATCGTCTTTATACGGATTACGATTCCAGCTACAGCAAGATCGACTACAGCCAGCTTGACCGGACGCTCTCCGCAGCCAAGGCACTGCGACCGGATTTCATTATCGCCGGCCTGCATTGGGGCAGCGAGAATAACGACACCATCCGCAGCTCCCAGGGAAAAATCGCAGATTATCTGGTTCAAAACGGCGTCGATATTATTCTTGGCTCGCATTCGCATCGCTTCTCCAAAGTTGAGCAGCGCAGCGTAACCGTAAACGGTCTTCAGAAAAAGGCGGTCATTGCCTACAGCCTCGGCGATTTTACGGCGGTTCGGGAAAACGGTGTGAATCTCTCTGCGATCTTACAAATTGAACTGCGGAAAAGCCGCGAGACAGGCGTTACGGTAGTCGGTGACGTAAGCTACACGGCTACAGCCGCCGTGGACCGCGGCGAGGGTGTTCTGCCCAGGTACCAGATCCTGGACGCAGATGCCGCCGTTGCACTTTACGAGGGCAACTACTACGATCATGTTACAAAAGAGGTATATGATGCCATAGTCAGGCGGCGTCAGGCACTGACAGACTGCTTTAACCCGCAGGAGTCATAGCTGCCGGCCGACCGAGGAATAAAAAGGACTTCCTTTCGGAAGTCCTTTTCCCAATCAGCAGAAGAATCAGCCTTTTTCGCGCATCTTGGCGAAGCACTCGCTGCAATACACAGGGCGATCAGTCTTGGGCTCAAACGGAACACGAGCCTCGCCGCCGCAGTTTGCGCAGACAGCGGTGAAGAACTCTCTGGGGCTGTGGGCAGCGTTCTTGCGAGCGTCACGGCAAGCCTTGCAGCGCTGCGGCTCATTCTGGAAGCCTCTCTCCGCATAGAATTCCTGCTCACCGGCGGTGAACACGAACTCATTGCCGCACTCTTTGCAAACTAACGTCTTGTCTTGGAACATTTTGGTTTACCTCTCTTGATTAGATGATTGCCCTGACGCGTGCCCTCAAAGTTCATTGCTGGTCTTAACACAGGGTTAATAATGCCGCCGGAAACTGTTCGGATTCCCGACGTTACTTTTTATTATACCATATTTCAGGCGCTTGTCAATAGATTGACCAACTTTATTTCTATATAAAAAGTCTTTTTGTTATAATCCAATATAGGAATCGACGCCCCCGGCTTCCACGAAGGAAGCCGGGGGCGTCGTAGCACATATGATAGCACAACGCTCTCAAAACAGTGTGATCTGATTTGTTTCCGGAAGATCGCCAAACGCACCGGCCTGACGTAGGCTCTCGATATGCGTCTTGGACACCTTGCGGCACGAGGCCGCAAATTCTTCCACAGACAGGAAATGCTTTCCCTCTCGCCCTGCACAGATGTCCCAGGCAGCCGTTTCACCCAGCCCGGAGACCGCCGAAAACGGCGGAAGAAGCTTGCCGTCTTTAATTACGAACTTTGTCGCATGCGATTCATACAGATCCATCGGTGCGAATTCAAAGCCGCGCAGATAGAACTCATAGCAGACCTCAAGTGTCTTTAAAAGCTCCTCGTCTTTTGCCGTGCTCTTCGGATTGGCGGAAATCTCATCCATATGTTTCCTGACCGTCTCGATGCCGTGCGTCATCATAACCGCGTCAAAGCCATCCTTCTGACTGCGTCGGTAAAAATACGCAGAGTAAAACGCCAACGGATAATGTACTTTGAACCATGCAATACGGAAGGCCATCATGACGTAAGCTACGGCGTGCGCCTTTGGGAAGAGATACTTGATCTTTTTACACGACGTGATGTACCATTCAGGCACGCCGGCATCGATCATCTCCTGTTCGGCGCCGTCCGGCAAGCCTCTACCCTTTCGCACTGCTTCCATGATCTTGAACGCACGTTTCTCCGGCAGGCCACGGGAAATCAGGTAGAGCATAATATCGTCACGACAGCCGACGGTCTGCAAAACGGTCGCCGTACCGCTCAGGATCAGGTCCCGCGCGTTTCCCGTCCACACATCCGTGCCGTGAGAAAAACCGGAAAGACGCACAAGGGTGTTGAAATCCTTCGGCTGCGTGTCCTCAAGCATCTGCCGCGTAAAGCGCGTGTTGAACTCGGGAATACCGACCGCACCGGTCGGGCCGAGGACGGGATCATCCTCATAGCCCAGGCGTTTACTCAGCGAGAAAATGGACATGGTGTCGGCATCATCCAGAGGAATGGTCTTTGCATCTACTCCCGTCATATCCTCCAGCATACGGATCATCGTAGGATCGTCGTGACCAAGCATATCGAGCTTCAGGAGGTTTTCCTCCATAGAGTGGTATTCAAAATGCGTGGTGATAATATCGGCGTCCGGAGCGTCCGCAGGGTGTTGAACAGGACAGAAATCCCAGATTTCGTTCTCCTGCGGGATAACGACAAGGCCGCCGGGATGCTGCCCGGTTGTACGGCGGACGTCAACGCAGCCCGCTGCAAGACGGTTTTCCTCCGCGCGGCCGACAACCAGATTCCGCTCGGAGAGATATTTTTTTACGTAACCGTAAGCGGTCTTTTCCGCCACGGTACCGATCGTACCGGCGCGGAACACGTGACTCGCTCCGAACATTTCGATGCAGTACTGATGCGCCTGCGCCTGATATTCGCCGGAGAAGTTCAGGTCAATATCCGGTACCTTATCTCCGCCGAAGCCGAGGAAGGTCTCGAACGGGATATGAAAGCCGTCCTTGTCCAGCTTTTCGCCGCATTGCGGGCAAATCGCATCCGGAAGATCCGCGCCGCAGTCAAATTCCTTCGGTACGTCGAAGGAACAGTATTTGCACTTCGGGCAGCGATAATGCGCCGGAAGTGAATTAACCTCCGTAATGCCGGACATATACGCAACGAGCGACGAGCCGACAGAGCCACGCGAACCGACAAGATAGCCATGCTCCAGCGAATTCTGCACCAGCTTCTGTGCGGACATATAAATTACGTCATAGTGGCAGGAGATGATGTCGTGCAGCTCAGTCTCAACACGTTTGACAACCAACTCCGGTGGTTGATCGCCGTAGAGACGGTGCATTTTCCCATAAACAAGCGACTTCAGATCCTCCACGGAGTTCTCAATCTTCGGCGCAAACAGGTTATGCGGCACGGGCCGGACGGTATCGCAGAGATCCGCGATATGATTTGGATTGGTAATAACGACCTCATGCGCCTTTTCTGCGCCGAGATAGGAGAATTCCTCCAGCATTTCGTCCGTCGTACGGAAATAAAGCGGGTTTTCGCGGTCGCAATCCGCAAAGCCCTTGGAGGCCAGCAGGATACGACGGTATATTTCCTCCTCCGGATTCAGGAAATGAACGTCCCCCGTCGCACAGACAGGCTTGCCAAGCCGCTCCCCAAGGCGGACAATGGTACGGTTGAAATTGCGCAGATCTTCGTCCGAGGCAACCTTTCCTTCCGCAACCAGAAAGCGATTGTTGCTGATTGGCTGAATTTCCAGAAAATCGTAAAACGAAGCAACCCGAAGCAGCTCATCCTCCGGCTCCTGTCCCAGGACGGCCTGGAACAGCTCGCCCGCCTCGCAGGCAGAACCGATCACCAATCCCTCCCTCAGCTTTTCCAGCTCAAAACGCGGGATACATGGCGCCTTACGGTAGAAATACTTGAGGTTTGCGTCTGAAATCAGATGGTACAGATTTCTCAGTCCAAGCTGGTTTTTGGCAAACAGCAGAATGTGGCGCGGATGAACCTTCCGCCCCGCGAGCCTGATCTCGCCGCTGCCTGCGAGCATTTGCTCATTTACGCCTGCCAGATCGGCGACGCCCTGCCGCGCAAGTCGCTCCGCCAGCCGTGCGTAGATCATGCCGCAGGTTTTTGCATCATCTGAAGCACGGTGATGATTGAATTCCGGAAGCCTCAGCCCCTCGGCAACAATGTCAAGCTTATGCTTTTTCAACTCCGGCATCAGGACACGTGCCAATACGAGCGTGTCAACATAAGTCGGTCGGAAGTCGATACCGAGCCTGCGCGCAGCCGTTTCGACAAAGCCGATATCAAAGTCGGCGTTATGTGCAACAAGCGGTCTGTCTCCGCAAAAACGGAGGAATGCAGGCAGCACCTCTGAAATATCGGGCGCACCGATGAGCATTTCGTCCGTAATACCCGTCAGCGCGGTATTTTCGGGATCCAGCCGACGCTTCGGATCGGCAAAGGACTGGAACACATCGACCGGCTCACCGTTTCGGAAAAGGACGGCGCCGAACTCGGTGATTGCATCCTTTGTGCGCGAAAGCCCCGTCGTCTCCAGGTCAAAGGCGACATACTCCCCTTCCAGCGCCCTGCTCAAATCGCCATGTGCCGCAATACGCTCATCCTTCAGATCAAGCAGATAGCCCTCACAGCCGTAAAGAATCTTGATGTTTTGGTCCGTACCGGCGACCTTCGCCTTGCCGGAGGCCTTGAGTGCATCCGGGAAGGAGGAAACGACACCGTGGTCGGTAATGGCGATGGCCTTATGCCCCCAGCGGGCAGCCGTTGCGACCGCTTCCCCAGTTTTCGTCAGCGCATCCATCATGGACATGGTCGTATGCAGGTGCAGTTCCACACGCTTCTGCGCCGCCGTATCCTGGCGGACGGGTGCCGAGGCCTTCATTATGCCCAGAGGCTTGAGCACAAGCTCCTGACTGTAGTCGTCAAAATCAACCCGTGCCTGCACGCGCAGCCACATACCGGGAGCGCTCACGCCCTCGACGATCGACTTGCCCGTGTCGCCCTTCATAAACGAATGAACACGCACGGAGTTGGTATAATCGGTCATGTCGAAAGAAACCACATTCGCCGCGCCGTTTTTGACTTCGCGGTGATCGACAAAAAACACCTTGCCCTCAACAATGACACGTTCGCCTACGGTAGTCATGCTGATTGTATTCATTTTCACTGCCTCGCCGGAGAAGGGCTTGCCATAAATCGTCTCCGACTCGGCAGGCCTCGTTTTTCCGGCAGAGCCGTTTTGTACCGCAGTGGGCGGCGTTATAAGCGGAAGCTCGCGCATTGCCGCACGCCGAAGCTCCTCTGTGCGTGCAAAGAGTGCCTCTCCGTCAAATTCTCCTTCCGACGAGATAGTGATCTTCGTCTCCACGCCGAAGCGTTCCGATATGTAGCGCTCTGCAAGCGGGAGGTAGGGCGCAAGCGCTTCCGTACCGTTTGCCAGAATGGTCAGGCGGCTTTCGCCGGGCGAAAGCTCCCATTTGCAGCCCGCAAGCAATGCCATTGCAGGCGAGTAGGCCGCAGAGATCACATGTCCCAGCTCGGACGGCAAAAGCTTCGGAAGCTCGGAGGCGGGAAATCTCGGAAGAATCCGCAGATGCCGCACGCCATAGTGCGCCCGGAGCTCGTCGGCCAGCTCGCCGATACGCTTGTCCGGAAAATACTCTTCGCTCTCGACATGAAGCGTCACGCTGCTTGTGTCTCGACTGATCTCACCGTGTCTGATCTCGGTCTTTTCCAGCCACGCACGGAGAGACTCCTCCGGATGATATTCAAAAAACAGATTCAAAAAGGGAATTCTCGACATTGTTTCTCCCCAGTGTCTTCACATTTGTTCAATATAGTGTAAAAGCGCCGGCAGCAGTTCGTCATAGGGCAGCTTTTCCTTCAGCTCTCCCTTCACGAACAGCACGCCGCAGCCGTCACCGCCGGCAATGCCGATGTCGGCCTCACGCGCCTCGCCGGGGCCGTTGACCACACAGCCCATAACCGCTACGGTCAAATCCTTCTTGCAGTCTGCAAGCGCCTGCTCCACCTGCCCGGCAAGACCGATCAGGTCGATTTTCGTTCTTCCGCATGTCGGGCAGGAAATCAGATCCACCCCGCCTTTTCGCAGCCCTGCGGCGCGCAGAATCGCCTTAGCGGCAACCACCTCCCGGACAGGGTCGGCAGTAAGAGATACACGGATGGTATCGCCGATTCCGAGACACAGGAGGCCACCGATGCCCATAGCAGATTTTACCGTACCCATGTATTCCGTGCCCGTCTCCGTCACACCGAGGTGCAGCGGGTAGTCCGACCGCTCATGCATCAGGCGATACGCCTGCATCATCAGCGGTACGGAGCTGGACTTCATGCTGACGCATATGTCGTAGAAGCCGCAGCGCTCCAAAAGCGCAATATGGGAAAATGCACTTTCCACCAGCGCTTCCGCCGTCGGATGGCCGTATTTGCGCAGAAGCTCCGGCTCCAGACTTCCACCGTTCACACCGATACGGATGGGAATATGGTGCGCCTTGCAGCAATCCGCCACCGCGCGGACACGTTCCTGTCCACCGATATTCCCCGGATTGATACGAATCTTGGCTGCTCCGCCCTCTGCAGCGGCGATGGCCATACGGTAGTCAAAATGGATGTCTGCAACAAGCGGCACCGACGTTTGCGAAACAATCCGCGCAAAGCTTTCCGCCGCAGCCGGATCCGGTACGGTCATCCGGATGATCTCACAGCCCGCCGACTGAAGCGCCCGAATCTGCACGAGGCAGCGCGCTTCATCCGTCGTCGGACAGTTGAGCATAGACTGAATACTGATCGGCGCACCGCCGCCGACGGCAATGTTGCCGATATGAATCTGTCGCGTCATACTCAGCCTCCGAACAGGCTGAAGATGTCCTTGAATGTCACAACAGCCATAACAAGCAAAAGCAGAACGAGGAAACCGGCATGCAGATAGCCCTCATATTTCGGGTTCAGTTTTCGCCCGATAATTTTTTCAATCAGCGTTGTCAGGAGCAGACATACAATACGTCCGCCATCCAGCGCGGGGATCGGCAGCATATTCATTACCGCGAGGTTCACGGCAATAAATGCAAACAGATACAGCACGTTGAGAACACCGGCGCCGATGGATTGGGCTTCCTTACCGGCATCCGTCACAACCTTCACGATTCCGACCGGGCCGGACATATCGCTCAGACCGGCACGTCCCGTAATCAGGTCCTGAAGTCCGAGACGGACGAGTCGCGCAAAATTAACGCAGGAGTTCCAGCTGTATGCCAGAACGCCGCCGACGGTCTTCTCCTTTGCGGCAATATTGAAACCGTAACGAAGTTGTCCGTCGTATTCCTGCGCCTTCAGCGTATAATTGCTCAGCTCGACGGTTTTTCCGTCGCGCTCAACTACGATGTCGTATACGCCTGTGGTGCTGCGCGAAAGCAACATGGCAATATCGCTGTTAACATAGACACGCTCACCGTCGATGGAGACGAAGCGGTCGCCGGTCTGAAGGTCATTTTCGGTATGATAAGCGTAGTCCGGGTGGAAGCCGGAGAGTGTTGTGCCCGGAATGGCGGAATAGGTGAAGGAAACAAGCAGCAGGACAATGAGCAGACCGGTCAGAGCATTCATGAACGAACCCGCGGCCAGAATGATGATCCGCTTCCACACCTTTGCATTGCGGAAGGCACGAGGGTTTTCACTGTCGTCATCTTCCCCTTCCATCGCGCAGTAGCCGCCAATCGGAATACAGCGCAGTGCGTAGAGCGTCTCCCCCTTCTGCTTCTTCCAGATGGCGGGACCCATAAAAAGGGAAAACTCGTTGACCTGCACGCCGGAGAGCTTTGCCGTTACAAAATGGCCGCCCTCATGCAGAAAAATCAGAAGTCCAAACAGGAAAACGGAAAGAATAATGTAAAAAACAGTCATGCAAGCACCTCACAGAGATTGATATACCGCGCGGCGCGCCGCAGCGTCCGCAAGGAGGATCTGATCCAGATCGGGACGATCGGTCTGCGCAACGGTACTGAGCGCACTTCGAACGAGGCGTTCAATGTCGTAAAAGCCGATCTCGTCGCGCAGGAATGCATCGACGGCAGCCTCATTCGCGCCGTTGAGCACGGCGCAGGCCGTACCGCCGCGCTGCGCCGCTTCACGCGCCAACGTGAGGCAGGGAAACGCCTCATAGTCCGGCGCAGCGAAGGTCAGCGCGCCGCAGGCCGTAAGATCCAGCGGCGCTGCAGGATTCTCCGCGCGCTCCGGGTAAGTCATTGCCAGACGGATCGGTACGCGCATATCCGGCACGCCAAGCTGCGCAAGCACCGCACCGTCGCGGAATTCTACCAGCGAATGCACGATACTCTGCCGGTGGATGAGAACATCGACCTGCGAGAGCGGCAGAGAATACAGCCGCATCGCTTCAATAACCTCCAGCCCCTTGTTCATCAGCGTTGCGCAATCAACGGTAATCTTCTGCCCCATTTTCCAATTCGGATGGCACAGCGCATCGGCTCTGGTCACACGTCCCAGCTCCTCACGCGATCTGCCGTAAAACGGTCCGCCCGAGCATGTCAGAAGCAGTCTTCGAATCTCACGTCGGTCCGTACATCCCATCAGACACTGGAAAATCGCTGAATGCTCGGAATCTACGGGAAGAATTTCTGCACCATATTCCCGCGCGGCAGCCATGACAAGCTCGCCGGCACAGACAAGCGTCTCCTTATTGGCCAGTGCAATCCGCTTTTTTTGGCGGATTGCAGCCAGCGTCGGTTTTAAGCCGAGCATTCCGACCACGGCAGTCACAACGGTATCCGCCTGTTCATGGACAGCGGCGGCAAGCAGCCCCTCCGGGCCGGAGAGGATTCGGATCTTCTGTGTGCCAAGCGCGTCGCGCAGCGCATTTGCCGCCTGCGGCGTGGCCATCACGGCCAGTTCCGGCCTGTATTCGCGGCACTGCCGAGCCATACGTTCCACGTTCGCTCCGGCCGCCAGCGCTGCCACACGGATTCCGAGCTGACCGACGACCTCAAGCGTCTGTCGGCCGATGGAGCCGGTCGAACCCAAAACGGAAACACAGTTTGTCATATCACTTCACCGCAAACGGGATGGTCAGCAGCAGCAGCTCTGCCAGAGGCGCAACAATCATCGTGCTGTCAAAGCGATCAAGAATGCCGCCGTGACCCGGAAACAGATTCCCATAGTCTTTGATCCCCACCTGCCGTTTTACGACGGAGAGAGTCAGGTCGCCGACGATGGAACCAAGTGCTCCGAGTACACCATAGATTGCCGCATAGAGGTAGTTGACCTGCGTAAAACCGAAGAATCGGTGGAGCAGAAAGGTATACAGGCACATCGCAAGGACATTCGTTACAGTGCCGCCGATCGCACCCTCAACCGTCTTTTTGGGGCTGATGACGGGCGCAAGCTTGTGTTTTCCGCAGGCCCGACCGACAAAATACGCACCGGAATCCGCAACCATGGAAAGTAAAAAAGCAACGAGGATAAAAAAGTTTCCGCCGTTCATCGCACGAAGGCGCACCAGTGCGCCGATCAGGAACGGATAAACCAATCCCGCAAACAGAGCGACGCAGAGATCCGTGAACTTCAGCTTCGCATGCGCACCCAAGAGCTCACAGAACAAAAGCGAGAAATACACAAACAGCCCCGCCAGCGTAAGAAGCCACAGCGTCTGCTCCGGAACAACGGCGCAGGCGCGAAGCCACGACCACATGACCGTAGCCGCTGAACCGGCAACGGTATACGCCAGAATCCGTTTGTGCTTTAATATTCCCGTCCGCCAGAGCATTTCATACGCCCCGATGCCACAGGCCAGCGCAAAAAGAATCGCCGTGGCCACGGGCGGGAGCAGCAGGACGATAACAAGCAGCAGCGGAAGTCCGATGCAGGCAGTCAAAATGCGGGTAAGCACGGTCAAACACCTCCAAAGCGGCGATTTCTGGCGGAATAAGCCGCAATCGCCCGTTCAAGATCCTCCGGCCCAAAATCCGGCCAAAGCGTCTGCGTAAAATAGTATTCGGCATATGCCGACTGCCATAACAGAAAATTTGAGGTCCGCAGCTCACCGCCGGGGCGGATAATCAGCTCCGGATCCGGAATCCCGGCCGAATACATCAGGCAGGAAAAGGCGTCTTCGGTTAACTCGTCCGGGCTGCATTCCCCTGCCGCACAGCGGCGGGCAAATTCCTGCGCTGCACGCACGATCTCGGCCCGGCCGCCATAATTCAGGCAAAAATTCACCTGCACACCGTCATATTGCCCGGAACGCTCCGAGGCAATGCGCGCCTCCTCCTGAAGCTCCGGAGAAAGGCGGCTCAAGTCTCCGAAAAAGCGGAAGCGGGCACGGTTCTTATCCATGTCGCGAATGATCTCGCCGAGATAACGCTCCAAAAGCTCCATAATTCCGTCAACCTCCTCCGCAGAACGTTTCCAGTTCTCCGTGGAAAAGGCATAGACGGTCAAATACCGCAGGCCGATTTCCTTTGCATAATTCGCGATGGTACGAAAAGCCTCAGCTCCTGCGCGGTGACCAAATACACGCGGTAGCCCGCGCTGTTGTGCCCAACGGCCGTTCCCGTCCATTACAATGGCGATATGCGTCGGCAGAACACGTTCCTGCGCAGGCAAAGGCGTTTGTTTTTTTGAAAACAGCATGGTATTACTCCAAAAAATAAGCGCTGATGCAATCAGCCGCCATATGGCGGCTGATTCCGGAAGCATCAGATCTCCATAAGCTCCTTTTCCTTGGCTGCGCAAGCCTCATCGACTTTTTTGATATATTTGTCGGTCAAATCCTGAAGGTCCTTTTCGGCTTTCTTCTGTTCGTCCTCGGTAATCTCGCTCTTTTTCTTCAGATTTTTGATGTAGTCCATTGCATCACGGCGGACATTGCGCATCGCAACCTTGGCCTCTTCGCCGTATTTTTTGACCTGCTTGACCAGCTCGCGGCGGCGCTCCTCGGTAAGCTGCGGAAACACCAGACGGATCACGCGGCCGTCGTTCTGCGGGTTAATACCGAGATCGGACGACTGAATCGCCTTCTCAATTTTTTTCAGCAGCGAGCCGTCCCACGGTTGGATAACCAGCGTGCGGGCATCCGGCGAAGAAATGGTACCGACCTGGCCAACGGGAGTATCGACGCCGTAGTATTCGACCTCAATGCGGTCGAGTACGCGGGCATTGGCGCGGCCGGCGCGAATGGCGCCGAAGTCCTCTGCCAAAACGTCAAGCGTGCGATCCATCTTGCGGGAAAAATCCTTAAAGTCAACTGCCATGTTATTTATCCTCCTTAACAACTGTTCCTATCTTTTCGCCCATCACCACGCGCAGGATATTCTGCGGATCCTTCAGCGCAAAGAGGATGATGGGAATATGGTTGTCCATTGCCAGCGTCATCGCGGTCGTGTCCGTGGCCTGAAGATTCTCGGCCAGCACTCTGTGATAACTCAACTCGTCATATTTCATGGCGGAGGCGTCCTTTGCGGGATCGGCGGTATAAACGCCATCCACATTTTTCGCCAGCAGCACCGCGTCGGCATTGATCTCTGCCGCACGAAGCACCGCACCGGTATCCGTAGAGAAGAAGGGATTTCCGGTCCCGCAGGCAAAGATCACAACTCTCCCCTTTTCCAGGTGACGGATCGCACGTCCGCGAATGTAAGGCTCTGCAATGGCACGCATTTCCAGCGCCGTCTGCACGCGCGCGGCAACACCGCGCTGCTCCAGAACGTCGGCAATGGCCAACGCATTCATGGTCGTCGCCAACATCCCCATATGGTCGGCGCGAGTACGCTCCATTCGGTCGCTGCCGTCCTTCACGCCGCGCCAGAAATTTCCTCCGCCGACAACGATACCGACCTGCACACCGAGTGCGACACACTGCTTTACAACGTCACAAACACTGCCGATTACGTCAAAATCCAACCCGCGATGCGCGTTGCCCGCAAGTGCTTCACCGCTGAGCTTGAGCAGCACGCGGCGATATTTAGGCTCGTTCAAGAGAATCACTCCTTTGTCTCCTTCATTCTCCGTCTATTGTATAATAAATCAGGAGAATTGACAACCGAAAATTTCGGTTTTTCCAAATTGTTTTCAATTATCAATCTCCTTCCATCCAAATTCGGCAGATTTCATGAATTTCGGCTTGCAAATTTGGCAAAAGTGTTATATACTATGTGCGAAAAATGCATGAGAGGGTGATGCGAATGGAAGACCATCGTGTTTTTCCGGAACCGAAAAACTTTATAGAATCCTTTATCGTTGAGGATCTGTCCGAGGGCGGACAATATGAGGGGATGCAGGTACACACACGCTTTCCGCCGGAGCCGAACGGCTATCTGCACATCGGTCACTGCAAGGCGCTTTGCATTGATTTCGGTACCGCCGAGCGCTTCGGCGGCATTTGCAATCTGCGTATGGATGACACAAATCCGACCAAGGAGGATGTGGAGTACGTCGAAGCGATTAAGCAGGACATTCACTGGCTCGGTTTTGACTGGGACGACCGTTTCTACTACGCCTCACAGTACTTCGACAAAATGTACGAATGTGCCGAAGGGCTGATTAAAAAAGGACTCGCCTACGTCTGCGAATTGACACCGGAACAAATGAAGGAAATGCGCGGTGATCTCAACACGCCCGCCGTCAGCCCTTACCGTGATCGGCCGATGGAGGAATCGCTTGAGCTGTTCCGCCGGATGCGCGCAGGCGAATTCCCGAACGGCGCCATGACGCTCCGCGCAAAAATTGATCTTGCCTCCGGCAACTTCAATATGCGCGATCCCGCCATTTACCGTATCAATCATATGCCCCATCACGCCACCGGAGACAAGTGGTGCATCTATCCGATGTACGATTTTGCGCACCCTATCGAAGATGCGATGGAGCATATTACGCACTCACTGTGCTCACTGGAATTTGAGGCGCACCGTCCTCTGTATAACTGGGTTGTTAAACACTGTGATCTGCCCGCAAAGCCGCGACAGATTGAGTTTGCGCGCTTGGGGATTGACCACACCGTCATGAGCAAGCGTAAGCTGCGCCGTCTCGTGGAGGAAAACCGCGTCAGCGGTTGGGACGACCCCAGAATGCCGACGCTCTGCGGCCTGCGCCGCAGAGGTTATACGCCGGCATCCATCCGTAATTTCTGCGAGCGCATCGGCGTCGCTAAGGTTGCCTCGACGGTAGAGTATGCTTTTCTGGAGCACTGTCTGCGTGAGGATCTGAATGAGACCGCCGTGCGCGTTATGGCCGTCCTGCACCCTGTCCGGCTGACAGTGACAAATTACCCGGAAGGCAAGACAGAGCTCTTTTCCGTAGAGAATCATCCGAACCATCCGGAGATGGGTTCGCGTGAGGTTCCCTTCTCACGCAGTCTCTGGATCGAAGCCGAAGATTTTCAGCAGGAAAAGGTCGGCAAGTTCTTCCGGCTTTTCCCGGGAAATGAAGTTCGTCTCAAGGGGGCCTATGTGGTCAAGTGTACCGGCTTCCGCACGGATGAGGCCGGAGCCGTAACCGAGGTTCTGTGCGAATACGACCCGAATTCACGCGGCGGAGACCCAGCCGACGGACGTAAGATCAAATCGACGATCCATTGGGTCGATGCGTCCACCTGCGTGGACGCCGAGGTACGACTGTACTCCAACCTGTTTACCGACGCAGACCCCGATGCAGCGGATAAGGATTTCATCGAATGCCTGAATCCCGACTCGTTGGAGGTCCTGACCGGCTGCAAGGTTGAGGCTGCTCTGGTCTTCGCTGCGGCGCCCGCCGCTTTCCAGTTCATGCGTCTCGGCTATTTCTGCCCAGACAGCAAGGATTCCTCCCCGGAACACCCCGTATTTAACCGTTCGGTCAGCCTGAAAGACAGCTACAAGCCCGAAAAATAAAAGAACCCCACCGGCAAATGGTCGGGGGGCATAAGAAAGTAATATCGTATTTTCTCAGGAACGACGTGGCTTCGGTCACGCCGTTTCCTGTTTCAGCAGTTCTTCCACGGGGATAAAGCCCACAAGGTCATAGGAAATGCG
>CAKUGQ010000011.1 GCA_934654755.1 uncultured Oscillospiraceae bacterium | reverse complement strand
TGAAATTGATAATGCCCTCAAAATCCTCTCGGTCAAAATGCTCGTTTGTATCCAGACCGCAGCGGCTCATCAGCATACGGCACTTTTTCAAAAGAAAAGCTGCCGTCAGCAGCCGTAACGGTAGTCTGGATGGCGTTTTCGGTTGTGAATTTCTCTGTGCCTGTCTTGAAAATGCCGATAACCGCACCGCCGAGAGCGTTGCCGTCCTCGTCGGATTTCTTACCGCTTACAGAGCCGTAAATGATGTCATTCTCAATGGCTTCGCCGTCGTTGGCTGTGATGTGAACAGTAGCCGTTTCCTGTCCCGCATACTCGAAAGTGACGGGATATTTCTGCCCGTTCAAGATATATGCGGAATTGGTCGCAAGCTCTTTTGCATAGTAGCTCCCGATAGGCAGGTCGGTTTTGACCTTGCCGTTTCCATTCTCGTCAAGAGAGATAATCTCAATCAGACCGTCAGCAGGGATAACCGTGCCGTCTGCCGCCGTCAGTTCCTTTTCCGCATACAAGCCAAAGGTTACATCAAAAATTTCGCCGTTCTTACCAATGCCGTAGGCTTCGTCTGTCATAAGGCGCTTGATAAGGTCAATTTCTACACGCTGCCTTTCGTTATAGAAAGAAGTGGCGGTTTCGGTAACAGCGACATTCTGACCCGCATATACAAGCTCAACGGCGTGAGTTTCCTCGTTCAGTACCATTCCAAACGGAGCAGTGATTTCCTTGACCTCGTATTTTCCGAGATAGAGTTCCTTGCTTACCGCCGTACCGTCTGCACCTGTGGAAACGGTATCGACAACCTCGCCCTTAGAAGCTCTGAGCGTACCGTCCAGAGTATAAATATCCTCGGCGGCGGAAATCTCATAGACTGCGCCTTCAAGCCCACGCACCGCATAGACAGGCTGATACAAGCCGCCTGTTTCATTGACGGAGCTGAACACTTCGCCCGATTTGGATACAGTAATCGTTCCTTTCTGCGCCACATTGGAGCGTACTACCTCAATGACGGTAATACCGCTGTCAATCTCGGAGTTTTCCTGCATCACATCAAAATAGACAGGCTCGGAGTTCAGCACATAGCCATACGGTGCTTGTACCTCAACCAGAGAATAGCCCTTGCCGTATTCCAAGGTCTGCGGCGTGATAAGCTCGCCGTCGGCTGTGGTATAAAAGGTGTCAATGGTCGTCACTTCGGGATAGGTGAAGGTCATTGTCACAAGGTTTCCGTTCGGGTCGTAAATCTGGAAGCCTGCGCCTGCATACGGAATGGTGTTGCCTGTTTCCGCATCTTTCTTCACGACCTTGATATAGCTTTCAAAGTTTGCGTTGTTGATAAGATAGCGGTAGGTCTGACCGTCCTTGCTGATAAACACATCAAAGGGCTTCATCAGCTCACGCCCCTCCCAACCAGAGGTCTGGCGGACGGTGTAGATACCGTAAGGCATATCCTTTGTCTGGGCAAAGCCGTTTTCATCACAAGTGAGAATATCTCGCTCGGTTTCCTTTGCGGCGTCAAAGCTGCCTGCCGCCTTGCGGAATACTTCAAAGGCTGCGCCTGTTTCGGGCGTTTCAATCTGCGTTTCGCCGTTGTCGGTATGCTTGATAATGGCGATATTGCCCTTGATGACCTGCTCGGTCACATCATTTGCGGTAGAGTTAAACTCCACGGTGTAAAGCTCTGGCTCTGCGCCGACCCTGTGGATTGTTCTGTCAAGCAGATAGCCCTCAGACGGGCTGATTTCTCGGACAATCCAATCGTTGCCGCATACATAATACTTCGTTGTAAACTGACCGTTTTTATCTGTCGTGTAGGTGTCAATGAGTTCTTCACCCTTATAAATGCCGTAGACTGCACCCGCAAGAGAAGCGTCGCCCTGCGCCGTACCCGTTTCTGCATCGGATTTCGTTACGGTCACATTGAATTTTTTGAGAATGTTTGTCAAGCTGCGGCTCGTCACCTTTTCCCATTCGATAGGCGCTGTCTGGGAAGCGGGAACGACATAGCGCACCGCCGTATCAATTTCCTCTACGGTATAAGGTGTAGTGCCGCTGATAAGCACATTTTCAAATCTTGCAACGCCGTTTGCGTCGGTCACGGCGTATTCATCAACGGGCAGACCGCTTAAAGATGTGCCGTAAAGATGGAATTTCACGCCCTCCACCAGATTGTCCTCGGAGCTTTTGATAATCTCCAGACTGCCACGCTTCAGCGTATTGCTGAAGGTCACGGTAGAGGTGTGACCGCTTACGATAGTAATTCTCTGAACATTCTGCGGCTCATATCGGTCAATCGGCTGCTCTGTGACGGTGTAGACCCCCGGCATCAAAGAAATATCTACCATGCCGTCTGCTTTGGTCACGACGGTTTGATTTACGCCGTTACCAGAAATATTGAATTTGATGCCAGATACAACACCGTCCTCAGATGTCTTTTTGATAAGACCTGTTCCGTAGGTTTCGGTATCAAGTTTGAAATAGAAATATACAGGGTCGGAAGCTCCCGAAACCATTGTTTGCTTGCCTACGCAGCCCCAGATAAGCATCTCGTCGCAATCCAGATTAACGGCTTTCTGTGCGGATACCGTAATTGGAGAGATAATCATTTTGTCGCTTGTAAAGGTGTACTGATTTCCGCTTCTGGATACCTTAATGCCGCTTGCCGAAAGGCTTAGATTGGCGAGGGTGTTGTTTGTGTCGGTAAGGGTCAAGCTGTAATTCTGCTTGTCGGGATTATACTTGAGCGTATAGGTGTCTGCCTTGTTCTGATTTCTTGCGGCAAAGCTCGGAATGGTATAGTGGCTTGCCATCTGCGACAAAATCCAGTCATAACACTTCTCGGCAGGTCTGCCCTTTAGGGAATAGCAGTAAGTGTCCGCATCAATGCCGTTTGCGCTGTGCAGGTCGGACGGGCTTGTGCGGAGCTGCTGCTGATATTCCCAGATAATCGTTTGGGTCGCAAACGCATAATCATCTGTGTTCGTGCCCGCAACGGGCGAGGATTTTCCCTCGTGCCAACCATACATCAGAGCCATCATTACGCCGAACTGCGCTTCGGTAGGCAGCTTGCGAAAATAGGAGCTGTTTTTGCCGTTCTGGGATACATAGCTGTTTCCCGTATTAAAGTCAATACCCGACTCCACGCAGTAAACTTGGTGCGTTCCGCTGCTGTCGGTCATCAGGTATTTGCGCTTGGCGTTGCCTGCGCTGATTGTTCTTACAGAGGTGTTGCCGTCGCTGTCGTACACGATGAACGAATAAGAGGATTTGCTGCGATAGTATCCTCCGTCAGAGCCGACATAGTAGTCCCCGAATGAGGAAGTGCAGCTAACGCCTTCCTCGCTTGTCCACGCAAAGGCGGACATCGGCAATGCCATAACCGCCATAACAAGGCAGAGGATAGCCGCCAGAAGCCGCCTTCCGTTCTTCTTAAACTTTGTTTTCATAGACTGTTAAACCGTCCTTTCTTGATTTTGGGTATAAAAAATCCCCCTGTTTTTGAAACAGAGGGATAAGCCTTGCTGCCACTTATGCAAAAAGAAAGTAAATCAGATATTCGCCGTTTCCTTTTGCTTCGCAGCAAATATTAAATTCTGAGATTTCATCAATTCCGTATGCGCTGAGATTTTCAGCGGTATGAAACTTGATATAGCTTTCAAGGCTTTGCTTTAGAATTTCGCCTTGATTGCTCCGTGACGCCGTTACGGGATTCCACCAGCTTGCGTTGCTCGGAGTGAGAGAGGTATCCAAACGAAGCCCCATTGACTGACCGATACTGATACAATCCGCCTTTATCGCTTCCATATCGAACTCAAAATCATAGGCTGTCTTTGTGTTTTCGGAAGCGGTTTGTGTCGGTGTTTCCGTAGGCGGCGGATTATTATTTTCCGTAGTGGATTTCGTTGCAGGTGTTTCTGCTTCACTCTGCTTGGCAGGCTCGGTTTGCCTTACCGTTTCACTCTGAACAGGCTCACACTCCGTTACCTTTGCGGCAGTTTCAAGCGCCGCACTCGTTTCTGGAGCTTTGCTCTCATTACTTTCCGAGGAATAAATGCTCTTGGTGCTTTCGGCTTCGGCAGTAGCTTCGGTTTCCGTCACAAGCTCACTTTCATCATTCAGTGTGGGGGCTGTTGAAACATCGGAGCAGCCACATAGCAGCATTATCAGCACAAGAAGCGCTGCAAACATTGATTTTCTCATCATATCGACCTCCTTTACGGCTTCATTATACGAAAAACATCAGAAGTCCTCAAAGGTACAAACCGATTTGCGAGATATTGCAGATATTCTTTTCTCGGATAGTCTTGGCAGTAGTTAGGGGGTGAGGTGTGGAGAGGGGGAAGCGCAAAATGCGGCTATCCACGCAAACAGGCAGACCTTGCCCTCGGTGTGCGGCTATCTTTCGTGCGCTTTGTTCCGTTGCAGGTGTCGGTTGTAAAACTCCAACGCCTTGACAACAAAATCCGTTTCCTGTCCTTTGGGAACGGTTTTCGGAATGAGCTTGGTTATCCGTTCGTCACGGAAAGCAGGCTTTTCCTTTTGGTTTGGCTTTTCTTCCTCCATAATGGATTGGATAACCTCGTCCGTCAGCTTTCCGTCTTGGTTAAACTTCTTCATTTTGATAGCCTGCGCCAATGAGGGAGTAGCGTCGTTATAGCTCATCGCTTCAAGCAAGGTGTATTGCTGTTCCTCGGCAAGATAGGAAATCTCCACCGCAGGACGGAAAGCAATCTGCTTTTCATCTACCATTTGGAGAATTTCGGGTACAAGCTCGGTCAAGCGGATAAAACGACGGATTTGGTCTTTGCTCTCGCCAACAAGTTCGCCTAACTCCGTATCGGAACGCCCACTTTGTAACTTAGTCGCCAATGGCGACGAAGTTAAATCGCTTCGTTGACCTTGCCGCTTCATCGCTTCAAGCCGCATTTTGTAGGCAAAGGCTTTTTCACTCGGCAGAATAACAGACCTTTGCAGATTGCTTTCCACCATAATGATAATGGCTTCATCACGGGTAAGGTCTTTGACCTCGCATTTGAGGGTTTCAAGCCCTGCAAGCTCACAAGCCTTTTTTCGTCTGTGACCGCTGATAAGCTCATACCGCCCGTCCTCTTTCAAACGCACGGTAGCAGGGGTCATTACGCCGTTCCGTTTCACGCTCTCGACAAGCTGTTCCATATCCTCGTCCATTAAAACCTTGAATGGGTGGTCTGGAAACTCGTCAATCTCCGACAGGGGAATATCCCGTATCTTGCTTAAAGCTGCTTCCGCACGGCTTTCGTCCGTCTGGAACAGGTCATCGTAAGCGGTCAGCTCGATTTTGGTTTCTCTGTTTCTCGCCAAGCTCTGCCACCTCCTTTGAGAACTGTTCATACGCTGCGGCAACCTTGCCGCCTTTGTCGTAGGCGAAAATGCTTTTACCCTCTGCGGTTGCTTCCACCGCACGGATAGAATGAGGTATCTCGGTATCAAACACCTTGATTTTCTGACCGTAGGCACTCTTGACCGTCGCCGTGATTTCTTTTGAAATGTTGGTACGGGGCATAACCATTGTCATTAAGATACCGTCAATTCTGAGTTTGGGATTGATTTGCCGCTTGACCATTGACACGGAGCGAAGCAACAGCTCTAAGCCTTTTGCAGAAAGATAGTGGGGCTGTGTTGGGATAACCACGCTGTCAGCCGCCGCCAATGCGTTAATGGTTATCATACCTAAGCTCGGCATACAGTCAATAAGCACATAATCGTAGTTTTTCTTAACCTCATTCACATAGGTTTTCAGAACACGCTCACGGCTCATCGCATTGATTAGCCTTACTTCAAAGCCCGATAACTCAATGTTTGACGGAAGCAGGTCAACGCCCTCGCTGTGGGATAAAATTCCTTGCGAAACATCAAAAGATTTATCGTCTATGATGTTCTGCATTATTGTGGAGAGCGTAATGGGTAAATCGTCTGGTCGGCTGTAACCCAGAGCCATTGTGAGATTTGCCTGTGCATCGGCGTCAATCAACAGCACTCTTTTTCCTTGCTTCGCCAGACCCACACCCAGATTGACCGCCGTTGTGGTCTTGCCAACACCGCCTTTCTGGTTGGTCAGAGCAATCACTTTGCAATTTGACATAGCTGCGTCCTCCTTTCGCATAGATTTAGCCGCTTTGTCAAGGCGGCTATGTAAATCGTACAGAGAACGCAAAAAAGCCGCTTACTCTTATGGAAAAGAATAAGCGGCTCACTCTTGAATTGCCTTAGACATATTCGATTTTCATTTTCTTGACGGGTGCATTAGCTACCTTGAAAATGAGTTCGTCAATGCAGTCCGTATATCTGCCTTGCCGTATGAGAGCGTTTTTCAGCTCCACAAGGCTATGTAATATCAGCGTCCTTTCGTGACTGTCTACATATAGATGAGTGGTTTTGTCTTTCATACGCTCGACCTCCTTGCTAATCTTATTATATAAAAGAGCAGAGGGAAGAACAACTTTGCAAAGAGATAAAAAAATAAGCGTATCACTATTTCTAATGATACGCTTATTATAGTTCGGTTTTCAATCAAGGTCGATAAGCACCCTTACGGTGGTATCTCTCCATTGATTTTTCCTTAAATACTGTCCGTTAGCCTTTCGATAGGCTTCTGCTTCCTTGAAACCAAGCGGTAATTCAAAGGAAAGAGAACTCCTACCTACTTTTGATAGCTGCCTGTGCGGCGGCAAGGCGGGCGATGGGGACACGGAACGGGGAGCAGGAAACGTAGTTCAGGCCGATATTATGGCAGAACTCCACGGAAGCGGGGTCGCCGCCGTGCTCACCGCAAATACCGAGCTTGATGTTCGGACGGGTCTTTTTGCCAAGCTCGACAGCCATCTTGACCAGCTTGCCGACGCCAACCTGATCGAGGTGTGCAAACGGATCAAACTCATAGATCTTGCTGTCGTAGTAGGCGTCGAGGAACTTACCGGCGTCGTCGCGGCTGAAGCCGAAGGTCATCTGGGTCAGGTCGTTCGTGCCGAAGGAGAAGAACTCCGCCTCGGTTGCAATCTCGTCAGCCGTCAGAGCTGCGCGCGGGATTTCGATCATGGTGCCGACGGTATACTTCATCTGCACGCCGGCCTCGGCAATCAGACGATCGGCTGTTTCGGTGACGGTCTTCTTAACATAAGCCAGCTCCTTGACCTCGCCGACCAGCGGGATCATGATCTCGGGCTCGATGTTGTATTCCGGATGCTCACGGTTGACATTGATGGCAGCGTTGATAACGGCCGTGGTCTGCATCTCGGCAATCTCGGGGTAGGTGACAGCCAGACGGCAGCCGCGGTGACCCATCATCGGATTGAACTCGTGCAGAGAGGCGATCACATTCTTAAGCGCCTCAACGGACATATTCAGCTCCTCGGCAATTTCAACGATGTCTTCCTCCTTGGTAGGCAGGAACTCGTGCAGAGGCGGGTCGAGATAGCGGACGGTCATGGGACGGCCCTCAAGCTCGCGGTACATCGCCTCAAAGTCACCCTGCTGATAGGGCAGGATCTTGGCCAGGGCAGCCTTGCGCGCCTCGACGGTCTTAGCGACGATCATCTCGCGAACAGCCTTGATACGGGTCGCTTCAAAGAACATATGCTCCGTGCGGCACAGACCGATGCCCTCGGCGCCAAACTTGACTGCCTGCGCGGTATCGCGGGGGTTGTCGGCGTTGGTACGGACGTGCAGCTTGCGGAAGCTGTCCGCCCACTTCATGAAGCGGTCGAAGTTGCCGCTGATGGTAGCGGGGACGGTCTTAATCGCACAGCCGTAGATATTGCCGGTGGAGCCGTCAATGGAAATCCAGTCGCCTTCGCGGAAGGTCTTCCCGTCGAGCGTAAAGTACTTTTCTTCCTCATGGACGGTAATCTCGCCGCAGCCGGAAACACAGCAGGTGCCCATGCCGCGGGCAACAACGGCCGCGTGGGAGGTCATACCACCGCGAACGGTCAGGATACCCTGCGAAGCGGCCATGCCCTCGATGTCCTCCGGGCTGGTCTCCAGGCGGACGAGAACGACCTTCTCGCCGTTGGCACCCCACTGCTTGGCTTCCTGTGCAGTAAAGACCACACGGCCACAGGCAGCGCCGGGAGAAGCGGCCAGACCCTTGCCGATCACCTCGGCAGCCTTCAGCGCGGCGGCATCAAACTGCGGATGCAGCAGGGCATCGAGCTGCTTCGGCTCGACACGCATCACGGCCTCCTTGGGTGTAATCATGCCTTCGTCGACAAGGTCGCAGGCGATCTTCAGGGCGGCAGCGGCAGTGCGCTTGCCGTTACGGGTCTGGAGCATATAGAGCTTACCGTTTTCAATGGTGAACTCCATATCCTGCATATCGCGGTAGTGCTCCTCAAGGCGCTTAGCGATACCGGCAAACTGCTCGTAAACCTCGGGCATTTCCTCATGGAGCTTGGAGATCTTGCTGGGAGTGCGAACGCCGGCAACGACGTCTTCGCCCTGCGCGTTAATGAGATACTCACCGAACAGCGCTTTTTCGCCGGTAGCGGGGTCGCGGGTAAAGGCGACACCGGTGCCGGATTGGTTATTCAGGTTGCCGAACACCATCGGCTGCACGTTGACGGCAGTACCCCAGGAATAGGGAATGTCATTCATACGGCGGTAGTAGTTGGCACGGGGGTTATCCCAGGAACGGAATACGGCTTTGATAGCCTCATTCAGCTGCGTAGCGGGGTCGGTGGGGAAATCTTCGCCCTTTTCCTTCTTATAATGCGCCTTGAAGAGCGAAACGAGCTTCTTCATATCCTCAACATCGAGGTCGATGTCGTCCTTGATGCCCTTCTCGTGCTTGACCTGATCGATGATGACCTCGAAGGTCTTCTTCGACAGCTCCATCACGACGTCGGAGAACATCTGGATAAAGCGGCGGTAGGAGTCGTAAACAAAGCGGGAGAACGCAGGCGTGGGATTAGACTCGATCAGACCGGCGGCGACTTCGTCGTTCAGGCCGAGATTCAGGATGGTGTCCATCATACCGGGCATGGAGGCGCGGGCGCCGGAGCGGACGGAAACCAGAAGCGGGTTCTTCGGGTCGCCGAACTTCTTGCCGTTGATGGTCTCGATCTTTGCCAGCGCTTCTTTGACCTGCGCAGCGATCTCGTCGTTAATGGTGCGGCCGTCTTCGTAGTACTTGGTGCAGGCCTCGGTGGAGATGGTAAAGCCCTGCGGGACGGGCATACCGAGATTGGTCATTTCGGCCAGATTGGCTCCCTTGCCGCCGAGCAGCTCGCGCATCGAGCCGTTGCCTTCGGAGAACAGATACACATACTTATGCATTGCTTTAGATAACCCCTTTCTGAGATAAAACGGTTCTTCTCATCCGTTTTCAACGTGTTTATAACGGTTACAGTGAACGCCACAAGAGTATAGCATATTTTCCCCGCTTTTGCAATTCTTTTCTGAAAAAATTGTTTATTTTCGAGGTTTTTACGCAAAAAGCAAACTTTTTGTGTGCGAATCAAACTTTTTTTCTGACGTATTTGTTCTTTTCGACAAGAAGGCTCATGAAATTACATTTGCCATTATCCAAAATGTCCGTTTTGGCTTCCTCCGCTTGACAGTCCGCAAGAATAGTGGTAAGATTTGTGTATTTCAATTACACCGAAAGAGGATCCGGGAATTATGAGCATCTACTACCTCGACCTGACAACCACCGACCCCGATTTTAACCTTGCGATGGAGCAGTATGTCTTTGACCGTCTGCCGCGCGACCATAGCTATTTCATGCTTTGGCAGAACGACCGTGCGATTATCGTCGGCCGCTATCAGAACACTGCAGCGGAAATCAATGCCCCCTATGTAGAACAGCACGGCATCCGCGTCGTGCGGCGTCTTTCCGGCGGCGGCGCAGTCTATCACGACATGGGCAACCTCAACTACACCTATATCGGCGACGCAAAGCAGATCGAGAAGCTGGACTTCGCGCTGTTCTGCCAGCCGGTCATCAAAACGCTGGCCGATCTCGGCGTGAAAGCAGAACTGAACGGCCGCAACGATATGACCATCGACGGGCGCAAATTCTCCGGCAATGCGCAATACCGCAAGCAGGGACGCGTGATGCACCACGGAACGATTCTTTTTGACTCCGATCTGAGCGTCGTAGCCAACGCACTTCAGGTCGATCCGACAAAGTTCCAGACCAAGGGCATCCAATCCACACGCAGCCGCGTGACGAATGTTCGCGAGCATCTGCCGCAGGATGTCAGCCTGTCCGAATTCCGTCATCTGCTGCTGCAAAATGCAGCAGCAGGCAATGCGGCCGAGCCGTATCCCCTGTCGCAGGCGGATCTGGAGGCCGTAGAGAAGCTACGCCGCGAACGCTACGGTACCTGGGCTTGGAACTTTGGTGAATCCCCTGCCTACACGCAGCTCAATCGTCGCCGCTTTGACGGCTGCGGGCTTGTGGAACTGTTCCTTGACGTGGACAAAGGTATCCTGCGCGGCATGACACTGCGCGGTGACTTCTTCCATATCGCCGATCCTGCGGAGCTTGCTGCCCACTTCACCGGTATCCAAGCCGACCGTGAGAGCTACAAAAAGGTGTTGGAAACCGTCGACGTATCGCACTACATCTCCGGTCTGGATAACGAACGCTTCCTGGAGCTGCTTTGCGAGTGAGGCGGAAGCAATTACATTGCGCTTGCAGACAAATTACAGACACGCAAAATTCAGGTTAAAAGTTTTCCGTCCAAAAAAACGAAAAAACAAGGAAAAACACCTCAAAATCACTTGATTTTGAGGTGTTTTTCTGGTGACCCGCAGGAGATTCGAACTCCTGACCCATTGCTTAAAAGGCAATTGCTCTACCTGCTGAGCTAGCGGGTCATATGCAACCGACGGGACAACTCCGCTTCTCCGAAAAAAACGGGCAGCCGGAGCAAAACAAACTTTGCTCCGGCTTGGCTGGGATGGCAGGATTCGAACCTACGGATGCCAGAGTCAAAGTCTGGTGCCTTACCACTTGGCGACATCCCAATGTGGTCCAGCTCCCATTGGATTGAGAGAAAGGGAAAATGGGGTGAGCGAAGGGACTCGAACCCTCGATCTTCAGAGCCACAATCTGACGCGTTAACCAACTACGCTACGCCCACCATATTCTTCCCGGCCGATGCTCCGCCCGTTGGTACGCCAGAAGGGACTCGAACCCCCCACCTACTGCTTAGAAGGCAGTTGCTCTATCCGGATGAGCTACTGGCGCGTATGGAGCGAGTGATGGGAATCGAACCCACGCCCACAGCTTGGAAGGCTGTTGTACTAGCCGTTATACTACACCCGCGAGTCGAGCTCAGCATCAGCCATAAGATAATAGCATATGAAACGGGGATTGTCAACCGTTTTTTGCTGTTTTTGCAAATTTTCGTCCCCCGGAACCGGGGGACGAAAATTTGCATTCAGAGCATTGCATCCAGACGCGCCACCGCATCGGCAATCGAACCGTCCGAGCAGGGGCAGAGCTGTGTATACCCGCCCGAAAGCACCTCCGGGTCGGCATCTGCCGGACAGAAAGCGATGTCCGCCTCGCGCAGCATGGAAATATCATTCTGTGCGTCGCCCGCACAGACCAGTGTGCGGCGGCCGAGATCGTTGGCCAGCTTGCGCGCCGCCTGCCCCTTGTGGATGCCAATGGGGTTCAGCTCCAGGATATAGGGCATGGAGCGGACCGCCTCAAAGCGCCCCTCGGAAAGTCCCTTCAGGTAGGCGAACAGGCGATCATAGCGCGCCTGATCCCAGGAGGCAAGCTGCTCGTCGGTCAGGAAAGGCGGGTCGCCCGCGAAGCCGTAAACCGCCAGCTTAAAACAGGTTTCGGGCGGATCCTCTCCCGGTTCCAGATAGGCAAAGGGCACGCCGCTCTGCGCCAGCGCCGCATCGTGGGTTTCGCTCGGCCCAAGGCAATAGTGCTTCCCGACACTTTGAAGCTCAATATGCGCGCGCGGCTCAAAATCGAGCAGCTTTTTGGCAATTTGTCCGATACCCGCAGGCATGGGATGGCCGTAGATCAGCTTGTCTGTGCGGAAGTCGTAGCGCGCGCCGCCGTTAAACAGCAGACAGGGCGCATTGACCGGCACCAGCTCGGCTTTTTTTCGGAATTTGGGAATACTGCGCCCGCTGGCGACAGTGAAGATGCCGCCCTCCGCCATAAACCGTTCGATCGCGCGCAGATTCTGCGGCGGCACGGTGTTATCCAGTGCGCTGAGGGTATGGTCAAAGTCGCTGGCGAACAACAGGTCGGAGAATTTTCCCATTGCTCAGAGCCCGGCCTTGTCGAGGATTGTCGGGACGTTGCGTTCGGCGCCGATAGCCATGATATGTACGCCGTCACAAAGGCCGCGTGCACGAAGCTCACGGATAAGCTGCGCTGCCATATCGATACCGGCCTTTGCAGGAAGGCCCTTCACGCCGGTCTGCTTGCCCTGCTCGGCCGCTTCGGCGAGCTTCTCGATCATCCAGTCCGGCACGTCGATGCCGGGAATGTTCTCATTCATGTAGCGAGCCATTCCGGCCGCCTTAAGCGGGATCACGCCCGCCATCAGGTGGACCTTGATATTCTCCTTCTCAACCTCATTAACAAAGCGTTCCAGCGCCTCGACGGTAAAGACGGCCTGCGTCTGCACGAAGCGTGCGCCCGCATCAACCTTCTTCTTGAGCTTGTTGATTTGGAGCCATATCGGCTCATAGACCGGCGTAACGGACGCGCCCTTGTAGAACGTGGGCGTGGAGGCCATAGCATTGCCGCCGCAGTCGGTCTGCGTCTGCTCCATTTTGGTCAGCATCCGCAGGATACCAACGGAGTCCAGATCAAATACGGGCTTCGACGCCTTGCAGTCGCCGACAACGGGGTGGTCGCCGGTCAGGGCAAGCATGGTATCGATACCGAAGGCCGCGGCGGAGAGGAACTCGCTCTGGATCGCCATACGCGAACGGTCGCGGCCGGTCATCTGGAGAATCGGCTCTACACCGGCCTGTTTGAGCGCGATGCAAAGCCCCATCGACGATGCCTTGAGACACGCCGATTGCATATCGGTAACGTTTACGCCGTCTACTCGGTCGGCCAGCAGCTTGCCGACTTCGATCTGCTCGGAGAAATCAAAGCCCTTGGGGGGCGCCATCTCGGCAGTCACGGCGAACTTGCCGGACTCAAATGCCTGTTGCAGCTTGCTCATTTCCTGACCTCCCTCAAGTTGACGTTTTGCGGATGAATATGGCTTGCATGGTCGTCCAACGTGCTCTCCATGCGATCCAGCTGACCGATCTCCTGCATCCGCTCGTAGATCCGGATCCACGCGCAATCGTTATTCGGGTCAACCTCGCACTTGCCGTTCTTCTGGCCGCCGCAGGGGCCGTTGACCAGCGATTTGGCACACTTCGTGATCGGGCAGATGCCGCCCGTCTCGCCGAGAACGCAATCGCCGCAGGTCAGGCACATCTCATGGAAAATGCCGACACGCTCGGTCTGACCGACAAAAATCGTGTCGTTTGCGGGGTAAACAGGCAGCTTCGCATTCTGCGCGACGGTCTGGCAGCCACTGCCGCAGGCCATAGAGACCAGCGCCTCCGGCTCGGCAGCCAGCAACGGCTTAAGCTCACGGCGGACAACCATTCTATGGCAGCTCTCATCGGGCAGTGCGATGCCGACGACCTCATAGCCGCGGGCCTCGAGTGCTTCCTTCATCTCGTTGCACTCCTTTTCCCCGCCGACGGCGCAGGCGCTGGCGCAGCTCTTGCAGCCTATGATTGCGACCTTCTTGGCATTGCCGAGCATGGAGAACACGGCCTCCAGCGGCTTCTTTTTGGAAACGATCATGGATTTTGCAGCTCCTTTTTGGTTTGTTCGGGAACGTTTCTGTCATTATAGCGTAAGGTTCATTCTTTCGCAATAGGAAAAAGCGGCCGGCGGCCGCTTTTTCACATATTTTTTACACAGAGGCTCGCTTTTTTACCACGTTTTCTCCAGTTTAAATCAGAATGTCAATAGGTCACCAGATACTTCCCCAGCTCCCACGCGCTGACATGGGTACAGTATTCCTCCCATTCACGATTCTTGCCTTCCAGGTATTGTGCCAACACGTGCGCACCGAGCGCTTCGCAGATCACCGGATCGGACTTCAGCGCCTCGATTGCCTCGTGCAGCGTGCCGGGCAGATTCTCGATCCCGTGCTCACGGCGCTGCAGCTCATTCATGGCAAAGATGTTGTCGGTGATCTCCGGCGGAGGCGTCATCCCTTTTTCAATACCGTCCAGACCCGCTGCCAGGCAAACGGCGAAGGCCAGATAAGGATTACAGGCCGGATCCGGGCAGCGCAGCTCTACACGAGTCGCCAGACCGCGCGAGGCGGGAATACGGATCAGCGCTGAACGGTTGGACGCACTCCACGCCAGATAACACGGCGCCTCATAGCCCGGCACCAGCCGTTTGTAGCTGTTGACCAGCGGATTCGTAACGACGGTCATGCCGCGGACGTGCGCCAGAAGGCCGGCGATGAAGCTGTATGCCTCCTTGGAAAGGCCGCGCGGATCGGACGGGTCACAGAACACGTTTTTTCCGTCCCTGAACAGAGACATATTCGTATGCATTCCCGAGCCGTTGATCCCGAAGATCGGCTTTGGCATGAACGTGGCATGCAGGCCGTTTTTCATGGCAAGTGTTTTGACAGCAAGCTTGAAGGTCATTACCTTGTCCGCCGCCGCCAGCGCGCTGTCATAGCGGAAATCGATTTCATGCTGACCAGCCGCAACCTCGTGGTGTGATGCTTCGATCTCGTAACCCATCTCCTCCAACGCCAGGCAGATTTCGCCGCGTGTGCGCTCGCCCTTATCCAACGGGCCGAGATCGAAATATCCCGCCTCATCACCTGTCTTTGTGGTCGGACGTCCTTCGGAATCCGTCTCAAACAGGAAAAACTCACACTCGGGGCCGACATTGAACGAATAACCCCTTTCCTCGGCGCGTGCCAGCACGCGTTTGAGCACGCCGCGCGGATCTCCGATAAAGGGCTCGCCACAGGTCGTATAGACGTCGCAGATCAGACGTGCCGTCTTGCCCTGCTCCGGGCGCCACGGCAGCAGGGTAAAGCTGTCCAGATCGGGATACAGATATTGGTCGGATTCATTGATTCGCACGAAGCCCTCAATGGAGCTGCCGTCAAGCATGACGCCGTTGTTCACCGCCTTGCGGATCTGTGAGCGAGTGATGGTCACGTTTTTCAGTTGACCGAAAATATCCGTAAACTGCATTCGGATAAACTCAACGCGTTCCTCCTCGACCATGCGGATAATATCTTCCTTCGTATACTTTGACATTGCAATTGGCCTCCCCGGTACAGAAAAAGAATGTGGCCGGCGGAAGCGTTCCACCGGCAGATTTTATGCAACGAATTATAGTGCCGTGTTGGCAGAATGTCAAATGCATTTTTGGATATTCATGCAATTTTGTCGCATGAAACAAAGTCAATACGAACTGATATTCTGTGTTTAGTGATTTTTAAGCGGCACGCGCTTTCTTCTTACGCCGCAACTGCATGAAAGAAAGCGCCCTCCGCCACAAGGCGGAGGGCGCCGGGATCATAGGGTATTACGCTCTGCGATCAAAAGGGCAAAGCTCAATTCTCGCAGTCGTACTCGCCGGCACAGGCGCGCATGATGATCATGGCGAGCTGGGCACGGGTCAGATCCTCGCGGGGGTTCAGGTTGCCGTATTCGTCACCGACGAAGATACCGAGCTCGACCATAGCCTTCATGGCATCAACGGCCCAGGGGCTGATCTTATCGGCGTCCTTGAACTCACTCAGATCCTGCTGAGAAGCTTTCTTGCCGACAGCACGCCACAGCATGACGGCAACTTCCTCGCGGGTCGCGTGCGTCATGGGATCGAAGGTTCCGTCGCCGCGGCCAAGGATGATCTCATTCTCGGCGGCCCAGGCAACCGCCTCGGAATACCAGGCATTCTCGGGAACGTCGGTGAATTCGATCTCGCCCTTTGCCTCGGGAGAGCCAGAAGCGCGCCAGATAACGGTAGCGACCACGGCACGGGAAGCGCAGCCGTTCGGGTCGAACTTGCCCTCGCCGATGCCGTTCATGAAGCCGTAGTAGGTGACAAAGTCAACGGCTTCGTGGTACCATGCGGTAATGGGGGTATCGGAGTAGTCGGCAGCGTAGCAGTGCGGCGCAACAATGACTTCCTGCTCGTTGGTGGCGAAGTCCATCGCGATGACACTGATGTCCTCAAAGTCAAACTTGGAGACATCGAAGGTCACGGTGTGGCTCTGACCCTTCTCGTCGTCGGAGAATTTCACGGCGTCGAGGATATCATAATTGCTGTTGGACAGGTAGATGGTTGCGAGGTACTGATCGTCGGAAGCAGTGACGGTGATGGTGTGCGCGATCGGGTCATACTCAACGGACTCGAGCACGGGAGCGGTGTAGTCAACGGTAACGTTGTAGCTCCAGACATTCTCCTGAACGGTGTTGTTGTAGGGCAGCATGACGTCGAAGGAAACAACTGCCTCGGTACCGGTCGGAACATATCTGCCTCGGGCATCCGTGCCGTCCCATCTGAACTCGGAGGTATAGGACCAGTAGCCGTTGTCCTCGTTATAGACGGACTTCTTGGCATAGTTCCAAGTGTCGATCAGATAGATTTCACCGGTCTTGGCATCCTTAACGGTCATCTTGATCTGCTTGGCGTTACGCATGAGATACGGAGCCATGTAGATCTCGTCGGCATAGTAGAAGGAACCGTCGGACAGCGCGGTGGTGAAGGAGATGTGCTTTTCGTTGTACTCTACGGCATTGAAAGAGTTAAAATCGCTCGTCTGCTTGCCGGCATAGGCGAAGTCAAGCAGATAGCCGAAGCGCTCGGTAACAAGGTAGGCCGTGCTGACGTCGGTGGTAATGTCCATAACGTCCAGATAGGTGAGGCCGTAGTCTGCATAGGTACGGATGCCGTCGCCGCCGATGCTGGTGGGAACAACGGTGGTCGCGAGGAAGTACTCATACTCCATCGCATCGCGCCAGTCCTCAGCCTCCATAACGGAAGCCTTGGTCCAGTCGCCGTAGTAAGCGAGGAAGGTGGCATGAACGCCACGACCATTCTCGTCAAAGAAGCCGACATAGCCTTCGATGTAAGCGCCGTTGGGATACATGGCGTCGAGTATCGTCTTTTCCGCCTCAGTCAGGGTAACGGTGACGGTAACGACGGTCTTGCCGTCGGCGGGAACAACGATCTCGCTGACCTCCTGACCCTTGACGGTATAGGTCACGTCGGCGTCGACCTCGGTGGTGGTCAGAGTGTTGACGAACTCACGGTATTTACTAACCTCAAGGCGGTCCTTGATGATGAGCTCATCGGCAGCCAGCGTATTGTCGCGGCTTCTGGTGTTGACCAGCTCGACGTCGAAGGTGTAGACGCCGGTCTTTTCGGCATCGTCGCCCAGCTCATGGATCGGGTTGGTCGTGTAGGTGTTCATCAGTGCGACCAGTGCGTTGAACGCATTGGCAAGGCCGGTGCCCTGCTTACGGACGGAGTAGACTCTGCCGTCCTCGTCGAACAGGATGTTGCCGGTGCTTTCCAGTGCAGCCTTGGCGATCTCGGCGCGCTGAACCTTATCGGTGATGTTGATGCCGTCCTTATCGGAAAGGGCGGAGAGCAGGGTTGCGAAGGTGCCGGCGATGTTCGGGCAGGCCATAGAGGTGCCGGAGTAAACATCATAGGCATTGGGCGCACCGATGACGGAGGAATAGACCATGCCGCCAACGCCGGTGATGGTCGGGCGGATGTTCAGATCCGGAGTCGTGCCCCAGTTGGAGAAGTCACTCATCAGGTAAGCCTGCGGGTTCGGAACGAGGCCGTATTCGGTAACGAAGGTATTGTCATCGTCATCCTCGAACTTTGCCATCGCGCTCAGCGGAACGGAGCAGGACGGAATGGCGGCGTTCTCAATCTGGAACGAGATCATCTGCTCGGCGGTGTTGACGACAACAACGCCGATGGCGCCCTTTTCGGCAGCAAGGTCAATCTTCTGCTGGAAGGTGGTAGTGCCACGGGAGACGACGGCGATCTTGCCCTTGACGTCCTTACCCTCGTAGTCGGCTTCCGTACCGATGCCGAGGCCGATCACATATTCAACTTCCTTGCCCTCGAATGCGGGAGCCCAGCGGCCCTCACGGTCGTAGTACATCGTGACGACACCGTCGGAGATGTTCAGGGTGTTGTAGGGGTAGCCGATGTTTTCCATCGAAGCAACGGAGACAACGCCGGGGTAGGTCGACGGAGCGGCAACGGTGCCGTAGTCGGTATACTCGGAGGTGATGTGACCCTTCGTGGAGAACTGAGCCATGGAATACTCGTTGCCGGCGGCGATGCAGACAATGATGCCGGCAGCCTGCAGACGGGCATACATGTTACCGAAGACGATCGTCTCAAGGCTGGCGTCGTAGCTGAAGCCGTTCTGCGAGCCGATGGACATGCTGATGACATCGGCGCCGAGGCGGTAGGCGTCTTCCATCGCGAAGAAGTAGATATCGGAGGAAGTGCCGCCGGAGTTATCCTTGAATATCTTCATCGCAAGAAGCTGCGCCTTGGGAGCGCCGCCCATGAAGGACACGAGGCCGTCTTCGTCATAGGCGTAGCCGGTGGCGATACCGGCGCAGTGCGTGCCGTGGCCGTTGGTGTCGGTGACATCGTCGTCACGGTCTGCGTAGTCATACGCGAACGGGACCTTCATGCTGACATACTTGCCGTTGGCAACCGCACGAACGGTGTCGGCCTCGGTCAGCTTGGGCTGCATCTTCTTTTCGTTGAAGTAAACCTGGAACGCCTCATGATCCAGATATGTACCGGTATCGAGGACCGCAATAACGGTGCCCTGGCCTTCAAAACCGAGGGAAGCAAGGCCGTCGTTGCCCGTTGCACCGGTAATCTGGCCGGCGTAGAAGGACTTCGGAGCCTCCAGCTCGGGCTCGGCGTAGTGATTGGCGATGTAAACAGCGTCAACACCGGCCAGCGCGGCGATCTTGTCGAGGTCGCCGTAAGCGACGTCGCAGGAGAAGCCGTTGAGCAGGGTGGTGTACTCATAGGCAAGCTCGAAGTCGATGCCTGCCATTGCCTTATAGATCACTTCATGCTCCTGCTTGAGCTGAGCGGTGTACTGCTCAGCCTTCGCGGTGCCGCGCTCTGCGACCTCGGCAGCGGGGGCCTTTTTCAGAACAACGATCGCACGGACAACATCGTCAGCAGAATACACCGAGTCATTGTCACGTTTGAACGAAGCACTCTGATAGCCCTTCAGTTTGCCCTCTGCGTTGACGTCCTTCGTGGTGCCGTCCTGTGCAAACGCGGTGCCGAAGCAGCCGAGCACGAGAACCAGCGCCAGAACCAACGCAAGGATACCCTTGAATTTCTTCATGTGTGTTTTCGTCCCTTCCATATAATCTTTATTCCAATCGGATGACTCCGATTAAAATATAAAAGAATTCGGAGAAAGACTCCGCCTTGGGCATATCATACCATTTCTTTCATCGTTTGTCCATACAAAAATCAGAATTTTTTCATAAATTCTCCTGATTTTTTACTGCGCATAGCGCCGTCGAAGTGTCTCCACCATTGAAATATAGGTGTCACGGCAGCTTGTAAGCTGTCCGCCTGCCAAAAACCGCAGGCAGGGATCCAGCCAGCGCGCACGGATTTCGGCATAACGCTTCTCCGGCGCGTCACACAGCTCAATCGCAGCAACCAAACCGGGCGCGACGGCATAATAGGTCTCAATCAGCGCCTCGCCGCCGGGGCTGCGGCGCAGCCAGCCGTCGCGGAAGGACCGCAGCGTCTGAAGCTCCGCGCAGTCATCGGGTTTCCCCTCGGCGCGGCAAACTGCCGTCGTGATAAAGCACCATTTGCTTGCGCGGTAGCCCGTGATAATCTCGTCATAGTTTCCCGGCGTCCAAACCTCGCCGGGGAAACGCTGCAGCCAGTCCGTTTTCAGCTCCTCGCACAGCGCCGGAGCGCAGGAAAGCCGCATCCGTCCGGCCAGCGCAGTAAAAAACAGCGCCAGCGTCGCCTTGTGCGCATAGAGCAGCATGGTGCGCGAGGATTTTTTGCCGAAGCGCGGGTCGGCGCGCAGCGCGGCTTCCACGCCGTCAAGCAAAGCCGTCACATAAGGCGTTACGCCGGCCTCGGGTTGTGCGGAAACGCAGGCATCCAGCTCGCGCAGAAGCTGCCCCTGCGCGGCCTCATATTCCGCAAACGCCGCGGCATAGTCAGCCTTGCCCATTCGCTTGTAATTCTCCGGATAATCCAGAATCGCGGCCGGAAGCCGTTCCGCCACGCTCTGCGCAAGCGCATCGGAAAACTCCGGCTCCGGTTTCAATACGACCGGCCGGCCGCAGTACAGGCAGGAAAACTCCGTCAGCTCTGCCGGAACGGAAAAGCACTTGCCGCAGTGCGGGCAGGTACGTTCGATCAATTCGGACATGTAATCAGCTCCTTTGCCGATATTTTTTCATATTTTCGTCGTCCTGTCAATCCCCGCCTGCGCGGTAACGGTGCGCACCGACGGAAAAAAAGCGCTCTGCGACGTACATTTTTTACCGCGCAATGCAAATACTAGCGGCAAAGAAATGAGGCGATACCATGCAGACCTTTTCGATGCCGACGGCACTGTGCTTCGGCACGGATGCGCTGAACCGTCTGGAAACGTTGGATGCAAAGCGCATTTTGCTCGTAACCGACCCCTTTTTTGAACGGAACGGTACGGCCGCACGGCTGGCGACACACTGTCGGAACGCCAAAACGGAGATTTTCTCCGGCGTGCAGCCGGATCCGGACACACAGACCATCGCCGCAGGGGTAACGCGGCTAAATGAATTCTCACCCGAAGCGGTCGTCGCGCTCGGCGGCGGCTCAGCCATCGACTGCGCCAAGGCAATGCTCGCCATGAGCGACTGCGCGGCGCGGCTCATCGCCGTGCCGACGAGCTCCGGTACCGGCTCGGAGGTGACGAGCTTCGCCGTCGTAACGCATGAGGGCGTGAAGTACCCGCTTGTTGAACCGCATCTCCGACCGGAGCTGGCGATTCTGGACGACGGGCTGCTTGCCTCCCTGCCCCCGGCGCTCGTGGCTGACGCAGGCATGGATGCGGTGAGCCATGCGCTGGAGGCGCTGGCAGCCACCGGCGCCTCGGTATTCTCCGATGCCTTCGCACTGACGGCGCTGCAAACGCTGCTGCACGAGCTGCCGCGCTCCTTTGCAGGTGAGCTTCCTGCGCGTGCAGAGGTCCATCGCGCCGCGACAATGGCAGGTGCGGCCTTCGACAACGCGGGGCTCGGTCTGTGCCATGCTCTGTCCCACGCAATCGGCGGGCGCTTCCATGTACCGCACGGACGGCTCAACGCCGTACTGCTGCCTCACGTTATACAATTCAATCTGCAATCCGTCCCCGAGATCTATCGCCGGGCCGCCGTATTCTGCGGGCTGAGCGGCACTCAGGCGCTGCGCTTCTGCCTCAAGCGGCTGCGTGCGCGGCTGAAGCTGCCGGAAACACTGCGCGCCTGCAGTATTGCGCCCGAAGCGCTGCGGGAGGCATCCGACGCTATCATAAGCGCGGCACTTGCCGACCCCTGCGCCGCCGCAAACCCGCGTGGCGCAACCGGGACGGAGCTTCTTGCGCTTCTGGAGGCGGCGCTATGAGTGAAACGCTTCGTTCCGTAGGCATCGACATCGGCACAACAACCACACAGCTCGTATTTTCGGAGCTGACCGTACAGAACGAGGGCGCGGCCTTTTCCGTGCCAAATTACGCCATCACGGACAAGCGCGTCGTCTACCGCAGTGCGGCGCACTTTACCCCGCTGCGCTCCGAGACGGAGATTGACGCCGAGGGTGTGCGCAGTATCGTCGCGCGGGAATATGAAGCGGCGGGCGTGGCGCGCGGCGACGTACAAACCGGCGCCGTCATCATCACCGGGGAAACGGCGCGCAAGGAAAATGCCCGGCAGGTACTCGACGCACTGGCAGGCTTTGCGGGTGACTTCGTAGTGGCGACGGCAGGCCCCGCACTGGAAAGCGTATTGGCGGGTAAAGGTGCAGGCGCGGCAAATCTCTCCGAGCGGGAGCACTGTGCGGTACTGAATCTTGACATCGGCGGCGGAACGACCAACTTTGCCCTGTTTGACTGCGGAGCGCTGTGTGATACGGGCTGCATCAATGTCGGCGGACGGTTGATGAAGCTCGACGCCGACGGAACGGTGCGCTATGTCTCGCCGGTTTTAGCCCCTTACTTTTCCTTTCCGCTCGGCAGCCGCGTCACGCCGGAGTCACTGCGGCCGGTGATCTCTCTGCTGACACGGCTTCTGGAGGAGGCGGCGGGACTGCGCCCGCGCAGCGAGCGGCTGGCGCATTTTATCACCGACCGTTTGCCCCAATGGCCGGACGGGGTGGTGCTGAGCTTCTCCGGCGGCGTCGCGGAGCTGATGGAAAAGGCTCCGGACGATCTCTTCGCCTTCGGCGATCTGGGCGTGCTTCTGGGCCGCGCAATTCGCGAAAGCCGCCTGTGTGCGGGGCGCTGGCGGCTGGGCGAACAGCGGCTGCGTGCCACGGTCATCGGCGCAGGCAGCTACACGACGGAGCTTTCCGGCAGCACGATCTTCTGCGACGGCGCAGCTTTTCCGCTGAAAAATCTGCCCGTTGCCGCACTGAGCAGGGTGGACGAGTCTCTGGAGCCGGCAGCGCTGGCGCAGCGCGTGCAGACGGCGCTTGCGCCCTATGCCGGGCAGGAGGCCGTCGTTGCATTGCACGGCCCGCGATCGCCGGGCTACGCACAGCTTTCCCGTCTGGCCGACGGACTGGCAGGCGGACTGACGAACGTCCCCTTTCCCATCGTGGCCGTCCGTGAAGACATGGGCAAGGCGCTCGGGCAGGCTCTGGGGGCGCGGCTGCACCGCCCGCTGGTATGCCTTGACGGCGTGCTTCTGCCCGAAGGAAGCTACCTGGATATCGGCGCGCCCGTCGCAGGCGGTGCGGCGCTGCCGGTCGTGGTGAAAACGATACTATTGTAAGCAAGGAGTGTCGGCATGAAGCTGAAAACACGGCTGTTCGGCAAGGTTTACGTCTTTCGTGATGTGAAGGACGTGCTTGCAAAAGCCAACGAAGAAAAATCCGGCGACCGCCTCGCGGGCGTAGGTGCGGAGAGCGCCGCCGAACGCGTTGCGGCAAAGGTCGTTTTATCGGAGCTGACCGTCCGTGACCTCCGGGAAAACCCTGTCGTACCCTACGAGACCGACGAGGTTACACGGATCATTCAGGACGATCTGAACGAAACAATCTATGCGGAGATCCGGAATCTCACACTCGCCGAGCTGCGGCACCGCATTCTCTCCGAGACGACCGACGGCGAGGCGCTGGCACGGCTATCGCGCGGACTGACCAGCGAGGTCGTTGCGGGCGTATGCAAGCTCATGAGCAACCTTGATCTGATCTATGCGGCAAAAAAAATGCGCGTAACCGCGCACTGCAACACAACCATCGGTCTGCCCGGCACGCTCTCGTGCCGTCTCCAGCCGAATCACCCGACGGATGATCTCGACGGCATTCTCGCTTCCCTGTGCGAGGGACTGAGCTTCGGCGCGGGCGACGCGGTTCTGGGACTGAATCCGGCGGGCGACAGCGCCGAGCGTGCCAAACAGGTGCTTCTGCGTTTTGAGGAGATTCGCCGCCGCTTTGATATTCCCACGCAAAGCTGCGTACTGGCGCATATCACAACGCAGATGCGCGCCGTGGAAGCCGGTGCGCCCGCCGATCTGATTTTCCAGTCCATCGCCGGTTCGCAGAAGGGCAACGAAGCCTTCGGTTTTGACGCACAGACCGTTGAAACGGCGCGGCAGCTCGCGCTCTCGCGCGGTACCGCCACGGGGCCGAACGTAATGTATTTCGAAACGGGACAGGGCTCCGAGCTCTCCAGCGAGGCGCACCACGGTGCCGACCAGGTGACAATGGAGGCCCGCTGCTACGGCTTTGCACGGCATTTCAAGCCCTTCCTGGTCAACACGGTCGTCGGCTTTATCGGTCCGGAATACCTCTACGACGCACGACAGGTGCAGCGCGCCGGTCTGGAGGATCATTTCATGGGCAAGCTCTCCGGGATCCCAATGGGCTGCGATGCCTGTTATACAAACCATATGAAGGCCGACCAGAACGATATTGAAAATCTGGCGGTACTGCTCACCGCCGCCGGCTGCAACTATTTTATGGGGATCCCGCACGGCGACGACGTTATGCTCAATTACCAGACCACGGGCTTCCGCGACACGGCTGCACTGCGCGAGCTGTTCGGTCTGACGGCCATCGCACCCTTCCAGCGCTGGCTGGAACGCATGGGCTTTGCGGAGAACGGGCATCTGACCGCCAAAGCGGGCGACGGCTCCGTACTTCTGGGGAAGGAGGCACGGAAATGAACAAAGAAGAACTTCGTGCGCTCGTTGCGCAGCTTTTGCAGGAGCGGAGCACGGCGCAGCTGCCCACCGCGCCGCAGGTACAGACAGACGACACAGACCTTCTGCCGGATATCACGCAGATCGATCTGCGCAAGCTCTATCTGGTCGACGCACCGCAGAACGGCACGGATTTTCTGGCGCTCAAGGCCAGAACCCCCGCACGGCTCGGTGCGGGGCGGGCGGGGGCACGCTATCGCACCGAAACGCTGCTGCGCTTCCGCGCGGATCATGCCGCAGCACAGGACAGCGTATTTTCCCTTGTGCCGGAGGATTTCGCGAAGGCACACGGGTGGATCCCCGTGACAACGGAATGCCGCGACAAGGACGAGTATCTCACGCGCCCCGACCTCGGGCGGCGCTTTGACGAAGCCAATGCCAAGGTTGTTTCCGAAGTCTGCGGCGGAAAACGGGTACTGCTTGTCGTGGGCGATGGTCTTTCCTCGGCGGCGATAGAAGCCAACGCACCGGACTGCGCACAGGCAATCACCGAAGGGCTGAAAACCTACGGCATTGAGCTCGGCAAAACGCTTTTTGTGCGCTACTGCCGCGTCGGCGCATCCGACCACATCGGCGACCTGACAGGCTGCGAGCTGGTATGCCTGCTCGTCGGCGAACGACCGGGACTGGTGACAAACGAATCCATGTCCGCCTATTTGACCTATCAACCGCATCGCGGCATTTCCGAATCCAAGCGGACGGTCGTTTCCAACATTCACCGTCAGGGTGTCGGCGCAGTGGAGGCAGGCGCGCACATTGCTTCGCTCATTGACCGGATCCTGAAGCAGCACGCCTCCGGCGTCGATCTGAAGGAGGGCGGCGCATGAGGGGCGATGCCGTCGGCGTCAACGTTCTGAGTGTCCGCTTCCTTGCGGGCATGACGCCGGAGCTGTGCGCCGCACTGGGGCTGAGGGGTGCATATCGCTCCGTCGGGCTGATTTCCACGGACAGCGACGACGCGACTTATATCGCCCTCGACGAGGCGACGAAACGCGCCAATGTGGAGGTCGGTTATGCCCGCAGTCTCTACGCCGGCGCGAAAAACGCCTCGACTCCGCTGGCGGGCGAAGTCATCGGCATACTCGGCGGCGAAAGTCCCGCCGAGGTGCGCAGCGGCATGGCAGGTGCGCTGGAGCTGCTGCACGGCGGCGTGAGCTTCCGCACGGCGGACGACGTGGGCGGCGTGATCTATCTGGCGCACTGTGTCGCCCGGACGGGCAGTTACCTGTCCGGCCTTGCGGGTGTGGCACAGGGCGAAGCGCTGGCCTACCTCATCGCTCCGCCGGTAGAGGCAATCTGCGGGCTGGACGCGGCGCTCAAGGCCTCTTCGGTACGGCTGGCGCACTTTTTTGCACCGCCCAGCGAGACGAATTTCGGCGGCGGACTGCTGACGGGCACGCAGTCGGCGTGCCGCGCAGCCTGCGACGCCTTTGCCGCCGCCGTATGTGCGGCGGCGCAGAATCCCTTGGAAACCGGAGGATACAATGGACTTCGACCGTGATCTTTTGTCGCGCCAGCAGGCGCGCGAACTTCTGGAGGGTGCGCAGCGCGCCTTCCGTGAGCTGAGCCGCCTTCCGCAGGAAAAGCTCGACCGCTTTGCTTCGGCAATCGCCGAAGCCGGTGAGCGGAACGCCGAGCCGCTCGGGCAACTCGCCTGCGAAGAGACGGGCTTCGGCAATCCGCAGGACAAGGCGGAGAAAAACCGTTTCGCCTCGCGGTGCGTATTCGACGCCGTGCGTGAAATGAAAACCGTCGGCCTGCTGCGCCGCGAACCGGGGCTGTGGGAAATCGGCGTGCCGGTCGGCGTTATCGCAGGCATCGTGCCCTCGACAAACCCGACCTCGACCGTGCTCTACAAGAGCATCATTGCTCTCAAGGCAGGCTGCGCCATCGTCTTTTCGCCGCATCCGGGCGCGGTGAACTGCACGCGCAAGGCTGCGCAGGTCGCGCAGGAGGCCGCCGAGGCGGCGGGCTGTCCGCGCGGGGCAATCGCCTGTCTGCCCACGCCGACAATGGACGCCGTGCAGGAGCTGTTCCGCCACCGCCACACGCGGCTCATCCTTGCCACCGGCGGCGGCGCAATGGTCAAGGCGGCCTATTCATCCGGCAAGCCCGCCATCGGCGTGGGTGCGGGCAACGGTCCCGCCTATATTCACCGTTCGGCGGACATTCCTCGCGCCGTCTCCGACATTCTGCGCTCAAAAACCTTTGACAACGGTACGATCTGCGCTTCGGAGCAAAGCGTCATCGTAGAGCGCTGCTGTGCCGAGCGCGTAAAGGCGGAATTTCTGCGGCAGGGAGCCTATTTCCTGTCCGAGAGCGAAGCCGCTGCAGTCGGAAAGCTCCTGCTGCGCGCCGACGGATCGATGAATCCGCAGTGCGTGGGCAAAACCGCACAGGCCATCGCCCGCCTGGCCGGACTGAGCGGTGTGCCCGAGACAGCAAAGGTACTGCTGGCACACGAAACGCAGGCGGGCCCCGCAAGACCCTATTCGCGCGAGAAGCTCTGCCCTGTCCTGGCCTTTTTCGTTGAGGAAAACGAAGAAAAGATTCTCGCACGCGTCTGCGAAGTGCTCTACGGCGAGGGCGCAGGCCACACCTTCGCCATGCACGCAGGCGATGAGGAGGCGATCCGCCGTTTTGCGCTGGCCGTACCCGTCTCGCGCTTTCTGGTCAACACGCCGGCGGCACTGGGCGGCGTCGGCATGACGACGGCGCTCTTCCCCGCGCTGACGCTCGGCTGCGGCGCCGTCGGCGGCAGCTCGACGTCCAACAATATCAGTCCGATGGAGCTGATTAACATCCGCCGCGTCGCCTGGGGCAAAGACGAACCGCCCGTCCGGGCCGGCGGCGGTATCGACCCCGCGCTCATCGACGCACTGACCGAAGAAATTCTGAAAAAACTGCGATAAACGGAGGAACAAAACATGACTGTCAACACAAACGCTCTGGGAATGGTGGAAACGCGCGGCCTTGTGGCCGCAATCGAGGCGGCCGACGCCATGGTCAAAGCCGCAAACGTGCAGCTCGTCGGCAAGGAACAGGTCGGCGGCGGACTGGTCACGGTGATGGTACGCGGCGACGTCGGTGCGGTCAAGGCCGCAACGGACGCGGGCGCTTCGGCTGCCGAAAAGGTCGGCGAGCTGATCTCCGTACACGTCATTCCGCGCCCGCATACCGAGGTAGACGTGATTCTGCCCAAGGGCCGTGAGCTGCCCGCACAGAGCTGATGCTCTACACGGAGCAAAACGTTCGGGCGAATCTGCGCGTGCGCGACGGCAAGCGCGTACTCTATCTGGCCGAGGGCGACCGGCTCACGCCCTCGGCACAGGACTGGCTGCGCGGCGAGGGCATCGAGGTGCTGCCGCGCGCACAGGCCGCGCCGGCACATTATGAAACGCCCGACGGTGCGGTTCTGGCACAAAAGCCCGAGCATATGACCCATCTGCGCGGCAATGTGCTCGTACCGAAGGACCATCCGCGCATTGCCTTCCGAGGAAAGATCGACACGTTGGAAGCGGAGATCCTGTTGACGCAGCACACCGCGCGGGACGACGCCGCCCTCGTAAAAACGCTGGAGCAGATGCTCGCCGCCGTACGCGGACTGATCCGCGCAGACGTACTGGACGAACCGGTACAGAAGCTCTGTATCGACTCCATGGGCGAAGCGGAGCTGCGCGAACGCAGTCACGACCCGGCAAAATACTATGGTCAGCCTCATTTCATGCCCTCTTACACGGACGGGATCGTCCTGCTGCAGCTTAACCGTCTGCGCACCGCCGTGCGGGAAACGGAGCTTGCGGCCTATCGCGCCTTCCGCGCACCGGACGGCGGCGTGCTGCGCGGCGACATCCTGCTCACGCTCAACCGGCTTTCGAGCCTGTGCTGGATCGAAATGATCCGCCGCAAGGCGGCGCAGCATGGATGAGGCGCTGGTACGCGCCGTAACGGACGAGGTCTGCCGCAGACTCGGCCGTCCGCGCGCGCTGCTTTTGGGCCGTGCGCCCGCACAGGACTGCGGCTGGGAATTCGTCCGCGAAGGAGCGCACGAAGCGGTCGTGCTCGGCTCCGTCAGCGCGGCGGAGCTGCTGCGCTTTCCGGACGAAGTCAGCTGTGAGGCGCTGCTTCTGGGAAAACCGGTCTATCTGTGTCGCGAGGGTCTGGACTACCGTGCCCACGGCGCAACGGCAAGCCGCGCTCTTTGGACGCAGCTTCTCGCCGCCGAGCGGCGGCTGCGTGCGCTGGGCGTAAAGGATTTCGGTCAAACACACGGCGGCATTGTCACGGCGCAGCAGGTACGCCGGCTTCTGGCCGAAGGGCAGCCCGTACGCGGCAGATTGACGCCGTTGGCGCAGGACATTCTGGAGGGAAAGGCATGAAACTGGGCATCGTAACCGGCGCGGTCTGGGCAACGAAAAAAAGCCCCGCGTTGACGGGGCAGATCCTGCTGCGCGTGGACGTGCAGGGGGCGGAATACATCGCCGCCGATCGCGTCGGTGCGGGCTGCGGCGACCGCGTAATCCTTGCCTTCGGCGCTGCGGCACGGCTCGGGCAGACGGAGACGCCCGTAGATGCCGCCATCGTCGGCATTCTGGACGAAACGGAGGGACTGCGGCATGGATAAGGCCATTGTCTGGCTGATGGCAGGCTTTCTGTTGATCGGCGCGCTCGACCGTATTTTCGGCAATCGTCTCGGGCTGGGCAAGCAGTTTGAGGAGGGTATTCTCGCCATCGGCACGCTGAGCCTGTCGATGCTGGGTATTATGAGCCTTGCGCCGGTGCTGGCACGACTGCTGCGGCCGGTGCTTGCACCGGTCTACGGTTTTCTCGGTGCGGATCCGGCGATGTTCGCCGGGTCGATCCTCGCATGCGACATGGGCGGCGCACCTCTGGCCGCGGAGCTGGCACAGAGCCCCGAAGCGGCAAAGCTGGGCGGCCTGATCGTCGGCTCCATGCTCGGCGCAACCCTGGTGTTTACCATTCCCGTAGCGCTCGGTATCCTGCGTCCGGACGACCGGCCCGCGCTGGCAAAAGGCGTGCTTGCGGGCGTCGTCACCATTCCGTTCGGCGCATTGGCCGGCGGACTGACGGCAGGCTTTCCGCTTGTGATGCTTCTGCGCAACCTCGTGCCCATCGCACTGTTCGCGCTGCTGCTGGCGCTGGGGCTGTGGCGTTTTGAGCGCGCCATGATCGCGGGCTTTTTGTGGTTTGGACGCTTCGTTGTGGCGCTCATCACCGTCGGACTTGCAGCCGCCGCCTTTGAGGCGCTGACGGGAGTGGTGCTGATCCCCGGCATGGCACCGCTCGGCGAAAGCACACAGACAGTTGCCGAGATCGGTCTGGTGCTGGCAGGCGCCTTCCCGCTGGTTTACACGCTGACACGTCTTCTGAAAAAGCCGCTCGGCAAGCTCGGCAAACTGCTGGGCATGAACGACACCGCCGCTGCGGGGATGATCGCAAGCCTCGCCAACTCCATTCCGATGTTTGAAATGGTGAAAGACATGGACGCGCGCGGCAAGCTTCTGAACATCGCCTTTGCCGTTTCCGGCGCATTCGTATTCGGCGATCATCTCGGCTTCACGGCGGGCTACGATGCAACGATGCTTGTGCCCGTGATCGTGGCAAAGCTGGTCGGCGGCATTCTGGCGGTATTTGCCGCTCTGCTTCTGCTGCGAAAACCCGCCGTAAGATCATGACCGCCGCGCCTCCTCCGTGTCATTGCGAGGAGCGAAGCGACGTCCTTCCCTGTGTCATTGCGAGGAGGGCGCAGCCCGACGCGGCAATCTGATGCAAGGTTTTACAAGAGATTGCCACGACCCCTTCGGGGTCTCGCAATGACAAATATCGGAGCACGAGATTGCCACGGCCACCGGCGTGGCCTCGCAATGGCATATCGGCAGATTGCCACGGGCGGCAGAGCCGCCCTCGCAATAACACGTCACTAATTCAAAAACGCACTGGTACACGGCCCGTTATGCGCCGTGTCCGGAGAAAAACATCGGGGGCCTTCCTTCATGGAAGGCCCCCGCAGGACTTTACTGCCGGACAAAGCTCAAAAAGCGCGTGCCCTGAAACTGAAGAATGCCTCTGTCGCCCTCGGCAAGATAGCCGTACTGGTCACGCGGGACCATCAGCTCCAGACGGTCGCCGCTGTCAAATTCAAACGTCGCATAATACGTCGTCGAGGAGGAATGCATCACCATTCCGTTGGCGTCGGTATGGTGGCTGCCGTCGACCTGTGTGCGCTTGGCGGCAACTCTTGCCGCAACATTCAGGCGGGGAGAATGATTGTTCCTGTTCCATTGCCGGATGCCGCGCACGGCAGTAAAAACAAACACGCCGAATACCAGCGCAAACACCAGGAAAAACCCTGCCTGCGCGATCTGAAAGCCTCCGAAAAAGCCCATACTTATTCTTTTCCGACGCTGTCGGTCAGTGTGGTCAGGCCGACAACATCGTCAACCGGCAGCGAGAAGCAGATTGCCTTGGCCGGGGTCTTGGGCCCGGCGTGCTCCAGAATGGAGCGCATGATGGCGTCCTTGTCGCTGCGGCGGGTAGCGATATAGATCAGCTCCTTCTCCGGCGCGATGGCCACGCCGAGGAAGCGCGCGGTCTGCTCGTTGGCCGTGCCTTTGCCGTGCACGACCGTGCCGCCGCGGGCGCCTGCGGCTCGCGCCGCATCCATGACCAGATCGGACCGACCCTTGTCGGAGATGACAAGGATCAGGGAAAACACATTCTCTTTCATAGCAGCTTCCTCCGTTGCCGTAATTTCCTGTCCCTGCGTCAACGCCTTCAAACTGGCGCTGCCGCCGATGCTTTCCAGCGGGATCGACATGGCGATGCCCGCACCGGGCAGATTAATTCCCATTCTGGTAACCAGTCCGCCGAGCAGCGCAGGGATTTTTGCGCTCGCCACGACCGACTGCATGACGATCTTCTCGGTCTTCTCAATGCCGAGATAATCCAGAACGCTCTTGCTGGCAGTACCGTTTGCCAGCACACTGAGCACCGAGCCGATCTGATTCCTGCGGAAATACTCGCGGTAGTCTCCTTCCAGATCGCGATTGAGAATGGTAAGCAGAACCTTATAGCTCATACGCTTGCCTCCATTTCGATGATTTCATTGTCGTCGTCCTCGTCGATGCGGGCGGCTCTGGCCTCCTTGATGCGGAAATACAGGCCGAGAAGCTGAATGGTAATCAGCGGCGTCATGGCAACCATGGCAACCACACCGAACGCGTCGCTGACTACGTCTCCGCCGACGGCAAGGCACACGCCGATGGACATCGGCAGCAGGAAGGTTGCCGTCATCGGGCCGGAGGCCACGCCGCCGGAGTCAAAGGCGATGGCCGTAAAGATGGGCGGAACGAAAAACGACAGCACAACGGCGATAAGATAGCCGGGAATCAGCAGCGCCATAACGGGAATACCGAGCAGAATGCGAAGCATTGCCAGTCCGATGGACACCGCAACGCCGACGGAAAGGCTGCGGCTGAGCGCCTGTTTCGGAATGGCGCCCGACGTCAGCTCATAGACCTGCTTGTTCAGCACGTGGACGGCAGGCTCCGCCTGCACGATGAAATAGCCGATAATCATACCCAGCGGAATGACGATCCAGTTATACTCCAGAGCCCCGAGCTGGCTGCCGATGTAGCTGCCGACGGGCATGAAGCCGACGTTTGCGCCCGTCAGGAACAGCACCAGGCCGACAAAGGTGTAAAGGAAGCCGACGCTGATACGGACAATGCTCTCCTTCTTGAGCTTCAGGGCAAAAAGCTGGAACAGCAGGAAGAATACGATGATAGGCGCCAACGCCTTCGTGACCTCCCAAAGATAGGTCGGCAAGCCCTTGCCGAACAGCACAGCAAGCTGCCGCGAGGTCTCCACGGAGGGGATCTCGGTGGGCGTATAGCTGCCGCCGCTCGTCGGGTAGAGGATTCCGAGCAGCATAACCGCAAGGATCGGACCGACCGAGCAGAGCGCGACAAAGCCGAAGCTGTCGTTCTCCGCGTCGCCGTCGGCACGAATCGAGGAGATGCCGACACCCAGCGCCATAATAAACGGCACGGTCATCGGGCCCGTAGTCACGCCGCCGGAGTCAAATGCCACGGCGAGAAACTCGCGGGGCACAAAGGCTGCCATCAGGAACACAAGGCCGTAAGAAATGATAAGCAGCAGAGACAGGCGTACGCGCAGCAGCGTGCGCAGCACGGCCACGACGAGGAAAAAACCGACGCCGCCGGCAACCGACAGGATAATGACCATGTTCGGAATCCCCGGTACCTGCTCGGCCAGAACCTGAAGATCCGGCTCGGCGATGGTGACGATCGCGCCGACCAGGAAACACATCAGGACGATAAACCATGTTTTGCGCGAGCGCGTGATGGCGGAGCCGATATGTCCGCCGACGGGGGTCATGGACAGGTCGGTGCCAAGCGTAAACATACCCATACCCACGATGAGCAGCACGACGCCTACCGCAAAGGTCATCAGCAGCTCCGTCGGGACGGGGATGATCGTGAAGCAAAGCAAAAAGACGATGATCGCAATCGGCACGACAGATGCCAGCGATTCCCGCACCTTTTGCAGAAGGATGGTCCTTCCGGTTTTCAGCAAGCAGAATCCCTCCGTTTCCGGCAGCGCCGCAGGGCGCGCCCGAGCAGTTTTACAACCGTATTATACGGGATTTCCGGCTGCCTGTCAAGGGAAAAGCCTTTCCTTTTCCGTCGATACGGACATGTTTCATGCCGTATATACGACACGGCGATGCCTGCGCCGCTTAGCCAACGCAAAGCAGACCAGACCGATCACGGTCACCAGATACGGGATGGGCGCGGCGAGGTTGGAATCCAGACCGACGGCGGAGAATTTGATGCCGAGCGCCTGTGCAAAACCGAACACCAACGCCGCCAGCATGGAACCAACCGGCTCTCCGCCGCCCATGGCCTGCGCCGCCAGCGCGATAAAGCCGCGTCCGGCGACCATATCCAGCGACCAGCCCATCGCGTAGGACATGGACATGAACGCGCCGCCGAAGCCCGCCATCAGGCCGGAGAACGCAATGGCGGTAAAGCGCAGACGCGTTACGCTCAGGCCAACGGAGGCAGCCGCGTTCGGATTCTCGCCCACGGAGCGCAGATTCAGCCCCACCGGCGTCTTATACAGCAATGCCCAGGTAAAAAGCACGAGTGCAAAGGCCAGATAAGTAAGCAGCGAATGACCGGAGAAGATCTGCCCGACCACGGGGATTCTGTCAATCAGCGGAATTGTAAGGTTCGGGATCTGGAGCGACTGCGTAATCAGCTCCGTCGTCGAGGCGTAAGCGCGACCCTCGGTGAGCTGCGTAATGGCCTTGACCAGGAAAATCGTGCCGCCGGAGCCGATCATATTGATCGCGATGCCGACAAGGATGACATCCGTTTTGAGCCGAAACGCGAACAAGCCCATCAGAAGCGCCGTCAGAACGCCCACCGCAAGCGCCGCAAGCAATCCCGCAGCCCATGAGCCAGCCCAATAGGCGCACAGCGAGCCGAACAGTGCCGAAAGCATCATAATGCCCTCCAGGCCGATATTGCACACACCGGCCTTTTCGGCAATGACTGCGCCGAGCGTCGCAAACAGGATCGGCGCGGTGATGCGCAGAATGGAGAAAAAGAACTCCGGAGAGAAAATGTTTTCCATGTTACGACTCCTTTCGCGCGGCTTCGCGCACCACCAGCCGCTGTCGGAAGCCCGCCAGGAAGCGCTCCGCTGCGAAGAACAGGAAAATGACTGCCTGGAGAATACTGATAAGCTGCGCGGGTACGCCGCAGTAAGTGCTCATCAGATTGCATCCCTTGTCCAGATAGGCGATGAAGAACGCCGCAAGCGGCACAAAAGCGGGATTATTGTTGGCAAGGATCGCCACGGTGATCCCCGTCCAGCCGTAGCCGGGGAGGTTACCCCACGAAAACGTATCATAGCGGCCGAGCATCTCCGCCGCGCCGCCCAGACCGGCCAGCGCGCCGCCGAGCACCTGCGACAGAAGAATCACGCCCGTCACCGGCAGACCGGAATAGGCGGCGAAGGCGCCGTTCAGGCCGACCATGCGGATGGAATATCCCCAGCGGGTACGGTAGAGGAACAGCGTCACCAGCGCCACGCAGACCAGTGCAAGTACAAAGCCGACGGACAGGCGCGAGCCGTTATCCACAAGCTGCGGCAGCTTTGCGCCGTCGAGGAAGGGGAAGGTCTGTGTCTGGCCCTTCGAACGGTCGGCAAGGAAGGTATTCAGGACGAACTTGATCGCGTACAGGATCACATAATTCAGCATCAGCGAGCTGACCATTTCGCTGACGCCCAGCCTGGCCTTCAGAATCGCCGGTACAAGCATCACCAGCGCCACGGCCAGCGCCCCCGCCAGCAGGCACACGACGGCGTGCAGCCCGGAGGACATCGGAAGATACACCGCACACAGTCCGGCGACAAAAGCGCCAAGCATCGTACCGCCCTCCGCCCCCATGTTGAACTGCTCCGCAGAAAACATGACGCACACGGAAATACCGGTGAACAAGATGGGAATCATACCCGCCAGCACATCGGTAAAATTCTTCGTATTGAAGCCGCCGCCCGCGCGGACAAGCGGCCGCACCAGCAGATGTACCAGCGCATCACCCGTCGCGGCAAGACGTTCGGCAAGGCTGCCGCCCTTGGACGACAGGAAGATAAACACCGCCGCCACACCCAATGCGATGGCAATGGCGAGCAGACCCCGCACGCAACGGAAGGCCAGATTTTTTCTCTCACTCATGACACAGTCCTCCCAGCTCCTGCGCGCTCTGCCTGCGCAGACCCAGCATATACTCACCCAGCTCGCTTCCGGTGAGTGCCTGCGGATGGTCGAACACTGCCGCGGCGCGGCCGCCGCACAGCACCATCAATCGATCGGACAGCTCCAGAATCTCCGAGAGATCCGCCGACACCAGCAGCACCGCCGTGCCTGCGCGTGCCATTTCCAGGAGCTTGGCGCGGATGAACTCGGTTGCACCGACATCGATGCCGCGCGTCGGCTGATCGGCGATAAGCAACCTCGGTGCGCCGGAAAACTCCCGCGCAACAACGATCTTCTGAATGTTGCCGCCGGAAAGCATCTGCACCTGCTGACGGCGGCTGCGGCACAGGACTCGGTATTCGCCGATGAGGCGATCAGCCAGCGTGTGCATCCGCTTCGCGGAAAACACGCCCGCGCGGCAGAGCAGGGGGTCGCCCGTGCGCGTAGAAATCAGATTCTCCTCAATGCTCGCCGCTGCGGCAATGCCGTTGAGCATTCGATCCTCCGGAATCAGCGACACGCCACGTTTACGCAGCGCGCGCGGCGAAAGGCCGCAGGCATCCCGGCCGTCGATTTGAATCGAGCCGCCGTCCGGCGCCGCAAAGCCGAAGAGCAAATCGACCAGCTCCTTCTGTCCGTTGCCCTCCACGCCTGCAACACCGAGGATTTCCCCTGCGCGCAGATCAAACGAGAGCGCATCGAGCCGCATTTTTCCCTCTTTTCCGGTGCAGCTCAGCTCCCGCACGCGAAGCACAACCCGCCCCGGCCGCGCCGGAGAGTGCTCCGGCGCAAGCAGCACGTCACGGCCGATCATGCGCCTCGAAAGCTCCTGCGGCGTGACGCCCGCCGCATCAAAGGTGCCCTGCGTGCGTCCGGCGCGCAGGACGGTAATGCGGTCGCAAAGCGACAGCACCTCATCGAGCTTATGGGAGATAAAGATCACGGTATAGCCCTGCGTTTTCAGGTGGCGAAGCTGTGCAAACAGCTCCTGCGTCTCCTGCGCGGTCAGAACGGCCGTCGGCTCGTCGAGAATCAGCAGCTTTGCCCCGCGCACGAGCGCCTTCAGGATTTCTACCTTTTGCTTCATACCCACGGGTACCTCCGCCACACGCGCGTCGGGATCAACGGGCAGACGGAAGCGCTCCGCCGCCTCGGCGGTAATTCGCCGCGCCTCGGCGCGGTCGAGTAAAAACCCCGCCTTACGCGGAGCCATACCCAAAACGACGTTTTCCGCCACGGTCAGGCTCGGAACAAGCATGAAATGCTGATGCACCATACCGATGCCGCGTGCAATGGCGTCGGCGGGCGACGTAAGCGTCACCCGCTCGCCGCGCAGACGGATCTCTCCCGCCGTCGGCTGCTCCATACCGAACAGCAGCTTCATCAGTGTGGTCTTGCCCGCGCCGTTTTCGCCCGTCAGTGCGTGGATTTCGCCGGAATAAACGGTCAGGTCCAGGCCGCGATTGGCGGCAATGCCATTGGGATAGACCTTACTGACGCCGCGCAGCTCCACAAGGGGAATGGATTGTTCTGTCATAGCTCTCTCCTGAAACGGTTCCCGCTGCGGCGGGATAATACGTGAAAGCCCCGGGACCGCCGCGCGGCCCCGGAGTTTTCAAAAGCGGTTTTACGGCGGGCCGTCGGATCACGGACGGACGGACTCGCGCAGATTCTCCAGATCCTTCGACTCGTTGCCGATGGCGGTAGGAACCTTGATGGTACCGTCGAGCACACCCTTCCGTGCCTCCTCGACCTTCTTGACGGTCTCGGCGGAAGCGTAGCTCTTAAAGTTCTTGTCGGTCACGATGCCGACGCCGCCCTCGGCGATGCCGAGCAGCAGATTTTCGCCGAAGTGACCCCGGCCGGCGTCCCACTCGTCAAAGAACCAGACGAGCGACTGACCGATATTCTTCAGACCGGATGTCAGGGTGATAGCGGCAAGCTCCTCCGAGAAGGTCAGCTCCTGGTCGGAATCGACACCGATGAACCAGGCCTTGCCGGTCTCCAGAGCGGCCTCGGCCGCGCCGTTGCCGGCATTGCCCGCGACGCCCCAGATGATGTCGCACTTGTTATCATTAATCATGGACAGGGCATATTCCTTGGCCAGCGCGGTATCGACATAACCGCCGGTATAGCGGGTATCAATCCTGATATTCTGATTCACGGACTGCGCACCGAGGATGAAGCCGTAAAGGAAGTCGTTGATCACGGGGCTGTCCTCGCCGCCGACAAAGCCGAGCACGGCGTCGGCGTTGATGTTCTTCACACTCGTATCGGTGGTCATGCAGGCGGCAAACACACCGACAAGATAGCCCATATCGTTTTGCTTGTAGTTCAGGCTGACCACGTTGGGCAGATCGCATTCGGAGTCATAAATCAGGTACTTCTGCTCCGGATACTTCGCGGCAACCTCCGCCAGATATTCGGGCATCTGCCAGGTGCCGCAGATGATAAGGTCATACTGCTTTCCCTCGGAGACCTCATAAAGCGTGCTGAGCCACTTGGGCTGATCGGCGTCGGTGCCGCCCATCTCAATGGTGGTCGATTCGATACGACCGGCGGCCTTCAGTGCATCCAGACCGGACTGCGCGGAGTCGTAGAAGGACTTATCGCCCAGATTGCCGTTGACAAGGTTGCAGACCTTGTAGACCTTCGCAGGCTTCTCGCCGGAGGGATCGGTGGATTCGGTAGGGTTGGCCGCGCAGGCGCACAGCAGACCGAGCGCAAGCGTCAGCGCCAGCAGCAGCGCCATCAGTTTTTTCATGATCGTTTCCTCTCATAGTCATTTTTTTGCGAGGGAATCCCCCGCGTTTGTCGATAGTGTAACAGATATTTCCGCTCTTGTCAATTGCCATTACAGGCGAATTCCTCTTGACGAATCGCCCTCGATACGGTATGATGTTCCGCGACAGTTCGAAACCATCCTGTCGTAAAATAAAACTATGGAGTGAAAACTGAATGAAACACACGAAAGCCCTGCACAATCTTGTGCGCGGCGCCGCCATTGCGGCGCTGTATGTCGTCCTTGCGCTGGCGCAGGATCTTCTCCTGCCGGGCACGACCTCCGCGGCGATTCAGTTCCGCGCAGCCGAAGCCCTGTGCGTCCTGGCGCTCTACACCCCCTCCGCCGTCGGCGGGCTGACGGCAGGATGCCTGCTGTTCAACCTGACAAATGCGGGAGCGCTGCCGTTGGATCTTCTCGTCGGCCCCCTGGCCTCGCTCCTGAGCGCGGTGCTGATGTATCGGCTGCGCAATGTCCGCCTGTGGCGCGTGCCCGTCCCGGCGCTGGCCATGCCCGCCGTCTGCAATGCGCTGCTTGTAGGCCCCGAGCTTTGGTTCTATGTCCCGGGGCTTCCGCTGTGGCTGGATATGCTCTATGTTGCCCTTGGAGAGCTGGGCGTGCTCTATACGCTCGGCACGGCGCTGTATTTTGCCCTGCGTCCGATAGAAAGCCGGCTGAAATAAGCCGTCGCCATAAAAAAGCGTCCCTCACGGTGAGGGACGCCTTTTTTCGCCGCAGCGCAGAAGCTCACGCCATAGCCTTTTCCTTTTCGTAGGCCTCACGCACGGCGATGGCAAGCTGGTCGGCGCAGGAGGTCGGCCGCTGGCCGCAGGTATTGCCGCGCAGCTTTTCCTCGATCTGCTCGACGGTATAGCCGTCGACAAGCTTGCTGATCGCCTTTAAATTGCCGTTGCAGCCGCCGATAAAGACGATGTTTGTAATCACATTTCCCTCGATATGGAAATGGATTTCCTGCGAGCAGACGATCTTGGTCTTGTAAACGTAGTCCATTGTATTATCCCCTTTTTGTTTTATGTTTTTTCAGTGTCTGTACCATGTGGAGGGCCGCAGCAGGAGCAGCACCGGGAACAGCTCCAGACGGCCGAGGATCATATCGGCGGTCAGCACGAGCTTGGACAATGCGGAAAAATCCGCAAAGCTGCCGAAGGGGCCGATCTGTCCGCTCAGTCCGGGACCGATATTGTTGAGCGCCGTCAGCACGGCCGAAAGCGTCGTTTCCGTTCCGAAGCCGTCAAGCGAGACCAGCAGCACGGAGATCAGCAGCAGCAGCAGATACAGCACAAGGTATGCACCCGCACCGTGGACAACCTCCCTGCCGATGCGCTTGCCGTCCATCGTCATCACCTCAACGCTGTGCGGGTGCAGCAGACGGCGCAGCTCGGCGCGGACGGTCTTACAGAGGATCAAAACGCGGCTGACCTTCATACCGCCGGCCGTCGAACCGGCGCAGCCGCCGACGATCATCAGCATCGCCAGCACAACGCGCGAAAACTCCGGCCACCGGGAAAAATCCGTCGTTCCGTAGCCTGTTGTGGTAATGATTGAAGCTACGGTGAAGGAGCTTTGCCGGAGCGTTTCACCAATCGTGCGGAAATAGCCGCCCGTTGTCAGCAAATTGATCGTGATAAGCGTGATCGCACAGAAAACGATCAGCAGATATGCCCGCAGCTCGGAGCTGCGCCAGACATCGCGCAGTTTTCTTCGCAGCAGCAGGAAGTACAGACTGAAATTCACGCCGAACAGCAGCATATATACCGTCGTAACAATCTGCACATAAGCGGAATAGCCCGCCAGTCCGTCGTTTCGAACGGCAAAGCCGCCCGTGCCTGCCGTACCGAAGGTCAGGCACACACTGTCGAATACGCTGATCTCGCCCCAGCCGCACCACGCGCCGAGGCGGTAGGTCAGGTACTGCAGAACGCTCAGCGCAAAGTAGAGCGTATAGAGCGTAATGGACGAGTCCCGCATTTTCGGCAGCATCTTATTGACCGACGGGCCTGCCGATTCGGCGCGCAGCAGATAGATACCCTCGCCGGAGAGCGGAACGATGGCCAGCATGAACACCAGCACGCCCATACCGCCGAGCCAATGGCTGAAGCTGCGCCAGAACAGAAGACATTTCGGCATCGACTCTACGGCGGTCAAAATGCTCGAGCCGGTGGTCGTAAAGCCGGAAGCCGTTTCAAACACGGCGTCAAGGTATGACGGGATCGCACCGCTGAGCCGAAAGGGCAGCGCCCCCGCCAGCGACAGGACGATCCACGCCAGAGAAACCATAACAAAGCCGTCGCGCGCGTGTAGGGCGCGGCGGTGCTTTTTCGGCCGCAGCAGCGACAGCAGCAATCCCGCGCCGCCGCAAACGGTAGCGCTCTGCAGAATTGCAAAGCCCGCAGTTTCGGCGTAATACAGGGCGACCAGCGCCGGCAGCAGCATCACTGCCGCAATGAGCAGGAGCACATTTCCCAAAAGGGAGAAGATCATCCGATAGTTCATGCCTTCGCTCTCCGCCTGTCCAGAATATCGTCCAGATCGTTCAGCCCCGTCACGCCGCTGACAACGATCACGGTGTCTCCCGGTTCCACGGTATCCCGGCCGCCGGGGTTGAGAATTTTCCCGCCGCGATTGATGGCCGCGATCAGGATGTTCTGCCGCAGCGGCAGCTCCATCAGGGGTGTGCCGCAGACTGCGGAGCCCTCCTTCGCGCGGAATTCCAGCGCCTCCGCCTTGTTGTCCACGATTTTATAGAGCGTCTCCACGTTTGAGCCGAGCGAATTCTGCATGGCGCGGACATAGCGCAGGATATAATCCGCCGCAATGTTGCGCGGGTGGCAGATGCTCCCGAGATCCATCGGACGAATGATCTCGGAATAGGCGGTGCGGTTGATCTTTGTGATGATCTTTGCATCCGTCACGCTCCTCGCGTACAGGCTCATAAGGATGTTTTCCTCGTCAATGCCGGTCAGGGAAGCCACGGCATCCATCCGCGCGAGTCCCTCCTCGGCCAGCAGCTTTTCGTTGGTTGCATCGCCGCAGAGAACGGTCGCCTCAGGCAGACGCTCTGCCAGCGATTCGCAGACGCTGCGGTTTTCGTCAATGATCTTGACGTTGACTCCCAGCTCCAGCATCTGCCGCGCCAGATAGTAGGAAATTTTGCCGCCGCCGAGGATCATCAGCCGTTTTACGGGATCGCTCTGCACGCCGATACGGCCGAAAAATTTCGACGCAACGCGCGGCTTGGCAACAAAGCTGATCCGATCGCCGTCCTGCAGCACGAAGTCGCCGCGCGGAATATGAACCTCCTGCTCACCGCGTTCGACCGCACAGATCAGGACGCCGGTCTGCAGCTTGCCGAAATCGGACAGGCGCATACCGGAAAGCCTGCTGTTCTCGTTCAGGCGCAGCTTATACAGCTCCACACGCCCGCGGCAGAAGGTATCGATCTTGATGGCTGAGGGAGAACGCAGCAGACGTGCGATCTCGCTGGCGGCCGCCAACTCGGGATTCAGCGCCATCGACAGGCCCAGCTCATCCTGGATCAGGTACAGCCCGGCGGAGTATTCCGGGTTGCGCACGCGTGCAATGGTGTTGCCCACGCCGAGCTTTTTCGCCATCAGGCAGGACAGCAGGTTCTGCTCGTCCGTCGCCATTACGGCAATGGCAAGGTCGGCGGTATCCACACCCGCCTCCTGGAGCGTCTCCTTGCTGCCGCCGTTGCCCTCGACGGTCATAACATCAAGAGAGTTTCCCACCGCGTCGAGCGCCTCGCGGTCGCTGTCCACAACGGTGATCTCATGCGATTCCGCCGCAAGCTGCTCGGCCAATGTCGCGCCGATCTTTCCGGCGCCGATGATCACAATCTTCATAGCATCGCCCCAAAATCAGAATGTTTTCCTATATATTATACCACAAAGGATTGCGCAAAACAAGCTCAGTTCCGCCGACGCAGAAGCGGCACCAGCCGCACGCCGAGCAGCGCCGAGACGATGATCTTCATTGCGTCGAACGGCAGGAAGATCAGACAGCCGGAGACCAGCGTCTTGCCGACCGACCATGCGCCGCCGAGCGTAAAATACAGATACGGCAGACCGACGGCATAAAGCACGGCCGTTCCGACTGCGCCCGCCGCCAGCAGCCGCCAAAAGCCCGCGGCACGACGGCTGAGCAGGCCGACGACGAGCGCCGTCAGCGGCAGACCGAGCAAAAAGCCGAAGGTCGGCTTGGCGAAATACATCAGGCCGCCGCCCTCCGTAAAGATCGGCACGCCTGCCAGCCCCAGCAGAAGATACACAAGCTGCGAGACGGCGCCCCACCAGGGGCCAAGCAGAATGCCGGCCATACAGGTAAAAAAGAGCTGCAGGGTAAAAGAGATCGGTCCTGCCGGTATGCGCAGGAACGCACCGACGGCCGTCAGCGCCGCAAACAGCGCCGTCAGCAGGAGCATCCGAAGATTTTTGTGGTTCATGGGTTCTGCCTTTCCGCGGGCGCGCCGCGCCCGGTTTTTCTTTTATTTTAACACAGCCGGAGGGCTTTGTAAAGCAAGGCGTCCGCCGAAGAATCCGGCGGTTTATGCAGGAAGGACTGGACATTTTTCCGACATTATGCTATGATAAGGGGTAATTATGTGCCCGAAGGAGAATTTCCATGCAAAAACTGATCGATCAGCTCTCCGCGGCGGTTGCCGCCGCGTTTACCGACGCCGGCTATGACGCCTCCCAGGCGCGCGTGGTCGCGTCGAATCGCCCCGATCTGTGCCAGTTCCAGTGCAACGGCGCCATGCCCGCCGCGAAAATCGCGCACAAAGCGCCCGTCGTTATCGCCTCCGAGGTCGCCGCGCGGCTTCAGCAGAGCGAATACTTCGCCTCTGCCGAGGCCGTCGGACCCGGCTTTCTGAACCTCAGGCTCCGACCGGAATTTCTGGCTGCCTATCTCAACGGGCTGCGTCTGCGCCCGCACCTCGGAGTCGCGGGTGAGCCCTCCGGCCGCCGCGTTGTGATCGACTACGGCGGGCCGAACGTCGCAAAGCCGCTGCATATCGGCCACCTGCGCTCGGCGGTCATCGGCGAAAGCGTCAAGCGCATCTACCGTTACTTCGGCGACCGCGTAACCGGCGACGTCCATCTGGGCGACTGGGGCCTGCAAATGGGTCTCGTGCTCGCGCAGCTTCAGGAGCAGCAGCCCGAGCTGCCCTACTTCAACCCGGACTATCCCGGCGAGTACCCGGATTTCCCGCTGACCGTCGGGGAGCTGGAGACGATCTACCCCGCTGCCAGCGCCCGCTCCAAAACGGACGCCGAGTTTGCCGCGAAGGCACACGCGCTGACGCTGAAGCTCCAGCAGCACACGCGCGGTATTTATGACCTGTGGAAAAACGTCATTCTGAAGGTCTCCGTAGAGGATCTGAAGCGCAACTACGACGCGTTGGACGTTCACTTTGACGTCTGGATGGGCGAAAGCGACGCCGAACCGGATATCCGTCCGATGCTCGACAAGCTCGCCGCCGAGGGCTACCTCGTGGAAAGCAACGGCGCAAAGGTCGTCGAAATCGCCCGCCCGGAGGACAAGAAGGAGGTTCCGCCCTGCCTGCTCGTCAAATCTGACGGTGCGACACTTTACGCGACTACCGATCTGGCGACCATCGTTCAGCGTGTGCGCGACTTTACGCCCGATCGTATTCTTTACCTCGCCGATAAACGTCAGAGTCTGCATTTTGAGCAGGTGTTCCGCACGGCGTACAAATGCGGTCTTGTCCCCCCGCAGACCGAGCTGGAATACATCGGATTCGGCACGATGAACGGCAGGGACGGCAAGCCCTTTAAGACCCGTGACGGCGGCGTCATGCGCCTGCAAACGCTGATTGAAGACACCACCGCCTATATCGCGCAGAAGATCCGCGACAACGGCACGCTCGATGCCTCCGAGGTCGATGCCACGGCAAAGACCATCGCCGTCGCGGCGATCAAATACGGCGACCTCTCGAATCTTGCCACAAAAGACTATATCTTCGATCTGGAACGTTTCGCCGCCTTTGAGGGTAACACCGGCCCGTACCTGCTCTATACCGTTGTGCGCATCAAGTCGATTCTGGCGCGCTGCGCCGAAATCGAAGCGGAGGCGCTGCTGCCCGCTGAAAGTGACAGTGCCGCAAATCTTCAGCTCCTGCTGGCGCAGATGCCCGACCGCCTTGCACCCGCCTACCGCGACTCCGCGCCGAATCTGGTAGCGGCTTATGCCTATGAGCTTGCAGTCGCCGTCAACGGCTTCTACCATGAAACCCGCATCGTCACCGAGCCGGACGCGCAGAAAAAATGCGGCTATCTTGCCCTCGTCAAGCTCGCCAAGCGCGCGCTGGAGGAGTGCATCGGGCTGCTCGGCTTCTCCGCCCCGGAGAGGATGTAACAAAGCTCCGCACCGATCCTTTCGGGCTCCTGCAACGACAGTGTATATGTGTCATTGCCAGGAGGGCGCAGCCCGACACGGCATCCCTCCCACGTCACTGCGAGAGGCGAAGCGACGCGGCAATCTCATACCGGGTTTACGGAGGATTGCTGCGGGCGGCAATCCTCCGTGCGTGGGCAGAAAGAGAGGTATCCCGGAAGGGATACCTCTCTTTTCATTCCCCGCAGCGATTCCGCAAAAGCGACGGCTCCGGCGGCTCAGACGGTCGCACCGGCACACTTTTCATACAGCAGGCCGTCCGGCTCATAGCCCTGCGGCAGGTAGGTCACGGAGCCGATACGCGGACCGGAAACGCCGTATTTCGCACTGTAGCCGAACAGATCGACATAGCGGTCAAGGTCATCGCGTTCCTTCTCCATTGCGCGCATAACCTCCACGGTGGCGCGTACGTCGTCGATGGCGCGGTGAGAATTGCGTACGCGTCCGGCAAGCGCATACTGCTCGATCGCATTGGCCAGTCGGTGCGGGTAGGCCCGGCGATCCCGGTAAACCGTCAACAAATCAAGCTTCGGCAGACCGCGCAGCAGCCGCGCGTCGCCGTGCTTTGCCAGAAACTCATAGAGAAACAGCAGATCAAACTGCGCATTATAGGCTGCAAGCAGCGTATTCGGGCGAAGAAAGTCCGCCAGTAGCCCGGCAAATTGTGCTTTGCCGATTCCCTCCTCGCGCAGGAGCTCGTCGGTGATGCCGGTCAGCTCGACGATACGCTGCGGCAGACGGCGGTCGTTCGTCATGCGCACAAACTCGTCCGCTTCGGCCGCGACGGCAAAGCCCTCCGGTCCGCGTTCGAGACGCACGGCGGCAAACTCGATGATCTCGTCACGGGAAAAGCTCAGCCCGCTTGTTTCGGTATCGAATACAACGATCGCCTCACATCGGGCGGCAAGCCTTGAAAAGTCGGACATACGATGCCTCCGTTTTCGTGAATTTTTTGTATTATAGCACCCCGTTCCTCTCTTGACAAGTGTCGAAATGTGCGCTATACTGACCGCAACCGCATACAGAACCTTCTTCGGGGGGTCGGATGCTTCCGGCTGAGATTGGGCGACAGACGCCCTGACCCGCGAACCTGAAACGGCTCATACCGTCGTAGGGAAAGAAAGACGTTTTTCCGCTTGCTTTCCGAGAACGGTCTGCACGCGGATTTCTTATTTTGGAGGCAATCAATGAAAAGCCAAAACACCCGCAGACTCGTAACGTCTGCCATGCTCATCGCCGTCGCAACCGCGCTGGCGCTGATCTCCGAGTTTATCCCCTTCCTGCAGCTCCGCTTCGGCGGCACACTGACGCTGGCCTCGATGCTGCCCATCCTTCTGATCTCGTATATGTACGGTATCAAATGGGGCCTGTGCAGCGCGGGCGTCTACGCCGTGATCCAGATCTTCATGGGCTTTAAGACCGTCGCGGGTCTGTTCACTCCCGGCGACGACTCCTATATGGCGCTGGGTATGGCCATCTGCGTCGTCCTGTTCGACTATTTCCTCGCCTATGCCTCACTGGGTCTGGGCGGTATTTTCGCCTCGAAGAAAAAAAGCTGCCTGCGGCTGGTGTTCGGCGGTGTCGTTTCCCAGGCGCTGTGCTATTTCTTCCATGTTCTGTCCGGCTTCCTGTTCTACGGCGCCTGGGCCGAGTGGTTCTTCACCGAAAGCGCCGCAAAGGATCTGGCACTCTCCGCGTGGGTCATGGAGCATTTCTCCGGTAAGGGGCTGGCGCTTGTCTACTCGCTGGTCTACAACGGTCTGTATATGATCCCCGAGATCATCCTGACGGCCATTGTCGCCGCTCCGGTCTACCGTATCCCCGCCGTGTCGAAAAACCTGACCGAACGATGAGCGGGCTGTGTCGGATCGTCGCCGCCGGCGACTTCGCAGCGGAGCGCTTCCGCGCCGCCTGCGCCGCACAGCCGGAAGCGCTGCTCATTGCCGCCGATGCAGGTCTGCTGCATCTGCAGTCGCTGGACGTCCGACCGGATCTGTTCGTAGGCGACGCCGATTCGCTCGGCGCACAGCCCGAGGGGCTTGCCTGCGTCCCGCTTCCCACCGTGAAGGACGATACGGACACCCTTGCCGCTGTGCGCGAAGGCTTGCGCCGCGGCTGCGACCGTTTTGAAATTTACGGCGCCCTGGGCGGCAAGCGTTTTTCCCACAGTCTTGCCAATCTGCAAACGCTGTTATTCCTGAAAGCGCGGAACGCGCAGGGCTGCCTCCTTGATGCGGACTGCACCGTTTACGCGCTGCAAAACGAGACGGCAACCGTCGACAGTGCGTGCTTTTTCTCGCTCTTTGCGGCGGACGGCGAGGCGATCGTTTCGGTACGCAACGCGAAATATGACCTGATATACCACAGGCTGCGGCCGAGCTTCCCGCTGGGCGTAAGCAACGAGCCGCGCGGCTGCGCCGAAATCACGGTCCACAGCGGCAGCGTCTACCTGATCGCGGAATAGACCCCTACGGGGATTTTCTTCGGCGCGCAACGCTGCCCCGTTCCCCGGCGCGAAAATGCCTGCAACGGTATAAAAAATCGGCTTTTCCGGTTTGGAAAAGCCGATTTTTGTATCACTGCATTGCAGCGGCGCGGATGGCGCCGACCATATACAGGCTGCCAAACGCGACGACGGCCGCGTTTTCCTCGGCGCGCGCCAGCGCAATGGTGTGTGCAACCCCCTGTTCGACGGTCGCACAGGCAGTCACGGGCTTGCCGAAGGGGACAAGAACCTCCGCAAGCCGCTCGGCGGGCATCGCGCGGGGATTATCGGGTGTGACAGTAACAAACGCGGAAAAATACGGTGCAACAAGGCGGTACATATCGCCGTAATCCTTGTCCGCCATAACGCCCGTCAGTGCGATCAGACGGCGGCCGGAAAGGTACTGCTCCAGGTTCCTCGCAAGCGCAGCCATACACTGGGGATTATGCCCGCCGTCTACGAAAAACACGGGGCTTGTACGCAGCAGCTCAAAGCGGCCGAACCAACGGACGCACTCCAATCCTTCGCGGAGCTGCGTCTCGCTGACGTGCCAGCCCTTCGCGGTCAGTGCATCAACCGTAGCGATCACGACGGCGGCATTTTTAAGCTGGTGCTCTCCAAGCAGCGGGATCCGCAGCGCGCGGCGTGCGCCAAGGTCAAAGCTCTGACCGGAAAAGTCTGCGCTCAGGGGACGGATCGCGTCAAAATCCGCGCGGTGCAGCCGCGTATCCGTGTGCAGACAGGTCCGCTCGAACACCTGCTCGACCTCCGGTTTTCCGCGATAGATCACGGCGTCGCCGCCCTTGATGATCCCGGCCTTGGCCGCGGCAATCTTTTCCAGTGTGTCGCCGAGCACATCGGTATGGTCAAAGCCGATGTTTGTAATAACGGACACCTCCGGCGTGGAGATGACGTTTGTGGAATCCAGCTCCCCGCCGAGTCCCACCTCCAGCACAACGATATCGCAGCGGTGCCGCATAAAATATTCCATCGCAATGACGGTAACCAGCTCAAATTCCGTCGGGTGCTCCGCCATGGCTTCGGCATGCGGCCGGACGAATTCGGTGATCTCGGCCAGCTCTGCATCGGAAATCATTTCGCCGTCGACCTGCATCCGCTCATTGAAGCAGATGATGTACGGCGAGGTGTAAAGGCCGGTGCGATAGCCCGCGCGGCGCATCACGGACGCCAGCATGGCGGCCGTGGAGCCCTTGCCGTTCGTTCCGGCAATGTGGATAAACTTCAGCTTATCCTGCGGATTGCCGATCCGCCGCAGAAGCTCCTGCGTTCTGGACAGGCCGAGCGTTGAGCCCTTCCAGCTCACGGAATGAATATACTGAAGCGCTTCCGGGTAGTTCATTTTTGTTCCTCTTTTCGTGCGGAGCGGACGGGAGACCACAGCCTTGCCGCCTCAAAGACTCCGGTTTTTTGCAGAAGGTAGACAATCAGTACATCCAGCACGAAGGTGATCACAAACTGGATTGAGCGGGTGACGAGCTTTGTGGTAAGATAGGGCCAGAAGGCATCGCCGCCGTAGACCCATGTCAGTGTAAAGCTCTGCCAGAGGACGGAACCGAACACGACGGCGGGTGCAAATGCCGCGGCAATCCACGCCAGCGAGGGCTTGCGCCGCAGCTTCGCGCGGAACAGGCCGGCGCATACGCCGTAAAGAATGGGTGGCAGACAGAACAACGGATTATAGCCGTAGCCGGAAAACAGCGTGCCGATCAAATCGGCCGCAAAGCCGACGAGACCTCCGGCGAGCGGACCGCAGAGCATACCGGCCAGAAACACCGGCACGGCCTCGAGCGAAAAGCGGGTCGTTGCGTTGGGCATGGGGATAAGCAGACGCGCCATAACGACGGTCAGCGCAATCATGACCGCGCAAACGGTCAGAACGCGAGTCGCGCTGAGCGCCGTGATTCGCTTTTGCTGCGCAGCTAACTTGGACATATCTTAATTTCTCCTGTTCTTCTATTTCACGATACTCAGATCATCCGTTCTCACGGTGATTTCGCCGGAACCGCTCTTTTCCAGCACGCCGGCATACTTGTCGCCCGCCGCCTGCGAGTTTTTCAGGGCATAGAGCGTATCCGCGTCGGGTGCATTCCCGGCCTTGGGGTCATAGCGGTAGACCGTATAGGTGACGGTCGCCTCGTCGGAGAACAGTGTCTTATCATACCGGTTCACCAGTGCAATCTCGCCTTCACCGAGCGCCAGATTCCCGGTGAGCGTACGATTGAACCCGGCGCGTTCGGAATCGGAAAACTGCGTGGCGTGATTGGTGGTGTTATAGCTGTACCAGCCGTAGCTCGCCGTGGCCAGACTGCCCGTCAGAAACAGGGCCAGCACAAGCGCGACGGAGCGCTTCGTCAGCCGCAGCTTCTCCGGAGGCGCATAGGTCAGCTTCATGCGGTAGGTCACAGGGGAGACGGCATTGAGGAAGAGAATCAGCAGCAGCGACTCCAACGGGAACAGCACCAGATTCTTGATGATGCGCGGCAGGTCGAACCATGCGTAGGACTTGCCGAGGACCATGTCGTAATAGAGCATCATAATAGGCGTCTGAATCACGATATTGACGAAGAAGCAGACGCAGAAGCGTGAGAGGATGACGCGCAGACTGCTGCGCGGCGCACGGTAGAGAAACAGTGCGAAGATGAGCGAACCGGCCAGCTCCGTAACGATGAACGGGAAGAAATACGGCCCGGATTGAAACAGAATACAGCCGAGCGTATCGCTGACTGCGGCAGCCAGCAGCGCAACGACCGGACCGAAGATGCTTGCGCCGAGTGCGTTGACAAAAAAGCCGAGATTGATCTGCAAATTCGGGATGCCGGTAGGGATGGGCAGACCCTTGAGTGCAACGCGCACGGCGATCATCACGGCGGCAACGGCAAGCATTTTCGTTTTTTTCAGCTCACAGACCGCATCGTGCCAGTATGCCTTGGAAAACGGCGTGGCATACAGGCCGGGGGCAAGGGTTTTTTCTGTTTTTGGCATAAAAAATTCCTCCTGAAAGAATTTGGAGGAGGTTAAAAATATGTACGACGCTATGCCCTGCCCCGCACGGCAAGTCCTTCGGCCCGGAACGAAGATCGGGGCAAAAGCGGCTCGCCGCATCGTTTGCGGAACGCCGGCACCAGCTCAGGCGGTTGCGAAACAGTATCGCGGAAGCCGAGGCTCCCTTCGCCCGGCGGCAACCTCCCATCCGCCGGTACTTAACGCACTTGTTTCTACTCCCTGCAACGTCGTATTGTCGATACTATTGTATCGATATTTTCGGAAAATGCAAGTACTATTTTCAAATTTCGGAAAAAAGTTTCCGCCGCCCGCAAAGCGGTTGCAATTACGGGCAAAATACGTTAGAATAAAGGAATCAAGCCGAAAGGAGGGAAGGCCGTTGCATGTGCTTGCCGTGATCGGAATCGTTCTGGGCGCAATTGCCCTGCTGATCGGGCTGATCCTGTCGCTGCCGATCGTGATTCTGGTCTCTGCGCAGACGGATCGGCCGCTTACGCTGCGCTACCGTCTGCTCTTCTTCACCTTTCGTGAGAAAGATCCTGACAAGCCGAAGGGTGCGCTCAGCCGTATTGTCGGCCGGCTGCTCGGCTTCTCTCCGCTGAATAGCGCCCGCTCGGCGCAAAGCGCCGTGCGCTCGCGTGGAGTTTCGGGCACACTCGGGCAGCTCGTCAGCGCCCTGCGCACGCTCATCGACGCGATTCTGCAAATTCTTCCCTTCGTGCGTCTGCGCCGCCTGAAGCTGCGGGCGGTCTGTGTCGGGGAGGATGCGGCGGATGCCGCGATGGACTACGGCGCGGCCTGCGCCGTGGTTTACCCCCTGATCGGCTATCTGGAAACGGTATTCAAAACCCGTCCGAATGCCGCGGACGTCCGTATCTCCTGTGATTTTTCCGCACCGGAGAGCAGCTATGCGCTGGAAGCGGCGCTAAGCGTTACGATCTTCCGAATCTTACAGGCGGCGATCCGTCTGATCCGTCAGAATATGCAAAACGAAGTTTACCAGCCGTCACCAAAGGAGGACAATCATGGAACCTGAAGTCAAAAAACCGGAGAGCACGCTGCTGCGCGTGCTGTCGTTTACCGCGGAACAAACGCTCCGCCTTGCCGACGCAAATACCGTTCTGGGCGACCGCTTTGAGCTCGACGGCATCACCGTGATTCCCGTTTCAAAGGTCTCGGCTGGTTTTGCCGGCGGCGGTGCGGACGTCAACGACGTCGGGCGCAAAAAGCGGCAGAACCCCGCCGGCGCGGGCGCAAAGATCACCCGCACGCCGATGAGCTTTCTCGTCGTAAAGGACGGGCAGGTGCGCGTACTGACCGTACAAAGCGAAGAAACGGAGCAGAGCGGCAAGCTGCTCTCCTCCGTTGCCGCGCAGGCCAAGGCGCTGTTCTCCAAGAAAAAATAAGCTCTGTTTATTTGCACCCCTGCGCGAGAAAGTCAAGCACAAGATCGAAGTACCGTCCCAAAAGGGGCTCCGCCGAAGTGTAAAGGCAGTGCTTTGCCCCCTTCAGGCTGACAAAGTGACATTGCGGGATGCGCTTGGCAAGACGCCTTTGCGGCGCTCGGCGCACCACGTGATCCGCACCCGCGCTGACAAGGAGCACCTGCGCCCGGACAGCTTCCGGCGCACCGTGCGCCAGCAGCCGGTCCTGCACGGTCAGCGCCTCGTCCATCCAGCGGTAGCTGGCAGAGGAATTCTGATAGCGCGGCTCGGCAAGGCGCAGCTCCATATTGTGCCGGAAGCGGGCAAAGCTCGCGTCGCCCGCCAGGCGAAAGTCCGGGTTTGGATTGAAGCCGCCCGTAAAGGGAAACCGTGCGGCCCAGCCGTTGTCGCGCGCGCCCTTGCGTACCATGGCACGCAGCACTCTGCGCGGGAGGCCGTGTGTAACCGGGCAGAGCATGGGCGAAGAAAGCACCGCCCGTGCAACAAGATCCGCGCCGCGCTCCAGCCAGAGCGCCGCCACGCAGCCGCCCATGGAGTGGCCGTAGAGATAGACCGGAAGCCCTTCGGTACGCGGCAGCAGGAAGGTGCGCAGTAGTCCGTCGAGATCGTCGGTATAGTCCGAAAAGCGTTCGACATGAGTAAGCTGCAGATCATCCACCGGCCGGTCGGACAAGCCGTGACCCCGCGCGTCGTAGCACAGGACATTGTAGCCCTGCCGCAGCAGCAGCCAGCGCAGCTCCGTGAGCTTTTCGGAGAATTCCGTAAAGCCGTGCACCAGCACCACGCTGGCGCGGGCGTTTTCGGCACGGCTGAACACCCGGTACAGGCGGCAGCCGTCGGCAGCCATCCAGAAGCCCCGCTCCGTGCAGGGCTCAAGCATCGCGCCGATCTGCGCAATGCGTTCGGCATATTGGGTCTCGCTGAGCGCCTCACGGCGATGATCCGGCACAAATCGCATACAACAAATGCTCCTTCGGAGTGAAAATCGGAATAGGTTTCGGTGAAAACGGTGAGAATTACGGTACATCATCATAGGAAAAGGATCTGGCGTACCATATTTTTCTGTCTGTTTTCCCTGCTGCTTGTCTCGCTTTGCGCGACCAAGCTGATCTATGACGCGGCGTTCCGCCGCTATGACGCCGCGCCTGCGGCAGTGCCCGCAGAGCTTTCGGCATTGGTGCAATCCCGCACGGCCGTGGATTTCCCCTGCCGGGATGAAACGCTGCGCGGTTATCTTTACCCCGGCACGCGCGATACGCTCGTCGTACTGATTCCCGGCCTGAATGCCGTCTCTTCGGACTATCTGCGGCAGGTGGACAGTCTGATACGGTACGGTTGGGGTGTTTTCGTCTTTGACCCGACGGGCTGCGGTGAAAGCGGCGGCGCCTCCGCCGTCGGCTACTGCCAGACCGTTGTCGATCTGGACGCGGCGTTGGACTGTCTGGAACAAAACGCCTGCTTCGGCTATCGGAACTACGCCCTGCTCGGCCACAGTCGCGGAGCCTACGCCGCCTGCGGTGTACTGCGGGAGCACCGTCCCGCTGCGGTGATCGCCGTGGCGGGCGCAAACAGCGCCATGGAAGGCGTCATGAGTCCGGCGGTAGGACGCATCGGCGCCCTGGCATATGCCAACTATCCCCTGCTCCGGCTCTACCAGCGCTCGCTCTTCGACGCGCAGACGCTCGATTGCGATGCTGCCGGGGAGCTGTCGCGCAGCCGCACACCGGCACTGATCGTGCAGGGCACGCGGGATGGAACCGTCCCGCCGGAGGCGTTTTCGATCTTCTCCCACCGTGACCGACTCCCGGCCACCAGCGCCGTGCTGCTCTGGGGCGCAGCGGGACAGAACGGGCACACCGACCTGCTGTTTGACCCCGACGGCACGGCAAATTCGCGCCTGATGGCGCAGATTCACGCATTCCTTCTGCAAAACTGCGGAAATGAAACAGAGAGAGAAACACAAAAATGAGCCAAGTGATCCTGATTCCGGCCTATGAACCGGACGACACTCTCGTCGCGCTCGCGCGCGAGCTTGCGGCGAACGACGCAGACCTGTTGATTGTCAACGACGGCAGCAGCTCCCGCTGCGCCCCGGTCTTTGCGGCGGTCGCGCCCTACGCGCACGTCCTGACGCTGCCGAAAAACAGCGGCAAGGGCGCGGCACTGAAGCACGGGATGATCCACCTGTTGGAAGAATTCCCCGATTGCACCCATTTTATCACGGCCGACGCCGATGGGCAACACCCCGTTTCGGATATTTTGCGCGTGCGCGACGAGCTTCTGCACGGCGCACAGTTCGTACTGAGCGTGCGGGACTTTCAGGGCGACATACCCTTCCGCTCACGCATCGGCAACAACCTGTCCCGTTTTATCTACACGATGCTCACGGGACACTATTTCCGCGATAATCAGTCCGGTCTGCGCGGCTTCTCCGTGGGGCAGCTCGACTGGCTCACGCAGGTCGGCGGTGAAAAATACGACTACGAAATGAATATGCTCTATTATGCGGACAAGCAGGCCATTCCCATTACTACGCTGCTGATCCGCTCGGTGTATATTGACGGCAACAGATCCTCTCATTTCGACCCGCTGCGCGACACGCTGCGTATCTACCGCCGACTGTTCGCCAGCGCGTGGGCATCGCTCGCAAGCATTCTGCTTGTGGAGCTGGTGCTGGTGCTTGAGACGCTGGTTTACCCTGCCGTCCTGCCCGGCATCCTTCCGAATGAATTCTGGTATCTGCTCACCTCGCTGCCCAAGGCAGGCTTTGTTTCGGCCGCGTTCTGTATCCTCATGGATAAATTCGTTATCTTCCGGCGGGTGCGCTATGCCGCTGCGCTGCACACGCTGTCGCAGACGCTTCTGCGCTTTATCGCCTACACCGCCTGCTGCGTGTTGCTGCGGCCGCTGAAGCTGCCGCTGCTCGTCTCGTTCAACCTGTCAGCCCTGGTGCTGATTGCGCCGGAGTATTTTCTGCAAAAGCTCCTGCACATTGCCAAATACCGTGACATCAACAAAGAGCATACATAGCGCAGCGATCGCAGGCTCTTCGTGCGTCATTGCGCGGGCGGCTCTGCCTCCCGCGGCAATCCCGCAGGGTTTCGCATCGGGCTTGCGCCCCTCTCGCAGCCACACGAAATACGGACGCCGTGTCGCTTCCCGCAATGACACGATAAGCCTTTTATACCGCAACGGAAACCGGCTGCCGAGCGGCAGCCGGTCGTTTGTCGTTGCGAGACCCCGCACAAGAAGTCTCGCAATCTCACGGAATGATTCCGAGTCTCCGTTGGATTTCGGCAAAACCGAAATATTTTACAGGAGATTCCCACGTCGCTTCGCTCCTCGGAATGACATGACCGGAGGTTCCTTAACACGCTCACCGGCTGCCGCTCGGCAGCCGGTTCTTCAGTGCAGATCGAAGCCCGCGCAAGCTTCGGCCAGCCTTTGACTAAAGCCTGCGGCAAGCAGGCGCTGCATCTGCGCAAGGGCGGAAACGACCGTCTGCGCTCCCGCTGCACCGTGCAGTTTGATGACCGGCTTTGCTGTTCCCAGAAAAACGGCGCCGCCGCGCGAATTAAAGTCAAAATAATGGTACAGCCTCTGCCGAAGTCCCTCCGGTACGGTGTCCGCACCCCAGCGCGACAGCAAAGAAACGGCGAGCTTACCGGTCGCCTCAATGTTCTTCAGCAGCACATTCCCCGCGAAGCCGTCGCAGACCACAACATCGGCCGCATCCGCACAGACATCGCCGCCCTCAATGTTGCCGACAAAGCGAATCGGCAGCTCGGACAGACGGGCATACGCCTCGCGGGTCGTATCCGTTCCCTTGCCCGGCTCACGTCCGACCGACAGGAGACCGACACGCGGCGCCTCCAGCCCGCCCATGCAGCGCATGAACGCGTCGCCCATCAGGGCGAAGCGTGCCAGCTCCTTCGGGCGGCACTCCAGCGTCGCGCCGCAGTCAACCAGGCAGACGTACTTCTCCCCGGCCAGATTGAGTGCGGTTGCCAGCGCAGGCTGCTTCAAGCCGGACTGAAGTCCCAGCAGGAAGATCGAGCCGACAAGCAGCGCGCCGGTATTCCCCGCGCACAGCAGGCCGCCGCACTCCGGATCCTGCTTCAGCCGCCGCAATGCCATTACAAGCGAGGTGTCGTCTTTCTCGTGCAGAATCTCCGTCGGCTTATCGTGATTTGTGACATACCGCGTCGTATGCAGGCACTCCCAGCGCGCCGGGTCGCAGTCGGCCAGCTCCGCGCGGACAAGCCGCTCGTCACCGACAAGCACGAGCCGCAGTGTCTTGTCGCCGCGCAGCGCTTCCGCCGCACCGCGTGCAAGCGTCTGTGCGCCGCAGTCGGCGCCGTAGAGGTCAAGGATAATTTTTCCCATGCGTTCTCTCACTCTATGCAGAAAATATAGTCATACACGCCCTGTCCGCCATCGACCACGCCGATCTCCAGCAGCGGAAAGCGCCGCTGCACGGCGTCGGAAAGCGCGTCGGCTTCCTCCTGCCCCACGGCTGCGCCGAAAAACACGGTCAGGACCTGCTTTTCGGACATCTGCGGAAGCTGTGCAAAGAGCGCCAATGCCGCCCCCGCCCTCGTATCGCTCGCAGCCAGCAAATGCGAGTCGGCAAGGGCGATATACTGCCCTGCGCGGGCACCGACGCCGTTGAGCACGGAATCGCGCGTCGCGGTCGTTATATAGCCCGTCGTTACTCCGGCAAGGCACTGCGTCAGTGAAGCGACAAAGTCGTCGATGGTCTCACTGGTCGGATCCATCATGGTCAGTGCAGAGTAACCCTCGGCAACGGATCGCGTCGGAATGACACGGACCTGCATCCCCTGCGCCATTTCCGCCGCCTGCCGCGCCGTCAGGATCACATTGGAATTGTTCGGCAGAACAACGATAAAGTCCGCGTTCAGCTCGGCAAAAGCGTGCAGAAAATCCTCGGCGGAGGGATTCTGCGTCTGCCCTCCCTCGACGATTGCGTCCGCGCCCAGCTCACGCAGATAGGCCGTCAGTCCCGCCCCGGAGGCCACGGCAACCACGGCAAAGCGCTTGCGCTCACGCTGCACGAGCTCATTGTGCTGCACGGACATATTCTCGATTTTGATCGTAACAAATTCGCCGAAGCGGCGTGCATAGCCCAGTACACGCTCCGGCTCAAAGGTATGGATATGCACCTTGACAAGATCGCCGTCCTGCAGCGCAACAATGGAATTGCCGACGGAGCCGAGGAAGTCGATCATCGGCTCGATGCGGAAGGCGGCAATGTCCGTTTTCGCCGTCATAAGCTGGAGAATGAACTCGGTACAGTAGCCGTATTCCAGCACGCTGTCGCGGCCGAATGCACCCGCAGGCACAGCTGCGGGCAGCGGCGCAGCACTCGTCGCGGCCGTTTCGGTCAATTCGCCGCGCAGTGCGGCGTCCATGCCTTCAAAAAGATATACCAGTCCCGCGCCGCCGCTGTCAATCACGCCCGCATCCTTCAGAACGGGCAGAAGCTCCGGCGTGTGTGCCAAGCTCCGCCGCATGGCTTCCAGCAGGCGGGAAAACAGAGTTTCAAAATCCTGCGGCAGCGGCGCGGTCAGGGCAAAGCCCTCGCGCATCACCGTGAGCATCGTTCCTTCGACGGGACGGATCACCGCCTGATAGGCGCACGCCGTACCGCTTTGCAGCGCGGCGGCAAAGCCCGCCGTATCCAGCCACTCGCGGTCCTGCGCGCCGTCCGCCAGACCGCGCAAAAACTGCGACAGAATCACGCCCGAATTCCCCCGCGCGGAAAGCAGCGCTCCGCGCGCCACAGCGCGGAGCGTCCGTCCGGCTTCGTGCTGCGGCTCAGCCGCCGTCACGCCGCCGCGCAGGGTCAGGCTCATATTGGTACCGGTATCGCCGTCCGGAACCGGAAACACGTTCAGCCGGTCAACCGTTTCGGCATTGGCATGCAGGCACGCAAAGCCGCCGGACAGCAGCTCGTGCAGACGCAGGCCGTCGATGCGTTCGGTCATGGCTTACTCTTTCCCCTCTATGGTAACTTCTTTCCCGATAAAATAGGCGCTGACCGTGCCGGGCCCGACGGAAGCGCCGACAATCGGCGCAATAATGCTCATGCAGACGTCGCGGAAGCCTGCCAGCTTCAGAATTTCGTCGCGGAGCTGCTCCGCACCGGCAAGGTTATCGGCGTGGGAGATGTAGAGCGTCTGCTCCTGCGGGTCGATCACGTTCTCTGCCACAAGACGGGCAATCTCCTGCCGGGCGGCCATGGCGCCCTTGACCTTTTTGAACGCATAGTTCTGACCGATACGGTCGGACAGGATGATCGGCTTGACGCCGAACAGGTTGCCGAAGAAGGCGCTCGAGGCCTTGACGCGCCCTGCGCGGCGCAGATAGTCCAGCGACTCAACCGTGGCGTACTGATTGACCGTCAGGCGCACGGACTCCAGCTCGGAAACAATCTGCTCCGCCGTTTTGCCCTCGTCGCGCAGCCGGGCGGCGCGCATCGCCAAATAACCCTGGCCGAGCGAGCTGATGAGAGAATCGACGCAGAAAACATGCGCGTGCGCGTGCTTTTTCTCCAGCTCCTGCGCAATGAGCCGCGCCAGATTTACCGAGCCGGACAGCGCCGAAGAGCAGGAAACGTAAACAACGTCCGTCCCTTGCGACAGGTATGCGTCAAACTTCGCCTCAAAGACCTCGCGCGGCACCTGGGTAGTGCGCACGCGCAGACCACCGCGCATCAGGTCGTAAAACGCCTTGGGCGAGTGGCTCTCCCAGTCCAGGCTGGCGGGATATTCATGTTCCTCGACCACATAGTTCATCGGAACGTAGTCGATTTGGTACTGCTCACGCAGCGCCTTGGGCAGGTCGCTGGTGGAATCGGTCAGAATGGCAATGCGGTTCATCATTCGGGGGAACTCCTTTCGGAATACAAAAATTACTGCTTCATTTCGGCGGTGATCTCCGCAACGATACGCTTTTCCGCCTCCAGCCCCTCGGTCACGGGCGCACCCTGATAAAACACGGCGCACATGCCCGGCCCGATGGAAGCGCCGCAGCCGGTTCCGATGGGACGAATCAGCAGCTCCTTCGGCGCAAACTCACGCCGGATCAGCTCGGCAAGCTGCTCCGCAGCCTCGGCACGCGCGGACTGGGAAACGAAAACGGTCTGCCGCTCCGGCGCAAGGATCGTACGCGACATATAGCGCAGTGTCGCGTCAAAGGCGGCGCGCCGGCCCTTGAACTTCGCCAGCACCTCGCTCATCCCCTGACGGTTGATCTCCGCGATGGGATTGACCCCCGCCAGAGAGCCGAAGAACGCCTTGAAGCTGCTGATACGGCCGGTCTTGGCAAGGAAGAACAGATCGTCCATCGTACCGGTCTGGTGTACGGTATGCCGCGCCTGTGTCAGATAGGCGGCATTTTCCGCAAGCGTCAGCCCCTCGTCGCGCTTCCGTGCGGCAAGCATCAGCACCAGCGCCTCCGAGCCGGAGTAGCGCAGACTGTCCACATAGGCGATTGAGCGCTCCGGGTAGCGCTGCAGCAGAGCATCGCCGACGCTCTTACAAACCTGAAGCGTACCGGAAAGACCCGTAGACATCGCAACAAACAGAATATCGCGCCCCTCACGCAGATAGCGTTCAAACACCCCGGCAACCTCACCCGCAACGGGCGTAGCCGTGCGAAAGAGCGCCTTGCGGCCCTTCATCGCGCCGTAAAAGCTCTCCGGCGTCATACCGTTGTTCCAGTCCATATCGGAACGCAGCTCACGTCCGTCCGGGCAGTAGAGTATGCCGCGAACATAATCGTCGATCCCGAAGCGCCTGCGCAGCGCTTCGTCCATATCGCAGGAAGAGTCGGTCAGTATTGCATATCGATTCATGGTTGATTCCCTCGGTTTCATTTTTTCGGCCGCCAAAAAAGCGACACCGCTGTCGTATTATAGCAGCCCGCCGGGGAAATTGCAATGCCCGCCGGGAGAAAAATCCGGGGAAAACCGTCGACTTTTGTATTATAGCGGACATTTCGACTTTTTTCAAGCACGTGAAAAAAAAGAGCTGCAAAGTTTTGGCACTTCTGCTATAATTGTATGGCAAATTCAAGAGGGAGTGTCGTTTTATGTCCGATCCTGTTCTGTATTGTCTGCTTGGAGCGCTCGTTCTGCTGCTCGGCGGCCTGATCGCCATGCTGTGCAAAACCGTGCCCATCGCAAAGAAAGTATATGAATCGCAGCTTGTGCGCACCTCACCGGAGAAGTGGGGCCGTGTCTGCTCCGCCCCGGACAACGCCGAGCAGCTTGCCATGTGGAACGCCGGAAACCGCTGGGCCGATGCACACAGGAGCGTCATGCGCGAGGTGCAGATTGAAAACGAGGGCCTGCGTCTGTTCGGTGAGCTGTACGACTTCGGCGGCGAGCGCTGCGTCATCATCCTGCCCGGGCGTTGCGAAAGCCTGTGCTATTCCTACTATTTTGCCGCGCCCTACGCCGAGGCAGGCGTGAGCGTTCTGGTGATTGATTCCCGCTGCCACGGCCGCAGCGACGGCACCTACAGCACCATCGGCGTGGGTGAAAGCCGCGATTTGATGGCATGGATGCGTTTTCTGACGCAGGAATGCGGCAAAACGGCGCTGTTTTTGCACTGTATTTGTATCGGCTCGAACGCCGCCATGCTCGCAATGGCGCGGCCGGACTGCCCGAAAGCGCTGCGCGGCTTTGTCAGCGAGGGCTGCTACACGACCTTCCGCGAGACGTTCCGCACCCACATGATCGCTGATCACCGCCCGTTGTTTCCGGTGCTGGATCTGGTTATGCTGGAGATCTACCGGCACACCGGCACAAACGTGCTGCGTGATTCGCCTCTGCGCAGCATCCGAAAGGTCCGCACTCCGGCGCTGTTCCTGTTCGGGGAGCAGGACGTCTTCTCCCGGCCGGACAAAAGCCGCAAGCTCTTCGCGGCCTGCGGCTCGGCGGATAAACGGCTCGTCTGGATGCCGCAGGGCGGCCATTCGCACCTGCGCATCAACAACACCGAAGCCTACGACCGTGCGGTAAAGGAGTTTGTTCTGAGCCGATGAAGTATGCCGCCTTTACGATGGATCTGGAAGCGCTGTCGGACACCGAGTGCATTGCGCAGCGCGGCCTTCCGGTCGAAGACGAGCTGTTTGACGGTGTGGGGCGTTACCTGACGATTCTGGAACGCTTCGACGCACGCGCCACCCTGTTTCTGCTCTGCTCCACGCCCGCGTCGCTCGATCCGCTGCTACACGCAGCCTTTGCCCGCGGACATCGACCGGCACTGCACGGCCTGACCCATACGCCGCCGCTTTCTATGGGTACCTCTGAGTTCTTCGCACAGGTCGCGCAGGCAAAGCGTGCGCTTGAAGCGCGCTTCGGCCTTCCGATCATCGGCTACCGCGCTCCGTTTTTCAGTCTGGATCGCGAGCGGCTCGACGTGCTTCGCGCGCTGGGCTTTCGCTATGACTCCAGCCTCGGCTACGCCGGTGCGCGGCATGTCGCCGCGCTCGATCTGAGCGGCTTTGTGCCGCGGGGCGGCGGCGTCTGGACGGGCGGTGGCTTCTGCGAGCTTGCCCCCTCGCAGGGGCGGCTGTTCGGCAAGCGCTTTCCCGTCTCGGGCGGAGGGTATATGCGTCTGTGTCCGTGGCCGGTGCTGAAGCCTGCACTGCAGCGCTATCTGCGCGAAAACGACTGCTACATTTTCTATCTGCACCCCTTCGAATTGTCCGAGGGGGCAGTCGGCCCGCTGCGCGGGCTGCGGCTCTATGACCGGGTCTATCTGCACCGTGGCCGCAGCCGCTTTTCCGGGCGACTTGAGCAGCTCCTCTCCCGCCTGCACTCGGAGGGCTACACGCTGACGACGCTTGAAGAAATGTGCAGCCGTCTGACAGAACCCGTGTCATTGCAGGAAGAGCACAAGTCCGGCGTGGCAATCTAACGTGATGTTTGGCAAGAGATTGCTACGGGCGGCAGAGCCGCCCTCGCAATGACAGTTGTCGGTACATGAGATTGCCGCGACTTGCTGGCGCAAGTCGCGCAATGACAGATCGGACTTTTTTGACATAAAAAAACTCCGGACTCTCGTCCGGAGTTTTTTATGCCTCGACGCGATCGATCACGTCGGCAACGGTATGTAGCTTCATCAGGTCGTCGCTGGTCAGCGTGACGCCGAATTCCTCCTCGATGGCCATTGCCATGTAGAGCATTCCGATGGAGTTCATGCCGAGATCCTCGCGCAAACGCGCCTCAGGCGTCGCGTCGGCAGGATCGATCTCTCCCTCAAACACCTGCTCCAGCAGGGTCTTGAGGCGCTGCATCGTGTCCATGTACTTCTCCTTTCATCGTTTCGTAGGCGGTACGGCAATCCTCCATACGCGCCAGAAGCAGCCCGCTCAGGCGCTCAATGTCCGCCATGCCGGGAAATTTCTTTGTGCAGTATTCCGTCGGGTCAAGCGGTTCGCCGACCACGAGCAGGCGCCGGCTGTACCAGTGTCTGCGTCGTGCGGTATACATCGGGAGGATCGGCACACCCGCGCGCAGTGCGATCAGAATCGCGCCGCCCTTGATCTGCGTCAGCTCGCTTTGGATACCGCCCTGCGGGAACACACCGAGAAGGTGCCCCTCCTTCAGAAGTCCGACCGAGGTGCGGATGGCATCCAGATCCGCATGCTCACGGTCAATACGGATACAGCCCATGCCGCGCAGAAGCGTCCCTCCGACGGGCTGCGCCATGACCTGCTCGGAAGCCAGGAAAAAAATCCGCCGCGTCCAGAACCAGCAGTCCAACAGGAAGGGATCCATCATTCCGACATGATTGCAGACAATGACCGCCGCACCCTTCGGTGCGCCGCGGTAGCGGCTGCCGTCCGTCCGGCGCTTCTTCAAAAGCAGCAGAAAGCGCGCGGGCATACAGCAGGTCAGCCGGCCGAAATCCATAAACCACCGTTTCATCGCTTTCCCTCCGGCAGGCAGTCCGCCAACGCATAGACCCGCTGCTGCAAAAGCCGTGTCAGGCGCTCCAGCTCCGCAGCAGACGGCGGCGTTTCGCGGCAAAGCGTACTCAGATCAATCGGCTCGCCGAGCACGACACGTGAGCGACGGAACAAGCCGTAGCGTCCTGCCGTATAGGCAGGTACCAGCGGCGCGCCCGTGCGCAGTGCCAGATAGACGACGCCCGGTTTGAACGGGAACGGCTTGCCCTCAACCGGCAAACGGCCCTCCGGGAAAATACCGACCGTTCCGCCCTTCGACAGGATCTCCTGCGAGCGCTCAACAAAGCCGAAGTTCCGCGCATCGCGGTCAACATAAATGCCGCCCATGGCATAAAGAAACGCAGAAAACAGCTTTCCCTTGCGGAACAACACCTCCGCCATCAGAAAATGCAGCGTGCGGAAGGGAAACACGGTCAGATAAAACGGAAAATCCATCAGAGAGGTATGGTTGGACATCAGAATGCAGCCCTTCGGCAGGCGGTGAGGGGTGCCGGGCGCGTATACGCGCTTCGGTTTGAAAAAGATCAGCGCAGGCAGCCAGCCCGTCAGCTTGACGAAAAACAGCAGCAGCCGGCTGTGCTTACGGGCGTTGCTCATAGGATATTCCTTTCAATATAATCACAGAATTCGGCGACGGTAGTGCAGCGCGTCTCCTCTCCGACCGGTGCGGGCAGACCGAATTCGGCATCGATCGCGCCGAGCAGCGACAGATAGCTCAGGCTGTCCGCGCCAAGCTCATTGACGATATGGCTGTCGTCTCGGATCTGTGCCTCATCTACCCCCAGCTCGCGCGCAACAATCGCACGCACACGCGCAGCCAGCGCGGGGTCCGTACCGGAGCGAGACGCAGACCGTGCGCGAAGCTCCGAAAAGGTATGTAGCGTGACATCTCCGTTTTTCAGCGCACACAGCAGATACTGTCTGCCGACTTTTATGGCCGTGGGCGAGACGATGGGGTCGTTCGTATAATAAAAGTCGCGCACGCGGCTCGGCGAGGGCAGCGTCTCATTGTCTCGATAGGCAGCGGCAATCAGCGCCTCGATGCGCTGCGCCGAAAGAAACGGACTGAGCTGCACCACAAGCGCCAGCCGTTCGCCGCCGGCGGCGGGCAGGCCGAGCACGCTCAGCTTCTCCGCATCCGGCAGGGTGAAATGCTGCTCCACGACGTCGGGATTGATATTCTCGCCGTTTTCACCGATGACGACATCGCCGAGGCGGCCGCGCAGATACCAATCATTATCAATACACTCGGCAACGTCGCCGCTGTCGAGCCACAACTCGCGGTCGAATCGCTCGCCGTCGACGATACGACGGCTGCAAACGGATTCCCCGTGAATCAGCAGCGTCCCGCGCTCGCTCAGACGGTATTCCACGGAGCGGAACGGTCTGCCGACCGAACCGCGGTTCCGATATTTCGGCCGTGAGCGCAGTTCTACGGAGGTAATCCCCGTCTCGCTCATGCCATAGCCGTTATGGAGGTTATATCCAAGCCCGTTGAGCAGCGCCAGTGCCTCCGGGCGCAGATAGCCGCCGCCGCTGATACAGAAGCGCACGCTGCGGCCGAACAGGCGGTCGGTCGCCTGATGCAGCAGTCGGCGCGAAAACGCTTCGCCCGCCGAAGGGCAAAGGTTTTGCAGCGCCGTACACAGGCGCAGTGCACGGCGGAACCGTACGGTCTTCCCCTCACGTTCCAGGGTACGGCCGAGCTGTGCCTCGATCTGATGCCACAGCATCGGCACGGCAAAAACATGCGTAACCTCATGGCGTCGGCAGGTTTTCAGAATGGCATCGGCGGAATAGTCCGGCAGGAACACAAGCGTCCTGCCAAAAAAGGTGAACCAGAAATACACGGCAAACAGGCCGAACACATGGTAAAACGGCAAAAAGGCAAGCTGCTTCAGGCTGCCGTGATAGTGGCGTGACATCTGCGGACAGTCGCGCAGGATATTCGGCGTATTGAGAAGCTGTGCCGCAATCTCCCGTCCCGTATAGATGCAGGCAACCTCGTGCAGCGTGGTAGCGGAAGTGGAAAGCGCAAACTCGTCCTCAAATTCTCCGGCGAAGGCTGCGTCGCCGCCGGTCAGCCCGGCAAAGTCGATGAATTCCGCATCAAGCTGCGTCGCACCGAAGCCCAGAACACAGCGCACGCCAAGCGTGCGCACAATGCCCTGTGAAAGCCGCTTCGGGTGGCGCGTATTGACCAGATAAGGCTTATTGCCGCTGCGCAGAATCGCCCAGAAGGCAATGATCCACTCCACGCGGTTCTCCATTTCCAGCGCAACATAACCGTGCGTTGCGCCGATCCGCGCATACAGCGCAGCGGAAACGCGCTCGATCTGTTCGCGCACCTCGCCGTAGGTCAGGCGAATCGTCTGCCCGTCCTGCTCATATTCGGCGAGAATATTCTGCGCCGGACGGAACATGGCGCCGTAAACGGTCTGCATGGTGTGCGGCGTGCCGGTCAGTGCGTCGATGCCCTCGCGCACGATGCGGCGGATGCTCTGTTTCATTCTCTGCGCCCCCTCTGTGACATACGGTACTCATTATAAATTCCGTACCGCGCAATGTCAAGAAGAAGAATCGACGCGAAGCCCCTGCGCGGACGCGCGCAGCACCGCCCGCTCCGGCGGATGCTTTGAAAGCAGCAGTGCGGAAAGCGGCGCCTCCGCCTGCGTTTGAAGCAGATGCCGCAGCGCGCGCGCTCCGCTGCGTGCGGCGGCCGTCTGACGCGCAAGGCAGTCCGGCACGTCGGCATCATAGCGCAGTGCCAGACCCTGCTGCTTTGCACGCTCCGTCAGCGCGTCGAGCTGACGCCGCGCGATGGCGCACAGCGCCGCCGAATCCAGGGGTGCAAACTGCGCGACGCAGTCGATGCGTCCCAGAAATTCCGGCGCAAAGCGCTCACGCAGCGCCTTCTGCACCGCACTCTGTGCTGCCTGTGCGCCGAAACCGATCCCGGCCGTTGCTTCGCTGCCGAGATTTGAGGTCATTACCAGAAGTGTGTTTTTAAAATCCACCCGCCGTCCGGTTGAGTCGGTCAGGATGCCGTCCTCCATCACCTGCAAAAGAAGCGAGGTCACGTCGCGGTGCGCCTTTTCCAGCTCGTCAAACAGCACAAGCGCATAGGGCCTGCGGCGCACGGCCTCGGTCAGCACGCCGCCCTCCTCGTGTCCAACGTAACCCGGCGGCGCACCGATCAGGCGCGAGACGGAGTGCTTTTCCATATATTCCGACATATCGATGCGAACCATGGCGTGTTCGCTGCCGAATACCGCCTGCGCCAGCGCCTTGCAAAGCTCCGTCTTGCCCACACCCGTCGGGCCGGTAAAGAGCATTGCCGCTGCGGGACGCGTCGGCTCACACAGCCCCGACCGTCCGCGCCGCACCGCCTCTGCCGCCGCGCGCACCGCCTCCGGCTGGCCGATCACTCGTGCCGACAGCTCCGCTTCCAGCGCGCCAAGCCGTTCCTTTTCATTCAAAGAAAGCGTACCGACGGGAATGCCGGTTCGTGCCGAAACGGTCGCCGCCACCTCTGCCGCGCCCACACGCCCGCATTCCGGTCGGCGAAGCTGCTTGAGACGGTCGCGAAGCTGCGCCGCCTGCTCATACTGCCCCTGCCGAACCGCCTGCTTCAGTTCATCCTCCAACGCGGCGCCCTGCGTATCGACCGCCCCGGCGCAGCGCGTCAGGCAGACCTGTGCCGCCGCCTCGTCCAGCAGATCAATGGCCTTATCGGGCAGGAACCTATCCGTCAAATAGCGCCGCGACAGTTCCACCGCCGCCGTAACCGCGTCGCGGTCGATGGTAAGGCGGTGGTGCGCCTCCAGGCCGGGGCGAAGCCCCTCCAGAATTTCTTCGGCCTCCTGCGCCGTCGGCTCGCGCACCAGAACCGCACGGAAGCGCCGCTCCAGCGCAGCATCCTTTTCAATCTGGCGGCGGTATTCGTCAAGCGTCGTCGCACCGATGAGCTGCAATTCTCCGCGTCCCAGCGCAGGCTTCAGGAGATTTGCCGCATCGATCGCACCCTCAGCCGCGCCCGCACCGATGAGCGTATGCATTTCGTCTACGAATAAGATCACATTCTGTACCCGCCGCAGCTCCGCCAGAATATCGCGCACACGTTCCTCAAATTCACCGCGGTATTTTGTCCCCGCGATCAGGCTGGCCATATCCAGCGCAATGAGCCGCTTCCCACGAAGCGCCTCCGGCGCCTGTCCGCTTGCCAGCGCCTGAGCGACACCCTCGACCACGGCCGTCTTACCCACGCCCGGCTCGCCGATGAGCGCGGGGTTGTTTTTATTCTTTCGCGTAAGAATGCCGAGCACGGTTCGGATCTCCTCCTGTCGTCCGATGACCGGCTCCGCCGTCGCTGCCCGCTCGACCAGATCCACACCGAACTGGTCAAGAAGCCTTGTATTCTGCATTGCTTTTTCCCCCTCCTGCGCGCGCAGCGTGCAATAATCGGAAAACAGCGCCTCCGGCGCAACGCCGCAGCGTCGCAAAAGCGTGCAAGCGCCCGTATCCTGCCCGCGCAGCAGCGCGGCAAACAGTGTTTCCGGCGTAACCGTGCCATCCGTCTGCACGGCGCAGGCCAGAGCATGCCGCGCATTGCGCGACAGGCCGAAGGGCAGCCGTCCGGTCGGACTTCCCCGCCCGCATAGCGCGATCAGCCGGTCATACAGCTCCGCCTCCCCCAGAAGCCGCCGCGCCAGCGACGCACGCAGCCGCGCACGCCGCTGCATACATACCGCCAGCAGCAGATGCTCCGTCCCTACGCGCAGATGCCCCAGTGAAGATGCCAGTGCCCACGCCGTTTGCAGCACCGTTTTTGCCGCCGGAGAAAGCTCCGTACGCCGCATTTGCCCGCCTCCCTCGCCGTTTTTTTCCGCCAAGGCATTCTTGACCGTCCGCCCGGAACTTATACCGCAGAAAAATTTTGTATTCTCTGCAATTTCCATTTGCATTTTTCAAAAAGCGTGATAGAATGATAGGGAACCCAATACATATAGGAGGCTACCAACATGGCACATCAAATCACCGACGCCTGCGTCGCCTGCGGCACCTGCGCCGACGCCTGCCCGCTCGGCATCATCACCGAGGGTGACGGCAAGTACGTCATCGACGCCGACCAGTGCGTAGACTGCGGCTCCTGCGCCGCCGTCTGCCCCATGGACGCCATCGAGCAGCAGTAAATAGGCCCGAAGCCACCGGGCGCGATTCGCGCCGGGTGGCTTTGTCTGTCATGATGGAAATTTTTCGCGAGGAATCGCTGGGCGGCGGTATCCGCCTGCTGCAAAACGAACGCTTCCCTCTCGGCACGGACAGTCTGCTGCTGTCGCGTTTTCTGACGCTGCCGCGGGCGGCACGTGTGGCCGACCTCGGTGCGGGCAACGCCGCGCTGGGGCTGCTTCTGTGCGCCCGCTCGAACGACTGCACGGTCACGGGCATTGAGCTGGACGAGCAGGCACATCGGCTGGCGCTGGAGAATATCCGGCGAAACGGTCTGGAGAGCCGCGTCAGGAGTCTTCCGGGGGATGTGCGTGAAATTCGCGCGCTTTTGCCTCCGGGACACTTCGACTGTGTGATCTCCAATCCGCCCTATTTCCCGGCGGGCAGCGGCGCGGTCCGTGAAACGGCGGCGATGGCGCGTTCGGAGCAATCGCTTCCGCCGCAATCGCTGTGCGCGGCGGCAGCTTGGCTGCTGCCGAGCGGCGGTCGCTTTGCGCTGGTACATCGCGCAGAGCGGTTATGCGATCTGATGTGCGCCCTGCGCGCTGCACGGCTGGAGCCGAAGCGTCTCGCATTCGTCCGTCACGCGCCGGACGCGCCCGTGCGGCTGGTATTACTGGAGGCGCGGAAGGACGGCCGGCCCGGTCTGCGGATTGAAGCGGATCGCTACGGATCAAACTACGGACAGGAGGACGGCATATGAGCGGGACACTGACCCTCGTGCCGACGCCGATCGGCAATTTATCGGATATTTCGCCGCGCGCACGCGAGGCACTGGCGGCGGCGGATTTCATTGCCGCAGAGGATACGCGCGTAACGCTGCGGCTTTTGAATCATCTGGAGCTGAAAAAACCGCTGGTAAGCTACTATGAGCACAACAAACAGGGCAGCGGGCCGCGCATCGTCGAGCGCATTCTGGCAGGCGAAAGCTGTGCGTTGGTCTCCGACGCGGGAACGCCTGCGATCTCCGATCCCGGTGAGCAGCTTGTGGCGCTCTGCGCGGCGCAGGGCATTGCCGTGACGTCGATCCCCGGTCCCTGTGCGGCAATTACGGCGCTGAGTATGTCCGGCCTTCCGACGGGGCGCTTCTGCTTTGAGGGCTTTCTTCCCACGGTAAAAAAGCCCCGCCGGGCGCAGCTTGACGGCCTGAAGGGCGAAACGCGTACCATGATCTTCTACGAAGCGCCGCACAAGCTCTGCGACACGCTGCGCGACCTGTGCGCGGCCTTCGGCGGACAGCGGCGCATCGCGCTGTGCCGCGAGCTGACAAAGCTGCATGAGCAGGTCGTGCGCACAACGCTCGACGGCGCGGTTGCATATTTTGACGAAACGCCGCCGCGCGGCGAATTCGTTCTCATCGTGGAGGGCGCCGCCCCCGCGCAGGAGGAAACGCCCGATCTGGAGCAGGCATTGGCGCTGGTCGAAGCACGAATGGCAGAGGGACTTTCGCGCAAGGACGCCGTCCGTGAAGCGGCGCAGGCGACCGGCCTGCCGAAAAATCTGCTCTATGACGCAGCGCTTGCGCGCTGACGGGCAGGAAAAGTGCCCCGAACGATGCTTTTTGGGAAAAACGTGCGAAGGGAACCGTCAGGGTTCCCTTTTGCGTTCCGTCTCCCGGCGAGCGGACTTGACAGGCACATTGCGGCATGGTATGCTTGCAGAAAACAAAAGGAGCGAGCTTATGGCATGGAACGTTATTCTATTTGATCTGGACGGCACACTGACCGACCCGAAGGTGGGCATTTGCAGCGCGGTGCGGCACGCGCTCGGCGCATTCGGCATAGAGGTCGCGTCGCTCGACGAGCTGACGGCCTTCATCGGCCCGCCGCTGCACGACGCCTTCCCGGAATACTACGGCTTCGACGCAGCGCAGACGGAGCTGGCCGTCGAAAAATTCCGCGAGTATTTTTCCGTGCGCGGCTGGGCGGAAAACGAACCCTATCCCGGCATCGGCGAGCTTCTCGCCGCGCTGTGCGGCGCGGGAAAACGGTTGATCGTGGCAACGTCGAAGCCGGAAAACTTCGCCGTGCGCATTCTGGAGCACTTTGGTCTGGCGCAGTATTTTGAGCTGATCTGCGGCGCGCCGGAGGACGATATTGCGGCCTGCGCAAAATCGGAGGTGATTCGCAACGCGCTCAAGCGCGCAGGAATTGACACGTTGGACGGCATTGTGATGGTCGGCGACCGCCGCCACGACGTGCAGGGCGCGCACACGGTCGGTCTGCCCGTCATCGGCGTGCTCTACGGCTACGGCGGCCGCGGGGAGCTGACAAAGGCGGGTGCGGACTACCTTGCCGCCGACCTCGGCGAGCTGCGCACGCTCCTGCTGGGAGACTGACCTCCGCCGCGCGGCGATGTTCGCACCCAAGGCCTTCCCCTTGAGGGGAAGGTGCCGAGCATAGCGAGGCGGATGAGGTGTCCGCCGAAGGCGGCAGAAAGCCTCCCCTGTGCAAGGGGAGCCTTTTTGTCATTGCGAGGCCACGCCAGTGGCCGTGGCAATCTCTTGTGAGACTTTGCATTAGATTGCCGCGTCGGGCTGCGCCCTCCTCGCAATGACACGGGAGAAGCCCTTCCGCCGCGGGGCGGCGAAAAAAGCGCGGGGCGGCAATGCCGCCCCGCGTAGTTTTGGGACTCGTTGGAGAGAAATGAGGTTAGTTATTTTTTCACAACAGACCAGACGCCATTGGCATCGGGATCTGTGGCTTTGTAGCCAAACTTGTGCCAGTTCCTGTCTGTAATTTTTGCATATACCTCACCGGTATCACGCACCACGAACTTATCCTTGCCGATATTTTTGAACGTGCCGCCTTGACAATAACACTCTCTTATCTGACCTTCTTCGCCAAAGGTGGCCTTGATGAAAGCACCAGTATCGGCATTTGTAATTGTAAATTGCCCACCATACACTTTCACTTGAGCTTTGTGCTCATCATCGCTTTGGCCTGTCTTTCCCTTGGTGTGTGTCACATCAATAAAAATGATGTGGTCGCTACCGGAAATCAAAATTCCCCCACTTATATCCAGTTGTTGTCTGGTACATGAGCTAGCAGAGCTTGGATTTGCGCCACCCATTTTTATAACACCTGCCGTACCGGTAATCGTACCGCCCTTTATCTCAAATATTGCGCCATCTTTTTTGGCAATGTACTGCGGATGATAGATCGCATATGTATTCAAGGACGTAATCTTGCCACCTTTGATAATTAAGCGACCTTGCGCCATAGTGCCATCATCCTTTGATCCACTAATTGCGTAGCTCTTCGCCTTCACCGTACCGCCATTAATCAAAACACGGGCACTGTGCCACATCAAAATCGCACAGCCATTTGCGTTATTCGTAGCGTCAATTGTACCGCTTTCAACGACAAATTGGACATTGGATTCTCCGAAGTAGGTGGTCCTATCTGTTTTCTCTACTGTAATCAGGCCGCCCTCGCCGTTATTATCAGTCGAGGCCGCAGTAATCTTGCCGCACTTGGCAAGGGACGTGTCCTTAATGGCCATCGCACCTCTGACAAAGAAGCCGGTGGTTCCGTATGTCTTGGTGTTGCTATCATAAGAGGAATTATAGAGCGTCAGCGTGTAGCCGTTCAAATCCAAAGTCGCTACGCCCTTATTAGCCTGACAAATTCTCTTTCCTTTCGGCATTGTAATATTCGCACCAAGACGGATGGTGAAATCTGATGCTTCAGAGTTTTCGAGAGCAGCCTTAAGTCCACTAAAAGTTGTTACAACAGTAGCATTTTCATCACGTTTCTTGTTGTCAAGCACCGTATCGCAACGCTTGCACTTATCCCCAGGGCCGGGCTCGTGACCAGTCGCAGGAATCACTGTGCCGCCTTCGGTATAATCACATCCGGTGCACTTCTTATATGCTGTCCTACCCTCCTTGGTGCAGGTTGCGGGAACTTCAGGAACATCTGTAAGGCTATGCACGTGTCCGACAGCACCGCCGCCGTTGCCGCCGTTGCCGCCGTTGGACGGCTCTCTCGCGCCGCAGACGGAGCACACGCCGTTCACATAGGTGTGCCCGGTGGGGTTTT
>CAKUGQ010000010.1 GCA_934654755.1 uncultured Oscillospiraceae bacterium | reverse complement strand
GCTCCTTGTTCATAATCTCTGGATATTTTTTGAATTCCTTGGCGTCGTATTTCATAACGAAGACTCCTTTCTGTGTTCCGGTCCGAAAGGGTGCTTCGTATAATCTATTTTGAGCCGGTTTTTCTTGCATTTCATCCGGGGGGCTGTCCGCAAAGCCATACCGGACAAGGGTTTTCTTCTTGCGTATTTTCTTGCCAGCGTGCAAAAAAATCGATCGTTTGGGGGCATTTCCCATTTCAATTTGAACTCTGGTTATTTCTGATATGGAGCTGGTCAATACCGGTCGGCGCGTCCGAAATCCGTTGCAGCACAAGGGTTTTCGCCGTTTCCCAAACTGCCGCCACCGACCACAGCAGACACGAAAGTACCAAGTGCGAACAAGACTCGAAATCAGTTTGCGAGCAATCGCACATGGGTTCGAATCCCATCCTCTCCGCCAAACAATCAGCCGGATCCCGGTTATTCCGGAATCCGGCTGATTCATATTTATGTCACCGGAGGTAGAGCGTCGTAACGCTCGGGGATCGTAAGGCGCAAGCCTTGCAGGCCGCATACCGGATTAGGTGTCGAGTGCGCTCGGTTATTACTTAGTAATGACCGAGCATTTTTATTTTTTGGGAGGTACATATGAACAACACAAAAGTAACCCTTGCCCCGCTGGAAGCGGGCGACCGCGAGCAGTTCATCCTTGATAATCAGGAGTCTTTCAAATACGGCGCAGTGGAAGAATTTGGGTTGCGTGACGATCATTTTGAGGAGGATGGAGAGATCATTTCCCGCGCAACCATTGAGCAAAGTATTGATGCACCCGACAGCGAGACATATCGAATTCTGTATGATGGCAGAAAGGTTGGCGGTGTGGTGCTGAAAATTGACAAAGAGACACATCACAACGAGCTGGAGCTTCTTTTCGTTTCGCCGAAGGAACACAGCAAAGGAATCGGCTATGGCGCTTGGCTTGCCGTGGAAGCTCTGCACCCCGAAACCAAGGTATGGGCGACCTGCACGCCATATTTTGAAAAGCGTAATATCCATTTTTATATCAACAAATGCGGTTTTCACGCCGTTGAGTTTTTCTCCGCCATGCACCCGGAGCCGAATCCGCCGGAGGAAAACGAACAATCATTCCCCGGCGAGGGGCCGGATGAAATGTTCCGCTTTGAAAAGCTTATGAAATGAAACGCGAAATACTTTGTTTCTGCCGAAGAAGTCATCATTGAAAAACCGCAAAAAGTATCAGAAGTGCTAAACAGGATCATATTTTCCGGCATATCAAATCAGAGCATACTATATTATGTATTTGCGAGATTGGGGAGAAAATTAAAGATTATTTCTCAATTTTGTTCCCCAATACTTATTGACTGTTGGGGAACATTCTGATATAATAACCAAAAGAATTGTTCCCCAAAAGGAGGAGCTGCAATGGCAGTACAATATAGCGAAATACAGGAATTGCTCAGAAGTCGCGCCGACCTCAATGCCAGACTGAACTTAATGCCTTATGACGGCACACCCGAAATCAAAGAGCGCGGAGATGGGAAATACCTTTATGTGAGAAAGCGCGTAGCAGGAAAACAGACATCTACTTATGTAGGTGCATATACCGAAGAACTGTATAATCTGCTTTTGCGCAATGCCAGAGAAGCCCGTGAAATCAGAAGGTCGCTTCGCAGCATTGAAAAGCAGCTTGCCGCAGCCGGTTATTCCGAGGATGCCCTTTCCGCCGATGTTATAAACAACATTGCCTTTGCGCGTGCCAATATGAAAATGAACATCTATGATCAGGCTGTTTTGGAGGGTGTTGCAACATCCTTCCCTCAGACGGAGGAGATCATAGAGAACGGAAAAGTATCCGGTATGACAGCTACCGACGTGCAGAAAATTTTGAATTTGAAACACGCATGGGAGTTTATTTTGGACCGTGATGTAATTGCCAGCCGTTCTGACTTTTATATGCTCAGTCATATTGCAAGGCTTGTCAATGAAGGCTTTTTTGCGGAAGGCGGTCGGATCCGCGGTGTTCCGGTTACCATAGGCGGTTCGTCTTATGTTCCGCCCCTGCCGAATGAATCGGATGTGAAAGACAGGATTCTTGAGATCATCGAGGAAGAGGACGATGCCGTCAATATTGCCATCAGGCTTTGTCTTTACTGCATGAAAACTCAGATATTCTTGGATGGCAATAAGCGCGCTTCCGTTATCTTTGCAAACCACTATCTTATTGCTCACGGCGGAGGTTTTTTGGTCATCCCCGAAAGCGAAGTGCCGGAGTTCAAGAAACTGCTTGTGAAGTATTATGAAGGCGAAGACCCCTCTGTTATTGCGGGCTTTATGAAAGAACGCTGTTGGAAAACCATAGAGCGCTAAGCATTATCTATATTGGGGAACAAGTCTTGATGTGAATTGCGAATTCGTTCCCCAAAGTTATATCTGTGGTAAGTACGAAAACACGCCTCAATTGCTTACGGAGGTTTATATGAGAATAACGAAAATCGAAATTACAAATTACAAGTCGATAAAAGAACCGGTTGGAATAAACTTTTATAACGGATTGCCGACCGTTTTGATCGGCAAAAACGGAAGCGGAAAAACCAATATTTTGGAAGCGTTGAGCGCCATTGCGGAGGCAAACGGCAATTACTTCGGGCTGCACAAAGAACTGCCGCTGAAATATAAAGTGCATATCCGCCTTGAAAAGGAAGATGTCGAGAGGCTTTTCCCCGGCAAAAGCATTGACGAAAAATGCGAATTTGCTGCCTGTTCCGGAGAAAACGGCAAGATAGACCGAATCGAATCGGAGTATCTGGTTCCGCTTTTGAGATCGGAAGTCGACGAAATCTCCGATCTTGCAGGCGAATTGAAAGACGCTCTCGACACATATACAAGGCAGCTGAACAAAATTGTGTACGGTGACAACGAGCATCCGTTACGGGGATTTCAGATCATAAATTTCAAAAATTCAACGACAAATTATGATTTTCTCAAAGGGCAGGCTGAAATGGTGATCCGGGAAGCCGAAAAGTTTGCGGGCTTTGTTAAGGAAAATTTCGCTGCCGAAGAGAGTTCTATGAAATTCGGATATGTCAATTATTATTATGGCTTAAATGACCCGAAATACCTGTCCTTCAAGCTCCGCTATGTAAAACCCGATCTGGCGCCGTTTGAAGAAAAATTCATTACAGTCAACGAAACGGCGATAAAGCGGGAGATCACGAAGATCAACAAGGCAGCAAAAGCCGCCTGCGATAAGGTCACGGACTTGATTTATGAGCTGGACGAACGGGCGAAGCGCTTGAAAAATGCTTTGACTTACAACCCGATGATGCCCGTTAATGTCGGCGTATTCTACAGCTTCATTTGGAAGGTGCAAAGATGCGTCGGCGCAAAATGCGCTTTTCTGCGGAACGAAAGCAGCAACGTCATTTTCAAAACGGATGATCGTGAGCGCGAGTATTTCCGGGACGATAACACCCGCACGATCCTGCAGACGTATCTGGGCAAGGTCTATACAGGCGACGATAAAGATGAACTTCAAAAGCAGATCGGCGAAAATAAAGATTTTTCGCTGCCCGACGGTGCTTTGAATGATTTTGAAAAGTCCCTCAATGAGCACATTCCCGAGTTTGAAAACGGCATGTACGACCGCATTTCGGTCGAACAGTCCGACGGGAAAATCCCGGCAATATTGCTGCACGAAAAAAGCGGTGAAATCGTTGATCTGAATTCGACAAGCGCCGGCAGACGGTGGTATTTTACTTACTATTTTATGAAGAATACGCTCGAAAACGGCGACCTGTTTATTATTGACGAACCTGCCGCCATGCTTCATCCCCTTGCGCAAAAAGAGGTTCTGAAAGAGCTGCTTGAACTTGAAAGCCGAGGCATCAAAGTAATTTACTCAACGCACAGCCCATATCTTATTCTAAGCGATTGGAAAAGCGTGCTCTTTGTTGCGATGACGGATGTTGGTACAACCGTCACGCAGGAAGACAAATACGATGCTCTGAAGCAAGTCACCGGAGGAGATATATTTGACTTGCAGGAGCTTTTGGAGCGATATCAAAAATGCGGGCCCGTTGGCGCTGCACACAATTGCTACAAGGCTCTGATTCACAAGTACGGTTCAATTGAAGTGGCAGCTAAGAACGTGCCGTTCAGTTACGAGACCATTGAAGCATGGAAAAAGAAAAAACGCGGAACTTTATTTGAAAATGTCATAAATATAGCAAATACAATTGCTGTTTCGCCAAAAGAATTGCTTTAATATGTTCCCGAGGGTACAACTGTACCCTGTCGTTCCTTTCAACGGTTCGCTATAATACAGGCAGAACCTTTGAAAGGAGGTACTCAAAATGTCAAAGTATAAGACCATTGATATGTGGAACCAGGCGTTCGGCGCGAAGCAGGAGGCATATGATTATACCGGACGGCTGATGAAAAAATCAGCCTGCGGGAATCCGAACAGTGCTTATCACCCGACGCTCGACCACATCCGCCCGCTTTCCGCCGGCGGCTGCGATGTCCCGGAAAACATCATCATTTGCCATCGTGATACCAACGACGAAAAAGCAGATCACTTCCCGCACTGGAAAGCGAACGGCGCCCATTACCACGCACGCAGAGTCAAAGGCTCCCGTGTGGAATACGAGATTATTGAAGATTGAGGAGGCAAATCTATGAGTAAGCATTTCTTCGACTATGACGACGGCGATTTTGCGTATACCGTTTCCGATAATATGGCAATCGACTCCGACGGTAATATGATGATGCGCATGGGCGATAATATGGCTATGGACATGGACAGCGGAGAGCTTCATATTATTTCGTCATGGGATAATGAAGACGATGACGATTAAAAAATCGTTATAAATGAACAACGCAGCCCCGCACCTCATTCAAAAGGTGCGGGGCTGCGTTGTTGTATTGTAAAATTATTTTAACCGGAAGTAGCGGGTGCTTTTTCCTTTACCCTCTTTTTTCAGTTCGCCGTCTGATACCATTTTGCGCAAAGCGCCCTCGATGGAGCTGTCGCTGAGGGTCGGGCATAACTCACGGATGTCCTGCTTGTTGAACCGTCCGATTTTATTTTCGCTGGCTCTGCGCACCATTTCAAGCGCGGGCAGTTTGGTTTTCACAAGCGCTACCCGCTCATCCAGGTCCTTGTATGCCGCCAAAATCGTCCCGAGAAGATACTTGATAAAGGGAAGAGCATTTTCCATCCCCTCATACCAGCCGCTTTGGGATTGCGCCAGCGCATCGTAATATAAATCTTTATTTTTGGCGATTTTGGCTTCAAGCGAAATATACTTACCCACGAAAAATCCGTTTTGATATAAAAGCAGCGTGGTAAGCAGGCGGCTCATTCTGCCGTTGCCGTCATTGAACGGATGAATACACAGAAAATCATGGATAAAAATCGGAATGGCAATCAGCGGTTCCAGTTCCATATTTCCGATGACGCGGTTATATTCTTCGCAGATTTTGTCAAGCGCCTCCGGCGTTTCAAAGGGAGAAAGCGGTGTAAACAAAATTTCCGTATGCCCGTCCGGATAGGTGGCGCTGATATAGTTTTGCACGGTTTTGGTGCGCCCCGCAACGGGATTGTTCATGTGGCTGTACAAAATTTTGTGAAACTGCAAAATATAGTTTTGCGTAATGGGAATCGCATCAAAATCATTGTGGATGATGTTCATCACATCACGGTATCCGGCAATCTCCTGCTCGTCACGGTTTTTCGGCGCAGTCTTTTCCTCAACAAGCTGCCGTATCCGTGTGTTCGTGGTAACAATGCCCTCAATGGCGTTTGATGCTTCGGTGCTTTGTATTTTGGCAATTTCAACGAGCTTTTCAAGTTCCTGCGGGCGCTGTTTCAAAAACAGTTCCTGCTTACCGGCCTCCTTGTATATGGCTGCAATCAATCCTAAGACATTCGAATCCCACTTTTGCTCCTTGACTGCGGAATAGTCAAAGGTTCTCATTCCCTTACCTCCGTTCTGTTTCCATTAAATAATATCACAAAATAAGGGAACAGTCAATGGGTTGTGCGAATTTTCCCTTATTATTATATCAAGAATAAGGGAATTGTATTCCGCTGTTCGCTCGGTTTGCCCCGTCAGAAACAAAAAAATGCTGCCTCACAGTTTATCCGTATGGTTTAGGGATAGAGTAAAGCTCTACACACTGACCAAAAGAGACCGTTTTGAACGAAAAAAATGAAAAAACTCCGAAAAAATCCCGGAGGTCCAAAGTTCAAAATATATTTATTGATTTTTTCACATAAGTGTGACATACTAAATAAGTTAATTGAGATAAGGAGTCTGATGATATGGCCGTGAGTTATAAACCTCTAATGCATATGATGATCGAGCGGGATATTTCCAATGCAGAGCTGATGCGCCGTGCCAGCATATCCGCAAACATAATTACAAAAATCAAAAACGGGCAGTACATCGCCTTGGATAAGGTAGAGAGCATTTGCCACGCTATGGGCTGCTCCCCCAACGATATGATGGAGTTTATACCCGATAACCCGGAAGGAGAGAAAAAGGATGATTAACATACGGAAACCGGAAGCGGAACTGTGGGAATCCGCCGATCTCCTTCGCGCAGGGTCAAAGCTGACGTCAAATCAATACTGTATGCCCGTGCTGGGGCTTATTTTCCTGCGCTATGCGTACAGCCGCTTTAAGAAGGTAGAAGCCGAGATACTGAGGAACCGTCCCTCTCGCGGCGGACGCGTAATGCCCGTGGAGGCCAGCGACTTTTCCGCAAAGAGCGCACTGTTCCTGCCGAAAGAGGCGCAGTACGAGTATCTTGTCAATCTGCCGGAGAATATCGCGGCGGCAGGACTTATCAATAAAGACGGCCACCCGATGAACAGCCTCGGTGAAGGGGTAAATAACGCTATGGCTTTGATCGAGGATCAGAGCGAACAGCTCACAGGCGTTTTGCCGAAAAGCTATACCGACTTCTCCGACGAACTGCTGGCAGAGCTTCTTCGTATTTTCAATAACAGTGCCCTTGACGATGTCGGCGGCGATATCATCGGGCACATCTACGAATACTTCCTCAACAAATTTGCTAAAAACATCGCCTCTGATGACGGTATGTTCTTCACACCGAAATCTCTCGTAAAAATGATCGTAAACATCATTGAGCCGAAACAGGGTGTTCTTCTCGATTGCGCGTGCGGCAGCGGCGGTATGTTCGTACAGAGCGGAGATTTTGTGAACGCCGCCGGTATGAATGCCAACAGCACCATGACCTTCTACGGACAGGAGAAGGTGGAATATAACGCACAGCTCTGCCTGATGAATATGGCGGTGCACGGTCTGACGGGTGTTATCAAATCCGGAGACGAGGCAAATACCTTCTATCATGACGCACATAACCTGAACGGCTGCTGTGACTACATCATGGCGAATCCTCCGTTTAATGTAGATAAGGTCAAAGCCGAATCCTGCGAGAACGCCGGACGTCTTCCGTTCGGCCTGCCGAGCGTAAACAAGAGCAAAGAGGTCGGCAACGCCAATTACCTATGGATCTCCTATTTCTATTCCTATCTGAACGAGCGTGGCCGCGCCGGTTTCGTTATGGCATCCTCAGCTACCGACAGTCAGGGCAAGGATAAGGATATCCGTGAAAAGCTTATCAAGACCGGTCATGTTGACGTAATGATTTCCGTCGGTAATAACTTCTTCTATACGAAATCGCTGCCTTGCTCCCTGTGGTTCTTTGATAAAGCGAAGAGCGAAGCAATCCGAGATAAGGTTCTGTTCATCGATGCCCGGAATTACTATACAGTTGTGGACCGAACGCTGAATGAGTGGAGCGAATGACAGCTTAAAAACCTGAACGCCATCGTATGGCTTTATCGCGGTGAGACCGACAAGTATACGGCTCTGCTGCAGGAATACCACCACTATCTGCACGATGAAGCCGAGGCCGCTGAAAATGACGATTTGAAAGAGGCTGTTTATCCGGCATTTTGTTTTTTGACTGTCTTTTTCCCAGCCCGCTCTTGAAATTACCACAGCTCCATGCTATACTAATAGTGACTGATCAGTCAGTTATCAAAAGGAGCGGCATATATGAAGGTGACAGAGCAGCAGCACGACGAACGCAAACGCGAAATGATGGAAAGATGCTTTGAATGCTATGCCGAAAACGGTCTGACAGGTACGGGCATCAAGGCTTTGGCCGCGGCGTGCGGCTGCACAACCGGAAATCTGTACTCCTATTTCAGTGGTGTAGATGAATTGATCATCGAATCCGCTGCACATTGCATGGCAAAGGTCGAGGACGACTTTATGAAAAGGGCCCCGACCGATCCAAGGGATGTAATGCGCTTTATTGAGGAAGTCCCCTACTGGACGGCACGCGAGCACAGCAAGAAATATCGGCTGATGTATCAGATTTACACCCATCCGAAATATATTGAATACGGCAAGAAGTTTTTTGACGGTGTGAACGAACGCTATACCGAGTATGCAAAGCAGCTTGAACCGAAGATCGGCATTCCGTATACGACCATCACGCCGCTGATCTTCATATTCGTCCGTGCTTGCGTACACTTTGCCATGTTTGAGGACGAATACTACTTAAAATCCCAGATGGAGATCCTGAAGCAGGGAGTTGACCTGTTTGCAGATAAATACCGCTCGCAATACTTGAACGGAGGTAGCGCAAAATGAAGCAACGAATACTCAGCATCCTGCTTTCCCTATGTATGGTACTCTGCTTTATACCGGCAGGAGTATTGGCTGAAGGGGAAACGGTTAAAACTGTCGCAGCGGCGCAGGAGCTGATCGACGCATTGGCGGACAGCGCATACGACATCGTACGTCTGGTCAATGATATTGAGATCACCGGCACGATGCGGATCTCAAAAGGTCGCGAGGTTATCCTCGACCTGAACGGCTACGTTCTCGACTTGGGCGGGAATAAGATCTATGTCAATGATGCCAGCCTTGCAAGCAAGCTGACCATCATCGACAGCCGTCCCGATGAACCCCATGGGTTTACCCCCAACACTGACGGTCTTTGGGTGCGGGATGAAGCCAACGGCACAAAGGCCGTCAAGGGCGGCGTTATTACCGGCGGTCACAGCGATGCTTCCGACTACTGCGGCGGTATCGATATCGGCAGGAACGGCACGGTCATTATGAAGGCCGGTCATATCGTGGGCGGCTATGCCGACAGCAACGGCGGCGGTGTGCACCTGGCCAGCGGCGGCATATTTACCATGAACGCCGGCAGCATCACCGGCTGCAAGGCCGGCAGCATGGGCGGTGGTGTGCACATGGACAGCGGCACGTTCACCATGAACGGTGGCAGCATTACCGACTGCACGGCACGGGACGGCGGCGGTGTGTTTGTGAGCGGCGGCGCGTTCACACTGAACAACGGCACGATCCAGGGCTGCACGGCAAATGAAGTGAATGGAGACGGCGGCGGCGTGTACTTGGAAGGCGGCAGCCAGTTTACCATGACCGGTGGCAGCATCACCGGCTGCAAGGCACAGAACGGCGGCGGTGTGTTTGTGGGCGGCGGCACGATGAGCGCAGGCGGCGGCACAGTGGACGGTACGGTCGTGGTCAGTGTCGCTTACGATTATAGCAGCGGCAGCTGGATCTCCGGCGTCATCCAAAGCGCTGCGGGCAGCACCGGAGCCACCCTGTTCAAGCAGGACGTGACCAATTGCGGCGAGATCAGGTTTGGCACGTTCTCCGGCAAAGCGACGGTCGGCTGCAGCACGTTTCCCGGCACGATCAGCGGCGGCACGTTCAATGGGCCGGTGAATATGGCCGGTGACACGACTGACAATGAAATAAAAGGCGGCATATTCAACGGTACCGTGGCCATCGACCGGGGACAGATTACCGGCGGCGTATTCAATGGCGAGGTGGTGGTCGAGGAGACAGCGGGTGTCCCCGCTCCTGTACTTGCAGGCGGCACATACAACGGACTGATAAAGAATAACAGCACGACCGCCCGATTCGGCGGCGCACACAGTCCGCTGGGCATTGTTGGGAAAGAACCGTACACACAAAGCAGGCCATACCACAAGGTCACCTTTGACCCAAACAGCGGCACGATGGACTACACGGTGCGGTATTTCTGCGATGAGAAGCATATCTCCGACAAGATCAAGCCCAATGACCGAGCGGGTTACACCTTCGGCGGCTGGTATAAGGCTGACGGTACGGCGTGGGATCACGCCAACGACAAGGTCACCGGAGACATGACCCTGACAGCCAAGTGGACGGAGTGCGATCACAGCGGACACACCGGTCAGCAGCCTACCTGCACGGACTCGGTGACCTGCACCGCCTGCGGCGGGACGATCGCTGCGCTGGGACACGACTGGAGTCCGTGGGCAGGCAACAGCGACAACACCCACACCCATAGCTGCCTGCGCGTCGGCTGCGGGTACACGGAGACGTTTGGCTGTGCGGACGGGAATAACGACCATACCTGCGACGATTGCGGCAAGGTCATTTCCAACCACGAGGACGTGGACAAAAACCACATCTGCGATTTCTGTGGCAAGGTGGTCAGCAACCACACCGGTGGAACGGCGACCTGCGCCGACAAGGCGGTATGTGAAATCTGTGGAGATATCTACGGAGAGCTCGATGTAAAGAATCACGCAAACCTTACACACTACTCTGCAAAGGAAGCGACAAAGGAAGCCGATGGAAATATTGAATATTGGTACTGCGACGGTTGCGATAAGTATTACAGTGACGCCGCGGCGGCGAAGGAAATCACCAAGGCGGGCACCGTAACGGTGAAGTTGCCGGACAATCCGAAGAACCCCCAGACCGGCGATAACAACAGTCTTATACTGTGGGTCGCATTGCTGTTTATCAGCGGCGGCGCTGTCATTGGTACGGCAATCACAAGCGGAAAGAAAAAGCGCAACAGCTAACAAAGCAAAGTCACTCACGCGGCGGCTATCGGAAACGGTAGCCGCTTTTTTCTGTGAAAAAGTCGAACTTTCGGAGTCAACTAAGATGGCGTTTGCAGGCGTACCCGTCTTCCTTTGAACTGCCGATAGATCGGCGCAATAACGGCTCGTTATTCCGGTATCAATTCTTCTCGCACGTGCTTCTTCTCGTAAATCGCGGCCGCGACGCACCAGATCACGATTGCACTATTCGTGCTGCTCTGGCTCATAACGGACATCCATGTGGCGACGGGAATATGCATTACCTGTGCAATATCCGGAATGACAGTGAGCAGGATATTCCATGTAACTGGATGAAAAGCGAGCATCCACCGTGGATAGCGTGTTTTACCGCCAAGCAGCATCACAAAATGGATTCCAATCATCAACACCATCGGTAAGTACATCGGGAGAATAGCGGTTAGCATACCGTCCTGATAGGCAGTAACCGCTGCAAGTGTAGCCTCCGAGCCGATACGCGGTCCCAGATAGGTAGTAAACCATGCCAGAGTAGCCGACCAAAGGTGGATTGCCAGCGCGACCGCAACAGTGAATACCCCACACAAGTACTGGACGGATTTCATTTTCCTGTATTTGGCATCTACATCCGCATTCAGTGCCTTTACCAGAAAGTAATAGAGAAAGCTTCCGATTGCGCCCATCCCGACAATCAGCACAGGTCTCCACAGTCCATAAGCGCCGGATAAATAATAGGCTCTGTTGAACATCCCCGTGTCTGTCCCCTGCAGTGGAACGCACCCGAGCAGCCAGTCCCCCGCCGCCATCAAGATTCCTCCGATCGCGCCGAGAATACTCCATCGGATAAACGTTATGCTTTGTTCCGTCTTCATTTCTTTTGCCTCCAATTGCGGTTTTATGATACAAACGATTGGGCTTTTATATGCAACGATTAGCCAAGCCAAAGCGAGAATCGTTACGTTTGTCCACAGCCTTCCGAATGATATTATGTGGTTAGTGTTCTCTAACCACATAATATCAAAAGGTGGGCAGAAAGTCAATCTGTCTGCCGATAGCAAAGAAGAATCCATGCTATGAAGCAAACATTCGTTAAAAAGAGCCTGACCGTGAAAGACCTTGTGACTGTGGGAGTATTCTCCGCACCGTTCCCTGTATTCGCCCTTGTAGGCGGCATTTTTCTTTGCACTGAATCCGGTACTGACCTTCTATATATCGGTGGGCAGCGTATTGCTCTGCGGAACCGTGTATCTGCTGATGATGGCTAAAGTACAAAGGCGCTGGGTGACAAGCATTCTTGGCGCAGTACTGTGTCATTCATGCTTTGCAGGTGACTTCTGACAAGCCGAAAGTCGGCCGGTGAGACGGCGGTCGTTGAAAGAGCATTGGAATTCATCAAGGGAATTGCCGAAGTAAAATCCTATTCCCTGACCGGAAAGCATAACCGCAAGCCGGAGTCTGCAATCGACGAAAACGCTGCGGCCAACATCGACATGGAATGAAAACTCCAGCCTCTCATGCGGGCGCAGAACGCAATCTCCAAACTCATAGAAGTGGGCGTGCGTCGTAGTGCTGTCCCTTGTCCTCTATACCGGCGGCAGAATGGAACTTCTGAGTTGTATTACGCCTCACCACCGCGAAGACGGAGGTGAGACGTATCTGTCATTATATGCCCTGTGGAGCGTTGTTATTTTTTAAGAAGCTGCTTCAAATCCCCTTCCGGCGTAGTGATGGGGGCAATTCCGAAGTTCTCTACGAGATAGTTCAGCACATTGGGCGAAACGAACGCCGGCAGCGTGGGGCCAAGGCGAATATTTCTGATACCCAGATACAACAGCGTCAGCAGGATACACACGGCTTTCTGCTCGTACCAGGAGAGCACCATGGACAGCGGAAGATCGTCCACGCCGCAGCCAAAAGCATCAGCAAGGGCAACGGCAATCCGGATGGCGCTGTAAGCGTCGTTGCACTGTCCGACATCCATCAAACGGGGCAGACCGCCGATGGTGCCGAGATCAAGGTCGTTGAAACGGTATTTGCCGCAGGCAAGTGTCAGCACTACGGTATCGGCAGGCGTCTGCTTGACAAACTCCGTGTAATAGTTGCGGCCGGGGCGTGCGCCGTCACAACCGGCAACCAGGAAGAAGTGTCGGATCGCGCCGGACTTGACCGCCTCGATGATCCGGTCTGCCGCGCCAAGCACCGTGCCGCGCGCAAAGCCCGTCATAACCGTGCTGCCGCCGTTCATGCCGGTGAAAGGCTTGTCCTCGGAGTAGCCACCCAGCTCCAAAGCCTTTTCGATCACCGGGGTGAAATCCTTGTTCTCTCCGATGTGCGTCATTTCGGGGTAAGATACCACTGCCGTGGTGAACACGCGGTCGGCATAGCTTGCTTTCGGCGGCATCAGGCAGTTGGTTGTGAACAGTACCGGTGCCGGAAGAGACGCAAATTCTTTCTGCTGATTCTGCCATGCCGTACCGAAATTGCCCTTGAGATGGGAATACTTTTTCAGTTCAGGGTAGCCGTGAGCAGGGAGCATTTCGCCGTGGGTGTAGATGTTGACGCCCTTGCCCTCGGTCTGCTCCAGCAGCAGCTTCAGGTCGTGGAGATCGTGGCCGGAGATGACGATGAACGGCCCCTTTTCTACAGTCAGCGGAACGGTAACAGGCACGGGCGTTCCGTAGCTTTCGGTGTTGGCCTTGTCCAGAAGCGCCATGCACTTGAGGTTTTTCTCACCAACCTCCATCACGATAGGCAGCAGCTCGTTCATCCCCCAATCCTCACCAATGGCAAAGAGTGCCTTGGCAAAGAAGCGATTCACCTCCTCATCGGTATAGCCCAGCACCATAGCGTGATGCGCATAAGCCGCCATACCGCGCACACCGAAAAGAATGAGGGATTTGAGACTGCGAATGTCCTCCTGCGCATTCCAGACATTCTCCATATCGTAATCATCCACAGAAGCGCAGCCGGAGTAATCGGAAACAAGGCATGCCTTTTCCCCATGTATCCGATCGATCTGCTCCTGTAGGGTCTTTTCATCGAAATTCACATTGGTAACGGCGGTAAACAGTCCTTCAATCATCAAACGCCATATAGCCTCGTTCAAATCCGAGGCATACTCTGCCGCACGTGACAGCCCAATCAAAGCACCGGTCAGTTCGTCCTGAAGCTTCGCTACATCGGCGGTCTTGCCGCAGACGCCGGCTTTTCCCGTGCAGCCGGTGCAGCCCGCCGTCTGCTCACACTGAAAACAAAACATTTTTCGATCCATCCTGAAATCCTCTCTTTCATTTAGTCGAGTATATTTCCGTCCGTGGAAATGGTCACAACCTGCCACGGAATGAATTTTCCGCTGTCCTGCAATGCGGTTTTCGCTGCGTGCTCCAGTCCGCCGCAGCAGGGAACCTCCATACGCACGATGGTTACGCTCCTGATATCGTTATTACGAATGATCTCAGTGAGCTTCTCGGAATAGTCCACACCGTCCAATTTAGGGCAGCCCACTAGCGTGATATGCCCCTTTATGAACCGTTCGTGGAAAGCGGCATAGGCATAAGCCGTGCAATCGGCGGCGATGAGCAGCTTCGCACCATCAAGATAAGGCGCGCTCACGGGAACCAGTCGGATCTGCACCGGCCACTGAGACAGGCAGCTTTGTACCGCAGCGGGAGCGGTCTCGGTGCCGGACGGCTCCGCACGCCGTATTGTTTTCATCCGTGTTCCCGGGCAGCCACCGGGGAGGTGCATTCCCTCCTGCTGCATCTTCTTCTGCTTATTTGCGAGCACCGCCCGTTCATCATAGGCGGCAGCCTCGCGCTCCACAAAGGAGATCGCCCCGGTGGGGCAAGCGGGCAGGCAGTCACCCAGGCCGTCACAGTAATCATCCCGCACCAGCTGCGCCTTTCCGTCCACCATGACGATAGCGCCCTCGTGGCAGGCAGTCGCGCAGGAACCGCAGCCGTTGCACTTTTCCTGATCGATTTCAATAATTCTTCTTTTCATATCCGTGCCTCCTTGCCTTTCTGGGCATATTATAATATAATATAATCAATAAGTCGGTTGAATTTTCAACGATGGAGGTTTTTTTATGAAGGGTTTTCTGCCTGTGATCCGTTCGACTCCGCTCTTCTCCGGCATCTCGGAGGAGGAATTGACGGCGATGCTCTCCTGTCTCAAAGCAGAAAAAAAGGACTTCCTGAAGGAAGTCTTTGTGCTGCGCGCCGGGGATACCGTAGATTCGATAGGCCTTGTGCTATCAGGAAACGTTCTAATCATACAGGAGGACATTTGGGGAAACCGCAATATTCTTTCCAAAGCAGGTCCGGGGCAGACCTTCGCCGCAGCCTATGCCTGTGCACCCGGTTCCAAGCTAAATGTGAGCGTCATAGCGGAAACTCCTGTCACCGCAATGTTTCTGAATGTAAGTCGCATCCTGAATATATGCCCATCCGCCTGCGCCCATCACAGCCGAATCATCCGGAACCTTCTCAGCGAGCTTGCAGGGAAGAACCTGCGGTTCAACGAAAAAATCACACATATGGGGCAACGTACCACGCGCTCAAAGATTATGTCTTATCTCTCCGCAGAAGCGCAGCGACTTGGGGCATGCGAATTTGACATTCCCTTTTCAAGGCAGCAGCTTGCGGATTATCTTGCAGTCGAGCGCAGCGGATTGTCGTTAGAGCTTGGTAAAATGCGTAACGAAGGGTTACTTGATTATTATAAAAACCACTTTTTATTGAAGGTGTAACAGCCATACGTATTGAATCCATATCATGCGCCCCTTCTCCTTAAATTGAAGGTCGCAACCTTCCTACGCAGAAGCCGCGTAAACCACGCGTTTATGCGGCCTTTCCATATCCGGATTGTCTGAAGCGAAAAGTGTGACAGTCGAGAGAAACGTTTAATTTCCCCTCTTGACATTTCGCAAGATACGATTATAATAAAGCTAACGAATATTAGTTAGCGGGGTGCGAATATGAAACAGGAGGACACCAAACAGAGAATTTTGGATAAGGCCTTGGAGCTGTTTTCTGCACAGGGATACGACTCCGTCAGCGTGGGCGAGATTGCAAATGCGGTCGGCATCAAGGCGCCGTCGCTGTACAATCATTTTCCGAGTAAGCAGGCGATCTTTGATGCCATCGTAGAATCTACGGCAGCACAGTACGAGTCGGATACCGATAAGATCGACATCCATGTGCAGAATGTGCAAAAGGACATTCCGATTTTTACGGAAACCTCCGAGGACGTTCTCTTTGAAAAGGTGCGGCAGATCTTTGAATACTCCCTTCATAATGAAACGATCCGCCGCTTTCGCCGTATGATGACCATTGAGCAATTCCGTTCACCGGAATTGGCGGCGCTCTATTCCAAGCGGTATGTGGAACGGATTCTGCACTACCACGCCGGTATTTTCCGCGCCCTGATCGCTTCCGGTGAGATTTGCGCAGACGACGCGGACGCGTTGGCCATGCTGTATGTCGCACCGGTCATAACGCTCATCGGCATTTGCGACCGTCAGCCGGAAAAGGAAGACGAATGTCTTGAAAAACTCAAAAATCATGTCAGTCTCTTTTTTCGTATGGTTCACGGATGCAATACACAGGGAGAGAAAAACAAATGAAGAAACCATTGATTCAAAAGCTTGGGCTGCTCGGCATTGTCAGCTTTCTTTCATACACGGCAGCAGTAGTGTTTTCGCCGCTGGCCTATCCCGGCTACAACTGGATGGCGCAGGCGGTCAGCGACCTGAGCGCCGCCAACGCGTCGTCGCTGGCGCTCTGGAATCAACTCAGCGCCCTTTACAATGCATGCGAGGTCGTTTGTGCGACCGTCGTCTGCATCGGCATTGGAGGGCAAAAAACCAAGCTGCTCCGTTCCGGAATCTATCTGTTTGCCGTGATGGAATGGATCTCAGCAGTGGGCTATCGAATGTTCCCGCTGAGTGACAGCGGCTACGCCGGCGCATTTCAGGATGTGATGCACATGGTCGTTACCGCTTTGGTGGTACTGCTGTCTATCGTATCGCTGACTATAGTCATCGTCGCCGGGATAAAAAGTAAGAATTGCCGCTCTTACGGCGTATGCGCAGGCGTTGCTCTCGGCATGATGCTTGTAGGAGCAATGGGCATGAAAATTGTCCCCGCCGAATACTTCGGCGTTGTGGAGCGCTTCAGCGTGTTTGCCGCGACAGGTTTCAATGCAGCACTTGGCATTCACCTGTTTTGTACGAAAGCCGAAAATAAGTATTCTCAAGGGGTATCAGAATGAAAAACAAAGTCTATCCCCGTCCGCACGATCGGCAGACGGTTTACCTGAAAAATGTAATCACAGCCCCAAACATCGAGGTCGGCGACTACACGATCTACAACGATTTCGTCCACGATCCCTGCGACTTTGAAAAGAACAATGTACTCTATCACTATCCGATCAACGGCGACCGCCTGATCATCGGAAAATTCTGTTCCATCGCCTGCGGCGCAAAATTCCTGTTCACCAGCGGGAACCACTCGATGAAGTCACTGTCCACCTACACCTTCCCCATCTTCTTTGACGAGTGGGAGCTTGATGCGAAAAACATCTGCGACGCATGGGACAACAAGGGCGACACCGCGATCGGTAATGATGTGTGGATCGGTTATGAGGCTGTCATTATGCCCGGCGTGAAAATCGGTGACGGTGCAATTATCGGAACACGCGCCGTGGTAACAAAGGATGTGCCGCCCTATACCGTCGTCGGCGGTGTTCCCGCAAAGCCCATCCGCAGACGGTTTGACGATGCAACGATTGAGAAGCTGCAAGTCCTGCGCTGGTGGGATTGGGACGAAGAAAAAATCAAACGCAGCATTACCGCTATACAGTCGGGAGATATTGTGGCTTTGGAAAAGGGATAACGGAATAGAAAGAGGGGTTAGAGGCGAGAAATGGAATTTCACGAGAAACTACAGGAACTCGGGAGAACCGTATTTACCACATGGCCGTCACCGTGCCGTTCTTGTGATTCTCGGCATGCTTACTGCCTTTGTGAGCGTCTGGCGATTGATCTCCGTCGTGCATTGGCTGACCGATATGAACGGCGGCACGCCGCTAAATGCTGGACCTGTATTGTCAAATATAGCCGGCAGCCGATGGGTTTGGTTACTTTTATGTGAGTTTTGGATCGGACAAAACGTGTGTAACGCATGAGAAATACTTCCCCCCTTGACCGCTCGGCATCGGATAGATATAATAGTGAAGACACAATTATCATAGAGGACGGCAGAACTATGGACATATGGGAAAAACTCTATCAACGAGCAAAAAAAGAATATCACCCTGAGGATGTTACGCCCTTCGTCTATGCGCACCATGTGGTATGTGCTCTGGAAAGCGAGGACGGAACGATCTACACAGGCTTTTGTATCGAGGCGTGCAGCGGTGTGATGAACCTGTGTGCAGAGCGTGTGGCTGCACTGAATATGTATGTGAACAGCGGTCAGACAAAAATCAAAAGACTGATCGCCTTCCGTGATCAGGCGCCATCCGGCGGCGGGAGCGGAATGCCGTGCGGTGCGTGCCGCGAGTTTTTGTACCAGCTCAACGAAGAAAACGAAAACACAGAGATTATGGTCAACTACGAAACCCGTGAGATCGTTACCCTCAAGGAGCTGATGCCGAGTTGGTGGGGAAAAGAACGCTATTTGAACGGATGATTCCGCGTAAGCGGAGACGAACAACCGAGAACGGAGGCATTAAAAATCGTCATGTGCGATTCATTAACCGTAAATGACACAGAATACGCCGTGCTCCGGCTCCTTGGGAAGGGAAAGGGCGGCTACTCCTACCTTGTGACAGACGGAACAACGCCATATGTCCTAAAGCAGATCCATCACGAACCGTGTGACTACTACGCCTTCGGCGACAAGCTGCAGGCCGAACTGCGCGACTACGGAACGCTTTGGAAGCTCGGCATTCCCATGCCCAGGCTTCTGGCCGTAGATGATCGGCAGGAGCGTATTCTGAAAGAATACATTGCCGGGCCAACTGTTGCGGAGCTGCTCAAATCGGGACAGATGAGACCAGCGCTTACGGAGCAGGTACGCGCCATGTGCCGTCTGCTTTACCCTGCCGGATTGAATATTGACTACTACCCTACCAACTTCGTCTCCCGCAGCGGAAAGCTTTATTATATCGACTATGAATGCAATTCCTACATGGAGCAATGGGATTTTGAGCATTGGGGCCTCCAGTATTGGACGGAGGCGGCAAGCGAAATGTAATCCCGCCAATTGGCAAAAGCCGTCCCATACCGCCTGAAACAGCGATATGGGACGGCTTTCCTGTCCCAGAGAGGCTTCCCCTTGGGACTAATGGAATCAATACAACTTTGCGCCTGCGGGAATGTGCGGATCAACCATCAGCAGATGCAGCTTCTCCTCGCCGTTTTCGTGGTGAACGGCAGAGATCAACATACCGCAGGAATCAATACCCATCATGGGTCTGGGCGGCAGGTTGGTGATGGCGATGCAGGTCTTGCCTATCAGCTCCTCCGGTTCATAGTAGGCATGAATTCCACTCAAAATCACACGATCAGTGCCGCTTCCGTCATCCAAAACGAACTTCAGAAGCTTCTTGGACTTCTTTACGGCCTCGCATTCCTTGACCTTTACGGCACGGAAATCGCTCTTGGCAAAGGTTTCAAAATCGACAAAATCCGAGAACAGCGGTTCGATCTGCACATTGGAAAAATCAATTTTCTCCGCAGGCACAGGCTGTGCGGTCTCAATCTTGTCAGGCTTTGTTTCCTCCCGTCTGGACTGCTTGATCGGTTTCATCGTGGGGAAGAGGATGACGTCGCGGATGGTCTCAGAGCCAGTCAAAAGCATGACACAGCGGTCAATGCCCATGCCCATGCCTCCCGTAGGCGGCATACCGTACTCCATCGCGTTGAGGAAATCCTCGTCCAGCATTTCCGTTTCCTCATCGCCGCGCTCACGCTGCTCGACCTGTTTTTCAAAGCGTTTACGCTGATCTATCGGGTCATTTAGCTCGGAATATGCATTTGCCATCTCCGAGTGGCAAATAAACAGCTCAAAACGCTCCGTCAGGCGCGGGTCGGACGGGCTGCGCTTGGTCAGCGGGCTGACCTCAACAGGATACATGGTGATAAAGGTCGGCTGAATCAGGAACGCCTCGACCTTCTCATCGAACACGGTATAAAGCGCGTTGCCCCACGTCGGCTCGGCAGCAGGATTCAGCTCCACGCCGACGCTCTTTGCCGCAGCAACGGCCTCGGCATCGTCCGTGATTGCGCCAAAATCGATACCGACATACTCGCGCACGGCCTCGATCATGGTCATTCTGCGCCAGCCGGGCGCCAGCGAGACCTTCTCGCCCATCCACTCCACATCGTAAGTGCCGAGAATCTCCATAGCCGCGCCGGAAAGAACGCCCTCGGCAATATCCATCATATCGTGGAAGTCCGCATACGCCTGATACAGCTCAACGGTCGTGAACTCGGGATTATGCTTGGGATCCATCCCCTCGTTGCGGAAGATACGTCCAACCTCGTACACACGGTCGATTCCGCCGATAATCAAGCGCTTCAGCGGCAGTTCAGTGGCAATACGCAGATACATATCAATGTCCAGCGTATTGTGGTGCGTCACAAAGGGGCGTGCCGCCGCACCACCGGCAATGGTGTTCAGCACCGGCGTCTCCACCTCCATGAAGTCTCTCTCATCCAGATAGCCGCGCAGGAAGCGGATGAAACGGGAGCGGACGCGGAAAGCGTTCTTCACCTCCGGGTTTACCATCAGATCGACATAGCGCTGGCGGTAGCGGGTCTCCACATTTGTCAGGCCGTGGTACTTGTCCGGCAGCGGAAGCAGCGACTTCGAAAGCAGCTGCACCTCATGGGCGCGCACGGAAATCTCGCCGCGCTGCGTGCGGAAAACATCGCCGTGAACGCCGACAATATCACCGATGTCGAGCTTCCGGCAGTCATCAAAATCGGCCTCGCTCATCTCGTCGAATTTCAGATAAAGCTGAATTCGGCCGGTATCATCCTGAAGGTCACAGAACAGCACCTTGCCCATGCCGCGCTTGGACATAATGCGGCCGGCGACGGCAACGTTCTTTCCTTCCAGTGCCTCAAAATCGTCGCGAATCTGCGCCGACTTCGAATCAAACACAAAACGCGTCCGCAGGAAGGGGTCCTTCCCTTCCGACTGAAGCTGCGCCAGCTTTTCACGGCGGACACGCGCCTGATCGACCAGCGACAGCTCCTCCTGGGGTACGAATTTCGCCACGGGAATGATCCTCCTTTATCTCTCTACGGCAAGGATTTCAAATTTCACAATGCCGACGGGCGCCTCCACCTCAACAACGTCGCCGACGTGCTTCCCGAGGATCGCACGGCCGAAGGGTGAATCGTCGGAAATACGGGATTCCATCGGGTTGGCCTCCTGCGAGCCGACAATGGTATACGTCGCTTCCTCGTCAAACTCGATATCACGCACGGTAACAACCGCGCCGAGGCCGATACGGCCGGTGTCTTCCTCCGCAGCCTCGTCGATAATAACGGCATGGCTGAGAATGTTTTCCACCTCCGCAATGCGACCGTACAGCTTGGCCTGCTCATTTTTAGCTTCATCATATTCGCTGTTCTCGGAAAGATCGCCGAAGGAGCGCGCCTCCTTAATCAGCTCGGCAACCTCCTTCTCGCGCGTTGTTTTCAGATACTCCAGCTCTGCTTCCAGCTCCTTGAGCCGCGTACTTGTCAGTTTAAACTCTTTTGCCATGCCTTTTTCCTCCATGTATCATTTGTGGAACATTATAGAAACGTGTCGCGAAAATGTCAAGCGCTTATTGCTGCTTCCTGTCGATGCGTTCGCGAAGCGCGGAAACGGCCGTTTTGAGCTGCTCATCGTCCGCCTTGTCGAGCTGACCGTAATAAATCTTTGAGTAGGTCTCGTCGTCCACTTCGACGGGGTAATCCGGCGTCACACCGATATCCTTGAGCGTCACGCCCTTCGGGGTCTGGTAGTGGCCAGTCGAAACGCCCACGGCGGAGCCGTCCGGAAGCTGATAGGTTTGCTGGTAGTTCGCCTTTCCGCAGGTCTTTGTACCGATAACGACGCCGGCCTCATATTCCTGAATTGCAGCGGCGAAAAATTCGGCGGCGGAATAGGAATCGCCGTTGACGAGCACGGCAAACGGCAGATCGACGAAGTTCGCATCGGAATAATCGACGGATTCCTTGCCGGTGTAGTCCACCGAGCGGAACAGCGGACCCTCCGGAAGCAGATAGTCGAGAATCTTAACCAGCTCGTTCTTCATCCCTCCGGGGTTAAAGCGCAAATCAAACACGATTCCCTCCGCCTTACGGGCACGCAAATCGTCCACGGCCGCAATGGTCTCTGCGGCGCAATTCGTATCAAAATTGCTGATCTTGATATAACCGATATTGCCGTCGAGCACTTCGTAGCTCACAACGGGAATCTGAATGGTACGGCGTGTCACGGTCAGCTCCAGCGTCTGTCCCCCGCGAAGGATGGTCAGTTTGACCGTCGTTCCCTCGGTGCCGCGCACGAGCTTCTGCGTCTCGGCAAGCGTCAGCGCGGAGGTGTCGTTCCCGTCCACGGCGGTCAGTGTATCGCCAACCTGAAGCCCCGCCTCTTCGGCAGATCCGCCGGAGGTGACGGCAGCAATCAGGAACGGTCCTTTCTGCTCATTCGCACTTGCCTGAATGGTCACACCGATACCGACGTAAGCGTTGTTGAACTGCTCAAGATACTTCTGGTATGACTCTGCATCCAGGTAATAGCTCCATCGGTCGCCGGTCGCGTCGATGACCGCCTGCGCGAGGAGATCCTCCAGCTTGTCATAGTCCAACCCATCAATGTGGCGCTGTTCAATCAGCGTGAGGATGTAGTCCAGCTTGCGCATGTACTGCTCGTCATGCGTTACTTCGTTTGTAAAAGCGCCCTGTGTCGCCTCCGTCGGGTCCTGCGTAGGCAGCGGAAATTGACGGAAGATGCATCCGCTCAGAATGCCGAGCACAAGGATGAGCGCAGCCGCAATGATAATCTGCTTTTTTGTCAGGCTCGTTTTCATGGCTTCCGTCCCTCCGTTCAGAACGCCTGAATGACCATTGCAACGATGCCGATAAGCAGCGACGCAACCAGAACGCCCGCGATTGCCATAACGATCACTCTGCGGTGTTTATACATACTCGTTCCTCCTTAAACTTTCAGGAAACGGCGGATGGACATGAGCCCGCCGAAAACGCCGATCACCAGACCAACCACGCCGCACAGCGCCGCAACGGGCAGCCAGAGCTGTTCAAAGGGTATGACGGTGAAGAAGTCCATATTCATATCCGTGATGGCAGAGCGGAGTGCCTCGTACAGTCCCCATTCAATGAAAAAGGCAAACGCACCGCCCAGTATACCAAGGAAGAACCCCTCGACAAGGAACGGTAAACGGATGAATCCGTTGGTTGCACCGACCATCTTCATGATACCGATCTCCTCGCGGCGATCCATCATGGCCAGTTTGATTGTATTGGAAATAATGATTAATGACACGATCACAAGCACACCCGCAATGGCTAAAGCCGCAACATAGAGCACATTGCGGATCGTGGCGAGCGACTTTGCAATCTCCGGATTTGCGTAAATATCCGCTACACCCGGAACATCCCGAAGTGCAGCAATTGTCTGATCGATCCGGTCGTTATCCTCCAACGTAATAACCAGTTGGTCACGCATCGTGCCGGGGTCCACGCCCTGAAAAATTGACTGGTCGTAGTCTTTGATAAAGTCTTCAAACGCCTGCTTCCGGGAAACAAACTCTACATTGGCGATATTGTCCAAAAGGTTAACCTGTGAGCCGACGGATCTTGCCTGCGCCTCCGTGTAGCTCTCGTCAATGGCAACGCGGATACGGTTTTGATCCTGCGCCTTCTCGACGGCAATATTCATATTGTAGGAGATCAGCCCAAAGCTGGCGACAATAACCAGACACGCAACCGTGATGCAAATCGCAGCGAAGGACATGAAGCCATGCTTGAACATGGCGCGTACGCCCTCGCGCAGCAGAAAACCGAAATTCGTATGCTTCATATTGAGTACCCGTCCATTCCGTCGCGCACGACCCTGCCGTCGTCGATAGCGACTACGCGCTTGGTGAAGCGGTCGACCAGCCCCTTTTCGTGAGTCACGACCATAACGGTCGTCCCGAGGGCGTTGATCTGCTCCAGAAGCAGCATGATCTCAAAGGAGCGCGCGGGGTCAAGATTTCCCGTCGGCTCGTCTGCAATAATCATCGAAGGATTATTGATAAGCGCGCGCGCAATGGCCACGCGCTGCTGCTCGCCGCCGGAGAGCTCGTCCGGCAGACGGCGCGCCTTGTTCTCCAGACCGACCAGCTCCAGCACATAAGGCACACGTTTTTTGATTTCGCTCGGCTTTGCGCCGACGACACGCATGGCAAATGCGACGTTCTCATAGACCGTCTGATTGGCGATCAGGCGGAAGTCCTGGAAAATGACGCCCAGTGTGCGCCGGAGGTACGGCACATTACGGCGGCGAAGCTTTTCAAGCTGATAACCGTTGACCATAATGGAGCCGGAGGTGGGCTTCAGCTCCGCCGTAAGCAGCTTGATGATCGTGGATTTTCCGGAGCCGGACTGCCCGACCAGAAAGACAAATTCTCCGTCGTCGATATGCAGGTCGATACCGTTCAGGGCGTGCGTTCCGGTCTCGTAGGTTTTGGTAACGTTAATGAGATCGATCATAATTCAGCACTTTCTCAATAAAAATTCTGGCGAGTTTCACGCGAAGAGAGGTACTTCTTGACCATCAGAGCAACCTTGAAAATGATTGCGTCATCAAATTCGCGCAAATCCAGTCCCGTCAGCTTCTTGATCTTTTCCAGACGGTAGACCAGCGTATTGCGGTGAACAAAGAGCTTCCGGGAGGTCTCGGAAACGTTCAGGCTGTTTTCAAAGAACATATTGATCGTGAAGAGCGTCTCCTGATCGAGCGTGTCGATGGTGTTTTTCTTGAAAACCTCAGACAGGAAGATTTCACACAGCGTCGTCGGGAGCTGATAAATCAGGCGGCCAATGCCGAGGTTTTCGTAGTTGATGATGGTTTTTTCGGTATCGAACACCTTACCAACCTCAATAGCGACCTGCGCCTCTTTATAGGAGTCGGCCAGCTCACGCAGATGCTCAGCCGGAGTGCCGATGCCGATCGCGGTACGGACATAGTACTGCGACTTGATGCGTTCTTCCAGCTCGCGCGCCATCTGATTGAGCTCATCGGTGGTAATATCCGGCACAACCTGACGCACAATGGCGACATCTGTCTCGTTGATACCGATCACAAAGCACTGCTGATCGTCCTTGATGCAGCCCTGAAGCACCTCGGTCAGCGACAGGTCGCTGTGGCCGCCGGTCTGCCGGATCAGGAACACGACGCGCGTCAGCTCCGCAGGAAAGTGCAGCTCCTTGGCACGAATATAGATATCGCCGGGCAGAATGTTATCCGTAATGATGTTCTTCAGGAACGTGCCGCGATCATGCTTTTCCTCATAATAGCTGCGCGCAAGGTTCAGAGAGACCTGCGCAACGCGGCAGAATTCAGCGGCACGCGCGTCCGTGCCCACGGTAAAAGCGGTGTAGCCAAAAGCAGGGTTCCAGCCCTTGAGGGCGAGGAAGGTTTTTCCGTCCGTGCAGAACAGCTTCTCCGGCTCACCGGCAACCATTGCCGCCGCGCCTGTCAGGCGCTCACCGAGCATGGAAAGATCCGAAGCGGAAATGACCGTTCCTTCGGCGTCGATCACACCGAGCGGCATCTGCGCGGCCTCGCTGAGCTGAAGCACGATACCTTGAAAAATACGACTGGACATAGGGCGTCCTCCTTCAATGAGAGATTGTCACGGGGTTTCGGCATTATTATGAATCTATCATACTCTGTTTTTCGACGAAATGCAAGTGGGTTTGGACATTTTATTTCAAAAACTCTCTGTGTTTTTATGGAATATGGATAGCGTTTCGTCAGAATGGACAAAAGAAACGCGGCTTTTGCCGCGTTTCAATTCATTTTTTTGCTTCCCTCTCTTCGTCAAATTTCACAGTGCAAATACCGGAAATTTCCTCTTCCGTCACCTCACGGTACTTTCCGAGCGGTAGCCCGTCAAGCGTAAGGCCTCCCTCGGCAATTCGTCGAAGAAAGCACACCGGCATTTGGCGGCTCGCCAGCATCCGTCGTACCTGATGGTATTTCCCCTCCCGCACGCGAACGAGGCTCTTTCCCTCTCCCAGCGGCTCAAGCACTGCCGGAAGGCAGCGCGTCCCGTCGCGCAGCGTCAGCCCTTCGGCGAACGCAGCCACATCGCCTGCGTCCGCCGTTCCCTCGTGCTCGGCATAATAGGTCTTTTCGATGCTCGACTTTGGTGAGATCAGACGGTGCGCCAGCTCTCCGTCGTCGGTGAAGAGCAAAAGTCCTTCCGTCTCCTTATCCAGACGTCCGACCGGAAACAGGGCGCGGTATTGTGGCGCGAGGAGCTCCATGACTGTCCTGTCGCGGGGATCATCGGTAGACGTTACATAGCCCATCGGCTTGTTCAGCAGCAGTACGGTACGCTTTTTTGCTCCGATCCTCCGACCGTCGAAGCAGATCGTGTCCAGCACTTCATTAATTCTCTGCTCGGGCTGCCGTACCACGACGCCGTTTACCATAACACGTCCCGCGTGGACAATTTCGCGCAGCTCCCGGCGCGAAGCAACGCCTGCCTCGGATAAAAACCTGTCCAGTCGCTGCATGACAGCGCCTCCTTTTTTCGTTTTTTCTTTTTTTGGATTTTATCACACCTCGCGCCCGCAAGTCAAGAGGCGCGGAAATGTGTAAATAGCTGCGTCCCCCGACGCAGGGAAAAAACCTGCGCCGGGGGACATTGGATAGACGATCGTTATCTGACTTGCTCAGTGCAGATCAATCTTCGGAAAAGCGTGCGATAATCTGTGCAAACTCGCAGCGCAGAATTCTGCCGCGCGGGTTGAGCTTGCCCTCGTCGGTACCGATCACAAGTCCGTTGGCAACTGCCCAATTCATGGCCTCAAGCGCCCAATCGGAGATTTCCTTCCGATCGGCAAACTCTGCCAGATGATCCTCGGCAACGGCTTCACCGTCCAGGAAACGGTAAATCATGCAGACAACCTGCTCACGGGTAGCGGGAGCGTTCGGCTCAAAGGTCGTTGCGGTCATGCCGTTGACGATACCGGCCTGATAGGCCCATGCAACCGCCTCGGCATACCATGCGCCTTCCGCAACATCGGTAAAGGGCGTTTCAAGGGAGTCCGTATGTTCGCCGGAGATCCGGTAGAGGGTCTGCACCAGTTCGGCTCTCGTGAGCTTCCCATAGGGTTCGAATACGCCCTCGCCGTAACCGATCATGTATCCCTTCTCGGTCACATAATCGACAGCATCATGGAACCATGCGCCCGCGGGAACATCGGTATAGCTCTCATGGCTGGCGCAGTGTGCGGGAAGCACCTCGCCTTCCTTGACAAGGTCGCCGCATACCAGGCAATACAAATCGCCCGAATAGCCGTCCTCATCGCAGCCCGCAGGTCTCGCGTCGCGGAGCTCGGTAGACTCATGCAGGCAGGAAAGCGTGACATTTGCGGTGCTTTCCGGGTAAATATCATTGGCCTGCTTCGTCGTCACTTCGATGTCGGTCTGCTTTCCGCTCAGTCGGCGGAAGGTCAGAGTAACGGCCGTATCGCGGTTTTCCGCACCGGCATAGGCCAGGAGCAGACAGCCGTCGGTCTGGCGCAGCGCGGAATGTGAAGCGGAGGCAGCGATGTTCTCGAGCACGAGGCTCGCCGGGTCATAGCGGATCTCAAGCAGTCCGTTATGCGTGGGAATCTCCTTCCCGTCCGCATCCGTCGCGGAAACGGTAACGGTCACATGCATCGGATCCTCCTCGTCCTGACGAACATGGCTGTCAGGAGTCTGCGGCGCGGAGAAGTCCAGAACCTGCGCCTCGTCGACGCTGACCACGCCCTGCATGGAAAGCGCATCGGATGCCGACGGTACAATATCCGTATAAAGCGCGGTCGCACCCTGCGCGTCAAGGTTGCCCAGTTTTCCGCAGACAGGCGTCTCACCGGAAAGATCGGCGAAATAGAGCTCCGCCTTTTCGCCGGAAACGGCGATCAACAGACCCTTATGGCCGTTCTGCTCGGTGTAGATCATGGAAAGGTTGCGATAATCGCCGAAGGAACGACCGAGACTGCCGTAAACGCTTCGCTGCAGCTCATAAGCAGCCGCGCCTGTTTCGGGGTTGTAGCGGGCGACGATACAGAAACGGTGCAGCACACCGTTCGCTCCCAGAACGAGATACTGATGGGCAGGGTTACCGTCCACTTCGGTCTGACCGATATAGGCCACGGCCGAAAGATCGTTGTAGTAGATCCAGAGATTGCTCCAACCCAGAGCGTTTCCGTTGGAATAGTTGGTCAGCAGGAAGAAGCTCTGGTCTGCGGTCAGCAGGACAGGCATTCCGAATGCGGTCGCTTCGGCGGGGTTGCCGTCGCTGTCCGTACCGTAGACCATAAGCGCCGGCGCGGTGGCAGCATCGATGACTGCCATTCCGGCTGCGGCCTGAGCGCCTCTGCGCTCCGCAAAGCCGTGAGACGGGTCGACCTCCATCAGACGGCACGGAGCCTTAAAGTCGCCGTTACTGCCGTAGATCAGTCCGTCGTGCAGTCCACCGCCCGTGAGTGCGGTCTTTGCCTCGCCAAGACTGACGGCGCTGATGCCGTCCGCTGTGGATACGCTCGCCCAGAAGGCGCCGTTTTCGTTTTTGAGCTGTGCATTGAAGCGCAGATCCGCTTTCGTCAGAGGCAGGACGGTGACGGCGCAGGAGGCGCTGATCTCACCGACCTGTGCGGTAATGACGACACTGCCCTTTGCATGGGCGGTGACACGTCCGTTTTCGTCAACGGTGGCAATGGACTCATCACTTGAGCGCCAAACCGGGGCCTGTTCGCTCTTCGCTCCGATCAGTCGTGCCGTGATCGTCATGTCGTCATCGACGAACATCTCGGCCTGCGTGCGGCTGAGCTGGAGCTGCGGCTGCGCGGCGCGGTCATAGGCAAACAGACTCACAACCGGCCAGATATCCGCGCCGAAGTTTCCAAGCTTTGTTACATAGCCCGTCTCCGGGTCAATGGCAAACAGTTCCGCAACATTGCCTTCCGTGTAGCGCGAAAGGAACAGATAACCGCTGGCAGAATCAAAGTGCAGGCTGGCATAGGCGCTGCCGTTGACCTGACTGACGCCGGTAAGGGTCAAGCCTGTTTCGGCCAGCAGAACCGGTTCGGCCAGAGAATAGCCGCCCAGGGCATTGTAATACTCGATTCTGTAGAGCTTGCCGCTCTCGGTCATGCCGTAGAAGAATTCCGCCGGGAAATCTCCGAAGGGCGGCACGGAGTGAACGCCCTCATGACTATACGCCAACACGGCCATGGGATCGACATTGAAGCTCAAGCCCAGCAGTGCCGAAGAGATCTTCTTGGCCTCCATGTCGATAAGCTGGAGCTTTGTACCGGATGCCGCGGTCGTTGCCAACATACCGAAGGCGCCGCCGGAGGTCAGAGGCGCGGCAGTGGCGTCCGACCAGAGCTGAGCCGTGGTAAGTCCCGCCACAAACTCCGCGTTGAAGGTTTCCGGATCAATAGCGTAGGCATTCTGTCCGTCGTGGGTATAGATCATGCCGTTGAGGAAGCCGCCCGCAGCATAACTGCGCTGCTTTTCACTGAGCGACTGCCAGCTCCCGGGCTGACGGACATTGAACTGCGCCCAATAGCTGCCGCCGTCCGGCGAATAGACGAGCGCGTTCAGAGAGAGATCGGGCACCTCGGTTACGGTCACGGTACACGACGCGGTCAGCTTCGGCTGTGCGTTCGTCGTCACGGTAACGGTCGCCGTACCGGGCGTATGCGCGGTAATCATGCCGGAGCTGGACACGGTCAGTACCCGCTCATCGGAGCTCGTCCAATGCAGAACCGTATCCGTCAGCGCCCACGGGTACAGGTCGGCAACGATCTGCGCCTGACAGCCCTGAAGCACGGTCACGCTCTCGCGGCGGATCTCAAGGCCGGTCGGCGTACCGGTGGAATAGTCCGCCGTTTCGCCCTCGGGAATATAGACCAGCGTCCAAAGAGTAGGCTGGAGCTTGCTCGCCTCAGTCTCTTTCTTGTAGTAGTATGTGCTGTTGACCTTGACTGCCTTGCCCGTTTCCAGGTCGAAGGTCACAAGGAACTGCGTACCGCCGCCCGACGCGGAAGCGCTGGAGGCAAAGAGCAGGCGGTCGTTCGCTTCGTCATAGGTCATTGCGCCGTAGCAGACGCTGTACTGTCCCGTATAGGCATCCGCTGCATTGACAATAGGCGGCAGGTCGACGATCTCGCCGTCAACCACTTCGTCCAGCGTCCAGCGGTACAGGAAGCTGTAGAGGTTGCTGGTCGAGCGGTTGACGGAATAGAAGTTTCCGTCGGCGTCAATGGCCAGCGAAAGCAGGTACTTGAACGTGTCGAACTGCGCCGGCGTAGCTTTGGGGTTCGTGATGCTGACGGTGAACGCCTTTTCCATCGCACCGGTGAGAAGATCGACGGTATAGATGTTATTCTGGTTGTCCAGCGCATAGAGCTTGCCGTCCTTGCGGTTATAAGCCATGTCGCGGATCACCATATCCTTGCCGTACCACGCAACCTTGCGGTTAAGCGACCATTCGCCGGGCTTCATGACATAGAGGTAGCCGTCGTTTGCCGCAGCATAAAGATAACCCTTGACATATTCCGCAGCAGTCGGAGCGATCTCCGTGGCGCCGGCGGTTTCGATACCCTCATTCTTCGTGGAGGAGTTGTAATAGAGCTTGTCGGGGTCAACGCTGACCCAGCGGTAGCCCGTGCCGAGATAGGTGGAATCCGTAAAGGCAAACAGACGTCCGGAGTAGTCCTCCGGCTCGCCGCCGTAGGTAACAAGCGCCTGCGCGGCGTTGCCCGCGTAGTCGATGACCTGAACAAGGCAGGTCTGCCCCACCTTCACGCCGCTCAGATCGATCTTTGCGGTAACGGTCTGGCCGGGCTCAGTCTGCTCGACGGCAGTCTGCGCAAGCACCTTGTCGCCGGTGGGGTTGCAGACACGCACGGCTGCGATGTACTGGTTGTCCTTCGCCGTTATATGCAGACCGCCGGTAAACAGGTCCTTCGCAACGGAATACAGCTCGGGATCCGTATTGTCCACGGTCAGCGTGCTGCTGAGGCTGACGCCCTTGCCCAGCTCACCGGAGGCGATCAGCGCGCGCATACGTTCTTCGGTAATGTCGCCGCCGTCCTCATAGTACTCCGGCACGGCATAGAGTGTAACCGTAAAACGCTCACCCTCGGCAAGACCAAGCGTGCCGACGCGCTTATCGATGGTATAGGCAGTGGAAAGATTTCTCCACTGGGCGGAATTCATGTGATAGTATGCGCTGGTGGCCGCCGTTGTCACGGGTCCGAAGTAGAGCTCTCTGCCGGACTCGTCCGTGATGACACAGGTCAGCGCAGCCGCGTTGCGGATCAGGGTAAACTTATACGCATAAATGGTATCAGCAGCATTGATGGCCGCTCTGCCCTCAGGCAGGATGTCCTCAACCAGGTAATTGTTGACGGTATTGTAGTAAGCGGAGGTCAGTCCGGCAAAGCGCGTAATCAGCGCATTGGTCGCAAGAACACCCGTATAGGTGGGCGTCTCATCACCGTAGAGACGGTCAACGTAAGTACCATAGTCATACATGGAGGGATCCGACCAGTTGCCGTAGAAGCCCAGAATCGGCACGGAATGGGCGGGCGCAGAGACGCCCTCCTGCGTCGTAACAGGCCGCAGGAACGTATATCCCTCAATGTATGCACCGTTGACGTAGTTTTCATCCAGCTCAGCCTTGAGTGTATCAGGCAGAGTGATCTCCACCGTAACGGTAGCCGACGCACCGGGTGCAAGCGTGAACTCACCGGTCTGCATACCGTACAGAATCAGATAGGCATCGTAGCTGTCGATGCTGCCGTCGGCATTCACGTCCGCCGCGGGATCAATGCTTTCCGACAGGCCGGCAGCGTAATTCAGAATGATCTGCGCGTCCGTGCCGTCGGTACGGCCGTCGCCGTTCAGATCGCAGGAGACGAGTGCCTCGGGGATAAGCACCTTGCCGTCAACCGTATAGGTGATGACAGCAGGCAGCGCCGCCGTCTTGGTATCAAGATAGCGGTAATCTCCCTGCGTGAACAGGCCCTGCGTAAACAGGCTTGACGAAAGCGTATAGGTCCTGCGCTCCTGCGTCAGGTTCGTCGCAGCAAAGGAGAAGCGGTATACACCCTTACGCTCCGGATCGTCGCCCAACTCGGCCTTGATCTTGCCGTCGTTCCAGCTATCCGTCGCGTCGGAATTCATGGTCAGGAAGCAATCGGCAGAAATCGCGTCGTTCGCATTGGCCAGACCCGCGCCCTGCTTGAGCACAGACCAGAAGCTGCCCTCCGACTGTTCCAACGGCGTAGCGGTGGACATCAGCAGGCTCTGCGCCAGTCGGCGCACGCTCAGGCCGGTCTGCGTGTCAAGACCTTTTTCGCGGATATACTGCGCAACGAGCGCAACCATACCGGCCATCTGCGGCGCAGCCATGGAGGTACCGGACATATTCTCGTAGCTCTTGCCGCCTTCGACGGAACCGTCAACGGACCAGATGTTGCCGCCGGGCGCGGTGATCTCCGGCTTCAGACGCAGAGAACCGGGAACACCCCAGGACGAGAAGTTGCTCATGGACTTGTACTCCGGCAGCTCAACGACGCTGTGCGGCACGGTGCTGATTGTCATTGTGCCGGTGTAGTAGAGAATCTTTCCGTCCTTATCGGTAACGGGAGTGGACGCCGCCTTAATGCGCTCGGCGTCGGCCTGCGAAATATTGATGCAGGGCGCGGTGCCGGTATAATCGGACAGGTCCATATTGAACATACCGTCCGTGTTATTATAGACGACGGTAGCGATGGCGCCGTATTTGGTTGCGGCGGTCGCCTTCTTGCTGAAGTTTGTCGAGCCTCTGGAGCAGAAAGCGATCTTTCCCTTGACGGCGCTTTTCACCGCCTTGAACTGTGCATCCTTGCCGGCGTTATCCAGGAAAATGTACTCCTGCTCTCCGGCCAATGTCGTGATCGGTTCGTTCGTGAATGTAGTCGGTTCGTTATAATAGATAATCATATCGCCGATCTGGATGTACTTGCGGGTAAAGCCCACATTATCCACGGAGGCGACAGACAGAGAGTTGTTAAAGCTGCCCGGCTGACCGGTGGTGGAGAAGCTGACGTCTCTGTCATAAAGCGATTTGGCTTCGTTCTTGGCGCGATCGGCCCACGCATAGGCGTTGCCTGCCGAGATGGTAACGACGGCATCCGCCGTTTGCAGACGCTCCAGAATCTCCGTGTAGGTACGACTGCGGGAGAAGCCGGGGCTGCCCGCGCCGAGGGAGAGGTTAATGGCGTCGCAGCCGAGGAGGATGGCGTCCTCAATGGCGATCATGTAGTCCGAATCGTATGCGCCGCCGCCCTTGCCGAAGACCTTCATCACGATAAGCTGTGCATCGGGCGCAACGCCGACGGCCTTGACCGCGTCAAGTGCGCCGACAAAGTTCTCTCCGTCGGGGATATAGGCGTTGGCCGCGGCAATGCCCGCAACGTGTGAGCCGTGCTCACCCTGCAGGTCGTTGTCGTGCGTCACGTCAAGGTCGCTGTCAACATAGTTGAAGGCAAAGGGAATCTTTTCACTTAGATACAGATCCTCCGCCGTATAGCCACCGGCGATGCTCAGCTTGTCCAGAATCCCGGCCAACTCCTGCGTATCCAGGAGCTTCGGCTGCTGGGCCAGCTTGTCAAGGCTGTAACGGAAAGCCGCAGCATCGTAGGACTGATGATCGGTATCGATGCCGGTATCAATGATGGCAATGCGCGTGCCGGCGCCGGTATATCCAGCCGCCCAGGCCGCGGTGGATCCGGTCATGATGGGAGAAATGGAAGTATCCGGCGACTCCTCCGGCTCATAGCGCATTTCCAGCTCCATGGAGCGCACACCGGGCAACGCACGGATCTCATCCAGACACCCGTAGGGCAGCTCGACAGACAGCAGGTTAGCCGTCAGCGTAAGGCTGCGGCAAATATGGAGCTTTTCGCCCGTGAGCGCCTCAATGCGGCTCGTAAGGCTGAGCTGCTCGGCCTTGCGCTCCTCGCGGTAGACCATGGCCTTTCGGTTTTCGGCAATGGACCGCGTGCTATAGCCCATTTCCAAAACACCGGGGGTATCCAGAAGAATGCTGACCCGGACGATCTCGTCCGGTGCGTGAGTCTGTTCGTCCTCACCGGCCGCATAAAGCGGGTTCGGGCGAAGGTTTTCAACCTGTTCCATGTCGAGCGCCATGCTTCCGGAAGAGAGCGCCTGAGCAGGCGCAACAATTCCGATCAGCAGAGCGAGCGTCAGCAACAGGCTGAGCAATCGATACTTCTTCATTTTTGGGGCTCCTTTATTCGTTTTTCTCGCGGGACTGCGAGATTTATCGATATAATAGTATCATATCAACCGAGAAAAAGCAATGTTTATTACATGTAATATTGATATATTAGCGTCAATTATTTCATTTTTCGACTGAAAATGTTCATATTTTCGGAAAGCAGGCCAAAGTGCATGAAAAATAAAGTAGTAAAAGGCGTCGAATATTCATACATTGAAGACGGTTGATGCGCCGCCCCGCTCTTTTCGCATATTTGTCCCATTCGGGACATAGAGTGAAGCACAACAAAACCGTATTCGGAGGGAGTTCAATGTTTGTTCTGACAGCCAAAATATCCAAGCCCAAGCTCATCGCAGGTGCCGTTGCGCTGGCGGCGGTCGTATTGTTGCTCGTGCTGTTACTGCGCGGCGGCACGGATAATCCGATCGATCCGAGCGTAAGCACACCATCGGGTGCGTCCAACGACGAGCGCGTCGCCTACCTTGCCACCTACGGCTGGAGCGTCAATGCCGAGCCGGTCAAAACGCAGAAGGTCAAGGTACCCGAGGGATCGGAGAACCGTGTCTTTGCCCGCTACAATGAACTGCAGATCAGCCAGGGCTTCGACCTGACCCAATACGCCGGCAAGGAAATTCAACGCTTTGTGTATGAAATTCTCAACTACCCCGACGCTACGGCCCCCGTCTATGCAACCGTGCTGGTCTACGACGGACAGATCATTGGCGGCGATGTAACCGATTCGGCACCGAACGGCGTGATTCACGGCTTCAAAAAGCCTGCAAAAACACCTGCCGTCAGCCAGTCCACCGCACCAAGCGAGACACAGGAGCCGACGGAGCCGTCCTCCCCGTCGGCAAGCTGATACGGGCGCACGGCATCGCCGAAGCGTCCTGCGCGGATTCCGGCATTCTGCCTCCGGCTGAATACCGGAATCCTTTTTACACTTGCCTGACTGCCTTTGAAACAGCCGGGTGCATCCGATACGCAGCGTACGCATTCGGGCACACCCGGCCGATTTTTACGGCACTGTCCGCCTTGTTCCCTTATCGACAGAGAACGGCGACATTTTCGGACGTGGAATTGACATTTTCCGATCCTTGCCCTATAATAGCAGGCGAAGCGGCCCGGCGCGGACGGAGCTTCCGCAAAGCCGCCGCTTTATTCTATGCCAATGGCCCCCGGAGGTTCTTATGGTCAAGGTTGCCCCCTCGATTCTTTCTGCGGATTTTGTCAATCTGGAGCGCGACATCCGCGCGCTTGCGCCCACCGGAGCGGACTATGTTCATGTGGATGTGATGGACGGCATTTTTGTTCCGAACATCACCATTGGCATTCCCGTGGTCGCCGCCATCCGACGCATCACCGCGCTGCCGCTGGACGTTCACCTGATGATTGACCGTCCCCTGCGTTATGTCGAGCAGTTCTGCAAGGCAGGAAGCGATATCCTGACCGTACATGTGGAGGCAGATACGGCGGAAAACACTCTGCTCGCGCTGAAGAAGATCCGTGAATGCGGTGTGCGTGCCGCTCTCTGCGTCAAGCCGAAAACGCCCGCCGAGGCGGTGCTTCCTTTCCTGCCCTACTGCGACCTGATCCTCGTCATGACCGTCGAGCCGGGCTTCGGCGGGCAGACCTTCATGGCGGATATGATGCCGAAGCTGAGAGCCATCCGTGACTATATCGACGCACAGAACCCTGCCTGCGAGCTGGAGGTGGACGGCGGCGTAAACCGCGAAACGGCAAAGCTCTGCCGGGAAAACGGCGCGAATGTCCTCGTTGCCGGAAGCGCTTATTTCAAATCTCCCGACCCGGCGGAGTTCGTCCGCGCAGTCAAAGAATAAACGCAGAAAAGCCGTCCCGAAATCGGGACGGCTTTTTTCATATGCTCACAGCGGTATCGGTCGCAAAGAAGTACAGGACACGTTCTTTGACCGGACATTCAAAAATCCGCGAGAGCGCACGGCTGTAGGCGTCAAGCTGACCGCGGTAAAACGCCGCACGTTCGGCTTCCGTACCGGGCACAACGCGATCGGACTTGAAGTCCAGCACCGTCAGCCCATCCGGCTCAAGGATGCAGCAGTCCGTCACGCCCTGAAGCAGAACCGTTTCACCGCTCAGCGCCTTGTCGAACCGTTCGGCATTCTCGAGCACAGAGAACTTAAACTCGCGCACAATCTTTTCCGCATGCAGCACCCGCTGTCCCGTCGGGCTTTGGAAGAAGCGCACCAGCGTCTGCGGCTCCACGGCCTGCGCCTGCTGCGCAGTCAAAAAATGCTGCGCAACCAGCCGTTCCAGCTCCCGTGTCGCTCCCTCCACCGTTTCACAGCAGGCGTAGTCGACAAACTGCATCGCCAGATGGATCGCCGTACCGCGCTGCGCCGGAGTCAGAGGACGAAGGCCGGCCATAAAGCGCGGCTTCGGACGGCGAATCGTCACCGTCGCCGACGGAACGGAATCCGCAACCTCCTCATCTGCGGCGCGGCCTTTGAGCTGTGTCGCGGTGAGCTTGGCAGGCGTCCTTGTCGCCGTCTTATGCGCGTATGGCGGCAAAAACTGCGGCTGCGGCAGCACCGGTGCAGCCTCGGTCGTTTCCTGCGGCCGAACGGAGGTCTGCGTCTGCACGGCGTCGTGCCATTCAATCCGCCACGGGTATTCCGAGGCGCGCCGCTGCGCCGGATATGCCGCTCGACGGAAAAGCTCTCCCGCCTCGCTGCGCAGCAGCGCGGTCATCAGTATCCAGTCGCCGGGACATAAAGCGCGCTCAATCAACGCCGCCGAGGGCGGGACGGTCAGCTCCTGTGCGAGCCGCGTCAGCCTCGACGGCAGTCCTTTTGCACAGCACGAAAGCAGCAGCTTTTGCTTGGCCCGCGTCATGGCAACATATAAGATCCGCATCTCCTCCGAAAGACTTTCCCGTCTGGATCGGGAGCCAATGGCGGTTTTGGCTATGGTCGAGAAGATCACGCCGCGTCCTGCATCCAGTGCGGAGCAGCCGATCCCCAGTTCCGGATCCGTCAGGACGTCCTGCCGCAAATCGAGCATATTGAAGGGCTTGCACAGATCCGCCAGCACGACAACCGGAAATTCCAGTCCCTTAGACTTGTGGATGCTCATAATGCGGATTGCGCCGGATGCATTGCCCGCATCCGCGCTGCGCCCGCGCTGCCTGAGCTGTTCCAGACGTCGGAGGAAGCCCGGCAGCCCGAGGCTCCCGGAGCGGTCATATTCGTCGGCAATCGCGTAGAATTCCTCCATATTGCGGCGCTTTTGCGCCCCCATTGCGCCGTAGATATTCATAAAATCCGTCTCATCGTCCAGTGCGTCAAGCAGCTCGCGCACGGGAACAAGTCTTGCCTCCCGGCGAAGCCTGCGCAGCAGCGACGCAAAGCACTCCGCCTCCTCCGAAGCGGAAAGAATGTCAAACAGATCCCCCGACCGCTGCGCCGCGCGGATACGTGCGAGGGTATCGGCCTGCATCCCGACCACCGGCGAAAACAGCACCGTCAGCAGCGGCACGTCCTGATGGGGATTGGACAGAATCTGAAAAAAAGCACACAGAAACCGGATCTCCTCTGCCGAAAACAGATCATCGTTGCCGCAGACACATGGGATTCCCCTGCTGCGCAGCGCCGACGTATAAACAGGCGCCTTACCGCGCAGGGAGCGCAGAAGGATCACAATATCCTCCGGTCGGATCGGACGTATCTGTTCGCCTTCCGTCAGGCATTCGCCGTCAAGCATCCGCCGGATACGCTCCGCCAGCCACGCCGCCTCCGTTTCGGTGCGGCCGTTCGGCGCATCCTGTTCGTCATCCGATACGGCGTCAACCACATGAAGCTCCACGGCGGGCATCTCCGGCTCCGGGTGGCGAAGTCCCGGGCACAACGCCTCGGCATCGGTGTAGTACAAGCCGCCGATACGCGGCGTCATTAAAAGGGAGAACACGTCGTTCGTCGCCGCAAGGATCTGCGGATCGGAACGGAAATTGTCCGAAAGCAGGATACGCCGCGGCGCACCGTCCCTCGCCTCGCCGCGGTCGGCAAAATGCAAATATTTCGACAGGAAAATGCTCGGATCGGCAAGCCGGAAACGATAGATTGACTGTTTTACGTCCCCGACAAAAAAGAGTTTTCCCTCCGTTTCTCCCAACGCGGAAAAAACGGCGTCCTGCACGGCATTCGTATCCTGATACTCATCGACCATAATCTCAACGTAACGCGAGGAAAGCTCCCGCGCAGCCGCCGTAGGGCGACCGTCTCTGCAAAGCAGACGGTACGCCTCATGCTCCAGATCGTCGTAGTCCAGAAGATGTCGACGGCGCTTTTCCTCGCAGTATATCTCGCCGAAGCGTTTTGTCAGCCGCAACAGGCCGCGAAGCGCAGGCATACACAGAGCAAGGTCGGCCAGCGCTTCGCAGGAGGCAACGGAAAAATCCCTCCGGATCCGTTCGACCTCATCCTTGACACGCTTTCGTACCGCCTTGAGCTGCTCCTGCGTATCCGGGTCCGCGCAGCCGCGGATCGTCGGCAGGCGGTCGAAGCGTGTGTCGACCGAGCGGAAGTCATCCCAGCTCTGCGCCTGTAACAGGGCATCGAGCATCTCGGCATCGGAGGCAAACGTCGGCGCGTATTTTACGACCGATTCGTTTTCCTGCGCCCTGCTCTGCGCCGAACGCAGCATTTCCATGCAGTCGCGCAGCCGTACCCGCGCCTCCTCCAACAGGTAAGCCCCCCATACGGTCTGTCCCGCGTCGCTGCAGTCGGAGACGTCGACCATCCGCTCAAAGGCTTCGATTCTTGCGTTCGGATCCGGGTAAGCCTGTACGGAGGACAGCAGTGCATAGATCAGCTCGCGCAGCCGTCTTTCGTCGCGCCCGGCGCCAAGCATTTCCAGTGCCGCCGCGTAATCCGCGTTCTCCCGCACATGCGCATAAAGCTCCGCAAGCAGGCGCTGCATGGCCTTGTCGCGCAGCGCGGCGTTTTCCTGCTCATCGCTGACGCGGAAATCTGCCGGAAGGGACGTCCGGTGAACATATTCGCGCAGAATCGCGCCGCAGAAAGCGTGGACGGTTGAAATCTGTGCCAGATAGACGCGGCTGAGCTGATGCTGCAAATGCCGGTTCTCCGGCTGCTCCGTCAGGCGACGGCTCAGCTCCGTCAGCAGCTTGCCGCGCAGTTCGGAGGCCGCCGCCTGCGTGAAGGTAATCATCAGAAAATCGTCCACATTGCAGCGCTCGTCGCTGACACGCGCAAGCACCCGGTCAATCAGCACCTTTGTCTTTCCGGAACCCGCAGCGGCGGAGACAAGCAGCGTCCCGCCGCGATCCTCCACGACGGCTCGTTGGTTCTCGGTCAGTCGTATTTCAGCCATCATATCGCCCTCTCAATTCGTCCCAGAATTCTCCGCCTTCTGTTTTTCGCAGATAGCGCCCCGACTGCACCTCGCCGCACAGCGGCGCAAAATCACAGAAGGCACAGGCATTGTGCGTCCGGTCGAGAAAATACGGGTCGCGATCCGTGCAGCCTTCGTACAGGCGGTCGGCCAGACGCGCAACCGTCGAGAAAACATGGCGCTCCAGCAGCTTGAGCTGCGCCGTATCCGCAAGATCGCCCTTCAGATTGCCCTCCCTGTCTACGGTATAGGGCAGGTAACGCGGAATCCCCTCGCAGTGCTCCATCGCCTGCAAAACGCGCCCGTCCTTCAGCACTAATCCCTCACGCGTGCGGTTTTTTTCGCGTTTCTCCGCAAGAAGCGCATCGTCTGTACGGTTGTCCAAACGGATCGGCTCAACGCGGGCGGGAAAGTATTCCACCCCCGCCGGAAGCAGCCGCGCCCCTGTCAGGCGCGCACCGCTGCGCACAAGCGCAAACAGGTACAAAAGCATTTGCAGTCCGAGCCCGTGCAGAATCCCGGCATAATCAAAATTCTTCTTTCCGGTTTTGTAATCCACCACGCGCACGTACAACCGTTCACCGTCGCGCCAGAGATCCACACGATCCACATAGCCCTCCAGATAGGCCCGCACGCTCTGCCCGCGGATCTCCACAGCCGGAAGCGCCTCTCCTGCAGCAAAATGCAGTTCCATCCAATGCGGTTCAAAGCTCCCGGAACACAGTTCCTCGTAAAGCTCCTGCACCACCTGCCGCACCTCGCCGAAGCTGCGGTAAAAGAGAAACGCCTCTCGTTCGTCACGCAGAATCGGCGCAAGTCTCTCCCGTGCGTAGCGCTGCATCGCCTCCTCGGAAAGCTCACAAACCCGTGCCGGTGCGACCGCCGCAAAGCCGCCTTCCTCCATCGTCTGCCGCACGGTGTGCTCCAGGACATAATGAACAAGCTCACCGTAAAGCGGGGCATCCAGCGCGGCAGTTTCCCGGCGCGCGGCACGCAGACCGAACTGAAGAAAGTACGCAAGCGAACACGAGGCAAGGCGGTCGATGCGAGTGGAGGAAAGACGCAGTGTGTCCCCGTAAAGTGCGCGGACCGTCTCCGGTTTCAGAGCGCCGTAGCAATAGGAACAGCGCTGCCGAATCCGTTCGGCCCGCTCCTGCAGCTCCGCGGGCGGCAGTGCATGCTTTTCCGTCAGCTCGGAGAGATATGCATGTCGGCTGCGCAGCGTCAGTGCCGTCTCATCGGCAGGCTGTGCCCCATGCGGCAGGAACGATGCCATGCGCCGGAAAAAATAGGATTCGCCGCCGCAAACCGCGCTGCAATACAGTCCGTCCTCGGGCACGGAGAGCACGCCGTCGATCACAGCCAGCTCACGATCCAATCTCCCGAGCGCTGCAGGCATCAATCCGATGCCGCAGTCAAGCAGCATTCTGCGCTCCGCATCCGTCAACAGGGATACCGTCCGGGCGGCAGCGGGAAATGCGCCTTCGTTCGCACCGAGCAGCAGCAGATACGGCGTGTCGGAACGGCGCATGGATGCCAAAGCACCCACCGCCACACAGTCGAGCGACGCAGGGATCGTTCCCGCCCGATACTGTCCCAGTGCGGCGCGCAGGAGCATGAAAAAGTCCTCGGGAGCACGGACGGAGGCCCCCACGGTGCCGTACATTTGCTCCAGAAGTCCGCATAAAAGCGTCGGTAGCTGCGCAAATACCTGCGCACGCTGAAGCTGTCCGTCCTGCTCCAGCCGCTGCGCCTCCGCGCAGACAAGCTCCTCCCATCCCGTTTTTTCCACGAAAGCATAAAATGACCTTGTCATCTCGCCGACATTTTTCGCCTGAATCAGGCCTCTGCGCAGCTCCGCAAGCGGCATGATTGCCCTTTCGCGCAGACAATTCAGTTCCGCAAGCCGCGCCGCGCTCTGCTCGTCCGCCTCGGCTCGCAAGCCGCGCGGGTTGGTGTCCCAGGGTCGTTCCAACCGTACCCCGCTCAGGTTCCAGAGAAGGATGTAATTCTCCAGAAGATCCGTCTCGTCATCCGTGATGGGTGCAAAGCCAGACTTTATGTATTCCAGCACTTCCTCCTGCTCCATACCGCCTGTTGCGGCGCGGAGCGCACACATCAGGCAGTTGACCGCGCTCTGATGCAGCAGATCTTCCGTACCCGCAAAATATGCCGGTATTCCTGCACGGCGCAGAACGGAGCGCAGGATCGGTTCATACTCTGCCCAATCTGCACAGGCGACAGTGATATCGCGCCAGCGCACGCCGCCTTCCGCCAGTCGCAGAATCTCGCCTGCCGCCGCACGGCACTCACTCTCGGCGTCGGCAGCAGTCACGCAGCGCAGAAAGTCTCCGCTCTGACCGGCCTGTCCGCCGACAAACAGGCTCCGACGCATCGCCAGCAGCGTCCGGTTCTGCCGCGAAGGAAGCGCGTCCTGCCGCACGGGTACCCCCAATCGTGCAGCAAGAGACAGCAGTTCTCCCGCCGTATCGCGCGCAGCGGCGAACTGCTGTTCATGGCCGTCAAGCGCACCGCAGCACAGTGCAACGTGCACCGGTGCATCCGCCGCAAGAAGCTGTGCAATGATCTCGCGCTGCACGCCGTTAAAGTCAAGAAACCCGTCGAAAAAAAACTCCGCTCCGGCGGCGAAATCACTGTGCTCCAGCGTCTCAAGCAGTCGGTTGAGGCGGGTTTCCGGGTTTTGTCCCGCCTGCCTGCACGCAGCGGCATGGCTTTCCATCAAAAGCGCAAACTCCTCGGCCTTCAGCGCCGAAACGCCCTCGAGCCGTGCCGCCGCTGCGCGAAGATCAGCAGGCGTAACACAAAAGCTGCGAAACTCCTCGATCGTTTGCAGCATCAGCAGCAGAAATTCCGGCTTACCCGCAGCAGCGGCAAACACCTTTAATTCCGGGAGCACCTGGTCAACGGCAAGCGACATAAGCAGCAGCTTGCCGGCGGCGTCCGTCTGTGTATCGGCGACACCGCCCTCCAGCGCAAACACACGCTCCGCAAGGCGGGAAAAGCCCAGTACCTCGGCATGGCGGCTGATCGTATCTCCGCCCACCGCACACAGTTTGCGCTCAAGTGCATGAGAAAACTGCTCCGGGACGATCAAATAGCGCTTTCTGTCAAACGGCGGCATACAAACCCGTTTTAAAAGCGCTGCGGTATTCTCTTTTCGGTCAGTCGAAAGCCACAGCTCCAGCATTTTCTTCACCCCAAGGCTCAGTTTCATCCCACTCCCGGCGGAACGTTTTATGATACCGATTATACCCCACAAGCGGTCCGCTTGTCAATGAAAACAGGGGCTCTGCCTCCGCAGAGCCCCTGAAGTCTCAACATTACAGCTTCTTCAGCCGTTCCTCGCTTTCGGCAAGCTGACGAAGCAGCGCTTCGTATTTGCCCGCCTTCTCGCGTTCGGCCGCAACGACCGCTTCCGGCGCTTTCGCTGCAAATCCGGGATTTGCAAGCTTGGCGCGAATACCCGCCAGTCCTCGCTCCGTCTTCTCGCGCTCCCTTGCAAGGCGCGCAAGTTCCGCGGCCACATCTACAAGCTGGTTCATGGGCATATACAACGCCGCGTCATGCGTCACGCAACGCGCCATCGACTCATGTCCCTCCGGTTCGCTTCCGGAGACGATCACCTCGTCGGCATAGGCCAGACGGGTAATAAAGCCGACGCCTGTGCGGAAAATCTCCGGCTGCTGCGCAACGATGTAGAGCGTTGTCTTTTTCGACGGCGGCACATTCATCTCCGCACGGCGATTGCGCACGGCACGAATGGCGTTCATGATGCTTTCCATCGCTGTCTCCTCCGTCGGGAAGTCCAGCGCGGCATCCGTTTTCGGCCACTCGGCACAAATCAGCGCTGCACCCTCATGCGGAATTGCCTGCCAGATTTCTTCGGTGATGAACGGCATAAACGGATGCATCAGGCGCAGAATGCGGTCAAGCACCCAGACCAGCACGCGCTGCGCACTGCGCTTGCTGGCGGCATCCTCGCCGTAAAGCCGAGCCTTGGTCAGTTCGATATACCAATCACAGTAACTGTCCCAGATAAAGTCATAGATCTTCTGTACCGCGACACCCAGTTCGTACTTATCCAGATTCTCCGTCACTTCGCCGATCAGGCGGTTCAGCTTCGACAAAATCCATTTGTCCGCCGTCTCCAGCTCCGCCGCATCGGGCAGCACACAGGGCGCGTCGCCAAGGTTCATCATGACATAGCGGCTGGCGTTCCAGAGCTTGTTTGCGAAGTTACGCATTGCCTCGCAGCGCTCAACGTAGAAGCGCATATCGTTTCCGGGAGAGTTGCCGGTGATCATATTCATGCGCAGCGCGTCGGCGCCGTAACGGTCGATCATCTCCAGCGGATCGATTCCGTTTCCGAGCGACTTGGACATTTTTCTGCCCTTGTCGTCACGCACCAGGCCGTGAATCAGCACCGTGTGGAACGGAGGCACCTTCGTCTGCTTGCAGGCGGAGAATATCATACGCGCTACCCAGAAGAAAATGATGTCATAGCCCGTGACCAGCACGTCCGTCGGATAGAAATACCTGTAATCCTCCGAGTCCGTATCCGGCCAGCCGAGCGTCTCAAACGGCCAGAGCGCAGACGAGAACCAAGTATCCAGCACATCCTCGTCGCGTGTGATGTTCCTGCTTCCGCAGGCCTCGCAGCGGATCGCATCCTCGCGCGAAACAGTCATATGCCCGCAATCGGCACAGTACCACGCCGGTATCTGGTGCCCCCACCAGAGCTGACGGGAAATGCACCAGTCACGAACGTTCTCCATCCAGTTTGTATAGATTTTCGTGAAGCGGTCGGGTACGAAGCGGGTCCGACCCTCGCGCACAACGCGCAGCGCCTGCTCCGCCAGCGGCTTCATCTTCACGAACCACTGCGCCGAGATGATGGGCTCAACGTCCTTATGGCAGCGGTAGCAGGTGCCGACACTATGGCTGTACGGCTCTACTCTGACCAGATAGCCCTGCGCGTCCAGATCGGCAACGATCTGCTTTCTCGCCTCATAACGGTCCAGTCCCTGATATTTTCCACCCAACTCGTTGACCTTGCCATTGTCGTCAAGCACACGGATCACTTCCAGATTGTGACGCAGGCCGACCTCAAAGTCATTCGGATCGTGCGCCGGAGTCATCTTAACGCAGCCGGTGCCGAATTCCATCTCGGCATAATCGTCCGCAACCACGGGAATGGGCTTATTCAGCAGCGGCAGAATCACGTTCTTACCGACAATCTCACGATAGCGCTCGTCATTCGGGTTGACACAGACGCCGGAATCGCCGAGCATAGTCTCCGGGCGCGTAGTGGCGACGACGACCTCACCGGAGCCGTCCTCCAGCGGATAACGAATATGCCACAGGCTGCCGGGCTTATCGACATACTCGACCTCCGCATCCGACAATGCGGTCACACAGTTCGGGCACCAGTTGATGATGCGGCTGCCCTTATAAATCAGCCCCTGTTCATAGAGGTTGACAAATACCTCGCGCACGGCCTTTGAACAGCCCTCATCCATTGTGAAACGCGAACGCTCCCAGTCGGCGGAAACACCCAGCTTTTTCTGCTGCTCGACGATACGGTTGCCGAAACGGTGCTTCCAGTCCCACACGCGCTCCAGGAACTTTTCACGGCCGAGGTCATAGCGCGTCAGGCCCTCGCCGCGCAGCGCCTCCTCAACCTTAATCTGCGTGGCAATGCCGGCGTGATCGACGCCGGGCAGATACAACGCGTTGTAACCCTGCATTCGCTTGAATCGGATAAGCGTATCCTGAAGCGTATCGTCCATCGCATGGCCGATATGCAGCTGCCCCGTTACATTGGGGGGCGGCATAACGATGGTAAAGGGCTTTTTCGCCGTATCCGGCACGGCGTGGAAATAGCCGCCCTCCTCCCAGAAACGGTAGATCCGGCTTTCGACATCCTTCGGATCATAGGTTTTCGGTAATTCTCGCATAAATTCACTCCTCTTCTGATGAAAAACGCCCTGAGTCTTTCGACTCAGGGCGACAAAATACCGCGGTACCACCTGATTTCCCCGCACTGCGGGGCGCTCGATCTCTGTAACGGGAGAACCCGCCGGGGCTTACTTTCGTTCGGCTCCGTCGCTCCGAAGCGACCTTCCCGCGCCCACCGCAGGGACTTGCACCAACCGTCCCCTCTCTGCATCGGTCTGCGAGGTACTCCTCTTCCTCATCGCGTTTGGAAATATTGTGTTCATGATAGCAGAGTATGTCGGATTTGTCAAGCGTCACTTCAAAAAAGCTCGCATATCATCCTCCAGCCGCGTAAGCAGCGCCAGAGCATCTTCCTTTTCCTCCGAAACGGCGGTCAGGTAGAATTTGATCTTCGGCTCCGTTCCGGAGGGTCGAACGATCACGCTCCCCTTTCCGTCCAGCTCCAGCGCCACAACATTCGACTGCGGAAGCATCACGGGCTGCGTTTCTCCCGTGCGGAAATTCTTTGACATCCGGCTCCGGTAGTCCGTACAAAACGTTACGGCAACGCCGCCGAGCGAGGTCGGGAGCTCCGCGCGGAAGCGCGTCATAAAATCCGCCGCAATCTGCATGGCGTCCGGTCCCTGAAGCTCGACGCTCACGACCTTCGTCTCATGCCAGCCGAACTCACGGTACAGCTCCTGCATCCGATCAAACAGATTCTTTCCCTCACGTTTGAGCTTCGCAGCCAGATCAACGGTCAGAACGGAGGCGATTACCGCATCCTTGTCGCGGGCATAGCTGCCCTTCAAATAGCCGCAGCTCTCTTCAAAGGCAAACAGGAAACGGTTTTCCTGTCCCGCCTGCTCCAGCTTCAGAATTTCTCCGCCGATATACTTAAAGCCGGTCAGAACCTTCACCATCCGCACACCGTATTTTTCGCAGATTCGGTCGGCAAGCGGTGTAGAAACAATGCTGCGAATGGCGATCGCCCCTTCGGGCAGACGGTTTTCCGTACAAAGCGTGCCGAGAATATAGTCCAGCAACAGGCAGCCCAGCTCATTGCCGGTCAGCTTTATAAATCCTCCGTCCTTCTCAACCGCAACGGCGGCACGGTCGCAATCCGGGTCTGTGCCGAGAATGAGACCGGGATGGCTGACACGTGCCAGCTTGTAGCTCTCGTCCAGCGCCGCGTCCGTCTCCGGGTTTGGATACTCGCAGGTCTTGAAATCACCGTCCGGCTTCTCCTGCACGGAAACGACCTCCACCTGTGCACCAATGCGCCGCAGCGCCTCACGCACAGGCTTGTTTCCCGTGCCGCACAAAGGCGTATAGACAACGTGCAGCCCTTCGGCTGTCCGGTCCGTCACGCGCTGTGCAAGTACGGCGCGATAATAACGCTCCCAAAGCTCCGGCGCGATATACTCCACACTTCCCTGCCGCAGCAGCTCGTCAAACGAGTATTTCGGCGCAAGAAAATACGGTATGCTGCAGATCGACTCGTACACACGCGCCGCAGGCTCATCGGTCATCTGGCAGCCGTCCGGGCCGTAACACTTGATGCCGTTATAGATGCCGGCATTGTGGCTGGCGGAGACGACGATGCCGCAGCCGCAGCCCAGCTCGCGCACGGCAAACGACAGCATCGGCGTAGGTGCCAGCTCATGATACAGGTAGACGCGAACACGGCGCTCAGCCAGTGCCTCCGCGCAGATCTCGGCAAAGCGGCGGGAATTGTGCCGCGAATCGTAAGCGATAGCGCATTTTTGCGGCAGTTTGCTCTCACAGAGCCACGCAGCCAATCCCTGCGCCGTGCGGCGGACGGTAAACTCGTTCATGCGGTTCGTGCCCTGCTCCATAATACCGCGGATGCCTGCGGTACCGAATTGCAGCTCCGCACCGAAGGCGCCTCTGAGCGACTGCTCGTCCGATGCGATGCGGTTCAGCTCGCTGCGCTCACGCTCGGTCATCGGCGCATGTTCGCGCCAGAACTCATAGTTTGTACGATAATCCATAACTCCTCCTACAGAAAACAGGCCGATTCTGTTGAATCGGCCTGTGCAGTTTTACACGTCCTCGATGATGGCAGACGGATTGTTTCTGGTCTGCGGGGTGGTCAGAGCGCGGAACTTTGCGCGGGAATCGCGGATCTTCGCCAGCGCCTCGGCGACGGCCTCCTCGGTCGAGCGCAGAGAATCATCCACGTAATCATTCGTGGCCTGACGCAATCCCTTGATCTTTTCCTGAGCGGCACGGACCATGTCGTTGGCCTGCGCGCGCGCCTCCTGATAGATGGCGTCCTGACTGACGAGCTGGCGTGCCTGACTCTGCGCATTCTTAAGAATGCCTTCGGCCTCGCGCTTTGCATTATTGATGAGCTCCGTTCTGGATTCCACGATGGTCTTCGCCTGTTTCAGTTCGCCCGGCAGACGATTGCTGAGCTCATCGAGCAGATCCAGAACCTGATTGCGGTCAAGCGCGCACTTATCCGAGCTGAACGGAACGCCGCGTGCGTCCTGAACCATCTCATATAAGGTACCGATTAATTCGTCGATGCTATGTTCGTTCATGCTTGTGCCTCCTTATTGTTTTCCTGTATTTCTGAAGCGGATGGTCTCCTGAAATTCCTCTATAATCTCCGGCGGAAGGAAATCCCCCAGCGCCGCGCCGTAATGCGCCAGCTCTTTGACAATGCTGGAGCTGAGGTACATATACTGGTGCTCCGCCGTCAGAAACAGGGAGTCCAGCTCCGGATTGAGCTTGCGGTTTATCATGGCCATCTGAAACTCTTTTTCAAAGTCCGAGCCGGCACGCAGCCCTTTAATTACGGTACAGCAGCCGTTCTGCCGTGCATATTCGGCAAGTAATCCGTCATGTGCATCGACAACCACATTCTCCAGATGCGCGGTAACGCGCCGCAGATGCTCCTTGCGCTGCTCCAGCGAAAAAAGCGGCGAGGACTTGTCCGCGTTGACCATAACGCAGACGATCACGCGATCAAAGAGCTTTGCGGCACGCTCGATGATATTCAAATGTCCCTTGGTCACGGGATCAAAGCTGCCGGGGTAGACGGCTGTCTTCATACATTATATCCCTTACGAAACAGAGTTACGACAGTCTTGCCGTAGCGGTAGTCCTGCGAGCGCGTCAAGCCGGGAAAATCGCCCGGAAGCGGCTTATCAACAGGCCGTTCCGTAATGATTATACCACCTTCCGCCAAAATGTCAATTTCTGCGAGGCGATTTATTGCGTTTTCCAGAGATTTTTCTGCATAGGGCGGATCCAGAAAGATCAAGCGGAAGCGGCGGCGGCAGCGGCGGAGGTATGCGTCAAAATCGCCGCGCACAATCTCGGCGCGCTCCGCGAGCTTTGTGCGGTGCAGGTTTTCACGAATGATTTCCACTGCGTCATTCCTTGCATCGACAAATACGGCATACGACGCACCTCTGCTGAGCGCCTCAATCCCGAGCTGACCGGAGCCTGCAAACAGATCCAGCACCTCTCCGCCAATCTCGTACTGGATGATGTTGAACATTGCCTGCTTCACCCGGTCGGCGGTCGGCCGTGTGGACAACCCCGCCGGAGCCTTCAGGTTTACGCCGCGGGCGCTACCGGTGATTACTCGCATCGTCATCCTCCTTCGGATGGAAATAGTCATAAACCGCCTGCGCGGTCGGGCGAGGCAGCAGATGCGTCAGGGATTCCACGCTTGCCTCGCCGATGGCACGCAGAGAACCGTAGTGCTTCAGAAGCAGCAGGCGGCGCTTTTCGCCTACGCCCTCGATGGCATCCAGCTTTGAGCCTGTGACGCGCCGGCTGCGCAGTGTGCGGTGATAGGTGATGGCAAAGCGGTGCGTTTCCTCCTGAATTCGACCGATCAGGGCAAACACGGCAGGCTTGGCCTGAATATCGATTTCATGCCCCTTCGGCGTGGTCAAAGCGCGGGTACGGTGACGATCGTCCTTGACCATGCCGAAGATCGGAAAATGCAGCCCCATGGCCTCCAACGCTTCACGTACAGCCTCGGCATGGACGGAACCGCCGTCGATCAGCAGCAGATCGGGCGCCTCGGCAAAGCCCGCGTCGCCGTCAAGATAATGGCAGAAGCGGCGGCAAACGACCTGCCGCATCGCGCCGTAGTCATCCTGATCATCCATGTTTTCGAGCTTGAAGCGCTTGTAATCGCTCTTTTTCGGCTTTCCTTCGCAAAAAACGACCATGGAGGCAACAATGTCCGTCCCCGCAATGTTGGAAATGTCGAAGGCTTCCATGCGCTTCGGCGGTTCCGAAAGTCCGAGCATTGATGCAAGCAGACGAAGCGTCCCGCTGCGGCGCTCCTCGGCATTCGTTACGCGCTGCGCCTCCTCACGGGCATTTTTCTGCGCCAGCTCCAGAAGGCGGCGCGCCGCACCGCGCTGCGGCACCCGGAAATAGACACGCTTCCCGAAACGCTCGGAAAGGCTCTGCTCCATCAGCGCGGTATCCTCCGAACGCAGCGGCAAAAGCACATGCCTTGGAACGCTGCACCGGTCAAGGTAGTATTGGCGTACCAGGGAGGCGAATGCCTCATCCGAATCGTCCGGCACGGGAAGAATCCGGTACTCCTTATCGCTCAGATTGCCGTCACGGTAGTGCAATACGGCAAAGCAGGCCTTGGCCTCTGTCATTGCCCAGCCGAGCACATCGGTATCCGACGCGCTTGCCGTAACAAGCTGGCGCTGGGAAAGCGCCTGCACCGCGCGCAGACGGTCACGCAGCTTTGCCGCACGTTCAAACTCCAGCGAGTCCGCCGCCTGCTCCATCTGCTCACGAAGAGAATCGACCAGCGGCTTGTGCTTTCCGTCGAGCAGCATGACGGCCTGCTCCATACGCGCATGGTACTCCACCTGCTCCGGTGTCCCTCTGCACCAACCGGCACAGTAGCCGAGCTGGTAATTCAGGCAGGGGCGATCTTTTCCGATATCACGCGGAAACTGCCGTGAACAGGAGGACAGAGAAAAAGCACGGATGATCGTATCGATAATCCGCTGTGTGCTGCCCCGGCTGCCGAAGGGGCCAAAATAGCGGGCGCCATCGTCGCCCAGTCGTGCGGCAAGCGTCATTTTCGGAAAGCTTTCACGCAGATCGACGCGCAGATACGGATAGCCCTTGTCGTCCTTGAGCAGGATATTATACTTTGGGCGATAACGTTTAATCAGTGAGCATTCCAGCACCAGTGCCTCAAACTCCGTCGCGGCTGCAATTGTCTCAAAGTGGTCGACCTGGCTGACCATACGGCGGGTCTTGGCGTTGTGTGAGGAGGTGTCCTGGAAATACTGACTGACGCGGTTTTTGAGCTTTTTTGCCTTTCCGACATAAATTACGGTACCCTCGGCGTTTTTCATCAGATAAACGCCCGGCTCATAGGGCAGCGTGTTCGCCGCCTGCCGAAGCTCGTCACGGGTCATGGCTTCGCCTCCTTCGCGTTTCTCGCGGGGTGCCCGCAGTGTCAACGCTTCACAAGGGCATTTTTTAGAAAAGCCGTCCCAAACGCCGGGCGTTTGGGACAGCCGCAAACGAAATGATTCTCAGAAAACGTCCTTCTCAAGCATGGCCGCAAGCGCCTTGACCGCCGCTTCCGCATCCGGGCCTTCTGCAATCAGCGTAATTTCCGTGCCGGAAGTAATCCCCATCGAGATCACGCCGAGCATACTCTTGGCGTTGATCTTACGGTCGCCGGACTCCACCCAGATGCTGCTGCGAAACTCGTTGGCACGCTGAATGAAAAAGGTCACCTGCCGGTTCAAAAGACCGGACTCACACTTGACTACTACCTTCTCTGTATACACAAGAGTCACTCCTTCTTCCGCAAAGCTGCGGGTATCTCGCTATAACTATACGCAAATCGGAGCGATTTGTCAACCGTTTTCCTCGATTTTTCTCGGGGGCGCAGCACGGCACCGCCCGATTCCGACAGCCTTATCCCGTCACGATGTGCCAGCCCTCTGCCTGTTCCCGAATCTCGGTGAAGCGCCGATACAGGCCGTTTTGACGGATCAGCTCTTCATGCGTCCCCGCTTCAACGATCCTGCCGTCGTCCACCACAAGAATTCGATCCGCATTCTGAACGGTCGCCAGGCGGTGAGCGATGGTGATGATGGTCTTTCCTTTGGTCAGCTCGGAAATTGCCTGCTGGATCAGATTCTCATTTTCCGGATCGATGCTGGCGGTTGCCTCATCGAGAATGATAATCGGCGCATCCTTCAAAATGGCACGGGCAATGGAAATACGCTGCTTTTCGCCGCCGGAGAGCGTACCGCCGCCCTCACCAACCACGGTGTCATAGCCGTTCGGAAGCCCCATAATAAGGCCATCACGCAAAAGGCAAAGCCGAAATACAGAGAAATCGTCCGTGAGCTGCCGGAATTTGAGAAGGCTGACCGCTTAAAAATGAATATCGTCAACTGCGCCATGTTGGGAGCATTTATCCTCTCCATGCCAGAACGCCCGGACGTGAAGCGGCTGACGATATACTATGCCGATGCAATGATGACAAAGCCGATGAAGTGGTTCTGCCGCAAGAACGGAAAGAAGAAATTCACCGAAAAGGATATCGCCGGAATGAAGGCGACTGCGGCACTGAAGGCCGCCGACCGTAATCCCTATTCATGGAATATGGATTTTTACGAATACGCAGACGGCAGCGGATATGAAGGACGCTTTACAAAGTGCGGTATCTGCGTTCTGATGCAAAAGCTGGGGCTGTATGACCTCACGCCGGCACTGTGTCACCTTGACTACACAATGAGCGAAGCGGGCGGTGCGACAGATTTTGTTCGCAAATACACGCTTGCCTCCGGCGGGACGTACTGCGACTGTGGCTACAAGAGGAAAAACATATGAGCGGCTGCGTCATATGGTGAAAGGGATGACGTTATGAGAATCGGTCTTGCAATTGTGTTTTATCTGCTCTATTGGAGCATCTGCTTTCTGGGAACCGGGACGGACAGGAAAAACCTGATCGGCCTGCGTTCCTACCCGGATCCGGTGCAAGCGCAGGTCCGGCAGAAGCTGGCGGGAAGCGTTCCGCAAGAGAAATCCCTGAGTTCTGTTCTGCTGGGCAATCTGCTTCTGTTCACCGTCCTGTTTTCCGCCCTTGGTCTGGCTTTCAAGAGGGTCTTGGGCCTGAGCGGCTATTGGTCTGCATTTTGGGATTTTCTGATTTTCGGAGAAGGACTGGGGCTGTTTGATCTTCTGGTCATTGATCTTCTCTGGTGGCGCAATACCAGGCAGATCCGCTTCTCCTTTCTGCCGGAAAAGGAGCCGTATCAGGATCCTCGAAAGCACCTCGGCTCCTTTGTGCGGGGAATCCCGCTGTTTGCCGCAATTGCCGCTCTGACTGCCGGAATCATCACTTTGTTCTAAAAAAGGCCCGTATCGGAGCATACTCCGATACGGGCCTCTTTCGGAATTGTCAGATGCGGCGCATATTTTCTCAGCGAAGCTCCGCGATGGTCACGCCGTCCTCCCCCTCACCATACACGCCAAGGCGGTAGGATTTGACTGCACGGTTGTGCTTCAGCTCCTCCTGCACGGCCTTACGCAGCACGCCTGTACCCTTGCCGTGAATGATCCGCACGGATGACAGATTGGCAAGCATTGCCGTATCCAGGAACACCGAAAGCGTCGCCACAGCCTCGTCGGCACTCATTCCGCGCAGATCCAGCTCCGAGCTGGCACCCTGATTACGGAATACTCGCTGGCTGCGTTCAATAATCTTCTTGGCCTGTTGCTGCGTTTCCTCAATAAGATAGACTTCATCCGGTTGCGCCGTGACCTTCATAATTCCGGCCTGAAGCTGATAAGAGCCGTCCTTGTTGATCGCCAGCACACTGGCGCGCGTCCCGAAACGCAGCAGCTCCACGGTGTCCCCGACCTTGATCTGCCGCGTAGACTTCGGACGTTCCGGCAGCGACTGCTGCGTGCCGAGCAGCGCCTGCTCGGCATCGTTCAGCTTTTTGCGCAGCTCGGTCTGCTTCGCATTCGTCTGCTGCACGTCGGCACTGTCGCGAAGCTGCTTGCGAAGCTGCTTCATCTCATCGGCCACCTCGCCCGAGACACGCCGTGCCTGGTCGATCAGCGCCTGCGCCTCCGCGCGGGCGGTTTTCATGGCCTTGTCACGTTCACGCTGGATTTGCGCAAGGTACTCCTCGGACTGCGCCTTGACCTGCTCGGTCCGGAGCCGCAGTTTTTCGGCCTCCAGCTTTGCCGCCTCCATCTGCTGACGCTGCTGCTCAAGCTGGTTCAGAACATCCTCAAAATTCCGATCGTTCTCGCTGACAAGACTGCGAGCCTTGTCGATGATGGTATCCTCAAGTCCGAGACGTTTGGAAATAGCAAAGGCGTTGGATTTTCCGGGGACGCCGATCAGGAGCTTATAGGTCGGCTGCAGCGTCTCCACATCAAATTCACAGGAAGCGTTCATAACACCCCCGGTTCGCATGGCATATAGCTTTAATTCGGCATAATGCGTCGTCGCGGCGACACGGCTGCCGCACTGGCGGCAGAACTCGATCAGCGCCGTGGCTAGTGCCGCCCCCTCTGCCGGGTCGGTTCCGGCGCCCAGCTCGTCAAAGAGGATAAGCGTGTCGCGATCACAGTCGCGGACGATCTCGACAATGTTTTTCATGTGAGACGAGAAAGTCGAAAGCGACTGCTCGATGGACTGTTCATCACCGATATCTGCCATAATCCGCTCGAAAACCGCAATCTCGCTGCCGGAATCGGCGGGAATATGCAGACCGCACTCCGCCATGAGCGTCAAAAGGCCGATGGTTTTGAGCGTCACGGTTTTGCCGCCGGTGTTCGGACCGGTAATGATCAACGTATCAAAATCGCTGCCAAGACGGACGGAAATCGGGACAACGGCTTTTTGATCGATCAGCGGATGACGCGCACGGTTCAGATTGAGCCGCGCATCTGTTCGGATAACCGGCTCCATGCCGTCCATGCGGAACGACAGCTTCGCGCGGGCAAAGATACAGTCGAGACGCACAAGCATTTCATAGCTTTGTCCGATACTCTCGCGGAAGGAAGCCGCCTCAGCGGACAGCTCGGCAAGAATCCGCTCAATCTCCTTTTTTTCACGCAAAAAAAGCTCGCGCAGCGCATTATTGGCGTTGACGGCAGACATCGGCTCCACAAAAAAGGTACTGCCTGTCGAGGAAATGTCATGGACCAGTCCCGGAATTTCGCTCTTATACTCGCTCTTGACCGGAACGACATAGCGGTCGCCGCGCAGAGTGATAATCGGGTCACGCAGATATTTGGAATAGCTCGGCGAGGTGATGATTTTTTGCAGAGATTCCTTGACCTTCGCGCTCTGCACACGCATATGTCGGCGAATATCCGCCAGCTCGGGGCTCGCCGCGTCGGCAATCTCCTCCTCGCTGAGAATGGAGTTCGTAATCTTATCCTCCAGATAACGGTTCGGTGCCAGTTCCCGGAAGAACACATCCAGAACCGTTTGCGTATCATCGCCGTTATAATAGCTCTTTGCCGCCCGAACACAGCGCAGCACACCGGCCACGCGTAGGAGCTCCGTCGTCGTCAGACAGCCGCCGCGGTCTGCACGCTCCAACGAAGCGGCGACGGGCACGACACTCTGGAAGCCGGGAGAACCCTTAAGCGTAATGAGCTTGCAGGCGGCAGTCGTCTGCGCCTGCAGCTCACGAATGTCGTCCGCATCGTTTAAAGGCAACAGCGCAAGGCAGCGCTCCTTCCCCTCCTCACTGGAAGCGCTGTCGGCCAACATTCGTAAAACGGCGTCCAGCTCCAGCTTTTTCATGGATTTTTCATATAGTTCATTCATTTTTTGTTTCCTCAGATAAACAGGGACTTATAAAAGTCCAACGTAGAAAAGCCGCGCTCCAGACGCGTACACAGGTAGCTCTCGGCAATATTCCCCGTCTCGTGCAGCGCAGCGCCTGTCAGGCGGAAGGAAAACAATCTCTTCGGATCGGCGTAGGCAATATAGCGCAGCGCCGCCAGTGACGCCGGGGAAAGCGGCATTCGGATGCCGTCCGAGCTCTCACGCGCGCAATCGGCGCACAAAAGCGTCCCCTGTGAGATGTTAAAAAAGGTCGGCGTCTCTCCGCCGCAAGCGGCGCAGCCGCGCAGATCCGGTTCAAATCCGGACAGGCACACAATACGAAATTCAAACGCCGCCTTGACGAGCGCCTGCTCCAGATGCAGTCTGGCCAGCGCAAAGAGTGAATTGAGCAGCAGCGGTAAAACAGGGCTGAAGGGGTCGTCCTCCGGAGCAAGTGTCTCGGCGACCTGCGCAAAATAGGACGCCAGCGACAAAAGCTCCAGATCGTCCCGCAGCTCCGGAAAAAGCTCAAGCGGCGTCGCTTCGGTCACGGTAAGTCTCCCCTGCCGCTCCAGCAGCGTAAATTCGGAATAGGCCAGAAGCTGGCATGCGCCGAACAACCGGCCGCCGCTGCGCTTTGCGCCGCGTGCGGCGACGGTGATGCGGCCGAAATCGCGCGTCAGGACGGTCAGCAGCTTGTCGCTGTCGCGATACTGCACCTCTCGCAGCACGATTCCCTCGGTCTTGCGGTACATGGTTTTATGTAGGCGCAGCCGTCGCTACGCCTGCTCCTTTGCTTCAAGGTAGAGCAGATACGCCTCCGGCGCACCGGTCTCGGTAAAAAGCTCCCAGTAGAATTCGGCGTTCATAAGCGTACTTCCTTTCGCTTGATGTTTCTAGGATGCTCCAAAAGCGCGTCAATTATTATAACCGAAGTTGCGCAGCAGAAAATCGCTGTCGCGCCAGTTTTCCTTAACCTTGACCCAAGTCTGCAAAAAGACCTTCGTGCCCATAAAGCGCTCCATATCCTCACGGGCGGCCGTGCTGATTTTTTTCAGCATTTCTCCGTTCTTTCCGATGATGATCCCCTTATGACTGGCCTTTTCGCAGTAGATGGTCGCATCAACCTCGATCACCTCGTCATCGCGCTCGATAAAACGCGTGATCTCAACGGCGGTACCGTGCGGGATCTCCTTGTCAAGATTCCATAACAGCTTTTCACGCAGAATCTCGGCAATAACCTGCTTTTCCGGCTGGTCGGTCGTCTCGTCCTCCGGAAACAGGAAGGGCCCCGGCTGTGCAAACTTCGCACATTCGGCAATCAGCTCATCGAGTCCCTGCGCGCGCAGCGCCGAAACGGGAATCACCGCCTCAAAGCCGTACTTTTCGGCATAGGCGGCGATTACGGCCAGAAGCCGCTCCTTATCCGGTACGGTATCAATTTTGTTGATGACCAGAATGGCAGGCGCGCCGCTGCGGCGGATATCCTCCAGCAGCGCCTCCTCCTGTACACCGACATTGGCAATCGGCTCGACAATCAACAGTATTGCATCCACGTCCGCAACGGAATCGTGTACAACGTCCATCATATAGTTTCCCAGACGCGTGCGCGGTTTATGGAAACCCGGCGTATCGACAAACACGAGCTGCGTCTGGCCGCGCGTCAGCACACCGCTGATGCGGTTGCGTGTGGTTTGAGGTTTATTGGACACGATGGCAATCTTTTCGCCGATCAGGTGGTTCATAAGTGTGGACTTGCCAACATTCGGCCGTCCGGTGATCGTAATCATTGCTGTTTTTGTTTTCATAAGGGTCTGAATACTCCTTTATTCTGCATCCGGTGAGACGGATATATCGAAAGTAATCTCAAAAAAGCGATACCACGGGTATCGGTAATTCGACACCGTAACCGTTCCGCAGCGCTTCATTTCCGGCGTTCTGCGAAGTGAGGTGTAGTAACGTCCGCCCGCGAGGTTTTCCAGCACACGTCCGACGCAGCGCTTCCCGTCCACGCCGCCGCGCATGATCTTCTCAAGCGCGGCGCGCAGTAAAAAGTCGTTTCCCTCGCAGATGGTGTAGAAATTACCGGCCTGGTCATAGCCGAGCGCTGCCATATCGCCTTGCAGCCGCGCGCGCAGCCAGGTGTTGTAAACAATATCCTTCACATACGCAAAGGTCATGGACTGCAAAAACGCACGGTCGGCCTGCACATCGGACGCTCCGTTTTTCAGGCAGAGCAGGCGGGAAACTCCCTGTGCAATGCAAAGCCCCGCCGCGTTTCCCGCAGTATTCCAGCTGCTGTAGCCAAGGAGCAGAGACAGCTCCGCCTCGCCGCACAGCCGCTCGGAAAGGCTGCCGTCTCCGGCTGCATAGCCCGCAGACCGATCGGTCGCATCCAGCACCATCGTAACGGTTCCCCGCTTCAGATTCTCGCGGAGGCGGGCCATCAGACGATCCACCGCCAGCCGGTAAACCTGCGCAGGGTCGTACTTCGATTGGATGCGTGTCAGCACAAGCAGCTCCGCATCGGCCTGCTGCTCCACAATGTGCGCCCCTGCTGCCTCCACATGCAGCTCCACGTTCTGCCGGATCGTGCCGATATCAAAGTCACTCGCAGCGCCGTGCTCGCCGTCACCGAAATAGCGCACACGGAGCGAAGCCGTTCCGTACTGCATGGCAGCGCAGCGCGCGACGGCAAGCGCACCAAAGGAATCGGCATCGGACATCAGAGAGTACCGCAGGCCGAGCGCCTTCATTCGGGCGCGCAGGAACGCAATCTCGTTCCGCTGAATGCATTCGCCGGTGCTGCTGTCGTCCGCTCCGAAGAAGAATACCGCGTCAGAGCCGCAATGCTGAATCAGGAGATTGGTCAGCTTCAGCTTTCGTATGCGCGAATTATGGTATTGACGAAGCAGCTCCGCAGAGCGGCCGTCCGCCTGTGTAAGGCGGCGGTAGTCCGAAAGCAGGCTTCCGTCCTCACCTACGGCATAGGCTGTATGAATCCGGTCGAGCTGCTCCAACGACTTTGCATAATCCGTCGTAGCAAAGTCCTCCGGGTTTATCCGCCAACGGGAACGACTGCCGTAGCTGCGCGTAATCGTATAATCCCGCATACTGCAGCCGTCGTAACCAACCGTGAGCGCCAGGCGCATCACCGTATCGTAAAAAATCACGTGCTTATCGCCGCGCCCGGAAAGCGCCGTCAAATATGACGCAATACGCCGCTGTTCCTCCTCAAGCGCGACGGTCCCGACATGGCGTGAATTGACCAGCCCGCCGGAGAACATCTGGTCGAGTGAAATCACAAAATAGTCGCTCCGCTCCTCGACGGAACGCAGCCATCGCATGAGCGCCGTACCGTCCCCGTAGGGCTTGCCGTTGGACTCGTTCTCCCCCTGACCGTCCAGGCGGGTACGGTAAAGGTCTCTCGGCGGCATTAAAAGCGTAAAGCCCGCCGCCCGCGCCAGATAGATCACGCGGTCAGTACTGACCGGCCGGTCGTCCATCGGCACATAGGCAATCACCGGGCGGCCGTCTTTTTCCTCCGGTACGGACTGTGCGGCAATGCTCTGAAACAGTACGGCGCACAGCACGGCGACGCACAGCAGCATCGCCGCTATCCGGATTCCCTGTCGTTTTTTCATTTCCCCGTTTGTTTTCCTTCCCTTTTCTCTGTTATCGGCGCAGAATTCCCAACTCCTGCGCAATCAGCTCCTCGCGTGTACGCATGGCGCGCTTCTGCTCTCCCTCGTCGAGATGGTCATAGCCGAGCAGATGCAGGATCGAATGAATGGTCAGATAGCCGACCTCACGGCGCAGCGTGTTGCCGAAGCGTTTGGCCTGATCGCGTGCGCGCTCGAGCGAAATCGCCATATCCCCCAACGGGACAAGCCCCGTCTGCGGGTCAACCATATCCGACACCTCTTCGGGAAAATTTCCTGCCTCCAGCCGGAACATCGGAAACGACAGCACATCCGTAGCGCTGTCGATTCCCCGTGAGGCAAGATTGACCGCGCGGATACCTTCGTCGTTTGTAATAAGCACATTGATCTCGCAGGGCACGTTCACGCCTTGCATTTCCAATGCTTTTGTGATGCAGCGGTGAATAAAAATACTCAGCGCAGGATCCTTGTCGCGCCGCTCGGAATAGCGCAGTAAAATTCGATGCTTCATACTCCGTTCTTCTTTCTGTAGACCTTTTTCTGTTTGGGAAGCTGGGACTTCTCCCCCGCTTCGTAGGCGGCGATGATACGCTGCACCAGCGCATGGCGCACAACATCGCTCGCAGTCAGGCGGCAGATGGCAATATCGGGAATGTTTTCCAACAGGCGAATGGCATCCTTCAGGCCGCTGACCTTATCCGCCGGCAGGTCAATCTGCGTCACATCGCCGGTAATGACAATCTTTGATCCAAAGCCCAACCGCGTCAGGAACATCTTCATCTGTTCGCGCGTGGTATTTTGCGCCTCATCCAGGATGATAAAGCTGTCGTCGAGCGTGCGGCCACGCATATATGCCAACGGCGCAACCTCAATATTTCCGCGCTCAAGGTATTTCTGATACGTCTCCGCGCCGAGCATATCGTACAACGCGTCATAAAGCGGGCGGAGATACGGATCGACCTTGTTCTGCAGGTCTCCCGGCAGAAAGCCGAGCCGCTCTCCGGCCTCTACTGCCGGGCGCGTAAGGATGATGCGATTGACCGTCTTTTCACGGAATGCTGCCACGGCCGCCGCCACGGCAAGATAAGTCTTACCCGTACCGGCCGGACCGACACCGATGGTAACGGTGTTTTTGCCGATAGCCTTCATATAGCGCTGCTGGCCGAGTGTTTTGGCCTTGATGGGCTTGCCCTTGGCCGTAATACACACAACGTCCTTGCTCATTTCGCCGATCTTGTCGTCGTTTCCGCTGGAGACCAGATCGATAAGATAGCGCACCTTCTGCTCATCGATCTGCTCGCCCTTTGCGGCGAGCAGCAGCAGGCCGTCCACCGCACGGCCCGCACGATCGACCGCCTCCTCATCGCCGGAGAGTTTCAGCTCCGTACCGCGGTTCGTGATACGCACACCGTAGGTCTGCTCGATGCGTTTGATGTTTTCGTCGAATGAACCGAACACATTGATGATCTGTTCGATGCGCTCGGCGTTAATTGTTTTTTCCATTGCGTTCTCCTTCATAGGCGGGATCGACCGGCATCACCACGGCAATCATTTCGTTGCACAGGCTCTGCGCGTGCAGGGCGTAAAAATCACCGCTGCGCACAACGCCGCCGTCCGTCTGTGTGACCGTGCCGACTATGGCGCTTCGAAGCATCCGGTCCCACGCGCCGTAAAGCTGCGCGGAAGCCTCGTTATGCTCCAGCTCTCGCGCCTGAAGCGTATAGGCACGGCAAACGGTAATCTCCAGATAAACGGGCAGGCAGCTCCCTCCCGGAAGCTCCACGGCCTTCACCGTGACCATTCTATCACAATTGTCGGTCAAAAAGCTACTGCTTTTCCCGATTTTTCTGCGAGAATTTCCGATCACCAGGGCATATTCCGTCCATTCCTCGCCCGTATAAATCTTTTCCATCTGCACAGCGGGACACAGCAGTGTCCCGCTGTGCCACGTCTGTGCATAGATCTCCGCATTGGCGCAGACGGCGCGCAGATACAGCCCGTAATCCTCAAAGGCAGAAACCAGCACCTGACCCTTTCGCACGGTCTGCCCCGTGGCGCAAAGCTTCATGCCCTCATAAACGGACACCTCCGTCAGCACACCGTCCCGCAGGGCAACGATATGTGCTGCCTTGTGCTGCGGCGCTGCGGGCTTTGCCACGCTGCGTTCCGCAACCGGTACGCGCAGAATCCCGCCCTGTCGGTTGACCGCACACCAGGACAACTCCGGAAGCTGCAAAAGCATCCGATTGCGCAGAAGCTGCACGTCCAGTCCGTCCGAACGCACACCCGGACGCACTCCCAGTCCCGCAAGCGCCTGAACGATTTGCCCAGAATGTAATTTTTCGTTACCTGAAACCTCGATAATCCATACATAATTCTGCAGGTAAAAGCTCAAAAAGATCGCGGCAGCCAGGCCCAATATCAGCACCGGTCTGCGCAAAAAGCCCCGCAGACGCAGTAACAGGCCGTCCTGCGACACAGTGCGCAGATCGCACAGACGTCTGAGCGCCATTTTCTGCGCCTCGGCGACACGCCGCAGCGGAATACACAGCGTCAGGTGCAGCGCATCCGGGCGCTGCAGCTTCCAGAAGCGGAGCCCTGCTTCGGTCAGATCATTCAGAAACGCCTCCTGTGCGGTGCCTGTCAGCTCCACATACGCCACCCCAAGGAGAACATCAGCCCATCTTCTCATGACTTTACTCCCATTGGAGGCCGTGCACGACCCCTCGCAGCTCCAGACGGCGGCGCGTCATCTGCGCAATGCTCAGTTCGCTTCCGAGCACGCACAGGGCGCCGCCGCGCACGGCGACGCGCACACGCTCCTCCGTATATTCCAGCACGCCCCTGTGATTCTCCACAACAACGCTGCGTTTCCCCCGCAGCTCGACCATCGGCGCATCGGACAGCGCCTCCGGCGGCAGCGAAAAACGCTCCGCCCAGTTTGTTTGCTTCATCGTCGCTCACCCTCCCGCGATATTCTATGCGCGGGAGGCACATTTTTTCCCTGCCGCGCATATATTCCGGTGAGGTGATGCAAGCGTGTGGATAATCCCCCTTTTGGTCCTGCTGTGTCTATCTCCGCAGGATGCGGCGGCGGGTGCATTGGAAGGTCTGCGCATTGCGGCCACAACCGTCGTCCCGGCTCTGCTGCCGATGATGCTGCTGTGCCGCGTCGTCCTGTCCGGCAAACTCCCGCGTCTCGTCCCGGCCGCCCGCGCAGCAGAGCGGCTGTTCGGCGTTCCGGCAACAGCGCTTCCGGCGCTTCTGACAAGCTTTCTCGGCGGCTATCCACTCGGCGTAGCTTCCGTCGTGTCCCTCTACAAAAACAACCGGCTTTGCAAGCGCGACGCGGAGCGCGCAGTCTGCTTCTGCAACAATTCCGGCCCGGCTTTCTTTCTCGGTGTTGTTTCCACGGTCACGCCGGACGCCGGTATTCTGTACCTCATTCACTGTCTTGCGGCGGTTTTCTGCGGTATTCTGACGGCTCACCGATGCAATCCGCGTTTACGCCCGCAGTCGGCACCGGATTCCCCCGTCCCTGGCTTCGGCGCACGGTTTTCCGAGGCCGTCGGTGCAGTGTGCCAGGCCCTTTTGCAAATCACCGCGCTTATTGCGCTGTGCTTCGCTTTGCGCGGCGCGCTAAACGGCCTCGGGATCGGAACGGTCCTCGCGCGGTTCCCGCTGCCTCAGGGCGTGCTGACGGGACTTCTGGAGTTGTCAGGCGGAATTCTCCTGCTTGACGGCGCGGAAAACGCTTTTGTCTGGGCAGCGTTTCTTATGGGCTGGGGCGGCCTGTGCGTACACCTGCAGGCAATCGCCCTCTGGCAATCCGCCGGTCTTTCGCCGCGCGGTTACTTCTGGCGCAAGCTGCTGCACGGTCTGTTTTCCGCTGCGCTCGCTTTGGCATGGCAGCACGGAGCCGGTGTGTTTGGGGTAAGCTGCGCCGTTTTTGCCGGAGGCTGCCTGTGCCGTATGCGGCTTCGGGAAAAATCGGACTGGAAATTCCGGAGGAAATCTGCTATACTGTCTGCGAGGTGAGTGAGAATGCTCTTTCGCAGAAAAATCGAACGAAGCTGCTCTTATTGCAGACACGGCATCAAGGTAGACGAGACGACCTGCCTGTGTACAAAAAAAGGGCTGGTCGCGCTTGACGGCGCGTGCCGCCGATTCCGCTATGAACCGCTCAAGCGTGTGCCGAAGGCGATGGCCCCCAAGGATTTTTCGCAATATGACGAAGTCGATTTTTCGCTGTAAAAAAAGCTTGCCTTTTTTCTCCGCCTGTGCTATAATGGCAGAGCCATGCAGGTGTAGTTCATTGGTAGAACATCAGCTTCCCAAGCTGAATAGGGGGGTTCGATTCCCCTCACCTGCTCCAAAACTATTGCAGTGATTGATACAAAGGTCAGTCACTGCAATAGTTTTTTTATGCTCTGAATTGTCCTTCCTGCAAATATCGTTTCAAAGGTAAGGGTGCATCTCATTTCACTGTTGCCAGAGACAGTCGGATTATCGCTGCTGCTCCGGCGTTGGCAGGCGCGATAGCAACGATAGCCCCGCTCATCGTTTCATATCATTTCAAAGAAAAAGCCCGGAAATGCTGACTTTTCAACACTTCCGGGCTATGATATTATGGTTGTGGTCATAGGGAAATTGTGACTTCTTTTCCGTTTTTAAAAGTTAATACGAGCCGTTCATCAGCGTAGACGGTGACATGATCAACAAATGATATTCTAATCTCGAATATTGCTGCACTGATGGCGAATAACTCCGTGACGCAGGAAAAAATGGCACAGGCGCTCGGTATGTCACAGCCGAACTTCAACCATGCCATTCACAACGCGGGCGGTAAAAGGATTTGCAGTGCTTCCGATTGGAGGGGTTGGAGAAAAAGCTGCCTGCGCACCTGTCCGGTGGGCAGCAGCAGCGCGTCGCGTTGGCGCGTATCTTCGCATCGGAACCGCGTGCCATTCTGTTGGATGAACCCTTTTCTGCCCTTGACAGCTTTCTGAAATGGAATCTGGAGTTGGAGCTGTCCGATCTGTTAAAGGACTTGCCCCATTGTGTGGGTCAGCCATGATCTGGGTGAGTGCTTCCGCAACTGCCGGAAGGTCTGTGTGATGGAAAACGGCGTCTCCTCGCCGGTTTCGGCGATGCAGGCTCTGATGTATCGCCCTGCAACCGCAGGTGCCGCACGCCTCGCGGGCTGCCACAATTTCCTGTCAGGGCGCTGCTCTCCGGACGGTATCCATCTGGACGGCTGGGAGCTTATTCTGCCGCTGCATCCCGACGCGGAGTGCGTTACGGTCGCCGTCCCGGACAACGCCGTCACTCTGCTCAAAGAGGATTCGACTGCTCGGGTCGCCCGCGTCATCCACGACCTGAACGGCACCGTAGTTATGCTGCAATCTCCTCGCTCGGCGGATGCACCGCTTCTGCGCGTTGTGCTGCCGGAGTCCGCCAATGCCGCAGAAGGCGACGTTGTACACTTTGGACTGCTGGCGGAACGCTGTCTGCATTGGCCGCAATGAACCGACCGTCAGAAGCAGAATTCCGTGGATATCCGGCTTTTCTCAAAAGCTCGGATTTATCCGGAAATATGCGTTGAGATATGTCGTCCCGTATGGTATAATTCGACGGGAGGCCGACAAGCCGGAATTTGTCAGGCTCACCTCAAAGACCTGCTAAGAAAAGTCAAGTAGGAATTTCAATGATGCGGTGTGTAAAAAGACCGCACCAAACCAAGCCGCTTCGCGTTTCAAATTTGAAACGGCGGCCAGCCAATGTTGTATGGCAAGATTAGGCGGTGTGTTCCAGCGACTTCAGATAGGCTTTCACAGTGGCGTAGTAGATCCGCAGAAATTTGTTGGCGGAGGCCATCATGTAGACGCGGTAGGGCTTGCCCTCGGCGCGCTTCCTGTCCATGAACTGGTAGACCGGTTCATCCAGAGGAGCGTTCTGCAAATAGACACTCATGACAAGGAACAGTGTCCGCCGCAGAGACGACGCGCCAACTTTACTCATGCTCTTGTGCCTGCCGGTCACATCACCGGAATCGTTTGGCGGAGCATCCAGCCCAGCGTAGCCGTGCACCAGCTTTGCATTGACGACGGAAACATATGGCCCTGCGTCATGGAGCAGCTTTGCAACCGGCGCATGGTAGTTTCCTGTGGCCTCCATGACCACACGAGTCTCACCGTCCAGGCTTTTGAGCCGCCTTGCCAGCTCGCTCAGTTCACTGTCGGTGTGACGGACTTCAAAGGGTGAGATGACGACCTCTCCAAAGGGACGCATGACGGCAACCGTGCTTCTGCCTTTGGAAATGTCAATGCCAACAGAGTTCATTTACATTCCTCCAATCTGTGAATCGCAACCGGAATCCATCTTTTTCTCATTGCCGATTCAATCTATTGGGTGACGCGAACTCCAAGGCTCAACCTGCTCAAATCGAACGCTGCAATAAGGGATGGCTGACAGTCTTTGGGGCGGGCATGGGAGCCCAAGGAGGTGTTGGTCAGCCAGTTGCTGCCCTCATTGTAGCTTAGGCATGAGATGGAAAGAAGCCCAGCCGGATGCTGGGCTTCCAACCAAAACTTATTGTAATAGGAGGTATCGATCATGGTTGAGTCAAAGATTTATATCGGACTGAATGATGTAACTACAAATACGCAGCTCTTTGAAAACGAGAAGTATATCAAAGTGCTCCGTAATGTTTGTTACTCCTATAAGGTGCCTTTTTCCTTCAATGTGCAGGAGGGCGGGTATGTGTATGAAAGTGGAGAATATGCCCGGGAAACGAGCCTGGTTCTCACATTGATTGATACCGACAAAGCCGTAGTCAACGATATCGCCAAGGACCTGTGCGCATTCTTCCACCAGGAGTCCGTCCTGGTTACGGAAAACCGGATACAGGCACGTCTTGTTCGCGAAACGTTGGAATGCGACGTCGGAGACATACCGGATAACAAGTAAGCGGCAGTCTTCAGCCTATGCCGCGCATCTGGAGCAGTCCGAAGCCTTTGCACGCGAGCATCCGAATTACACGCTGAAGCGGACCGGCGCACACGCCTTTCGTAATCTGCAGATTCTCATCCATGAGGGGCAATGGGTCTTGGTCTCCAAGGGAAAGACACCGGCCATTCATTTCGTAATCCGCCACCCGAAGCTGCGCAGCGCCATTGAAAGCTTTATCCCGCCGGTAACAGAGCCGTCACAGGGAAGCTAGCGTTTCCCACATTCGATTTTATCATCGAAATCCATTTGTTCATTTTCTTGCAATTCGCTCAAAAAATACCACCGATAATTCAACTGCACGAGGAAATACTACGATTGCAGCAATCAAGATTGACTTGATCGCCGGAATAAATGAAGGAGATGGATTTCAATGAAGAACAACAACCAGATCAATGTTCCCGAAGCTCGCGACGCGATGGACAAGTTCAAGATGGAGGCCGCCAACGAGGTCGGCGTCAACCTGAAGCAGGGCTACAACGGCGACCTGACCTCCCGCGAGGCCGGCTCCGTCGGCGGCCAGATGGTCAAGAAGATGATCGAGGCTTACGAGCGCAACATGAAGTAAAAAAACAGCGGGTTCGGGAATCTCCCGAATCCGCTGCTTTTCGCCGTAAATAAGGAGCCGTCCGACCAATTCGGGTCGGACGGCTCACATTCCGGCGCTCTTATCGCTCTGCGCGTTGGCGCTCCTTGCCGCCCGGCGTATCAAAGGTGATAACGGTATGATATCCGGGACCAAGCGCCTGCTCGATAGCACTGCGCAGCTCAGCCCGTCGATTCTGCCATGCAAACGGTACGGCAAGGTCGAAAATCAAATTGCTGCTCTTTTCGCCGCGTACCATACGGAAGTCATGGACATCGATCTGCGGATCCATCGCGGCAACCGCATCCTGCACGCAGCGGTGCAGGCGATCCAGCTCCGGGTCGTCGGTCACGATGGGATCGTAATGGATTACCAGGTGCACGCGAAGCTGTGCAAGCGCTTCGCGCTCGATGGTATCAAGAACCTCATGGCATACCAGCACGTCATCGCCTGCATTCATTTCCGCGTGAACGGAGGCGAAGCACTGACCGGGACCATAGTCATGCACCATCAGATCATGGATCCCCAGTACCCTTTCATGTGACAGGATCAGGCTGCTCAGGCGCTCAACCAGCGCCGGATCCGGCTTGCGTCCAAGCAGCGGACTGATGGTATCTCTGGCAAGGCCACAGCCGGAGCAGACGATAAACACGGCAACGGCGAGGCCAAGCCAACCGTCCGTTCGAAGATTGAAGAAGGATCCCAGCAGGCAGCCGAGCAGCACTGCGGCCGTTGCCAGCATATCGTTTCTGCTGTCCGCAGCGGTCGCGGCCAGTGTCGTCGATCCGATGGCACGGCCGAGACGCCGTGCAAACAACGACATCCACAGCTTGATAAGGATCGAACCGGCGAGAATCGCAAACGTGAGCCATGAAAGCTCGATCGCATCCGGCGTAAGGATCTTCTCGATGGAGCTTTTGCCCAGCTCTACGCCAACCAACAGGATCAGTGCCGCGACGGCCAGGCCGGCAATGTATTCGATACGCGCATGACCATAGGGATGCTCCTCATCGGCAGGACGCTCGGCCAGCCGGAAGCCCAGCAACGTCACGACGGAACCGGCTGCATCCGACAAATTGTTGACCGCATCTGCCGTCACGGCAACGGAGCCGGACAGCAAGCCTGCCAGCAGCTTGCAAACGAACAGCAGGATGTTGCACACGATCCCCGTCGCACCCGCCAGCATTCCGTACGCGGCGCGCACCTCCGGCGCATCGGTATGACGATAGTCTTTTACAAAAAGTCGAAGCAAGAGCGTCGTCATAAGGTATTCCCTCCCATTCCTGCGGCATACTCCCTTATATTGTTATAGATATTATAGCGCACGGAAACGGAAAAGTACATTGTTTTTTATCCGGGAGATTCCTTTCTGCGTAAGCCGTTTTTCCGTCTCGTCGCCGCACAGGCGTATATCGTGAAAGAAAAGCTGAATAAAAAACCGTCTGTGCTGCTTCTCATGCGCATCGTTCGTAAGAGTATTCCTACAGCGGACTGCGCTTTCAGACGAAAACTGTCATTAAAATTGCACAAATCAAAAAATTTGTCGGAAAATTGAAAAAAATATGTGGATTTCTTGAACGCCATATGGTATAATTATGCTGCGAATTGTTTTTCGCAAAAACTATTCTGGAGGGATTCTCAATGGCAAATCAAAACGGGCCGCGCGGCTTGGATAAGCGCTTCGGCGTCACCAAGGCCGGTTCCACCATCCGTGCAGAAGTCCTCGCCGGTTTGACGACATTCATGGCAATGGCCTATATTCTTATGGTCAACGCCAATATGTTTGCCAATCCGTTCGGCGACGGTACGAATGTTCTGGGTGTCAGCTACGGTGCGATCTATGTCGCCACCGCCATCTCCGCCGTCTTCGGCACGGTGCTCATCGGCCTGCTGTCCAACCTGCCGCTCGCGCAGGCTTCCGGCATGGGTCTGAACGCCTTCTTCGTCTACTCCGTCTGCGTTGGTATGGGCTTCACCTACGCCAATGCTCTGGTCATGGTTCTCGTTGACGGCATCGTTTTCGTCCTGCTGACCGTTACCGGTCTGCGCCGGGTTATCTTCGACGCCATCCCCAAGGCTGTCAAAGCTGCCATCTCCGCCGGTATCGGCCTGTTCATCGCCTTCCTCGGCCTGCAGAACGCCGGTATCATTGTCAACAGCGACTCCACTTTGGTTGATCTGCACTCCTTCAACATCATCTTCAATGAAAATGTTACCTGGGCTGCCATTATGCCCCTGCTCGTGACCCTCATCGCCGTCATCGCCATCGGCGCGATGTCCAAAAAGAAGGTCAAGGGCGCCGTGTTCTGGGGTATCATCGGCGCAGCCGTCGTGTACTACATCCTCGGCCTGGCCACCGTCGGCGGCTTCTATGCCGATCACGTTCAGGGCGCGCTGAGCATGAATGTTCTCCAGCCGTTCAAGGACTTCTTCAATATGTCCTTTGTGAAGGTCTTCACCGAAGGCTTTAAATTCTCCGCATGGATTGAAGCGAACAGCATGGGCGGCTTTGTTGTCACCTTTGCAACCACGATGCTCGCCTTCTGCATGGTCGATATGTTCGACACTCTCGGCACGCTCTACGGCGCCTGCTCCGTCGGCAAGCTGCTCGACGAAAACGGCAATGTACCGAGAATGGGTAAGGCCATGATGGCCGATGCCGTCGCCACCTGCTTTGGCGCCGTCTGCGGCACCTCTACCGTCACCACCTTCGTTGAGTCCTCCGCCGGCATCGCCGAGGGTGGCCGCACAGGTCTGGCTTCGATGGTTACCGCGCTGATGTTCTTCATTGCGATGTTCCTCGCCCCCATCGCCGCTTTGATCCCGTCCTGCGCAACTGCCGCAGCCCTGATCTATGTCGGCATTCTGATGATCGGCGGCGTGAAGGATATTGAGTGGAGCGATCCGGCTGCTGCCGTTCCCGCTTTCCTCACCATGACCTTCATGCCCTTCGCCTACAACATCTCTTACGGCATCGCCTTTGGCCTCATCTCCTATATCCTGCTCAAGATCTTTACCGGCAAGATTAAGGAAATCAACGTCGGCACCTGGGTCATCGGTCTTCTGTTCACGATCATGTTCTTCGTTGCCCGCTAAATTCTACATCAAAAGCAGGGAGCTTTCTCCGGCGTTCCATAGGGACAATTTATGAACCTACCCACATAACTTAATATTTGTTCCTGTGGAGGGAGGCTGTGTTTCGGCACAGCCTCCCTTTTCTGCTCATGCAACCTCGTTTGGAATTTCTTCTGCCATGGAATCTGTCATACTCTGAGGCAGTTCATCCACCAGACCAATGTCGCGGTAATAGATACGCACCTCCTGCGGTGCTGTGCGGGAGTATTTCTCCGCACGCTCTCCGACCTCCACTCGCTTGATGAAGATGCGCAAGATCTCAGCGGTCAGCTCCGGGATCTCCTTGTACCGCTTGGCGTTCTCAATGAACCGGGCAATATTGGTGCTGGAGTCTTTCAGCTCCTGAAGCCTTACTTCCATGGCGGGGAGCTGCTCTTGAATCTCTTTCTGCTCGGTGGTGTACTCCTGAGAGAGGATGCGGTATTGCTCATCCGGGATACGGCCAAGGACGCTGTCCTCGTAGAGCCGTTTGAACAGCTTTGTCAGCTCAGCCTGGCGCTTCTGCATGGTGTCGATCTTCTTCCGGAGCACTGCAATCTCCTGCTGCGCCTCCTTGCCCTGCTTCTTGCGGATATGCTCCGCAAACCGCAGCTCATTCTGACGAGCGAAGTGCGTAACACGGCGGATATCATCCAGCAGGATGGCACTGAGCTCCTGTTCCCGGATGTAATGACCGGAGCAGACCTCCTTACCTTTTTTCTTATAGGTGGAGCACATGAAGTTGTTTTTCACCGCATCCATGGTGTGCGCCCGGTGCAGTACCATGGTGCCGCCGCAGTCCAGGCAATAGACCAGCCCGGAGAAGATATTCTGCTCGGCCATGTTGGCTCTGCGCCGCTTATGCTTGCGGATATCCTGTACGATCTCCCAGGTCTGTCGCGAAATAAGCGCCTCATGCGTATTCTCAAAGCGGAGCTGCTCAGACTCTGGACGCTCAATGCGCTTCTTGTTCTTGAAGGACAGGGTGGTGGATTTCAGGTTGATGGTGTGCCCCAGGTAAGTCTCATCCTCCAGAATGCCAGCGACGGTGTTGGTGGACCAGTTGTACGGCTGGGTGATGTCCACTCCGGTCAGTTCCACCCCATGCTTCTGGTAGTAGGAATACCCAGGCGTGGGAATTTTGTCTTTCTTGAGCTGCTTTGCGATCTGGGCAGGACCCTTTCCGGAAACGCAGAGGTCAAAGATGTAACGCACCACCGGAGCAGTCTCAGGATCAGGCACCATGTGCCGTTTGGGATCTGCCGGGTCTTTCATATACCCATAGCGGGGACGGGAGGAGACTCTGGCACCAGTCTCAGCCTTGAGACGAACCACGGAGCGTCCCTTTTTGCTGCAGTCCTTGGCATAGAACTCGTTCATCAGATTCCGGAAGGGCGTGAAGTCGTTGGTGGACTCGCACAGGCTGTCCACGCCGTCGTTGACGGCGATAAAGCGCACACCATAACTTGGGAAGATGAGTTCCGTGTACTGACCCACCTGAAGGTATTCACGACCCAATCGGGACATGTCCTTGACGATGAGTGTTTCCACCTGACCGTTTTCCATCAGTTCCATGACCTGCTGCCAGCCTGGGCGATTGAAAGATGAGGTTAGATAACGATACTTTTTGAAACACAGTAAAATCAAGGTTTTTCGGACAATGGACAAGCATGGTTTGTACTACAACTAAATATTACACCGCACAAGCGGCGTTTCCACTTCCATACGGAAGAACAGAAACGCCGCTTTTTTCATACCCTTTGTTACGCAGTAGGGGCAAAAAAAGCCTTGCTACAAGCGGCTTTGCGAGTGCGAAAACCACTTAGGCGATACTTGATACCTAAACCCTCAAAATCGCCGTTCTACTGCGTAACAAATCCACAACAAAGGAGTGATGAAGCTATGGCAGTTTTCCGTGTGGAGCGAAACAAAGGTTATACCGTAATGAGCAACCACCACTTACGCAACAAGGAGCTTTCCTTAAAGGCAAAGGGGCTGTTATCTCAAATGCTGTC
>CAKUGQ010000009.1 GCA_934654755.1 uncultured Oscillospiraceae bacterium | reverse complement strand
TAGTTACCGGAAAGAAACGATTGCGCCGTTACTGGGTTTTCCGGCAATTTGGCGCTTGGAAAAATTTTTATGGAGGGTTTCAAATATGAGCGAAATGACCGCGAAAGCCGCTCTCCCTGCCTGCCCCGTGGAGACCACGCTGACCCTCATCGGGGATAAGTGGAAGGTGCTGATCCTGCGTGACCTGATGCCGGGAACGAAGCGGTTCGGGGAGCTGAAAAAGTCCGTTGGCAATGTGTCACAAAAGGTTTTGACCGCCCAGCTCCGGGCGATGGAGGAAAACGGGCTTGTTCACCGTGAGGTTTACGCCGAAGTCCCGCCGAGAGTGGAGTATTCGCTGACGGAACTCGGTAAAAGCCTGAAGCCCATTCTGGATTCCATGCAGGCTTGGGGCGAGGGGTATAAAAGCAGTATCACGACCAGATAGCACCTCTGCCTGACAACACAATGACAACAGGAATTATGATACATCGTAATTCTTGGATAATCTAAGTAATCCCGATAATCGGAACTAAACCATCTATACAAAATCGTTTAGGTTATGGTTTTGGGGAGCGAGTGGGAATGAGAAAAAAGTGAATATGATGGGCTGAAAAGCCTTGAAAACACGCGCTTTTTGAAAATCTCATTTCCCGTTTGATAGCAAAATGATAGCAGATACCAAAGCCATTTTGTTTGTTCTTGTTTTGGCGAGCGAATGGTTTGCAGGTTTGCTATCGCATCCAATCCTATATTGAGAGCGAAAAAAGGCTCTGCCGTTTTTCAAAAAGCGCAAGCTCTCGGAAATCACCGCCCGTGATGTGATCGACTGGCAGAACGAGATATCTATATTTTCGCGGTCATACGCATTCAGCGTTCCATAACGGCGGTATGCGGCAATATAGCGTTTCAAAAGCTGCGTGTCGATCTCGCCGTTTGCACAGCAGGGCGCACCGTAGACAAACGAGCGCATAATCTCCCAGATGACCGGGTGGACGCAGGCCGTCGTCCAGTCGATCACGGCGGTCAGATGCCCGTCCTTGCAGAGAAACTGACTGATAAAATAGTCCCCGTGTGTATTGCAGCGCGTCAGCCTGTTCAAGTCAAATTTCCACGCCGGGAACCGTTCCATCAGGCCGATGCGCCACTCCAACTCATCCGCAATTTCCGAATCGCCCTGCCGAATAGCGGTGGCCAAAGAGCCTTGGTAAGAAGCCAGCGCACGCTGCGGCGTCATGTGGGCGAAGAATCCTGCGCCGATTCCCTCCGGCAGAGCGGGATAGTTCCGCAGCACGGAATGGATCCTGCCCAACAACTCCGCAGATTCCAGTAAGATCGTTTCCGGAGCCGAATTCCATTCCAATGTTCGCCCGGACAAATGCCGCTGGAGCGTGAACACCCGCCCGGAGCTGTCCACGGAAACACAGCGACCGGCCCGGTTTTTCACAAAATCACAGGCAGGGATGCCGTTTTCGCGCAAAAACGCACACAGCTCCGATTCCGGATGGTTGATCTCACTGCTTGCCGGAAATTTCAGGACGAATTTTCCCTCCGCACAACTAAGAAACCATGTGTCGGAGCCGGCGCCTGCAGAGGACTTTTCCGTCCGTTCGAGGCGCAGTCCGTATTTCTCCCGCAAAAGCCGTTCGAGCGTCGGAAGCGCCGCATCACTCTGCAGCCTCACCGTGCTTTATCCTCTCCGTTATGAAAGGCCTTCGCGCCGGTCATGCAGCCCAGCGCCCCCGCGCCGGACAGCGCCGCGCAAAGCCACTGTCTCAGACAGACAAACACACCGCCCGCAAGCAGCAACAGGATACCCGCCGCGAGCAATAATCTGACGTTTGTATTCACACCCTCACTCCTCACCATATACCCGCGCCGGACGCCGAGGCAGTCCGGCACAAATCCCGGTTTTTCTGATATTCCGGTTCTTTGAATGAGAATATGTGTTTTGAAACACGCATTCTGCATCATGTGATTTATTATATCGTATAAGAACCGTTTTGTCAAGTGCGGTGCAGAAAAAATGTGCCGCCATGCGGCGGGCACGCTTCCCTCAGGCGAAAAGCACCCCCATGTCATTGCAGAAGGCGATGCTGCATACCCGTTCCCTGTGTCATTGCGAGGAGAGCGCAGCCTGTTTGCCTGTCATTGCGAGGAGCGAAGCGACGTGGCAATCCAACGCAGAGAGCTGCACGATATTGTCACGACTTGCCGACGCAAGTCTCGCAATGACATAGAAACAGCTTGCCACGGGCGGGTTTGCTGCCCGTGGCAAGCTGAAGCACATTTCAGATGGTCTTTCCGGCAAGGTAAACCGCCTTGCGGTTCAAATCCGCGTCGCAGACAACAAAATCCGCACGCTTTCCGGCGGCTATGCTGCCGACGGTATCGAGCACGCCGAGCTGCCGCGCGGGATTATAGGTCGCGGCACGGATCGCATCCTCGCGCGGGATACCAAAACGCACGGCAAGGCGCATACAGTCATAGACATTCGTAGCGGAGCCCGCAATGGTGCCATCCTCCAGACGTGCAACGCCGCCCTTCAGGAATACCTGCTGGCCGCCCAGCTCATATTCGCCGTCCGGCATTCCGCAGCAGCGCAGCGAGTCGGAAATCAGAACCATACGCGCCGCGCCGAACACGCGGAAAGCAAAACGCACGGCCGCGGGATGGACATGCTGCCCGTCGCAGATCAGCTCGGCGCTGACGCGCTCGTTCTCCGCAGCGGCGGGAATCACACCCGGCTTGCGGTGATGGATGCCGGGCATGGCGTTGTACAGATGGGTCAGGTGGGTCGCACCGGCGTCAAAGGCAGCGCGGGCAGCATCGTAGTCCGCGTCGGTGTGAGCAACGGAAACGGTACACAGGCGGCCGGCTTCGCAGATGAACTCGATCGCACCGGGCAGCTCCGGGGCCACGTCGACGATACGCACAAGCCCGCCGCACTCGTCATACAGGCGCCGAAACGCATCGAAGTCCGGCTCGCGCAGATACGCGCCGTTCTGCGCGCCCTTTTTCTTCTCGGAAAAGAACGGCCCCTCCATCTGAATACCGCGCAGCACCGCACAGCCCTCCGGCTGTGCATCTGCCAGCCGCCGCGCCGTGGCAAAGGCGCGTGACAGCGTCTCATACGGCAGCGTCATGGACGCAGGCGCGAAGGATGTGATGCCGTTTTCAGCATAGTAACGCGCCATTTTGCGAAGGCCGTCATCGTCCGCATCCGAAAAATCCGCACCGGAATTGCCGTGCGAATGGACGTCGATCAGGCCGGGAATGACGTAGGCGCCGCCGAGATCGACCGCATCGGGTGACTCCGTGCAGAATATCCCGGTAAACACACCGTTTTCCACGGCAAAGCACCCCGGCTCAAAGACGAAGCGCTCGGAATAGATCATTGCATTTTTGAAAATCATAAGCTCTCCTTGGCAATGGTTGAAAAAACGACGGGCTCGCCATTGCGAGATCTGCGTCAGCAGGTCGCGGCAAGTTGCCGATATGTCATTGCGAGACTTGCGTCGGCAAGCCGTGGCAATCTCCTGTAGGACCTTGTATCAGATTGCCGCGTCGGGCTGCGCCCTCCTCGCAATGACACGGGGGCGGAAACGCTGCGTCGCGTCGCTCCGCGCAATGACCTGCAAAGCAGGCGCCCTTCTCACAGCAGCGCCTGCACATATTGTCATTGCGAGGGCGGCCGAGCCGCCCGTGGCAATCTCAAGGAAAATACCCTCCCCTGCACGCAGGGGAAGCCCTTCTCCGCCGCCCTGCGGCAGGATTATTTTACAACGGGCAGGCTGGCGGCGGCGACGGACTGGCCGACGCGGCGCGTCTTTTCGTCCGGCAGCATAACGCACACGGACTGTGCCAGTGCGGGATACTCCTCGCGCAGAACCTCCAGACAGGTATCGAGAATCACATTTCCGCCCTCGCCGGACATCACGCGCCCCAGCACAATCAGGTGACGGACATCATAGAAGCGGCAGTACAGCGGCAGCGTATGCGCAAGGTATACGCCGATGGATTCAAAGATCGTTCTTGCGCGTGCATCTCCCTGCGCCATAAGCGCCTGCACGGCGCTGAGCTTCTCGGCCGGGGTGAGCGACGGGTCAAGGTCGATGCCCGCGCGGGGCGCGAGCTTGATGACGGCGTCCTGCGAGAAATACTTGCAGCCGACGCCGATATCGGTGGACCATTCATCCGCCATTGCGCGCTCAAACAGATCAACCGGTGCAAAGGCCAGCTCGTTAAGCCAGCCGAGCACATTGCGGTCACGGTCAACATAGCCGACGGCCTCACTCGTGCCCATGGCCATCCCCATAACGCAGCCGCATTCCAGACCCATAGAGCCTGCCAGCGCGGTAACGTCGCCGTCGTTGGCCACAACGATAGGCACATCGCCGATCTCCAGTGCGGCGCGGTCATAGATCGACTTGACCAGCTCGCGCTTCTCGCGCGGTACCTTGATAAACAGAGCGCTGACCATCGGGCTGTTGCCGATGAAAACGCCGGCCGAGGACACGCCGATACCGTCCACACGGGGCATCTTGGACGCAGCGGTGCGGAAGGCCGAGACAATGCCGTCAAAATGGTACTGCGGGTCAGACTCCGTCTTGGGATGCCAGACGACTTCCTCGGAATAGACGACTTTCCCGTCGATCACGGCGCTGACCTTACGGTCGGAGCCGCCGGCGTCAAAGCCGATGCGGCAGCCGTCCATATGGCCGCCGATGGGCACAGAGGCCTCGTTTGCCTTCGGAAACTCCGCTTCGGTACAGTCGATCACCTCAAAAGGCCGCTCATAGACGTCCTGCATGAACTGCACGTCGAACTTCCGCTCGCCCCGGAGGGTGTAGGCACTTTGCAGCCGCGTCGCCAGAGTGCTGTCGCCGCAGAGCGTGATACGCCAGCCGCCGACGGACCAGAGCAAAAACTTCACATAGCGCTCAACAAAGCGATAATCCGCCTCGGCCAGCTCGGGCGTGCCGTGGATCCTGGTGTGATGCACGGAGATACGGCCCTGATCGCGCTCAATGGCGATAGCCAGCGGCTTTTGCGCACCCTTTTCATAGGCGTCCAGCCAGACACCGAAGGGAATAAAGTCGGGATCCAGGGGCGGCAGCTTGCCGATGCGGTAGTCAATGCCTAAATAGTTCATGGGAACCTCCTCAGCGTTTCTCGGCTTCTTCGGTAACGATTTTTCGCATCTCGTCCCAGTGCGCCTCCATATCCTGCACAAGCTTGAGCTGCGCGCGGGCACGGACGAGATTGTGCTCGGGATAGGCCACACGGAAATAGCGGTCGCCGTCAAGGTAGTCGGTCAAAAAGCGGATGCCCAGCTCCAGCGTGATGGTCTTTGCGCCGAGGGGCAGCAGCTCGATCTCGCGCTCGGTCAGGCTGTGGCAGGCAGCAAGATACCCCGCAGTATAGACGCGGAACAGGTGCAGATCAATGCCCATTTTGCTGAGATCGGCCTCATCCTCCGGTGCTGTGGCGGCGCCGAAGCGGACGGAATCGCCATAGTCATAGAGCGACGAGCCGGGCATAACGGTGTCCAGATCGAGCACGCACAGCGCCTTATGCGTCACACGGTCGAGCAGTACATTATTGAGCTTCGTGTCGTTATGCGTCACACGCAGGGGCAGCTCCCCGTCGTCAAGCAGGCGGACAATGGTTCCTGCCTCCTGCTCGCGGGAGAAGATATAGTCCAGCTCGCCGGCAATTTCCGCTGCACGGCCGACGCGGTCGGCCTCCAGCGCGTCGCGGAGCTGGCGGTAGCGGTTGGGCGTATTATGGAACAGCGGAATGGTTTCGTGCAGCGTTTCGGCGGGGAAATCCTGCAAAAGCTCCTGAAAACGTCCGAAGGCGACGGCGCTTTCATATAGATCGGTGTCTGATTCCGGCAGATTCAGGCACAAGCCGTCGGTAAAACGATAGCAGCGCCAGTATTCACCGTCCGGGTCGATATGATAGTATTTCCCCTCCGCGTCCGGAATAAAACACGGCGTACCGCTCTGCTGATCGCCGCGCTCACGCAGATACTGCGTGATGGCGCCGATGTTTTCCATGACCGCTTTCGGGTCGGTAAAGACACGGCTGTTGATACGCTGCAAAATGTAGCGCTCTCCGCGATTCGTTTCGATCTGGTAGGTGGAGTTGATATGCCCGCTGCCGTAGCTGTCGCAGCGGACGAGCGTTCCGTCGATCCCGAAGTACGCGGCAGCGCGCTCCGGGTGCCAGTTCTGACGCAAAATAGATCATCCTTCCTGATATTTCTTTTTGCCCATTCTATGCAAAGCGGCCGAAGCCGTGCAGATGCAATTTTGTAACCGAATTGTAGCATGTTTTGCCGCAATATGCAATAGTAATATGCCGATATGCCGGTTTCTGTTCATTCCAGATTCTGCATCCGGCAAAGTCCCGCGTAAATGCCGTCCTGCTTCATCAGCTCGGCATGACTGCCCTGCTCCAGAATGCCGCCGCCCGCGATGACGAAAATTCGCGAGGCACTGCGGATGGTGGACAGACGGTGGGCAATGATAACCGTGGTGCGGCCGACGGCCAGCGCATCAAGCGCACTCTGGATACGCGCCTCGGTCACGGAGTCGAGCGCGCTCGTCGCCTCGTCAAGAATAAGGATCGGCGGGTTCTTGAGAAACACGCGCGCAATGGAAACGCGCTGCTTCTGACCGCCGGAGAGCAGCGCGCCGCGCTCTCCGACATAGGTGTCGAAGCCGTCCGGCATCTGCATGATATCGTCGTAGATTTCGGCACGCTTTGCCGCCTCGACGATCTCGTCCATCGTCGCGTCCGGCTTGCCGTAGCGGATGTTGTTGCCGATGGTATCGGCAAAGAGGAACACATCCTGCTGCACGACGCCGATGGCGTGATGCAGAGAGTCCTGCGTTACGGAGCGAACGTCCTGTCCGTCGATGCGGATGGCGCCGCCGGTCACGTCGTAAAAGCGCGGAATCAGGCGGCAGAGCGTGCTCTTTCCGCCGCCGGAGGGACCGACGAGCGCGACGGTCTCGCCGGGCGCGACGGTGAAGGAAACATGCTCAAGGACCTCCTTTTCCACGTCGTAACGGAAGCTGACGTCCCGAACCTCGATGCCGCCCCTCACGTCGGTCAGCGTCTCGGCGTCCGGCGCATCCTTCAGCTCCGGCTCCGTGCGCATCAGCTCCACGAAGCGCTCCAGACCGGCAAAGCCGTTTGCAAGCATTTCGGAAAAATTGACCAACCGGCGCAGCGGCGAGGTAAAGGAACCGATATAGAGCGTAAAGGTCAGAAGATCGACCATTTCCAGACTGTCCTGCATGATGAGCGCACCGCCCGCGGCAATGACGGCCACGGACAAAACGGAGAGGAAGAACTCCATGGAGCCGTTGAAAATGCCCATTTCCTTATGGAACGCACGCTTGGAAACCTTGAAACGGTCGTTTGCGGCAGTGAACTTCTCCAGCTCGACGTGTTCGTTGGCAAAGGCCTTGGCCGTGCGCGCGCCGGAGAGCGACGATTCAATTTCGGCGTTGATGCCCGCAACCTTTTGCTTGACGCCCTTGGATACCGCGCTGAGCTTGCGCCGCCGCGAAACGACGACCGCAACCGCCACCGGCAGGATCGCGCAGACGACCAGCGCCAGCCGCCATTCGATGGAGAACATGATTGCCAGCGCGCCGACGATGGTGAGCGCGGAGATGACCAGATCCTCCGGGCCGTGATGCGCCAGCTCGGTAATTTCAAACAAATCGGTGGTTAGACGGCTCATAAGCTGTCCGGTTCGGTTTTTGTCGTAAAAATCATAGCCGAGGCTCTGCATACGACAAAACAGGTCGCGGCGGATGTCCGCCTCGACACGGATGCCGAAGGTATGCCCCCAGTAGGTGATAACGAAGTACAGCCCCGCACGCAGCAGATATGCCAGCGCCATCAGGCCCATGATGACAAAAAAGAGCGTGAACTTCCCCTCCGGCAGCAGAGTCTTCATTGACGTGCGCGAGATGAGAGGGAAGGCCAGATCGATCGCCGCGACAAGCAGTGCACAGAACATATCGATTGCAAACAGTCTGCGGTGCGGCTTGAAATAGGACAGGAAAATGCGGAGCAGACCGTGCTCCCGGAAGAATTTTGTATTCATGCCGTGACCTCCTCGCGGACGATATTCTGCACCCATGCACGGCGGCGGATCATAATCAGGCCGACGACGCACTTGCCGATGTCGGCAAGCTGGCAAACGAAAAACAGGCTGCGGATCCCGATGCCGGTATAGCGGCTGAGAATATAGGCCATCGGCACCGTCACGATGCAGACATAGAAGCTGTCAAACAGGAAGGTAACGAAGGTTTTTCCGCCGGAACGGAGCGTAAAATAACAGGCATTAGCAAGCGAGTTGAGCGGCATACACAACGCCGCGATACGGATGAGCTGCGCGGCGAGGCTGCGGATATCGTCCGTGGTGTGGTAGATCTGCGGGAACAGCGGCGCCAGCAACGCCATTACACCGCCGATGACGAAGCAGATGGCCACGGAGAACACAATGAGCTTTCGGTCGGTCTCCACGGCCTCCTCAAAACGGTTTGCTCCGAGAAGCCGCCCGACGATAATGCCGATGGCGGTTCCCATTGCAAGGAACGCAACATTGAAAACATTGGAAATGGTCGAGCAGATATTGACTGCCGGAACGACATTGTAGCCGCCGAGCGAATAGGCCTGCGCCAGCAGCGCCATACCGCCCGCCCAGAGCGTCTCGTTGACCATCAGCGGCAGCGTCTTGAGCAGCATCCGGCGGGTCAGTGCAGCGGGAATGCGCAGGCTGCGGTACAGGCCGGTCACATATGGGCAGCGCTTCGGGTGCAGATGCGCCCAGAGCGCCACGACCGCCAGCTCGACGAAGCGCGAAACAACCGTTGCGATCGCCGCGCCGACGCAGCCGAGCGCGGGCAGCCCCAGCAAACCAAAAATCAGCAGCGCATTCAGGCACAGGTTTGTCAGCACCGCGACGATGCCCGCGACCATCGGGACAACGGTCTGCTCGCATTCGCGCAGCGTGGAGCTGTAGCACTGTGAAAGTACAAACGGCGGCAGACCGAGCAGCATCACACGCAGGTAGCGCCGCGCATAGCCGAAGCTGGCTTCTATCCGCTCCGGCGTGCCCTCGCCGCGCAGATAGGCGCGGATCAGTCCGTCACCGAAAAAAATCAGCAGGGCAATACCGGCAACCGTCAGCACCGTACAGAACAGCAGCTTGAAGCGGAAGGCAAGGCGAACGCCGCCGTTGTCTCCCTTGCCGTGGAACTGCGCGGCGAAGATGCCCGCGCCGGACACGGCGCCGAAGATTGCAAGCGAGAACACAAAAAGAAGCTGATTGGCGATGGAGACGCCGGTCATCTGCTCCGTTCCGACACGCCCGACCATGATATTGTCGAGCATGGAGACAAGCTGCGTGATGCCGTTCTGAATCATGATCGGCACGGCGACGGCAAGCGCCCTGCGATAAAACGCGGCGTCGCCAAGGTAACGCCGCAAAACGGAAGAGTTCATTGCTTTTTCCTCTGTATATGATGATATCCAGCCTATTATAGCAGGATTCGCCAAAAAAGCAAGCCCGCATTTTCGCACAGCCGGCACGGCGGACGTCCGCCGACCGAAACCTGCGCAAATCGGGAGCATCCCGGACACGCAGACATCCCCCGGCGCTGTGCGCCGGGGGATGTCTGTTCCGCGTGCCGGAGGCCCTGCCTCGCGTCATTACGAGGAGCGGAGCGACGTGACAATCCGCCGATATGTCATTGCGAGGAGGGCGCAAGCCCGACGCGGCAATCTGATGCGGAACTTTACACGAGATTGCCACGGCCACTGACGTGGCCTCGCAATGACACGTCAGGAGATTGCGCGGGCGGCAAAGCCGCCCGCGCAATGACGGGCGTCGGCATGGGAGATCGCCGCGACCCCTTCAGGCTCCCGCAACGACAGGTCGGACTTTTTCGACAGTCCGTGCGTTATTCCGCGCTGCGGAGCAGATGCTCCAGCGCCATTCGGTAGCCGTCGAACCCATAGCCGACGTAGGAGGCTACACAGCCCATCGCCGCGTAGGACAGGCGGCGGAACGGCTCACGCGTTTGAATGTCCGACAGATGCACCTCCACGGCAGGGCAGGAAACGGCACGAAGCGCGTCCAAAATCGCGACGGAGGTGTGTGTATAGCCGCCCGCGTTGAGAACGATCCCGTCAAAAGTACCCTCGGCCTGCTGGATCCAGTCGATCAGCACGCCCTCGTGGTTCGTCTGACGCACCTCGACGCCGCAGCCCAGCTCCGCCGCCGCCGCTTCGATAAATGCGACAAGCTGTGCATAGCTCCTCTGCCCGTAGATCTGCGGCTCGCGTCGGCCGAGAAGGTTCAAATTCGGCCCGTTCAGTACAAGAATTTTCATAGAATCTCCAATATCGTTTCAATCGTCTGCGACAGCGTGCCGTTGTTCCCGACCGCATCGTCGGCCAGCGCCGCGTAGCGCGCGCGGCGCTGCATCCAGAGCGCTTCCGCGCCGTCACGCAGAGAAAGTGGGCGGCCGTCCGAGGTCAGGCGCGACAGGTCGCGCTGCAGCCAGAGAACGCGGCTGTTTTCGTGCAGCAGCGCATCGTTTTCCCTGCGCGTGACGCAGCCGCCGCCCGTGGCGATAACGCAGCCGGAACGGCACGAGAGCCCGGCAAGCACCCGGGTCTCGCGAAGGCGGAAATCCGCTTCGCCGAAGTGGGCAAGATAATCCGCCGCAGAGCAGCCGAATTGTGCCGAAAACGCTTCGTCACAGTCATAAAACTCTCTGTTCAGTCTTTCCGCAAGCAGGCGGCCGACGGTGGTCTTGCCGCTGCCGGGCATTCCGATCAGAAGCAGATTTTCCATCTGCCCGCGCAGCCGCCGCAGGATCCCGGCCTGCCGTGCCGCATCGACCGCACCGAAGCCGAAGCGCTCATGCGCCGCCGCGCCCTGCGCGACAAGCATGGCCAGCCCGCCGACGGCGCGCATTCCCAGCGCCTGCGCCTGCTGAAGCAGCCTTGTGCGCAGGGGGTTATAGATCAGGTCGATCACGGCGCGAAGGCGCGGCAGACGTGTCAGGCAAAGCGGCCGGGCCGCCGTCTGCGGGTACATCCCGACCGGCGTCGCGTTGACAAGAAGCACCGCATCCGCATGGCGCTCGATATTTCCGTAGTGATCCGATCCGCTGCGGGAGATCGTAACCACTTCCGCGCCCGCGCCGGAAAGCACATACCGCACCGTCTGCGACGCGCCGCCCGAGCCGAGCACCAATGCCTTTTCGCCGGGACACACACCGCCCGCAAGCGCCAGCAGCGCGGAAAAGCCGTCAATATCCGTGTTGTCTCCGTAAAGCGTCCCGTCGGGGCGGCGGACGACGGTATTGACCGCGCCGACGGCCCGTGCCTGCGGCGAAAGCGACGCACAGAAGCGCAGCGCATCGCACTTATAGGGGATCGTGACATTGATCCCGTCAAATTCTCCCGCAGAGAAAAAATCCGCAAGCGCCTCCGGCTCGACCGGAAACAGTGTGTAGTCGGGATTTCCGAGCAGTGCATGAAGCTGCGGTGAATAACTATGCGTCAGGCGTCGCCCAAGCAGACCGTAGCGGCTCATAACGCCTCCTGCCGTTTCCGGCTGAGCAAAAAGAGCGTCCGGAACAGCGCTTCGACCTCCGCGGCTTCCTCGGCCGACAGGCCGGCAGTCAGAGCGCTGAGCTTTTCCGTCTCGCGCTCCGGCTGGTAAACCGGTGCGCCGACGCTTTTTTTATATGCGCCGATCCGGTCGGAAAGCGTCGCCCGGCGGAGATACAGGGTAAGCAGCTCGCGGTCGATCGCGTCGATCTCGCAGCGCAGCGTCGTCAATTCCATTTGCGTCCCTCCAAGATCAGATCCATCAAAGCGATTGCGACAGCTGCCTCCACACAGGGCAGCGCGCGCGGGACAATGCAGGGATCGTGTCGTCCGGCAATGCACAGCATACCCGAATCCACGGGAGAAACGCTCTCCTGCGGCAGGGAAACGGACGGCGTTGGCTTGATTGCAACCCGAAACAGGAGCGGCATCCCGTTCGACAGGCCGCCGAGGATCCCGCCGGCGTGATTTGTCCGCGTGCGGACGGCCCCGAGCGCGTCCCGGAACATTGCGTCGTTGTGGCCGCTTCCCCGCATGGCGGCTGCGGCAAAGCCGCTGCCGAACTCCACGCCCTTCACGGCGGGAATTGCAAACAGAAGCTGCGCCAGCCGGTTTTCCAGACCGTCGAAGGGCGGTTCGCCGACGCCGACCGGCAGCCCCGTCACGGCGCACTCAACGCTCCCGCCGACGGAATCGCCCTGCGATTTCGCCCGCAACACTTCGTCGCGCATCGCCTGCGCGGCGGCGGGGTCGAGCGTCCGCAACGCCATACCGTGCGCCGCCGGCTGCGGCGAGAGCGGATCAAAGGCGGCGTCCGTCACGGCGCCGATTTGAAAAATATGCGAAAAAATCCGTATATTTATCCGCTCCAACCATTGCAGGCAAAGCCCGCCCGCAGCGCAGAGCGCCGCCGTCAGACGGCCGGAAAAATGCCCGCCGCCGTTCGGATCGTTTTGCCCGGAAAACTTCACATACGCCGGAAAATCGGCGTGCGAGGGTCGGAAAAAGCCGTTCAGCCCGTCATACGCCTCGGAATGCGCATTCCGGTTCCGGATGACTGCCGTAATCGGTGCGCCGTTTGTGCGGCCGCGGTAAAAGCCGCTGAGAAATTCGGGTTGATCCGACTCCGGGCGCGGCGTGGAAAGCTCGCTCCGACCGGGGGCGCGGCGGTCGAGAAACGCCTGCAGCGCGTCGAAATCCGGAGCAAAGCCCGCGGGAAAGCCGTCGAGCACGACTCCGACCGCCGGGCCGTGCGACTCGCCGAACAGGGTAATTTTCAAAAGAGTTCCGATAGAATTGCTCATGGTTCGCGCTCCCTGCTGTTTTGTTTCAGATCGCGCCAGAAATCCGGATAGGATTTTGCGGCGCACTCGCTGCAGCGCACGGAAACCGACTGCGCGCAGCGCGCCGCTGCGGCGCCTGCAAGCATTGCGATACGGTGGTCGCTTTGCGGATCCACCTCGCCGCCCGAAAGCGGCGAGCCGACGATGCACAGCCCGTCGTCCGTCTGTCTGACCGAAGCACCGAGCCGTGTCAGCACCTCGCAAATGCTCCGCAGACGGTCGCTTTCTTTATAGCGCAGACGCGCCGCGCCGAAAATACGCGTTTCGCCCTCCGCCGCCGTGGCCGTAAGCGCCAGCGCGGGAACAAGGTCGGGAGTACCCCCGGCGTCAATGCAAATGCCGCGAAGCCGCGCGGGGTTAACGTGCCACAGTATGCCGTCGAAGGACACCTCCGCACCGAACTCACGCAGCAGCTCCGGTAGGCGGCGGTCGGGCTGCATCGTGGCGTCCGGCAGGCCCTCATAGACGACAGGTGCGGAGAATGCGCCCGCGCAGAAGAACATCGACGCCGCAGACCAGTCCCCTTCGGCGGTAATTCGCCCACAGGAACGGTATTGCTGCCCGCCGGGAATGTACCAGCCGGAGGCCGTTTTCGTCACGCGGACGGAAAAACGCTCCAGCATCTCCAGTGTCATGGCAATGTAGCCTTCCGATTCCGGCGCGGAGGTCAGACGAATCTCCGAATTGCCCGGCAACAGCGGAAGCGCGAACAGAAGGCCGGAAACGTACTGCGAGCTGATGTTTCCGGGCAGCGCAAACACACCGCTGCGCAGCCTTCCCTCGCAGGTAATCCGTTCGCCCGTCTTGACAACGGTGCAGCCGTTGGCGTTCAGCAATGACAGCAGCGTATCGATCGGCCGCTCCGCCAGACGCCCATGCAGGACAAGCTCCGCACTGACGCCGAGCGCCGCAGCGACGGGAAGAAGAAACCGCAGTGTCGCGCCGCTCTCGCCGCAGTCAAGTGTAATATCTCCGCGCGGCAGCTCCGGGGCACGAACGGTGACGGCATTTTGCCCGTGCGTGACCTCCGCGCCGAGCGCGGACAGGCAGCGCAGCATTGCCTCCACGTCCTGCGGAAGCGCACCGCAGACATAGGTGGTCGGACGGTCGGCGAGCGCGGCGCAGAGCAGCGCCCGCTGCGCGTGGGATTTGGAGACGACGGCGCAGAAATGCCCGCCGATCCTCCTCGGTGAGAGCCGCTGAATCATGCCCCCAGCACCTCCTCCCAAAGCTCCGCGATCCGGCCTGAGGGGTAGTCCACAATCTCGCAGCGCCCGATCTCTCGCGGGACGACCAGATGCAGCGTCGCGCCGCTGCGCTTTTTATCATGCAGTGCGGCCTTTGCCAGCGCCGCAGCGGGGTATTTTGTCGTGGTCGGGAGAGAAAAAGCGTCCAACAATGCAAGGATCCGCCGGCTGTCGCGGCAAAAGCCGCGCGCCATTGCCGCCAGCCCGACGGAGACGGCATTGCCGTGCAGCTCGGAAAAGCCGCTGCACGCTTCGATTGCATGGCCGAGGGTGTGACCGAGATTCAGGAGGCGGCGCTCGCCGGTGTCGAAGGGATCCTCGCTGACCAGCCGCGCCTTGTGGCGCAGCGCGCGCGCAACGGCCCACTCCCGGTCAAAATCCGGGCCGAACCGTTCCAGATGTTCGAAAAGGGTCGGATCAAACAGAATGGCGATCTTTATCAATTCCGCGCAGCCCTCACGCAGCAGCTCCGGCGGGAGGCTGTCAAGCAGAGAGACGTCGCAGAGACTCAGCGCAGGCTGGTGGAATGCGCCCGCCAGATTTTTCCCGGCGGGCAGGTCGATGGCGCATTTCCCCCCGATACAGGCGTCCGCCATGGCCAGAAGCGTGGTCGGAAGCTGGACGAGGCGAATGCCGCGCAGATAGGTCGCGGCGGCAAAGCCCGCCAGATCGCCGATCACACCGCCGCCAAGCGCAAGAACCGTATCGCTGCGGGTCAGACCGGCACCGGCCAGGCGGCACAGGAGCTCCACATAGCTCTCCGCCGTTTTGGCGGATTCTCCGGGACGAAGCAGCACGGCCTCGGAATCGATGTCCGCCGTCCGGAGACTGCCGCGCACCCGCTCCAGATACAGCGGCGCGACGGTCTCGTCGGTCACGATCATCGCCCGGCTGTGCGGCGCAAGCGCGGCCAGCTCCGCGCCGAGGCGCGCGAGCGCCCCGCGGCCGAGGACAATGCGGCAGCACTCCCCCGCGGCTGTATAGTCAAATGTCATAATATCCCCTTGATCAAAAACGGGCCGCACGAAACCGTGCAGCCCGTTCGTATTCCGTGTTGTGTCGATTATATCACGCAAGCGGGGTGTTTTCAAGCCCCTTTTCGCCCAGAGGTTTGATCTTCTGACGATAGATCGCAATAAACATGACGACGCTGAGCGTAGCCGAAACGAGCTCGGCAATGGGGAAGGCGAACCACACCGCGTCAATATTCCCGCTCAGCGAAAGCAGGTACGCCGCCGGAATAAGCGCAACAAGCTGCCGCGCGATGGAGACGAACATACTGTAAATGCTCTTGCCGAGGGCCTGGAACACACCGCTGAACACAATACCCATGCCTGCAAAAATGAACGGGAGGCACAGAATGCGCAGCGCGTGAACGCCAATCTCCAGCATCTGTCCGCTGGGGTTAAAGAAGCCGAGAAGCTGCTCCGGGAAGAGCTGGAATACGGTAATGCCGATCAGCATCAGCGTGCAGGTAGCCGCCACGCCGCATTTGATCACGCTTTTGATGCGGTCCGGGCGGCGCGCGCCGTAGTTGTAGGAGACGATGGCCAGCAGTGCGTTATTGATGCCGAACACGGGCATGAACACGAAGCTCTGGAGCTTGAAATAGGCGCCGAACACCGTCGAGCCGACCTCGCCCAATCCGGGGGAAACGGCGTCGTAGCGGCCGAGAACGAGGTTGAAGCAATAGTACATCAGCGAGCCGATGGCGACCATGATGACCGAAGGGATGCCCACGCCGAGAATGCGGCGGATCGTCGGCCCATGCGGGCGGAAGCCGCGCAGCGACAGGCGAACGTCGTGATTCTTCTTCAGATTCAAAATGACCGCGATGACAAAGGCGACGATTTGCCCGAACACGGTCGCCAGCGCAGCACCGAGCACCTCCATGCGCGGGAAGCCGAACATACCGAAGATCAGAATCGGGTCGAGGATGATATTGATGATCGCGCCGATACCCTGCGTAAGCATGGTATAGCTTGTGCGGCCGGTCGCCTGAAGCAGACGTTCAAACAGAATCTCGCCGAAAATACCGAAGGAGGCCAGCGTGATCACGCGGATATACTGCACGCCGTAGTGGATGATGACCGTGTTTTCGGTCTGCGAGCGCATGAACGGCTCCGCGCAGAACACACCGAAGAGCATCGTCAGGACGATGCCGAAGCAGGCCAGCAGCAGGCCGTTGAGCGCGGAGCGGTTGACCTGCTCCTGATTCTTCTCGCCCAGGCCGCGCGAAAGCAGGGCATTGACGCCCACACCGATGCCGGTGGCAAGGCCGATCATGATATTCTGCACCGGGAAGGCCAGCGAAACGGCGGTCAGCGCGTTATTGTCCACGTCGGAAATGCGTGAGACGAACACACTGTCCACAACATTATAAAGCGCCTGCACGAGCATCGACAGCGCCATCGGCAGCGCCATTGTCAGCAGCAGGCGGCCAACGGGCATCACGCCCATCTTGTTTTCTCGCAAATCGCTCAAGACGATCACTCGCTTTCCTTTTATTGAATCGTCCGTTTTTCAAAAACGCAAACTCGGACTATTATAGCCCAAACATCGAAAAAATGCAAGAGGAAATTCCTGCGCTCACCCTGCAATGGCAGCGAGTATATGTCATTGCTTGGAGCGAAGCGACGCGGCAATCTCCCCCTGTGTCATTGCGAGGAGGGCGCAAGCCCGACGCGGCAATCTAACGCGGGGCCTTACAGGAGATTGCCACGGCCACTGACGTGGCCTCGCAATGACAGAACCGCCGCGCAGCGGCGGAAGGGCTTCCCCTTGAGGGGAAGCTGGCTGCGGAGTGAAACGACGCAGACTGATGAGGTGTAGCCCACGGATGTGGGCGTGTCATAATCAGGCCGCCTTCGGCGGACACCTCATCCGGCCGCTCCGCGTCCACCTTCCCCTCAAGGGGAAGGCTTTGGGTGCGGTACACGAGATTGCCACGGGCGGCAGAGCCGCCCTCGCAATGACATAACCGCTGCCGCACCCCTGTGTCATTGCGAGGAGCGAAGCGACGTGGCAATCTGACGCGGGGCCTTACAGGAGATTGCCACGGCCACTGGCGTGGCCTCGCAATGACAGGCGGCAAACGCAAAGCGCCCGGCAAAGCCGGGCGCCCGCGCGGGGATATGAAGCTAAAAAGAGTTGGTAAGATTGTTAGCCGTTGCCCTCGTCGCCTTGGCTGCCGCCACCAGTAGTCGTCTTCTGGAAGATGGCAGTAAAGCCGGCAACGTTGCTGTTAGCCATATCGCTGGGCGCCTGAGTCGCAAGAGGCTTGTCAACACTCAGTTGACCATTTGTAACGGTAAAATAGTAGTACTCATTGGTTGTGCCCTTCTTGAGCACCTTGACATAGCCGTTGAAATCAGCAAACGACTCTGCCTTCTCAACACAGTACGCCGTCCAGAGGTTTTTGGCTTCAGACTGCGCAGAAGATTCCTTGGCGTTGTTGATGACACCCGTGAAGGTCGGAATCAGCACGGCGGCCAGAATGGCGATGACGGCGATGACGATGACGAGCTCTACGATGGTAAAGCCCTTTTTGCGAGTTTTCTTCATTTTGGAACTCTCCTTAAAAATATGTATTTCCCGCGTCGGAGCGCGAAAAACCCGAATTTTTTGCCGCCGCCCCCTGCTTCCTCGGGCGCACGGCGGCCTCTCCTTTTCCAGATGTCCAAGAACAATATACCATAGTATTTTTATTTTGTCAACGGAAAATTATATGATGGTCAATAGAATTTGGACTCCGGAGGAATCACAAATGGCTCTGCTCAACGAAAATATCCGCGCGCTGCGGCTGCAGTCCGGCCTGAGTCAGGTGGAATTCGCAAAGCATTTCGGCATTACGAAGCAGTGCGTCTCCAACTGGGAAAACGACAATATCATGCCGTCGATCGAGATGCTGGTGAAAATGGCGGATTTTTTCAAGGTCACGACCGATCAGCTCCTCGGTCGCGTCCCGGTTGAGCTGATCGACGCGGGCGGGCTGACCGCAGAGCAGCGGGCACACATCCGGCAGCTCGTGCGCGACCTCAGCCGCGCCAATGCCGCCCTCGCCGCAAGGAATTCCGATTGACTTTCACGCGCGACAGTGTTATGATGTCCTTGCTTGACAGGAGGGCGGTTTATGCAGTTTGAAGGTCTTTTCTTTTTCTTTGCGGTCATGTGCATCGGCTATCTTGCGCCGAAGCTGAAGCTGGTCTCCGAGGAGGCGGTAGATGTTCTGCCCGGCGCCCTGCTCAATGTCTGCTTCCCTGCCATGCTGCTCAACAGCTTCTCCGCCGCCTCACCCCAGGCGCTTCTCACCACCGGCCTGCCGACCGCCGTAACCGCGCTGATTTTCAGTCTGCTGCCGTTTTTCCTCTGCCGGCGGTTGCTGCGCAAGCGCGAAAAAAACGAGCGCACGCTGCTGTGCTATTATGCCGGGATCGGCAACATTTCCTTCGTCTGTGTGCCACTGATGCGGCTGTTTTTAAGTGAAAGCAATCTTCTGATTGTTTTTTTCTTCGCCATCGTGCAGGATTTTCTGATCTGGGCGGTTCATCATCAGATCTTTCTCGGCAATCGCCCCGGCGCGGCGCGCGGGGTCGCCGTGCTTAGGAAGGTCCTGCTCTCGCCGTGTCTGCTGGCAGTCATTGCGGGAATCGTGCTCTGTCTGTGTAGCGTGAAGCTCCCCGCCTTCCTCGCCTATACAACAAACGCTCTCGAAGCTGCCGTTTCGCCGCTCTCGCTGCTCTTTGTGGGAATGCTGGCAGGGCGGTACGGCCTGTTTTCATGGGTGCGCGACCGCACCGCCATCGTCTATTCCATCCTTCGCGTGCTGGTTTACCCCGCCGTCGTCTACTTCATTCTGCAATTTTTCATGGAAAGAAGCACCGCCGTGATTCTCGCGCTGATGTGCGGCGGCCCCGCCCCCTTCACCGGTGTCGTCTGGTGCAAGCAGTATGACGGCAGCACGGAGCTGGCAGTGCACTGCGTAATCCCCTCGACACTGCTGTACCTGATTGCGGCAAGCGGACTTCTGATTGTTTTGACGCACGGCGGCGTTCTGTCGTGAAAAAAAGCGGCGCTCGACGAAAAAAAGTGTTGACAAACCGCCGTCACGCCGCTATAATAAACGTGCTTTGGAGAGATGCCGGTATAGCTCAGCCGGTAGAGCAGCTGATTTGTAATCAGCAGGTCGGGGGTTCGAGTCCGTCTACCGGCTCCAAGCAACTTTCCGAAGAACCGAATATGGGGGAATTCCCGAGTGGCCAAAGGGGGCAGACTGTAAATCTGTTAGCAGTGCTTTCGGTGGTTCAAATCCACCTTCCCCCACCAAAAAACGACAAGCATCGTTGATGCCTGTCGTTTTTTATTTCTTTCGTATGACAGTGCTCGCGCCGGGTCTCCCCCTTGCGTCCACAGGGAGGCTTTCAGCCCGCCTTCGGCGGACGCCTCATCCGCCTCGCTGTGCTCGACACCTTCCCCTCAAGGGGAATGCCTTGCGTTCAGCGCACGAGATTGCCACGGCCACTGACGTGGCCTCGCAATGACACACACTTACGGTCATTGCGCAGAGGGTGCAGCCCGACGCGGCAATCTGATGCAAAGCCTTACAGGAGATTGCCACGGGCGGCAGAGTCGCCCTCGCAATGACAGATGCCTGAGATTGCCACGACCCCTGCGGGGTCTCGCAATGACAGAGGGTACATACGATTGCCACGACTTGCCGGCGCAAGTCTCGCAATGACAAATGTCGGCGCATTGAAATTGCCACGGGCGGTATCGTCGCCCGTGGCAATTTTACGTTTCTCTTATTGTGAGCCGCCGTGCGGGAAGGGGCATTACTCCGTTTCAGGAAGCCGCATTCAGTCAAACAATACCGGCCCGGCTTCATCCCGTGCGGCATCAAAGCACATCATGAGCTGCTCGCGCGTCGTTTTCTCCTCTGCGAGTGCCGAGGGCAGTGTCTCACGGCTGAAATAACACGCCTCGGTCGTCTCGAGGTTCGACGCAAACGCACCGCCGAGCGGGCGGCAAAGGACGAAAATCTTCACTACGCCGTAGGCGAAGTTGCAGACATTGTGCTTCCGCCAGTCCTGCACGGCGATCAGCCGCTCGGTTTGCACCTCCAGTCCCGTCTCTTCCAGCGCCTCCTTGCGTGTGTTTGAGGCGACGGACTGATCGACGTCGCACCAGCCGCCGGGCAGGGCCCAACGACCGTCGCTTTCGCGGACAAGCAGGAGCTTTTCTTCATGGAAAATGGCAGCACGGGTATCGACCTTCGGTGTCGGATAGCCGTTTTCACTGCAAAAAACGTCGCGTACCGCCTGCTCCGGCAGGCCGCTCCGTGCGGCGGCGATCTCAGCGGAAATACCGCGAATCTGCTCGAAGCGTTCACGGTCAAAGGGATTTTTCGTGTAAGCCAGCCCCGCCTGCGCAAGCGCCTGCAGCCGCATCGCCCAGTCGAGCCACGGATCGTTCATAAGCTCTCCTTTCGCACATTCGGATATGTCGTTACGGGTCCTGCGCCGCGGCGCGGCGCCCTGTGTCATTGCGCGGAGGGTGCAGCCCGACGCGGCAATCTAAAGCAAAGCCTTACAGGAGATTGCCACGGGCGGCAGAGCCGCCCTCGCAATGACAGATGCCTGAGATTGCCACGACCCCTGCGGGGTCTCGCAATGACAGAGGGTACATAAGATTGCCACGACTTGCTGGCGCAAGTCTCGCAATGACAGATGTCCGAGATTCCCGCGGGGTGTGCCGCAGCGATTTACTGTTTCCCGAACAGAACGCCGTAATAGTCTTTATTCAGCGCAATTTTTGAGAAATAGATTTTGTTGTTGACAATGGCGTTGATCGCCTTCACATAGCCGTCCGGAATCTCCGCACCCTCATTGGCGGTGAAACGGCCGGTGGCGGCGTTATAGAAGCCAAGATCGGTCTTCCAGCTATAGTTTTCAAAAATCACAATCGGCACCTCGTCGGAGAACACGTCGCGGCCGACCAGCAGACGCGAGTCGTAGTCCACGCCGAAGAGGTTCGAAAGCGTCGGAACAATGTCGAGACTGTAGGTCGGCTGCTCGACGGTGATGTTCCTTCCCTCCAGGCAGCCGCTCCAGATGAGAAGCTGCGAATGGTTCTGCGTCACAACGCTGTCGGCGGCGTAGCCGTAAAGCTCGGAGAGGTAGTCCCTGTCGGTGCCCCAGGCGTCGCTCTTATCGAGGCAGTAGGGATAATGATCCGCGCCGATAACGATCACGGTATCGTCGGCGATCCCGGCGGCCTCAAGCTGAGCGATCAGACTCTGCATGGCGTACTCCAGCTCCAAATTGCAGGCCAGATAGCACTTGACCGTCTCGGAATAGGGCAGATCCTTCACCTTGTCATAGTGCCGCAGGCTCATGGTATTGCCCGTCCGGGAATAGACGCCGTGGCCGCTGACGGTCATATAGTAGACGCTGAAGGGCTGATGGTCGATATACTGCGGCACGGTGAAGTCGATCATCTCCAGGTCGCTCTCCGGCCAGACGCGCTTGACGCCCTCCTCCATGCCGTTGCCCATACCGATAAACCGGTCATAGCCGAGGTTGCAGTGCGTCTCGTCACGGCCGTAATAGGTGTAGGAATTGTTGTGGTAGGCCACGGAGTAGTAGCCCAGACGGCGGAGCTGATTGCCGATGGTGTAGTACATATTGTGCCCGATGGTCTTCTGGATGCTCTTGACGCCGCTGGTGGGCACCAGACCCGTGATGTTGGAATACTCGCCGGTCGAGGTGCTTCCGCCCCACGCGGGCTGATAGTATTCCTTAAAATAGATTCCCTGCGTCATCATGCGGTAGAGCGTGGGGGTCAGCTCGGGATCAATCACCTCTTTGGAGAAGGCCTCGGCGGTGATAAAGATCAGGTTCTTGCCCTTGAACAGTCCCGTGTATTCGTTGGTCATTGTGGGCGTGAGCGAAGCGATATACCGGTGCAGCTTGGCAAGATCCTCGTCGCGTTCGCTTTCGGCCAGCGCCGCGAAGTCGATGTCCGCCTTGCGCACCTGCGGCTCAAAGGGCGGCTCGGTGGGCGCCTCCGTCACGCTCGGGTCGGTCGGTGCGGTGGGATCGTTCGTCGGGTCGGTCGGCGTGGTTTTGGGCGGGAGTGTGGGGATGGTCACATCCGGCTCAATATCGCCGGAGTCCGCGCGGCCCATGAGCTGGAGCCGCAGCGAGGTCGGCAGCCCGAAGCCGCGCATTCCCGCATCGAAGGAATACTTGGAGTAATAGCTGTCATAGTCCGGCGAGAGCCAATTCAGGCAGCCCAGCGCCAGCAGCAGCGTCAGCGCACAGACGACGGGCAGCAGCACACGAATCCGGATGCCGTTCACCCTGCCCCATTGACAGCGGTGGGCAAAGATGCCGTAGACAACGATCGGCGCAAGCAGCAGTAAAATGCGCCAGAAGTTTTTGAGCACCTGTACAAACACGGTGGAGGCGAAATCGCCCGCAATATCGCCGGTGCGCTCAAAAATGTCCAGCGGAGACATAAAGACCTTGAACGCATCATCCAGGAAAAACTCGACCAGATACAGAACCGCCATGATACTTGCAAAGACCAGTGCAAGGATGCGGCAGAGCTTCGCCGTATTGCCCAGCGAAACGAAGAAGGCAAGCAGCACGGCAAACGAGCCGGTGAACAGAACAATGCTCAGGACACGGCCGAGGCGCAGCGCGTCGGTTGTCCAGAAGTGGAGCATCAGCTCGTCAAACAGAACGGACAGGATCACAAACGCCCATGCGGGCAGCACAAAGCGGCAACGCCGCTGCCCGGGCTTCTGCGGCTGCTTCAAAAAGCGGCCATGCCTGCGCTCGGGGGAATAATCGTCCATGGAAGGGTACCTCACTTTCTTTCTCCGGAACCCGGCGCCGCGTCCCTCGGCGCCGTTTGCCCCATTATACTATAGTTTGCGCGCGGACGCAATGAAAAAAGCGGCGGCATTTTCGGGAATTCAGGACATTCTTTCTTGCGAAATCCCGGCAAATATGCTATGATAACATGACCCACCGGATAAATATTATGACAAGGAGGTTTTTTCAGTGGCTGATACGCAACAAAGCGTGACAAAAAAACGGATGCTTTCGGGCATCAAGCCCTCGGGCGACCTGACACTCGGATCATATTTAGGGGCGATCCGCAACTGGAAGGACCGTGCCGAAGAATTCGACTGCTTCTACTTCATGGCCGATCTGCACGCGATTACCGTCCGGCAGAATCCGGCCGATCTGCGCCGCCGCTCGCTGGCACAGCTTGCGCAGTATATCGCCTGCGGCATCGATCCGGAAAAGAACACCATCTTCTTTCAAAGCCATGTGCATCAGCACGCGGAGCTGGGTTGGGTCCTCAACTGCTACGCCATGTTCGGCGAGCTGAGCCGCATGACACAGTTCAAGGATAAGAGCGCAAAAAATGCCGACAATATCAACGGCGGCCTGTTTACCTACCCGGCGCTGATGGCGGCCGACATCCTGCTCTACCAAGCGGACCTTGTGCCCGTCGGCGAGGATCAGAAGCAGCATGTCGAGCTGACGCGCGATATTGCCCGCCGCTTCAACGGTATCTACGGCGAGACCTTCAAGCTGCCGGAGGCCTATGTGCCGAAGGTCGGCGCGCGCATTATGAGTCTGGTCAATCCCGAGGCGAAGATGTCCAAAAGCGAGGCGGACGATCCCGGCCGCGTGACGCTGATGGACAAACCGGAGGATATTATGCGTCTGTTCAGACGCGCCATTACCGACTGCGACGCCTGTGTGCGCTACGACCCGGAGCACAAAAAGGGCGTTTCCAATCTGATGACCATCTATTCCGCCGCCACCGGCCGCAGCTATGCCGAAATCGAGCGGGAGTTTGACGGCCGCGGCTATGGCGAGTTCAAGACCGCCGTCGGCGAGTCCGTCGTGGAGCTGCTGCGCCCCATCCGCGAGGAAACGCAGCGTCTGCTGGCAGACAAGGCGTATTTGCAGTCCATCTGCGAAAGCGGCGCACAGAAAGCGTCGTACTTTGCCGAAAAAACACTGCGCAAGGTTTATAAAAAAGTGGGCTTTGTCGCCCGCTGAGACAGGAGAAGCATTGCCATGACACTCGATGCCCCGTTTCTGCTGAAGATCCTCCGGACGGTACTGTGCGCACTGGCGGTTGCCGCCGCGACCACGCCGCTTGCCAAGTGGCTCGCCAAAAAGCTCGGCGCGGTCGATGTGCCGCGCGACGGACGGCGAATGCATGACCATCCCATCCCTCGCATGGGCGGACTGGCCATTATCCTCGGCTTCCTCACGGCCGTACTGCTCTTTCTGGACATCGACCGCGAGGTGCGCGGCATCCTGATCGGCGCGGGGATCATCGCAATTCTCGGCATGTTCGACGATATCTATGACCTGCACGCAGGACTGAAGTTCCTCGTGCAGATCGGTGCGGCTATCGTCGTCACACTGCACGGCTGCCGCATTGAGCACATTTCCGGCTGGCAGCTTCCGCTATGGCTGTCCTATCCGGTCAGCGTGCTGTGGATCGTCGCACTGACAAACGCCGTCAACTTTATCGACGGTCTGGACGGTCTGGCGGCGGGAGTATGCGCCATCTGCGCGAGCAGTATGCTCATCGTGGCGCTGCTGGCCATGCCGGACGGCAGCGCCGGCGAATCGGCAATCCTGCTGGCGGCCGTCGCAGGTGCCTGCATCGGCTTTATCCCCTATAATTTCAACCCGGCCAAGATCTTCATGGGCGACACCGGCTCGACCTTTCTCGGCTTTGTGCTCTCCTCCGTGTCCATCTACGGTCTGTTCAAAACTTATGCGGCCATTTCCTTTGCCGCGCCCTTCCTTGTGCTCGGTCTGCCGATCTTCGACGTCTGCTATGCGGTCATCCGCCGCGTCAGCCACGGCGTCAACCCCATGCACGCGGACCGCAGCCATATGCACCACAAGCTCATTGACCTCGGCTTTTCACAGAAACAGGCCGTCGCCATCTGCTACCTGATTTCCGCCATGCTCGGCCTTGCTGCCGTTGTGCTGACGGGCAACGGCTTCGTGCAGGCGCTGGTGTTCCTTGCCGCTCTGCTGCTGGCAGGCTTTGTCGGCGTGCGCATTTTTGCCGGGAAGCGCAGGGAACCGACCCGGGAGGATAAAAATGAAACGGATTAAGGTCCTTTCCGTCTTCGGCACGCGGCCGGAAGCCATCAAAATGGCGCCCCTGGTCCACACGCTTGCCGCGCGGCCGGGGATCGAGAGCCTGTGCTGCCTGACGGGGCAGCACCGCGAAATGCTGGATTCCGTGATGCAGATCTTCCGCCTGGAGGCGCAGTACGACCTGAACATCATGCAGAAGCAGCAGACGCTTTCTTCCATTACCACCCGCGCGCTTCTGGGCATGGACGACGTGCTCGAGCGGGCGCAGCCCGATCTGGTGCTCGTCCACGGCGACACCTCCACCACCTTTGCCGGCGCGCTGGCGGCGTTTTATCACAAGATTCCCGTCGGCCACGTCGAGGCCGGCCTGCGCACCTACGATCCGTATTCCCCCTTTCCGGAGGAGATGAACCGCACGCTTGTCGGCGACATTGCGCGGCTGCACTTCTCTCCGACCCGCGCGAACGCTGAAAATCTGCGCCGTGAGGCCGTGATGGGCGACATTTTCGTCACAGGAAACACCGTCATCGACGCCATGCAAACCACCGTGCGTCCCGATTTCGTCTTTGCCGATCCGGCGCTTCGCGCGCTGGACTTCGGAGCGCAAAGCGTGGTCGTCCTGACCTGCCACCGCCGTGAAAACTACGGCAAGCCGATGCACGATATTCTCCGCGCCGCCGCCGATTTCGTGCGCGAAAATCCGCAGGTCGAGCTGGTCTATCCGGTGCACCTCAGCCCCGCCGTGCGCGAATGCGCCGCTGCGGAGCTGGGCGGACGGGAGCGCGTTCATCTGATCGAGCCGCTGGATGTGGAGCAGATGCACAACCTGCTCGCCCGAAGCCGGTTTGTCATGACCGATTCCGGCGGTTTGCAGGAGGAAGCGCCCGCACTGGGCAAGCCCGTGCTGGTGCTGCGCCGGGAAACGGAACGGCCGGAGGCCGTCGCCGCCGGCACGGTGAAGCTGGCCGGGGTGGAATACGGCGAGGTGCTGTGCCTGGCGAATGCACTACTCAACGACCCCGCCGTTTACAACTCGATGGCGCACGCCGTTAACCCCTACGGCGACGGGCGCGCCTGCGCGCGCATTGCCGATGCGATTGAGTGGAAATTCGGCCTGCGCGCCGAAAAACCGGAGGACTTCCTGCCGTGAGGCCCTGCGGCCCGCGCCGGGACGGCGATAGTATTACAGGATATTGAACATCGGAGCGACGAAGAATATGATCCAATTTGAAGAATATAAAACAAAGCTGAGCGACATTAAGCCGAAGCTCACCGAGCTGCGCGCGGCGTTTTTGCCGCAGGCCATGCTCGACGAGCTGGAACGCCTGCACGCGATGGCCGAATCGCCCGGCTTCTGGGACGATCCCGCCCGTTCGCAGAAGGCCGTGATGCGCACAAAGCAGCTGGAACACCGGCGCGACAAGTATCAGGCGATGGTCTCGTCGTGGGACGACCTGATGACCATCTGCGAAATGGCGCTGGAGGAAAACGACGACTCCATGCTTGCGGAACTGACCGAGGGCTATGACAAGCTCGTCGCCGCGATGGAGGAGGCGCGTCTGGAAACGCTGCTCACCGGCGAGTATGATGCCAACAACGCGCTTCTGTCCTTCCACGCAGGTGCGGGCGGCACCGAAGCGCAGGACTGGTGCTATATGCTCTACCGGATGTATACCCGCTGGGCGGAGGCACACGGCTACACCTATAAAATTCTGGACTACCTTGACGGCGACGAAGCCGGCCTGAAATCCGCCGATATCATGATCGAGGGCGAGAACGCCTTCGGCTTCCTCAAGGGCGAAGCGGGCGTGCACCGTCTGGTACGCATCTCTCCCTTCGACGCCGCGGGACGCCGCCACACGTCCTTCTCCGCCGTAGAGGTCATTCCGGAGATCGATGACAACGTGGAGGTTGAAATCCGTCCGGAGGATATCGAAATGCAGGTCTACCGCTCCTCCGGCGCAGGCGGCCAGCACATCAACAAGACCTCCTCCGCCGTACGTCTGATCCATAAGCCGACGGGCATCGTCGTCTCCTGCCAGACGCAGCGCGACCAGTTCCAAAACAAGGAGACCTGTATGCGGATGCTTCGCTCCAAGCTCATCGAAATCAAGGAGCGCGAGCATCTGGAGAAGATCTCCGATATCAAGGGCGTGCAGCAAAAGATCGAATGGGGCAGCCAGATCCGCTCCTATGTGTTCATGCCCTACACGCTTGCCAAGGACACGCGCACCGGCTTTGAAAGCACAAACATCAGCGCCGTGATGGACGGCGAGATCGACGGCTTCATCAATGCCTACCTGACCTGCGCCGCCACGGGAAACTGGGCGACAAAATAAGGCCGAAAATCGAAAAAAGTGCTTGATTTTTGGGCCACTTCATGCTAGAATCAGAGGTACTGTTTGTACTTACTGTTCGTAAGAATCGGATTCCGGCGCGCCGCCAGCCGAAAGTGCGGCTTTTTGGAGGTTACTATGGGTGCTGTTAAGATCATTCTGCTGGTTTGCCAGCTCATTTCCTGCGTTGTCCTGTCCGTGATCGTCTTGCTCCAGTCCAGCAAGGAAAGCGGTCTCGGCGTTCTGGCCGGCAACGCGGACAATTTCCTCGGCAAGGGTCAGGCCGCTACGCTCGACGCCAAGCTGCAGCGCGTGACCAAGTGGGTTGCGGCGGTTTTCATTCTGCTGACGCTGTTCGTCTCCCTGCTCTACGCCGCAGGCTGATTTTTCCGATCAAAAGCCTCCCATCCGGGAGGCTTTTTGCATATCCGTCATTGCGGGGGAGAGCGTGCTTCGTTTACCTGTCATTGCGAGGCGCGGAGCGACATCCTCCCCCGTGTCATTGCGAGGAGGGCGCAAGCCCGACGCGGCAATCTAAAGTCGGGTCTTGCACGAGATTGCCACGACCCCTGCGGGGTCTCGCAATGATATATCGTTCCTGCCGCCCGCGCAATGATGCGTCGGTTGGCGCAGCTTGCCGGCGCAGGCCGCCGCAAGACCGGTGTAAAAAAGGCAAGCGCCCGGTCGGGAAGTCCCGACCGGGCGCTGCGCTAGGGGTAAAAAGGGCTTTTAAAAGGAGAGAATGTAAATTCGGTGCGCGGCATAACGCTGCCGCGGGTCGGGAGCTACGGGGCTTACGCCCCAAGGCCGATCGCGCAGAACCCTGCGCGCCACATTTGCGTTTCCTACTCCGTTATGTTGTATTTTAGCACGGCATAACAAGCGTGTCAAGATGTAAACATGAATTTTTTGCAAACATTTCTTATGTTCTCCTGTTCACCATACCTCTTCATCGCGCGGAGCCACACGCACCGCGCCCGTCTGCGGGTCAAATACAACGGTGTACTCACCCGGTGCGGCAGTGCAGGGACGACCGTCCGCCCCACCAAAACGCCACGCCTGCGGCACAAAATCCTCGGTACCGTAAAAAATGCGGAAGGAAACACTGCCGTCGCCGTCCACGTTGTCCTCGGTAAAACGCACATCGCGGGCGTATGTCCCGTCATCCCTCCGGCGCAGGCGAAGCCACGCATCCGCATCATTCTCGCTGCCCGCAAGGGCGAGGTAGTATTCCGGCGGCTGCGCCAAAATATCGGCGGCGTACAGCTCGCCCTCAATACGAACCAGCGTCAGCACAACAAGCTGCCGCCCCTCCTTGAGCCGGCGCGCTGCCTTCCGGTCGGAATACACGGTGCCGTCGGCGGAGTTTTTGATCAGGTACTCGCCGCCGCCCTCCGGAACCTCCACCTCGCAGTACCACGTCAGGCTGTCGCCGTCGCGCCGCATGGGACAGAAGTCCCAGTTCAGAAAAGACGCCCAAAGGCGGAGCTCCGCCTCCCCGGACGGGTGCAGCTCCGTTTTTCCGACGCGCAGGCAGCGGATGCGGCACAGAGCAGCCGTTTTCCGGTCCGTTGTCAACGTAAGCCTGTATTTCCCGGGCTGCCGGACGCGGATGCGGTTTTCCGCTCCGGCCAGCAGCAGACCGTCTGCCGCCTCCAGCGCCTCCGCGCCGACCGAAGCGCTTCTGATCTCGTCCGGCTCGATGACGGCAAGCGTAAACTCGTCGCCCGCATACAGATCGGCCGTAATCTCAAAGGTATTATGCGCCGTCCGCCGCAGAAGAAAGGCGTCCTGCGGCCAGGCGCGTCCGTCGTTGTTCTCCGGGTAAGCGCGCAGAGAACCGGCGAGCATCCACGCGCGTGTATCCTCCAGCGACGTGCGCCATGCGGCATAGATCGTTCCGTCCGCCGTGAGGGGACGGCTGCCGTCAAACGGTTCCCGCAGTCCGGCATCGGCGAAAAAACCGACAAATTCCTCGCCCTCACGCTGCGGTATCTCCGGCGCGGGCGCTTCCCCGGAGGCGACGGTCAGCGTGCGCAGAAGCGTGCCATCCGCCGCATCCAGAATCCGGAGAGAACAGCGTGCGGAGGGTTCGTCCGTACCGTCCCACGGCAGCTCCCGACAGGCGGTGCAAAGCAAAAGCGCCGCAAACAGCAGAAGCGGTGCAAGCAGCCGTTTTTGCATGGGTCGACCCTCCCCTCCCCTGTGCTTCCGCATTTCGTTCTGCCTGCGGACTGCCCGGTGATTATATCATTTTACAGCGCGAATGTCAAGCCTGCTCGTCTTTCGCGCTTTACGAAGCTGAAAAACCGTCATTTTGCCCGGTGTATGATTTATTCCGTATAAAAATACACATTTCTCGGATATTCCGCCGTTTTGCAACAAAAAATTTGCAAAATAGGTATGGAAATTTGCATCGCGGCGTGCTACAATGGTCACGGTGGAAGTTGGGCTTCCGCTCATGCCGGAGCTTCTCCGGATCAATCGGTCAAGTTTTATTGTTTATAGGAGGTTATTTTATGGAAACCTACGGACTGGAAAAGCTGGGCATTCTTGCGCCTAAGGCGGTCTACCGCAATCTCGGCCCTGCACAGCTCGTTGAGGCTGCGCTGCGCCGCGGCGAGGGCAAACTGAGCAACACCGGCGCACTCGTCGTCACCACCGGAAAATACACCGGCCGTTCGCCTAACGACAAATTTATCGTCGACACCCCCGCCGTCCATGACGACATCGCCTGGGGCAAGGTCAGCCGTCCGATCTCCAAAGAAAAATTCGATGCCATCAAGGGCAAGCTCTGCGCCTATCTTCAGGGCAGAGAGGTCTTCATCTTCGACGGCTTTGCAGGCGCGGACCCCGTACATACCAAAAAATTCCGCATCGTCAACGAGCTTGCAAGCCAGAACCTCTTTATCCATCAGCTCCTGATCCGCCCGAACGCGGAGCAGCTTGCCGCCTACGGCGAAGCCGACTACACCGTCCTCTGCGCGCCCGGCTTCAAATGCGATCCCGTGATCGACGGCGTGAACTCCGAGGCCGCCATCATGATCGACTATGAGGCACACCTGATCGTCATCTGCGGCTCGCAGTACGCCGGTGAAATTAAGAAGAGCGTGTTCTCCACAATGAATTACGTCCTGACCAAGGAAAACATCCTGCCGATGCACTGCTCGGCCAATATGGATCCCGAGACGCACGAGACAGCCGTATTCTTCGGCCTGTCCGGCACCGGCAAGACCACGCTGTCGGCCGACCCGGCCCGCAAGCTCATCGGCGACGACGAGCACGGCTGGTCCGGCGAGGGCATCTTCAACATTGAAGGCGGCTGCTATGCCAAGTGCATCAACCTCAAGGAAGAGAATGAACCGGAAATCTACCACGCCATTCGCTTCGGCTCCCTGGTGGAGAATGTCGTCATGGACGACGAGACCCGTGAATTCGACTTTGACGACGGCAGCCTGACGGAGAACACCCGCGTCGGCTATCCGATCAACTACATCTCCAACGCCGCCATTCCCGGCGTCGGCGGCATTCCGAAGGTGGTCATCTTCCTGACGGCCGATGCCTTCGGCGTCCTGCCCCCCATCTCCCGGCTGGATGAAGACGCGGCGATGTACCACTTCGTCACCGGCTTCACCTCCAAGCTGGCCGGTACGGAGCGCGGCGTCACGGAGCCGCAGCCGACATTCTCTACGCTGTTCGGCGAGCCGTTCATGCCGATGGATCCGTCGGTTTATGCCGAGATGCTCGGCAAGCGCATCCGCGAAAGCGGCGCGAAGGTCTATCTGGTCAACACCGGCTGGGCAGGCGGCAGCGCCGCGCACGGCGCCAAGCGTATGAAGCTCGCCTATACCCGCGCAATGGTCTCCGCCGCGCTCAACGGCGACTTCGACAATGTCGAATTCAAGCATCATGACGTATTCAACGTCGATTACCCCACCAAATGCCCGAACGTGCCCGACGAAATGCTCGACGCACGCGGCCTCTGGGCAGATAAGGCCGCCTATGACGAGCAGGCAAACAAGCTGGCCGCCATGTTCCAGGAGAACTTCGCAAAGAAGTACCCGAATATGCCCGCCCACATTGCCGCCGCCGGCCCGAAGGCAAAGTAAAACAAAGGACGTTCGCGATCCCTGCAGGACGCGTAACCGGTGAGCTATGCCTGCGGCGGGTGGTTTCTGCCCGCCGCAGGGGATCGACGTATGATTGCACGACTTGCGGTCGCAAATCGCTGCAATCCCGCGCATCGGCCTCCATTGTCATTGTGAGACCCCGGAGGGGCGTGGCAATCTCCTGTAAGCCTTTGCTTCAGATTGCCGCGTCGGGCTGCGCCTTCCTCGCAATGACACGGAACAATTGCCGCGTCGCTCCGCCCCTCGCGATGACATACGGAGAGGATGCCCCGTTGCTTTTCTTTCCGCAATGGCACAAGTCATAGACACCGCGCTGCTCCTTACAATGACACAAAGGGAACCGTCCGGTTCCCTTTCGCGCTTTTACAGAGAAAGGGAAATAAACACATGGCAGTAAAATATGTATTTGTGCTCGGCGGCGTCGTGTCCGGCCTGGGCAAGGGCATTACCGCCGCCTCGCTCGGGCGGCTGCTGAAGGCGCGCGGCTATCGCGTGACCATGCAGAAATTCGATCCGTATTTCAATATCGACCCCGGCACCATGAACCCCGTACAGCACGGTGAGGTGTTCGTCACGGACGACGGCGCGGAGACCGACCTCGACCTCGGCCACTACGAGCGCTTCATCGATGAGCGACTCACACGCGGCTCCAACGTAACCTCCGGAAAGATTTACAGCGCCGTCCTCGAACGCGAGCGGCGCGGCGAATTCGGCGGCGGCACGGTGCAGTTCATCCCGCACATCACCAACGAGATCAAATCGCGCTTCTATCACGGCACGCCGGAGGAGGACACCATCGCCATCATCGAGGTCGGCGGCACCGTCGGCGATATGGAGAGCGCGCCGTTTCTGGAGGCCATCCGTCAGTTTCAGAACGAGGTCGGCCGCGAAAACGCCGTGATTCTGCTTGTCACGCTGATCCCCTATCTGCGCGCCTCGGGCGAGATGAAGTCCAAGCCGACACAGGCCTGCGTCCGTGAGCTCCAGGGTCTGGGGCTGCGGCCGGACGTGCTCGTCTGCCGCTCGGACTACCCGCTCACACCGGACATCCGCAGTAAACTGGCACTGTTCTGCAATGTCCCGCAGGATCACGTGCTGGAAAATCTGGATGCGCCGATTTTATATCAGGTCCCGCTGATGCTCGAGGAGGAGCATCTGGCGCAGGTCGTACTGGAGAGCCTCTGTCTGGCGCAGCGCGAGCCGCAGCTTCAGTCGTGGCGCGAAATGTGCGAACGCTGGCAGCATCCGAAATGCAGCGTGCGCATCGCGTTGGTCGGAAAATACATTACGCTGCACGACGCTTACTTAAGTGTTGTCGAAGCGCTGAAGCACGCAGGCTTCGCCTGCGATGCCGAGGTGCAGCTCGATTGGGTGGACGCAGAAACGCTTACGCCGGAAAACGCCGCCGCACGGCTGCGCGAGGCAGAGGGCATTCTCGTTCCCGGCGGCTTCGGCACGCGCGGTACGGACGGGATGCTCTGCGCCATCGAGTATGCGCGTAAAACGGGCGTACCGTATCTGGGTCTGTGTCTCGGAATGCAGCTCGCCGTGATTGAATACGCCCGGAATGTGGCGGGTCTGCGCGGCGCGCACAGCACGGAGTTTGACCCCGAGACGCCGCACCCGGTCATCCATCTGATGCCGGATCAGGCAGGCGTCGTCGATCTGGGCGGCACGCTGCGTCTCGGCGCTTATCCCTGCCGTCTGGAGCCCGGCTCCCGTGCCGAGGCGCTTTACGGCGCGCGGGATATCTCCGAGCGCCACCGCCACCGCTATGAATTTAACAATGACTACCGCGAGGCTCTGACAGCCGCCGGGCTGCGGCTGTGCGGCAAATCGCCCGACGGGCGCATCATTGAAATGGTCGAACTGCCCGGCCATCCCTTCTTCCTCGCAACGCAGGCGCACCCGGAATTCAACTCCCGTCCGAATCATCCGCACCCGCTTTTCCTCGGCCTCATCCGCGCTGCATTGAAATGAAATAACGAGACGATACGCCGCTCCCATCGTATGTCATTGCGAGGAGGACGCAAGCCCGACGCGGCAATCTGATGCAGGAGCTTACAAAAGATTGCCACGGGCGGCAAAGCCGCCCTCGCAATGACAACGAGTGTGTGCGTCATTGCGAGGAGGGCGCAAGCCCGACGCGGCAAGCTCCCCCTATGTCATTGCGAGGAGCGAAGCGACGTGGCAATCTGATGCGGGGGCTTTGCACGAGATTGCCCCCACGACCCCTCCGGGGTCTCGCAATGACAATCCGCACCGGCAGACTTGCAACGACAGAAAAAAGGCTTCCCTGATTCAGGGGAGCCTTTTTCGCCTTCGGCATCCGCTGCCGGAGAACGTATTGCACATGAAAAAGGCTTGACAAGCGTTCCGTCAGGCGGTATAATCCGTATGCAAAATATGAAAAGTATGATTTGTGGTGGGCGGCGCAGCCGTTTTCCGCAGCGAAAGGAGGCGCGCAATGGCAGGCGGTAAGCATTTGCTCGGCCGACAGCACGGCCGGCACATCTTCGGCACGGCGAAGGTCGGCGAGCGCGGACAGATCGTCATTCCCAAGGAGGCGCGGGAGCTGTACGGCATCCGCCCCGGAGATACCCTGCTGATCCTCGGCGACGAGGAAAACGGGCTGTTCGTAACACGCCCGGAGGTACTTGACGACGTGGCGCGCCGGATTTTCGAGAAGATAGAGAAGGAGACGGAAACATGAAGGAGATGTACCGCGCGCTCGGCGTCTCACCGGAGGTCTGCGACTTCGGCGAGCATATCCTGAGCGGGCTGACCGAGCGCTTCGCCGCGCTCGACCGCACGGCGGAATACAATCAGGCGAAGGTCCTCGCCGCCATGCAGAAAAATCGCGTCAGCGCGGCCTGCTTCGCCGCGACGACCGGCTACGGCTATGACGATGTCGGCCGCGACAACCTGGAGCGCGTCTACGCCGACACCTTCCACACGGAAGCGGCGCTGGTGCGCCCGCAGATTGCCTGCGGCACACACGCGCTGGCCGTTGCGCTGTCGGCCAATCTGCTGCCCGGCGACGAGCTGCTCTCCCCCGTCGGCGCGCCCTACGATACGCTGGAGGAGGTCATCGGCATCCGACCCTCGGCCTGCTCGCTGCGCGAATACGGCGTGAGCTACCGTCAGGCCGAGCTGAAACCGGACGGCAGCTTTGACTATGACGCCATTGCCGCCGCGCTGAACGAAAAAACAAAGCTCGCCACCATCCAGCGCAGTAAGGGCTACGCGACGCGGCCAAGCTTTTCCGTGACGCAGCTCGGCGAACTGATCGCCTTCCTGAAGGCCAGGAAGCCGGACATCATCTGCATGGTGGATAACTGCTACGGCGAATTTGTAGAACCGCTCGAGCCGAGCGACGTCGGCGCGGATCTCATTGTCGGCAGTCTCATTAAAAATCCCGGCGGCGGCCTTGCGCCCATCGGCGGCTACATCTGCGGCAAAAAAGCGCTTGTCGAGCGCTGCGCCTACCGTCTCTCCGCGCCCGGGCTGGGGCAGGAGGTCGGCGCAAACCTCGGCCTGATGCCCGCGCTGTATCAGGGCTTCTTCCTTGCGCCGACGGTTGTCTGCTCCGCACTCAAGGGGGCGATCTTCGCCGCCAATGCGTATGAGCGCCTCGGCTTCCGCGTAATCCCGAGCGGCACGGAGCCGCGGCATGACATCATCCAGGCCGTAGAGCTTGGCTCGCGGGAGGGTATGATCGCCTTCTGCAAGGGTATCCAGGCGGCGGCGCCCGTTGACAGCTTCGCCGACCCGACGCCGTGGCCGATGCCCGGCTATGAGGACGACGTCATCATGGCCGCAGGCGCGTTTGTGCAGGGCTCGTCGATCGAGCTTTCCGCCGACGGCCCGGTTCGTCCGCCCTACGCCGTCTATTTTCAGGGCGGTCTGACATGGTATCATGCCAAGCTGGGCATTCTGCTGTCGCTGCAAAAGCTCTGCGACGCAGGTCTGGCAACGCTTCCGGAGGGTTAAACAATGAACTGGTTCTGGTTTTCCTTGCTTGCACTGTTATTCTGGAGCGGCTCGGATCTGTTCTCCAAGCTCGGCTGCTACGGCGAAAAGGATAAAACGGCGCATCTGAAGATGGTCGTCGCCGTCGGTCTCGTCATGGGTCTGCACGCAGCGTATATGATCTTTGCGCAGGGCGTGGAGATCAACCCGGAGATTCTATGGAAATACCTTCCTGTTTCACTGCTGTATATTCTGTCGATGGCGCTCGGCTACGTCGGTCTGCGCTATATCGAGCTGTCCATTTCCTCGCCAATCTGCAATTCCTCGGGTGCCATCGTTGCCATCCTGTGTCTCATCGGCGGCAGCCTTGAGGTCGAAGGGGCGGGACGCTGGTTGGTGCTCGGTGCGGTCGGGCTGATCTGCGCGGGCGTGGTCGGTTTGGGCGTCGTGGAGGCGCGTGAGGACGACGCGCTGCGCGCGCGCCGTCAGGAGCGGGCGAATCGAAAGTATTCCAAAAGCTGGCTGGCGATTCTGCTGCCCGTGGCCTACTGTCTGCTCGATGCCGCCGGAACCTTCGCCGACTCGATCGTGCTGGAAACGCTGGACGAGAATTCCGCAAACGTGGCCTACGAGCTGACCTTCCTTGCGGCGGGTCTTCTCTGCCTTGCTTACCTGCTGGTCAAAAAAGAGAAGTTCACGTTTAAACTGGAGCTGCCAAAGTACGTCGGCGCGGCGTTTGAAACCGTCGGCCAGCTCTTTTACATCTATGCGCTGGCCGACTCCGAGCACGTTGCCTATTCCGCACCGATCATCTCGTCGTACTGTGCGCTGTCGGCAGTCTGGAGCGCCATTTTCCTGCGCGAGCGGCTGTCATGGAAGCACTACGCCATGATCGCGCTGGTGCTTGTCGGCATCGTTATTCTCGGTGTATTTGATGTGTAAACAAGAAAAGCCTCCCGTCGGGAGGCTTTTCTTATCAGGGGGAGGCATTCCGAACAGGGGCGGCGCCCTGCTGCCCGTCGAAACGCCAAAAAAATTTCAGGAAGCCTTGCAATTTGTTTGGTACGATGCTATACTCTATTCGTCGTTATCTATTTTGAGTATCACGATTGGAGGGAGCGCGGTGAATCGTTCGGTGTCCGCTTCGATGCGCACAAAAAAACGGCGGCGAATGACACTTTTGCTCGCCGTCCTTGCGGCGATCTTCCTTGTTTCCTTCAGCCTCGGCCGCTATGGCGTGCCGTTTTATCGCGTGCCGCTCATTCTGATTGACGAACTGCTGAATAAGATCAGCGGCGGAGCATGGCGGCTCCCGGTAAGCTGGACGCCGGAAATGCGCACAGTGGTTCTCAAAATCCGTCTGCCGCGCATCTGTCTGGCATGTCTGGTCGGCGCGGCGCTGTCCTCGGCGGGCGCGGCCTATCAGGGCGTTTTTCAGAACCCGATGGCTTCGCCCGACATTCTGGGCGCATCGTCCGGCGCTGCCTTTGGCGCGGCGCTGGCCATTTTACTCGGCGCATCCTCCGCAGTCATCACACTCAGCGCCTTTGTGTTCGGACTGCTGACCGTTGGGCTTGTCTTTTTGCTTGCTCAGCGGGCGCGCGGGCTCCGCGTGGTCAATCTCGTGCTGGCGGGCATGATGCTCGGCTCTCTCTTCTCCGCAGGAACTTCTTACATTAAACTCGTTGCCGACCCGTCCAACCAGCTTCCCGCCATCACCTACTGGCTGATGGGCAGTCTTTCGGGCGCGAAAAATTCGGAGTCGCTCCGCGCGTTCATACCGATTTTCCTCGGCTGTGGGACGCTGTTTTTGATCCGTTGGCGCATCAACGTGCTCGCACTCGGCGACGAAGAAGCGCACGCGCTCGGCGTCAATGCGGATGCGCTTCGATTGATCGTGATCGTCGCCGCAACGCTGGTCACAGCCGCATCCATTTCTGTCTCCGGCATGATCGGCTGGATCGGTCTGGTCGTCCCGCATCTGATGCGCAAGCTGTTCGGCGGCAACTACCGCGAGCTGCTGCCCGCGTCCATGCTCGGCGGCGCCGTCTTTTTACTGCTCACAGACAACATTTCCCGCAATTTGCTGGAAACCGAAATCCCCATCGGCATTCTGACCGCCCTGGTCGGCGCGCCGTTCTTCCTTTATTTGATGATGCGAAAGGAGAAAACCCTATGAGGCAGGCAATGCAACGTATTTTGTCGGAATTTGACACGGGACGCGACTGCGTTTGGGCAATGATCGTCACGGCGGGCGGTTCGACGCCGCGCGGCGTCGGCTCGCAAATGCTCGTCGGCGAAAACGGACGGCTCTGCGGCACCATCGGCGGCGGCGCCGTCGAAGGGCGCAGCATCGAACAGGCGCAGCGGCTCGTTTCCGAGCACCGCTCTCTGCGGCGCGACTTCGTACTGCACCCCGCGCCGGGGAGTATCGGTATGGTCTGCGGCGGAGATGTCAGCGTATGGTTTCAGTTTCTGTCGCATGAGGATGCCGCGCTGCGCGCCGTAATCGAAACGGCGCTGGAAAACCTGGGAAAGAGCCTTGAGGGCTGTCTGAAATTTGATCTGTCGGAGGCTTCCGTCGCTTACGCGCCCGGCCGCGCCGCCGCCTGTGCGTCGGACGGCTGCTTCCTGCTGCCTGTTCCCGTCGGTGAGCGCGTGCTGGTGTTCGGCGCAGGGCACGTCAGCCGCGCACTCGTACCGCTTCTGTGCACGGTCGGCTTCCGTCCGACCGTATACGACAGTCGCGCGGAATTCGTTACGCGCGAAGCCTTCCCCGACGCGGCACGGCTCGTCTGCGCAGATTTTGAAAAAATATACGAAAATATCGACTATTCTCCGGATGATTATGCAGTCGTTATGACAAGCGGCCACGGCTATGATTTTGAGGTTCAGCGCCAGCTCCTGACACGCGATTACGCCTACGTCGGCGTGATTGGCTCAGCCTCAAAGAAAGCCGCCGTCAACGCACGTCTGCGTGAGGCGGGCATTTCCGAGGAAAAGCTCGCGTTTGTCCACACGCCGATCGGTACGCGCATTCGCGCGGTCACGCCGGAGGAGATTGCCGTGAGCATCGCGGGTGAAATGATCCTCGTCCGTGCCGAACGACGCGACGCCGCGGGTACGGCGCACGCTGCCTGCCCGATGCACGGCTCAGGCGCCTGAAATGAGCATCCGGGTAGAATCGCTGCGCTTTTCGCGCGGTACAAGACGAATTCTGGAGCAGATCGACTTTGAAGCGGCGGACGGCACGGTAACGGCGCTGCTTGGCGCAAACGGCGCAGGAAAGACAACGCTGCTGCGGTGCATTCTGGGGCTGAATGCAGCGGATGCCGGAGAAATCCTGCTGGATAATGAGCCGCTGCGCAGTCTGACGGGAAAACGGCTCGCCGAGCACGTCGCCTTCCTGCCGCAGAAAAACAGCCGCGACCTGTCACTCAGCGTCGAGGACATGGTTCTGATGGGCACGGCGCACGCCCTGACGCCCTTTTCCAGCCCGAGAAGCGCGGAGCTTGCCGCCGCACAGGCCGCAATGGAGCAGCTTGACATTGCACATCTGGCACAACGCGAATTTGCAAAAATATCCGGCGGCGAACAGCGGCTCGTGCTGGTCGCCCGCGCGCTTGCGCAGGGTGCGCGGACGCTGATTTTTGACGAGCCGACGGCCGGGTTGGATTACGGAAATCAGGCGTCGGTGCTCTCGCAGGCGCGCCGCCTTGCCGGCAGGGGCTACTGTGTACTGCTCTCGACGCATGACCCGCAGCACGCGCTGTGGTACGCCGACCGCGTGCTGGCGCTGAAAAACGGCCGCGTGCTTGGCTTCGGCATACCCGGAGAGATCATTACGCCGGAAAGTCTGTATGCGCTTTACGGAATCAAAGCGGAAGTATTCGATTCCGTGCATGGGCGACTCGTTGTGCCGAAGCATAAGGAGGTGCACGGCGGATGCTGACCTGGACACCGGAGACAATCGCCTTCCGCGCCGATGCCGCGCGGTTTGTCGGCTTCGACGAGGCGCTGGCCGAACGGATCGCCGCCCTGCTCCCACACGGCGCGAGCGTCTGTGAGGCAGGCTGCGGACTGGGTTTTCTGAGCCTTGCGCTGGCGCGGCACGGCTTCCGCATGACGGCGCTGGATTCCGATCCGCTTGCCGTGGATTTTGCGCGCCGCAGCGCCGCACGGGCCGAAAATCCGGAAATTCTCTGCTGCGATGCATTCTCCTATCTGGAGACGCACGACCACGACGCGCTCCTGCTGTGCTTTTTCGGTCAGGCGGAAGAGATCCTGCACCTCGAAAAAACACATCGTAACGCGACACTGATCGTCATAAAAAAGGACGCCGAGCGGCATCGCTTTGCCCCCGGAGAAAACGTCTCCGGCCACGGGACGCTCAGCCGTCTGCGCGAGCGGAGGAAATCCGGGCAGCTTATCTGCACGGAGCAGCGATTCACGCTGCAGATGGGTCAGCCGTTCCGCAGCGAAACCGACGCCCTGCGCTTTTTCCGCCGCTACGGCAGCCGCGCCGATGAGGCGGCGCTGCTTGCCCTGCTGGCCCCAACGGACAGCAGGGAATTCCCGCTGTTTTATTCTGCCGATACCAGCCTGTCCCTGTTCCTGTTTCCTGCGGGCCGCACGGGCGAGATGGAGATACATTCCGATATGGAGGAGAAAACATGAAACGTATCATTGCTCTGCTGCTTGCGGCACTGCTGCTTCTGTCGCTCTGTGCCTGCACGCATACAATCGAGCCGACCGATGTGACGCCGACCGACCCGTCTGTCTCCGATCCGACCCCGTCTGCGGATGATCCGACGGACATTCCGACGGAGCCGCAGCCGGGGACGCGCGAGTTTACCGACTCGCTCGGCCGCACCGTAACGCTACCCACCAAGCTGGACAAGGTCGCAATTTCCGGCCCGCTTGCACAGATTTTCTGCTTTGCGCTCTGCCCGGACAAGCTCGTCGGCATCGCTACCGCGTGGGACAAGACTGCCGAAGCCTTTTTTGACACCTCTTATTACAATCTTCCGATCCTCGGCCAGCTTTACGGCGGCAAGGGAGAACTGAATCTGGAGACGCTGCTGGCCTCCGGCGCGCAGGTCGTTATTGACGTCGGCGAACCCAAGAAAACCGCAAAGGACGATCTGGACGCGCTCCAGGAACAAACCGGCATCGTGTTTGTCCACATCACCGCGACCACCGAAACGGCAGCCGACGCCTACCGTAAGCTCGGCGATCTGGTCGGTATGACCGAGGAGGCCGAGGTTCTGGCAAAGTATTGCGAGCAGACCTATGCCAACATAACCGAGCTGATGTCGAAGGTCACGAAGAAGCGTGTGCTCTACTGTCTCGGCGACAAGGGCTGCAACGTCATTGCCAAGGGCAGCTTCCACGGCGAAATTCTTGATATGATGGCGGAAAATGTCGCCGTTGTTGATTCGCCGTCGAGCAAGGGCACGGGCAACGAGGTCGATATGGAGCAGATTCTGCTCTGGAATCCGGATGTGATTCTCTTTGCACCGGGCAGTATCTACGACTCGGTAAAGTCCGACAGCGCATGGACGGAGCTCGATGCCATTAAGAACGACGATTTCTACGAAGTGCCGTTCGGCCCATACAACTGGATGGGATTCCCGCCCTCCGTGCAGCGTTATCTGGGAATGCTGTGGCTGGCGAAGCTGCTGTACCCGGAACAGGCGGATTTTAAACTGTTTACCGAGGTGCAGAACTACTTCAAGCTATTCTATCACTGCGAGCTGACGCAGGCGCAGTTTGTAGACCTGATGAAAAACAGCCGGCCGTCCTATCTTAGCTCCGGTTATCTGCGCTGAAAGCCGATATTGTCGGATTTTGCCCGCAAATGACGAAACGTCATGCGGCGCTTCCGTCGCATGGCGCTCTCACAACGTGTCATTGCGGGGAGGGCGCAGCCCGACGCGGCAATCTGATGCAGATTTTTGCGGAAGATTGCCACGGCCGCTGACGCGGCCTCGCAATGACAGTGGGGCTTCGTGGCCTCGCAAAGACATAATCCCCATACGCATCGTTAAGGCTCCCCTTGTCACAAGGGGAGCCTTTTTGTGCTCACGCGGCGTTTTGCAGCTCGGATTGCCGGGCAAGCGTGTTCCACATGGTTTCAAAAAAAATACCGTAACCGCGCGTCGGGTCGTCAATCAGAACGTGTGTGACCGCGCCGACCAATCTGCCGTCCTGCACGATGGGACTGCCGCTCATGCCCTGCACAATGCCGCCGGTCTGTGCCAGCAGGGCCGTATCCGTTACACGAATGTGCATCTGACGGCCGAGCGCGTCGCCCGGGTCAAGCGACTCGATCACAATCCCGTATTCGCGCTGCTCCGTACCGCGCACGGTGGACAGGATCTGTGCTTCGCCGGTGTGGACCTGCGCGGCCCGCGCCGTCGGGAGGCAGCGGCCGGCAAAGCCTGTGCATTCGCCGAAAATTCCCCGCTTGCTGTTCTGCGTAAGCACACCGAGCGGCTCTTCGCCAAGCGTCGCCCCGTGCAGAGCGCCGGGCGTCCCGGCCTCACCGCGGGTAACGCCGGTCACACGCGCCGTGCGGATCGCGCCCGACTGCATGGGCAGAAGCACGCCGCTTTTCCCGTCATTGACCCCGTGCCCAAGCGCGCCGAAGCGCTGCGTCGCCGGGTCGTAAAATGTCAGCGTACCGATACCCGCCAGACGTTCGCGCACGCTTACGCCGAGACGCCATCCCTCCGCCGTCGCATACGGCGCGAGGAAGATCCGTTTTTCCTCGCCGCTGCGTCGGATGCAAAGCTCCAGTTTTGCACCGTCACTTTGCGACACGAAGCGCTGAAGTGCGGCGCTGCCGCTGATTTCCCGCCCGTTTACACTGCAAATGATGTCGCCGCAGCGTAGTCCTGCCCGTCGCGGCGCATCGCTTGCCAGCTCCACGACACAGACGCCCGGCATTTTCAGCTCCAGCGCAACCACGCCGCCGCCCGCAACGACCGTTTCCGGCATAACGGCAACCGCGCCGGCGCACAGCAGCACGGCAAGCAGCAGCACCGCCGCAAAACGAAATACTATTTTCATGTGCCCGTCCTCCCGCATTTTCTTCGCAGGTACTTTTCCCCGCCGGCGTGTCGGCACGCTCCCAGTTCCTTGCGGCGCTGCCTTTCCAAAAAATGAAACCCGCTGAAAACGCTGAATCGGCGCTTTCCGACGGGTTTAATTTTTCCGTTTTTTCAAATTATTATGAGTGAAAAAAACGACTAATCTTCCGAAATTCGGCAAAATTCAAGCACGGGAAGCCAAATTCGGAATACACGCAGCAGCTCTTCGGCAAGCTGTGGGGAGAACAGCAGCGCATCCGGCGGACATTCGCGCAGTGCGTAAAAGTTCTTCAGATCGAAATAAGGCGCAAGACGCCCGTCCGGACAGGGCTGCGGCGCGCGCCTGTAACGCTCACCCTCAAGCTTCAGCCCGCTGTCGCGCTCCGCTGCGGCGATCATCTCCGCGAATTTCGTGGGCGCAGCCGCCATTTTCGCGCGGAGCTGCTTCATCTGCGCGGCACGGACGCTCCAATAGAGGAAGCCGAATTGATAGCCCTCGGGCTTCAGCTCAAAGCAAAGACTCGGCTCTCCGAGCCAGCCGTCGCCGGGGTGCTGGATGCAGAACCACAGACTGTCCTTGTAAAACGTCGTCGGGTGCATCCGCATATCACGGTAGATGCGTGAAAGATGCAGCTTTCGGCCGCTCTCGCCGGTGAACGGCGCGCTGACCTGCGCGGCCAGCGCCTTCATCGGCTCGTAAAGCGTCCTTTGATAGTCGGCCTTGTGCTCGGCAAACCATTCGCGGTTGTTGTTGAATCGAATGCCCCAGAGAAAATCGATCGTCTCGGGGGAAAAGCCTTGAAACATGATATCTCCTCAGTTGTCGGAATCCAGATCAAACTGTTCCGACAGGTTCTTTTTCCTGACACGCACGCGCACGGCGTAGGCCGTAATCCAGATATTTTGCAGGCCGTCCACGGTCAGCGCAAGACCGACGGCCATCGTGTGGCTGAAGAAATCCCCCAGCAGCGCAGCGGAGCAGCCCGCACCCGCAAGCACAAGCACGATGGAGGTGGCGAGCATTGCGCCCCAGCCGTGCATTCCGAAGCGGCGGGCGTCGAAGCTCATTTGCAGCTTGAAAAGCGCGTCGAGTACGACGTAAGCGGTCAGAAGCAAGGGCAGGTTATGCAGCGTTGTCTCCGGCACAAAGGCGATGGCCAGCGCCAGAATCGCGCTGAATATGCCGCAGGCAAAATCAAACTGAAACGCCAGACGGTAAAGATCGTTGGAAAAATAGCCCAGCAGTCGTGCCGCGCCGTTCAGAAAGAACAGAACGGCAAGCAGAATACGCTGCGGCAGCGTATCGCGAAGATCGGGCAGGAAGATCAACAGCAGGCCGGAGAGCGCCATCAGCGCTGCGGCAATGACGTTTGTGATTTTGGCCTTGCGCACCAGTGTGAAGTTTTTCATCGGCTCGCCTCCCTTTCCTCCGCGCTGCGCTCCAGCGCCGCACGGATCGAACCCTCAAAAAGCTGCGCGACGCGGCGCAGGTTCCCGTCAAAATTGGCGGCGTCCGGACCGGTGAGCCACTCCTCCAGCAGGCCGTAAAGCGCATGGGAGCAGGTGGCGCAGATCAATCGGCGGTCGCCGGCGGTGCAGTGAAGTCCGGCGCCGTTTTCATCGGCGCTGCGGTCTATCGTATCCGCTATGACACGCTGCAAATAGAGCCGCATCGTGTCGCATTTTTTGGAGAAAAAAATGTGCCGTGCCGTTTGCGGCGTTTCGAAAATGGCGTGGAGAATCTGCAGCAGGATGTCTCCCCAGTGGCTGTCCGGCGGCATCCGGCAAATAACGTCGTGTGTCCGCGCGTCCAGATAGTCGTCGAAAAGGTCGTAAATATCCTCGTAGTGATAATAAAACGTGTTTCGGGTTAGGTCACATTCCTCAACAATATCGCGCACGGTGATCCGATCCAGCGGCTTGGCCTTCAGGAGCGTGCGGAAAGCGGATTGAATGAGCTGCTTTGTGGTCTGCGGGCGCATCGTTCTCTCACCTCAAAATTATTTTACCACAGAGGCGCAAAAAATGCAAGTTGTTGCACAATTCCGGTTCATTCCGGCATAAATTGTCCGTAAGGGTGAAAACGACACGGGAGGTGAGCGCATGAACAGTGAGGTTTTGGTGGCGGCGTTTTCGCTGGCAGGCACCCTGCTCGGTACGCTCGGCGGCATTCTGGCCTCGTCAAAGCTGACCGGCTACCGCCTGAGCCAGCTTGAACGCAAGGTCGATCAGCACAACCGCTTCGGCGAACGGATCCCCGTGCTGGAGGAAAAGCTCAGGGTTGTCAACCATCGGCTCGACGATCTGGAGGGGGTGATGGGCAAATGAAGGAACGCTTTGAAAAGCTGTTAAGCGTCAAATCGATTGTAACGCTTGTTCTGACTGCGTTATTCGGCGCGCTGGCGCTGCAGGGCGCGATAAGCGGGCAGGAGTTTTTGACGATCTTCACCGTTGTAATCGGGTTTTACTTCGGCACGCAGTCGGAGAAAAAAGGAGGTATATCATGAAAATCTGCATCGATGCCGGGCACAGCATCCGGCAAAATCAGAGTCCAGCCGTTCGGACGTATTACGAGGGTGAGCGGATGTTCGTCCTGCAGAAGTACCTGCGTGCAGCGCTGGAACGCTACGGCTTTACGGTCGTCTGTACCCGCAGCCGCGTAGAGGACAATCCCTCGCTGTATGAGCGTGCGGAATTCGGGCGGGGCTGCGGACTGCTGGTCAGTCTGCACAGCAACGCCATCGGCAACGAGGCGAATGAAAACATTGACCGTGTGACCGTGTTCCGGTCGGTCAACGGAGAAATGCAGCGTCTCGCCGGCGAGCTGGCGGAGGTTGTAAGCAATGTAATGCACACAAAGCAACAGCCTCAGGTGGCAACGCGCTTTAACACTGCCGGCGACGCGGACTATTACGGGATCCTGCGTCACAGCGTTGCCTTCGGAACGCCCGCACTGCTGGTCGAGCACAGCTTCCACACAAATACACGGAGCACGCAGTGGCTGCTGCGCGACGAGAATCTGAGCGAGCTGGCGGACGCGGAGGCCGCCACCATTGCCGAAACCTTCGGAATGGAGGCGAAGGAAATGCGTTATGAGCTGCTGAAGGACGTGAAGAACCCGTTTTATCGTCCGACGCTTGACAAGCTCGCCGAGCGCGGCATCTTACAGGGCTACGGCGGCGTCGGCGAGGAGCTGATGCTGCGAATGGGCGAGGATGCCGTGCGCGTGCTTGTTCTGCTCGACCGTGCGGGCGTGTTCGATCTGCCCGGCACAAAACAATAGCGCCCGCTGCGGTGTCCTTCCCCCATGTCATTGCGAGGAGCGGAGCGACGCAGTAATCTACCGATATGTCATTGCGAGGAGCGGAGCGACGCGGCAATCTGATGTCAGGTCTTACAGGAGATTGCCACGACTTGCTGGCGCAAGTCTCGCAATGACAGTTGTCGGTGCAGGAGATTGCCACGGCCACTGACGTGGCCTCGCAATGACACGACCGCCGCAATGCGGCGGACACCTCATCCGGCCGCTCCACTTCGTTCCGCGTCCACCTTCCCCTCAAGGGGAAGGCTTTGGGGCGCGGTGCATGAGATTGCCGCGGGCGGCGAAGCCGCCCTCGCAATGACATATCGTTCCTGCCGGTCTCACAATGACCAGGCAAGGCTCTCGGAGCGCGCCTGCGTGTCAGAAAGCGGGGCATCCCTTTCGGGGTGTCCCGCTTTTTCATGCTTATGACCTTTTGCTCTCTTATTTCCGCTCACCGGCGACGATCTTCGCCGTCGCGCTGGCGCCGATACGCGTTGCGCCCGCATCAAGCATTGCTTTCGCATCCTCGTAGCTGCGGATACCGCCGGAAGCCTTGACGCCGAGCGTCGGGCCGACCGCCGCGCGCATCAGGCGAACGTCTTCGACGGTCGCGCCGCCGGTGGAAAAGCCCGTGGAGGTCTTCACAAAGTCCGCACCCGCGTGCTTGGCGACGGCGCAGGCACGAACCTTCTCCTCGTCGGTCAGCAGACAGGTCTCCAGAATGACCTTAACGGCCGCACGACCGCGCACGGCGGCGACAACGCCCGCGATATCTCGGTGGACAAGCTCCCACTCGCCGGACTTGACCGCGCCGACATTGAGCACCATATCGACCTCTCGCGCACCGCGCGACGCTGCATCCGCCGCCTCAAAGGCCTTGGCCGCGGGCGTATTGGCTCCGAGCGGGAAGCCGATTACGCAGCAGGGCGTGACGCCCGTGCCCTCGAGCAGCCGTGCGACATACTCAATGTAGCACGGATTCACGCAGACGCTTGCCGCTCCATAACGCACGGCTTCCTCACAGACGGTGCGGATTTCTTCGCGGGACGACTGCGGCTTGAGCAGCGTATGATCGATCGTTGCGGCAATCGTGCCGCCGTTTTTCTGCGCAAACCGCGCATTCATTTCTTCAACCAGCTTTTGAATTTCCATTTGTATTTCATCCTTTCGGAAAATTTTCGGAGGCTTCCCCTGCTGTGCGTCATTGCGAGGAGGGCGCAAGCCCGACGCAGCAATTCGCCGATATGTCATTGCGAGGAGCGAAGCGACGCGGCAATCTGATGTCAGGTCTTACAGGAGATTGCCACGACTTGCTGACGCAAGTCTCGCAATGACATATCAATCCTGCCGTCCGCGCAGCGATGCATCGGCCGTCTGCAGCGTCTGTCATTTTTCGCCGCGCAGCTCGATGATGCGGTCGCGCAGAACGGCGGCGTATTCGTACTCCATCATCTTCGCCGCGGCGCGCATCTCCTTCTCCAGACGGGCGATCTCGCGCTCGCGCTCGACCTTTGTCATCTTCACATTGCCCTTCCCCATTGCCTCGGACTCGTTCTGCGTGATCTCAATGAGCGCACGGATATCCTTGACAATGGTTTTCGGCACGATGCCGTGCGTCTTGTTGTAGGAGTCCTGAATGGAGCGGCGGCGTTCCGTTTCGTCGATGGCCGCACGCATCGCCTCGGTGACGCGGTCGGCATACATGATTACGCGGCCGCCGGCATTTCGCGCGGCGCGGCCGATGGTCTGGATCAGACTGGTCTCGCTGCGCAGGAACCCCTCCTTATCGGCGTCCAGAATGGCAACGAGCGAAACCTCGGGCAGATCCAGGCCCTCACGCAGCAGGTTGATGCCGATCAATACGTCGAACTTTGCCATACGCAGGTCGCGCAGGATCTCCATACGTTCCAGTGCTGCGACATCGGAGTGCATATAGCGCACGCGAATGCCCGCCTTTTGCAGATAAGCCGTTAAATCCTCGGCCATTTTCTTTGTCAGCGTCGTGACGAGCACGCGCTCGCCGCCCGCGATGACGCGGTTGCACTCACCGATCAGGTCATCCACCTGACCGTCGATGGGACGCACCTCAACCTCCGGATCGAGCAGACCCGTCGGGCGGATCACCTGCTCGGCGTACTGCTCGGCGCGGCTGCGCTCAAACTCGGCGGGCGTCGCCGAGACATAGATTGCCTGATGGATCTTGCTTCCGAATTCGTCGAAGGTCAGCGGGCGGTTATCGAAGGCGCTGGGCAGGCGGAAGCCGTAATCCACAAGGCTCTGCTTGCGGCTGCGGTCGCCGGCATACATCGCGCGCACCTGCGGCAGTGTTACATGGCTCTCATCTACAAAGAGGATGAAGTCCTTCGGAAAGTAATCCAGCAGCGTCATCGGGGGCGTACCGGGGGCGCGGCCGGAAATGACGCGCGAATAGTTTTCAATGCCGCTGCAAAAGCCGATTTCCTGAATCATTTCCAGGTCGTACATCGTCCGCTCGCGGATGCGCTGTGCTTCCAGGAGCTTGTCATGTGATTTGAACCACGCCTCGCGCTCCTCCATTTCGCGCTCGATCTCCAGCATGGCGCGGTTCAGCTTGTCCCGTGAAGCGACATAGTGACTTGCCGGATAGATGGCGACGTGATTGACCACGCGCTCCGGCAGCCCGGTGACGGCATTGATCTCGGAAATGCGGTCGATCTCGTCGCCGAAGAATTCGACGCGGATCGCGCGGCCCGACCAGTAAGCAGGATAGATTTCCACCGTATCGCCGCGCACGCGGAAATGATTTCGCGCAAACTCAACATCGTTGCGTTCGTAACGGATCTCAACCAGCTTCCTCGTCAGCTCCTCGCGCGGCTTCTGCATCCCCGTGCGCAGGGAAATGACCATGTTCTTATAGTCGATCGGATCGCCCAGACCGTAGATGCAGGACACGCTCGAAACGACGATCACATCACGCCGCTCAAACAGAGAGGACGTCGCGCTGTGGCGCAGACGCTCGATCTCGTCGTTGACGGCAGAGTCTTTCTCAATATAAGTGTCTGTATGCGCAATATAGGCCTCGGGCTGATAATAGTCGTAATAGGAGATAAAGTACTCTACGGCGTTCTCGGGGAAAAATTCTCTGAACTCACCGCAAAGTTGTGCGGCAAGGGTTTTGTTGTGGGCTAAAACGAGCGTCGGGCGGTTGACATTGGCAATGATATTCGCCATTGTAAAGGTCTTGCCCGAACCGGTAACGCCCAGCAAAACCTGCTCTTTTAAGCCATTTTCAACACCCTTTGTCAGTTTTTCAATCGCCTCGGGCTGATCTCCGGTAGGTTGAAATTTGGAATGTAAAATAAATTTATCCGGCACATTCTCACCCTCTCAATATAATCAATATAGGCCAGATTTCAAGTGAAAATTCGTGTAAGAAATTCTCTGAAATAACCCCTAAAATCTGCCTTATACTGAATTACACGAATTTTGGTCACAAATTTGCGGATTCGGGGGTGAACTCAAACTCCATAACACATCGTAAAGCTATATAATGCTTATCAAGTCATTATAGCACAAAAAAACCGAATTGTAAATATAGCAGGGGCAGCATTTGCCGTGCCGCCCCCTGAATAGAACTATACTGTTAAGTCGTCAAAACGTCAAAAGCAGCAGTAACATCAGAAGCGATTTTTCAGCAACAGTGATATATGATCGCGTATTGAAGGCAACCCGCAACGATCGGTCGATCCGTTGCGGGTTGCTTTTGTAAAAAGGTTAAAGATAGTTTTGAAGTTCCTTAGATCGCTTGGCCTGCGTGTCTTCTCTGTATGAGCTTAACAACCTCCACAACGGGAATCACCAAAAAGGCCAGACCGAGAGCGATTCCGTATTCCGCCCAGCCGACCGGGGTGAAGCCGAAAGCATTCGCCAAAAACGGGATCTCGAGCAAAGCGGTCGTCAGGATCAGCGAGCCGATCATGGCGGCCCACAAAACCTTGTTCTGCCCCCGCAGGCTGAAAACGGATCTTCTTTGCGAACGGAGGTTGAAGGAATGGAATATCTCGCACATGGACATGGTCAGAAACGCCATTGTCATCCCGTGCCGGGACGAGCCTACGGGCAGCGAGAAGACCCCGCTTTCAAAGAAATGGCCGATGAGATAGGAGAGGATCGTTAACGCGCTGACCAGAATTCCCTGATAGAGAATATCCGCAAGCAAGCCGCCGGAGAAAAATCCCTCTTTGGCGCTCCGGGGCGGGCGGCGCATACTGTTCGGCTCGGCTTTTTCCATGCCGAGCGCCAGCGCGGGGAAGCAATCCGTGATCAAATTGATAAACAGAAGATGCACAGGATTCAACAGGGTAAAGCCCAGCATTGCTGCGGCAAAAACGCCCAAAACCTCACTCATATTGGAGGCGAGCAGAAACTGGATGGCTTTTCGAATATTTTCATAGATGCGGCGGCCTTCCTTGACGGCGAGCACGATCGTGGCAAAATTATCGTCCGCCAAAACCATATCGGCAACATTCTTTGTGACGTCGGTTCCCGTAATTCCCATTCCGATTCCGATATCGGCGGATTTTATGGAGGGCGCGTCGTTGACACCGTCGCCCGTCATGGCGGTCACGGCACCGAGGGATTTCCAGGCGTTTACGATCCGGGTTTTATGCTCGGGCTGCACTCGGGCGTAAACGCTCGTTTCCCATACCTTTTGCAAAAGCTGCTCGTCGGAAAGCGAGTCCAGCTCGGTGCCGGTGATTGCCTGGGAGGCATCTGCAAGGATCCCCAATTCCTTGGCGATGGCAACGGCGGTATCTTTATGGTCGCCTGTGATCATCACGGCGCGGATCCCTGCCTGGCGGCATTCTTCGATGGCGGCCTTGACTTCTGGGCGCACCGGGTCGATCATCCCTGTAAGGCCGAGGAAGGTGAGATTTTGCTCCAGAACCTCCGGGGTGTTTTCCGCCGGTTTTTCTTCCCAGTCCCGCCGGGCGACAGCCAAAACGCGCAGTGCCCGGTCGGCCATGTTTTTATTGGCGCTTATGAGCTCCTGCCGTTTTTCATCGGTCATGGGAAGGACTTTCCCGTTTTCCAGATAGCTTGCGCAGCGTGCGATCACGACGTCGGGCGCACCTTTGGTATACTGCACGAAGCCTTTCTCGGCGCGGTGGATGGTGGACATCATTTTCCGTCCGGAATCAAAGGGAGCCTCGCCCACGCGCGGCAGCCGCACTTCCAGCTCCTGCTTCTTCAAGCCGGCGTCACAGGCGAAATTCACCAGAGCGCATTCGGTGGGCTCGCCTTCGGCTTTGTTTTCACTGTTCAGGAAAGCGTCGGAGCACAGAGCCATGGCCGAGGCCACAAGGGCTTTCTCTCCGACATGCTCCACGACCGTCATTTTATTTTGGGTGAGGGTGCCGGTTTTGTCGGAGCAGATGACCTGGGTGCAGCCAAGGGTCTCCACGGCGGTCAGCCGGCGGATGACGGCATTTTCCTTTGCCATTTTCGTGACCCCGATCGAGAGGACAACGGTGACGACCGTTGCCAGACCCTCCGGGATGGCGGCGACGGCCAGCGACACGGCCACCATAAAGGTTTTTAAGATGACTTCAAGGGCATGGCCGCCTGCGGCCAGTTCGCCCCGCGCCATAAAAAGATTGAAGGCGAAGAGGAAGACGCAGATCCCGAGCACCATTTTGGAGAGAAGCCCGCCAAGCTCATCCAGCTTTTTCTGCAAGGGGGTTTGCTCCTCTTTTGCGGCGGAGATCACGCCGGCGATCTTGCCCATTTCGGTGGCCATCCCGGTTGCGGTGATGACGGCTTTGCCGCGCCCATAGACGACGGTGGAGCCCATATAGCACATATTTTTCCGGTCGCCGAGCGGGATATCCGCCTGCTCCTGCGGGGCTCCGAGCGCTTCCAGCACCTTATTGACCGGCACGGATTCGCCGGTGAGGGCGGCTTCCTCGATTTTCAGGGAGGCGCTTTCCAGAATCCGCCCGTCGGCCGGGACGGCGTCGCCGGCTTCCAGCAAAACGACATCGCCGGGGACAAGGGCGACAGACGGCAGAACGACCGGTTTCCCGTCGCGCAGGACCTTACAGGTAGCGGCCGTCATGCTTTGCAGCGCCTCGATCGCCGCTTCGGCCTTTTGCTCCTGGATCACGCCGAGGAGGGCGTTGAGCAGGACGACGGCCAGAATGATGATCGTTTCCGCCCATTCGCTCTCCCCCGAGAGCATCCCGGTCAGGGCGCTGACGGCGGCGGCAGCCAGCAAGATCAGCAGCATCGGATCCTTGAGCTGGAGAAAAAAGCGTTTCAGAAAGCCCGGCTTTTCCGCTTCCTTTAATTGATTTATCCCGTATTTTTCCTGACGGGCCTGCGCCTGCTGGGAGGGTAATCCCGTTGGGCCGGTTTGCAGCTCCCGCAGCGCTTCTTCGGCGGATGATTTATAATAATCCGTCATTTCTGCGTCTCCTTCTCGGTAGAGTGATCGATCCTTTTGATTTCTGCAAGTACGACTTGATGATCCTTGATCTCTTTTATCGTCACCGATATGTTATCAAGTTTAAGCTCTATATTTGTTTGCCCGTCATCCGGTATTCCCTTCAAGCGGTCAAATATGTACCCGGTAAAGGTGTTGATATATTCTGTGTCAAAAGTAACACCTATCTCCCTCTCTATTTTGTCAAGCTCAGCATTGCCGCTGATTTCCCATGTGTCACAATCCAATTGCCTGATTTGAGGTTCTGCCGTTTCCGAAATGGAATGGTTCTCCTGAAGATCCCCGACAAGTTCTTCATACTCCTTATTAATAATTGGTGTTCGCTAACGGTGTTTACAAAACGCCTCTCACGCTATTCCAAGTATCTATTACGAATCATACGGAAATTATCTCGGTCAGGGTCCGGGTCTGAGCCCAAATTCATACCTGTTTTCTCTTTCGCTTTATTATGAGTTTTTAATGATAACCTGTTCGATCACATCAGCGGCGTGCTCACACAAGTCACAGCAATGTTCAAGACTTTCGTATATAGCCTTTGCTCCCAACAATGCTTTAACATCCGATGAGGAGCGGAACAGCCCGTATATGGCATCGGTATAAACATTGTCAGCCTCGATTTCTATATCATTGACCTTTACAAGCAAGGCTCTCAAAGAATTCGGTTTCTTAAAGTTCTTTAATTCGTCTGCTGCTTCCTGCAATGCCTTAACACACCGGTTGACAATTCGGGAAAGCTCCGCAGTATTCTCAGGAATCGCATCAATGTGATACATATAAGCGTCCAGGATTACTTCATCGATAGCGTCTGTTATGTCGTCAATGATCTGGACCAGCCGAAGAATATCCTCCTGATCTATAGGTGTTATAAATTCAACAGACAGCTTATTTAAGATATCGTGGTGAACAACATCCGCTTCGTGCTCGATCCGGTGCATTTGGCTTCGATAGGCATTGATGCTCTCCGCATCTCTCCGCATCATATTTGCATAAAATTTCCTCCAATAAATTGGAGGCCTTCACGCTGTAAGAAACCTGCTGTTTGATCATTTCAAAATAATCGTTGTGTTTTTTCGCCATCTTTCATTCTCCTTTTCTTATGCAAACAGATGCAAAAAGAGCTTTGCCATAATAAAGCCCAACAATCCACATCCCGGAAATGTAAACACCCATGTCAAGACCAGTTCTTTGACGATTTTCCAATTCACATTGCTCATTCTTCTCGCGGCCCCTACCCCCATGATGGCGGTTGTCTTTGTATGCGTTGTACTGACAGGGATCCCGGTAAGTGAAGAAAGCAGCAGACAAAGGGTGGCTGCCAAGTCCGCAGAAAAGCCTTGATACGGTTTGAGCTTCACCATGTCCATTCCGACCGATTTAATGATCCGATAGCCACCGATAGAGGTCCCAAGACCCATAACGGCAGAACAAAGCACCATCAACCACACCGGAACCGTAAAGTTCGATATATCGGAATGTCCGCTGGAAAAAGCTGCGCCGAGGAGAAAGATCGCCATGAATTTTTGTCCGTCCTGTGCACCGTGCATAAATGCCATGGCTGCGCCGCCGGCAACTTGTGCTCCGGAAAAAAATCGATTTGCTCGGATCCTGTTGCAATGCCGAGTACAGAGGAGCGTTAGTTTTGATGCAGCAAAGCCAAAGGCAAAACCCAATACCGTAGACAACAGTATCCCATAGATTACCTTCATCCACTCAGCGCCGTTAATACCGGAAAAGCTATTTTGGATAGCTACGGCTGCACCGGAAATACCGGCAATCAACGCATGACTTTCACTTGTTGGTATGCCAAAGTACCACGCAGCGGTTGCCCATATTACGATAGCTGCCATAGCAGCGCAGAGAGCGACAAGTGAGATGTGCGCATTTCCTCCGAAATCCACCATATGATAGATCGTCATGGCAACCGAGGCATTCACGGCGGTCATAACAAGAACGCCCAAAAAATTAAACACCGCCGCCATAACGATAGCTTTTCGAGCACTGATAGCCCTTGTCGAAACACAGGTGGCGATGGCGTTTGGCGCATCAGTCCATCCATTGACAAGAATAACTCCCAGTGTTAAAACTGTTGATACCATCAGCATCGGGCTGTGGCACATTTGTTCCCAAAATTCCGGTAATCCCATTGTTATTCCCCGACTTTCCGTTCTTGATTTCGGAATCCCAATTCCTGCGGAATGGAGTTGCTCTCACGAGGTCCATTGACCGATTTTCAACAATCCGTCTTTACTGCCGGAAAGATATAGCGTATCCCTTGAGCCAAACAGGTAATCCGGTTGTATACTATCGATTACCCGTCCGGCGTTTTCTATGGCAATAATATTCAAGCCGAACCTCCCCCGCAGATTTGCACCGGCAACACTTTTCCCAACCAGCTGTTCCGGCACCTGCATTTTGGAGATGTTGATCTGTTCACTCAACTGAATAATATCAAGCTCTTTTGCCGTTCCCAAACGTGTTGCCAAACGAATCGCCATATTGGAATCGAGATTGGAGGCCTCTCGTATCAAGCGTCGGCCTTTCAGATCCAGCTTCTTGCCCATAGCCAAAATGATGCCGGCACCGATGGATGTAACGCCAAGTCCTCCGATCTGTATCAGCAGAGCGAGGAAAAATTGTCCGATCGGAGTAAAGGTATCTCCTGCGTCAACAGCTATCAGCCCTGTTACGCAAACTGCGCTTGTCGAAGTATACAGAGAATCGATATATTTTAATTCAACACCCTCCCGCACGCTGCACGGAAGGATCAAGAGTGCCGATCCGATTAAAATTACGGCGGCAAATCCTAACGAAATAAGACGCGCCGGTGATTGTGTTTGAAGGAGCTTTTTCATTCCTCGTTATCTCCATTCATTCGGTAACCGACACCGAGCTCATTGGAAATACACCAAGATTCTCCCGGTTTTACGCCGAATTTTCTTCGTATATTGGCCATATTGACCTGTAGCCTTTTTGTGCTGCCCTCGTCGGGATACCCCCAAATTTCCTTGATAATTGCAGAATACGTCATCATCTTCCCACAGTGCTCGGAAAGAAACGCCACAATGTTATACTCCGTTTGGGAGAGACTGATCTCTTGCCCGTGAACGAACACTTGTCTTGCATCGTAATGGATCAGCAGATCTTTTGTCCGGAATGTACCGATCGGCAGTTTTCCGCTGTCGGCACGATGCTGATAATTTCGTAATACCATGCGGATCCGTGCAAGCAGTTCAGCCGAGCTGAAAGGCTTTGTCACATAATCATTTGCGCCGGCATCCAATGCGAGGACCTTATCGGTGTCATTGTTTCGTGCGGATAAAACAATTATCGGGGATAGCGAACTCTTCCTCACAAATTCAAGAAATCGCATCCCGTTCATATCCGGAAGCCCGAGATCAAGTATCGAAACATCCGGCAAATGAGAAGTAAATAACGTAATTGCAAGATTACAGGTTTCGGCAAGAATCACCTGGTATCCGGCTGCGCCCAACATAGTCGCCATAACCGACCGGAGGTTCTCATCATCCTCTATCAGCAACACCTTATACTTATTATTGGTCATGACTGGTTTCTTCCTTCCCGATCGTAAAACGGAATAGTGCGCCGCCGTTTTTTCGATTTTCTGCCGTAATCGTTCCGCCATGCGCTCTGACGATCGTTGAGCAAACAGATAATCCGATCCCGGCATAACGACGAGGGCCTTGTGTCATATCCTGCTGTACCTCATAGCATCCCGAAAAAAGAGTTTTTAACCTGCTTTCTTCTATTCCGCAGCCGTTATCTGCAACCTCAAACACAACCTGATCCGCTAAAGTAAAGGCCTTAAGCAAAAGTACCGTCATGCCCTTTGCGTGATACACGGAGTTTTCCAAAAGGTTGAGGAGAACCTGTTCGATCAAAATCGGGTCAACATCGATGATCACAATATCCTCCGGCACAGTCACCTCGACTTTTTGCTCCGGATGGCGCTGATAAAACTTAGCAACAGAGGAATCGATCAGTTCGTCCAATATCGTCGTAGTCTTGTTGATCTTCATCGTCTCGTTATCGATTCGGGTAACTGACAGAAGATTTTCTACCATCCGGATAAGCCATTCGGAATCCTCTTGAATGTTCGACAGCATTGTTTCTTTTTGTTCCTCTGTCAAGGTTTCTTTCTCGTCCTGAAGAAGAGAGCTTGCGCTATAGATGGAGGTCAGCGGTGTACGCAAGTCGTGGGAAACGGCACGAAGCAGATTCGCGCGTGTTTTTTCCCTTTCACTTTCCGCTTTTGCCTCTTCATAGGTTTTGATTTTTGTCGTCAGCATTCCGGTAATGACAGCAATAGCCAGCATAATAATTGCCGAGATCACATTGACGGGGGTTATAAAGTCAAACTCCAAAAACGGATAGGTGAACGCAAAGTTAATGGCAACTGTGCCTACGACAGATGAAAAGATGCCGTAGAAATATCCATCAGTAAAAAGAGAAACAATAAAGACAGAAAATACAAAAATCGTTGTTATGTGTTCTTGCACCTCAAGCCGCTGAAATATAAGGCTTATTGCGCAGGCGACAACCAATGCGAGCAGCGTTACGATGATATTTCTCAAAATGCCTTTCTTTTTCATTTCTGAAGCTCCTTATAACGGTAATGATTATAGCATAGGTTTGGTTAAGATATGGTTAAGGCACTCGGCAACAGACTTCTGCTTTGCTTTTGGCTTTCCTGCATGATTGCTCGCAGCACTTGACAAGGTACTTGACTTAAAAGTTCTTGTCAAAACTTCCTTTGTAAATCTATGATTGAGATCCTCAACCGTGCGATTGATCGCACTTGTAAGCTCTCCTTTGCTGTAAAGCTCGTAGAGCTTGCGGAAATGTCCGCCATCTTGATAATACTTCAGGGAACTGATGTTATGTCTCCGCTTGAATTGTATCGACGTTACGCCGATGACCGAAACGGAGGGCTAATAACAGTAGAACCCGATTCTTCTGACGCGTTTGATAATTGGTTTAATCTATCACACGATGAAAAACGGAAAACAGAAAATCCATCGCATCAATGGGAGGCAATTCAAGGCAGCTCTCGAACCCGTGTACACCTATCTGTCCTAAAAGATGATCGGGGCCATTATCTCACACTGTCGTGTAATGAGTTTTGCTACCCGGAATATGCTGTTCGTTTTTTACAATGCATTGAAAGAACATGACATTCCCGTCGAAATACTAAATAGGAAACGGATCGCACAGTATCTCAGCGGCAAAGGAAAAATCGGAATCGTCCCTTGTTTTGAAATTCCCACGGATTACTTTTACGGAGGCTTTCGTGATGAGAGCGTCGGAGAATTTATAAATCTCCCGAATAAGGACAATAATAAACTTGTAGAAGCTACTCAATGGGAACCGATAACCATTGCTAAACCAAAAAGCCGACAAGTTTAGAGTCCAAAACAATCTATATATTCATCAATCGGATATCGCAATACATTATATCTCATTCGGCGAGATGAGTCAACGCACATCGCCTCATGAACAGGATAAAATAGCCCTATGTGTAGTTTATAATAGTACACATAGGTGGTGATATAATGCTCTTAGAGGAAGAATTTCCGCAAAGATTGGCTGAGTTGCGCACACAAAAAGGCGTATCTGCTCGGGATATGAGTTTATCTATCGGGCAAGGTCCGGGTTATATAAATAATATTGAGAACGGTCACAACCTTCCGTCAATGGCTGCTTTCTTTTATATATGTGAGTATTTGAAAATCACACCTTCTGAATTCTTTGACACCGGTAATAAAAACCCATCCAAACTTGATGAGTTATATGAAAAAATGAAGTCTCTCAATTATGAAAAACTCAAGGCGATTGAGGTTATAATCGACCAAATGAAATAATAAATGACATACCCGATATGACACAGCAAAAGCAAATTACCTTGTGTTATATATCGGGTATTTTTATTGAATTGAGGTGTGTAACAATCTGTTGCACAATTTTTTCATATACACTGAAAAAGCTCCGACTCGTTTTATCGAATCGGAGCTTTTGGCTGATGGTTATTCTATTTTGATTACACGAATTTAGGTCACAATTTTATCTGAATTATGCTGTTTTACAGTGTGTTTTTTCGTGTTACGATGTCCCGCAAACCCGCATAAACACTGGGTTTTTGATATATCAGGTCTGCTAGGAGACAAAGTACTCTACGGCGTTCTCCGGAAAGAACTCCCGGAATTCCGAGCAAAGCTGCGCCGCAAGCGTCTTATTTTGCGCCAGCACCAGCGTCGGACGGTTGAGCTTGGCGATGATATTCGCCATTGTTAAGGTCTTGCCGGAACCGGTAACGCCGAGGAGCACCTGCGCGTGCATCCCCTGCTCCAGTCCCTCGCTGAGCCGCCGGATCGCCTCCGGCTGGTCTCCCATCGGCGCATAGGGCGCGTGTAGTTTAAACGTATCCATTCGCTGCTCCTTCGGGCGACGCCGCCAGCGCGCGCAGCGCCGCCAACGCCTCGGGGCTGTCCGCATCGGCCAGCTCACAAGCCGGCGCCGGAAGCAGCTTCAGCCGCTGCATATGGCGGCGAATCACCGCGCTGCCGCCCGTATCGCCCCGTAAATTCATCAGTTCTTCAAAATAAATCCTCGGGAAAATACAGGGATTCCCCTTTTTTCCGTCGTGCGCCAGGGCGACGATGCAGTCCGGATGCGCCCGATAGAACCGCACCTCGGACTCGACCGTTTCGCGCCGCAGAAGCGGCTGGTCGCCGACCAGAAACGCCAGCGCATCGCACCGCGCCAGCGCCGCAACGCCGAGGCGGATCGTCCGGCTGACGCCCTCGTCCGGCCGGTCGTTCCGAACCGTGAGAAAGCCCCGCGCCCCGGCTCGCGCCAGGACGGTATCGTACTGCGACACCACAACCGCAGGGCAGCCGTCCGGGATTACATCGAGCGCGCGGTCAATCAGCGCCCGGCCGCCCAGTGTTTCCGTCAGCTTGTTCGCGCCGAAGCGCACGGCGTTGCCCGCCGCCATCAGCACGAAGCCGACTGTCTTGTCACGATCCATTTTTCCACTTCCTTTTCCATAGTATAGCGCACGAAGCGGCTGCCGTCAACGCAGCAGGACGTTATTTTTTAAATAGAATCACAAAAAACACTTTCCATACGGCATCATTTGTGCTATACTGTATAATCATACGAAAAAACGACTATTTCTTGGTTTATTTTTGGTCAGGAGGCTGGTTAGAATGAAAAATGTCGGCAAAAGCGTCACCCGCGTAGACGCTTACGACAAGGCCACCGGACGGGCAAAATACACGGATGACCTGTGCGACCGCAAGGCGCTGGTCGTGCGCGTGGTACGTTCGACCGTGGCGCACGGCATCGTGCAGCACGTGGATACGTCCGCTGCCGAGCAGATCCCCGGTGTGGTAAGGATCTTCACCTGTTTCGACGTCCCGGACATCCTCTACCCGACCGCCGGCCACCCCTGGTCGGTCGAGCCGGCGCATCAGGACATTGCCGACCGCTATCTGCTCAACCGCCACGTTCGCTATTACGGCGACGACGTAGTCGCCGTCGTTGCGGAAAATGAGGTCGCGGCGGCGCAGGCCGCACGCGCGATCAGGATTGAATACGAAGAACTGCCCTTTGTGCTGGACGTGCAGAAGGCCATGGAGGACGGTGCGCCGCAGCTCCACGAAAAATTCCCCCACAACATTCTGGCGCACAGCCAGTCGCGCATGGGCGACTATGAAGCCGCCATTCGCGAACCGGGACTGATCTGCGTGGACAAATGGTACGACACCCCGGCCGTGCAGCATTGTCACATTGAAAATCATGTCTGTTACGCCTATGAGGAGGCAGGCAAGCTCGTGGTCGTTTCCTCGACACAGATTCCGCACATCGTCCGCCGCACCGTCGGTCAGGCGCTCGGCATCGACTGGGGCCGCGTGCGCATCATCAAGCCCTACATCGGCGGCGGCTTCGGAAACAAGCAGGATACCCTGTACGAGCCGCTGGCCGCGTGGATCTGCCAGCAGCTTGGCGGCAGAACGGTAAAAATCGACGTTCCGCGTGAGGATACCTTCATTTCCAACCGTATCCGCCACGCCATCCGCTTCCACCTTGTCTCGTGGCTGCGGCCAGACGGCACCTTCGTCGCCCGTAAGGCGGAGCTGTTCTCCAACCAGGGCGCTTACGCTTCGCACGGCCACTCCATCGTCGCCAAGGCGATGGGCTCCTTCCCGCAGCTCTATCCCTGTGAAAACTTCGAGTGCGACGCCTACACCGTGTTCACCAACCGCTCCGTCGCCGGCGCCATGCGCGGCTACGGTATGCCGCAGGCGACCTGGGCGCACGAATGCCACATCGAGGACATCTGCACCCGTCTGGGCGTGGACTCGCTCGAATTCCGCCGCAAGCATCTGATGCCCGTCGGTTATGTGGACGGCTTCTCCAAAAACGAAAATTTCTACGACTCCTTCAACCAGTGCTTTGATAAGGCCGTCGCCTATATGGACTACGACCGCAAGCACGCGGAATACGCCGGGCAGACCGGCCGCATCCGCAAGGGCATCGGCATCGCCCCCTTCTGGTACAACACCGCCGTCTGGCCGATCTCGCTGGAGCATTCGTCGTGCCGCATGGTGCTCAATCAGGACGGTTCGATCCAGCTTCAGGTTGCCGAAACGGAAATCGGTCAGGGCGCGGATACGGCTTACGCGCAAATGGCCGCCGACGTCGTCGGCCTTGCCGACTACCGCGACGTTCACGTCATCTCCACGCAGGACACGGACGTAACCCCCTTCGGCCTCGGCGCCTACGCCTCGCGCCAGACCTATGTGTGCGGCTTCTCCATCACGCAGACGGGCAATATTTTGAAGGACAAAATCCTTGCTTACGCCAATGAACTGACCCGCTGCGCCATCGCAAATCTGGACATCATTGACGGCAATATCGTCCGCACAACGGACGGCCGCGTGCTCATGAGCCTGAAGGACCTGGCTACGGAAGCCTTCTACAGCCTCAAGCACAGCGAGCACATCACCGCCGAATCCACCTACCACGTGAAAAACAACGCCTATTCCTTCGGCTGCTGCTGCGCAGAGGTCACGGTAGACATCGATATGTGCCGCGTAACGGTTGACCGCATCATCAACGTTCACGACTGCGGCACGCTCATTAACCCGCAGCTCGCCGCCGCACAGGTTCACGGCGGTATGTCCATGGGCATCGGCTTTGCGCTGAGTGAGCAGCTTCTCTGGGATGAAAAAACCGGCAAGCCGCTCAACAACAACCTGCTTGACTACAAGCTCTCGTCCACGATGGATCACCCCCACCTGGAAGCACAGTTCGTGGAAAATCCGGAGCCGACCAGCCCCTTCGGCACGAAGGCGCTCGGCGAACCGCCCGCCTGTCCGCCCGCGCCCGCCATTCGGAATGCCATTCTCAACGCCACCGGCGTTGCCATCGACTGCGCTCCGATGACGCCGCACGTCCTGTTCCGCCGCTTCAGCGAGGAAGGGCTGATCGTCGATCCGTGGAGAAAGGAGAACTGAGCCATGTACGACATCAAGACATATTATGAATCCCAAAGCGTGCAGGACGCCGTCCGGCTGCGGCTGGAGCACCCGGAAGCGCACATCATCGCCGGCGGCTCGGACGTCCTGGTGCAGATGCGCGAGGGAAAGCGTGCAGGCGTGGAGCTGATCTCCATCTTTATGCTCGACGAGCTGCGCGGCGTCAGCATGGATGCGGACGGAACGCTGCGCATTGGCAGCCTGACAAGCTTTTCGCACATCACCCGCGATCCGTTGATTCAAAAATACATCAACGTCCTCGGCGAGGCGGTCGATCAGGTCGGCGGCCCGCAGATCCGCAATATCGGCACCATCGGCGGCAATACCTGCAACGGCGTGACCTCGGCGGACTCCGCCTCCACGCTGCACGCATGGGAGGCCGTTGTGGAGCTGACCGGTCCGGAGGGCAAGCGTCTTGTGCCGATCAGGGATTTCTACCTCAAGGCAAAGGTCGTAGACATCCGCGCCGGTGAAATTCAGACCGCCATCCTCATTCCGAAGGAAAGCTACGAAAACACCTACGGCGCGTATATCAAGTACGCCATGCGTAATGCGCTGGACATCGCCACGAACGGCTGCTCGGTCAATATTCGCCTGTCGCCGGATAAAAAGACCTTTGACCGCGTGCGCGTTGCCTACGGCGTCGCCGGCCCCATCCCCATGCGCGCCCCGCAGGCCGAAGCCGTACTGACCGGCAAGCCCGTCTGCGCGGAGGCCGTCGATGCCTTTGCCGAGGCCGTCCTGCTGGATATCAACCCCCGCGATTCGTGGCGCGCCAGCAAGGCGCTGCGCCAGCACGTCGCGGTCGAATCGGCGCGCCGCTGTGCCATTGAATCGGTAAAGAGAGCGGGAGGTGTATTGTAATGGCGCAATATATGCTTGTAAAGTATAATCTCAACGGCAAGGATGTCGAGCAGATGGTCGATGTCCGCGCCAGCCTGACCGATATGCTGCGCAACGACTTCCGCATGACCTCCGTCAAAAAAGGCTGCGAGGTCGGCGAATGCGGCGCCTGTACCGTCCTGATCGACGGCGAGGCCTTCAACTCCTGCATCTATCTTGCGGTCTGGGCAAACGGCAAGCACATTCGCACACTCGAAAGCCTCACCGGCCCGAACGGCGAGCTTTCGGACATTCAGAAGGCCTTCATCGAGGAGGCCGCCATTCAGTGCGGCTTCTGTACGCCGGGCTTCCTGATGAGCGCAACGGAGATTCTGGAAAGCAGGAAGGAATACACGGACGCCGAGCTGCGCAAGCTGCTGTCGGGCCATCTGTGCCGCTGCACGGGCTATGAAAACATCATCCGTGCGGTGAAAAAAACCATGCTCCGCCGTCTGGGAAAGCCTGCCGACGACCTCTGATCCCCCGCAACCGGTGTCATTGCGGGACGTGCGTCAGCAAGTCTCGGCAATCCTGTGTGTTTACTGTCATTGCGAGGCCACGTCAGTGGCTGTGGCAATCTGCTGTCGGGTTTTCTTTAGATTGCCACGTCGGGCTTGCGCCCTCCTCGCAATGACATATAACAGAGATTCCGTGTCGCTTCGCTCCTCGCAATGACACGGAGGAAGTGCGACAATTCTGTCATTGCGAGGGCGGCTCTGCCGCCCGTGGCAATCTCAGGCATCGATTAGGCATCGATTATTGCGAGACTTGCTGACGCAAGTCTCGGCAATTTTGTAAAAAACACATCTTGCAAGCAAGCTGCCCGGTAAGTATGGCTTACCGGGCGGTTTCCGAAAGGAGTCTTATGCTGATCCTCATCAAAGGCGCGGGCGACCTTGCCAGCGGCATCGCGCTTCGCCTGCATCACGCCGGGCTGTCGATCGTTATGACCGACCTGCCCAAGCCCACTTCCATCCGCCGCACCGTCTGCTTCTCCGAAGCCATCGTCCACGGCACGGCGCAGGTGGAGGACGTCGGCGCACGCCGCGCGGAAAGGGCAGAGGATGCGCTTGAAATTCTACGCTGCGGCGAGATCCCCGTTTTTGCCGACCCGGAGGCAAGCTGCCGCCTTGTGCTGCACCCCGACGCGGTGGTAGACGCCATTCTTGCAAAGAAAAACCTGGGTACCCGGCTGACCGATGCACGCGCAGTCGTCGGCGTCGGCCCCGGCTTTACCGCGGGGGTGGACTGCCACGCCGTCGTGGAGACCAAACGCGGTCATACGCTCGGCCGCGTCTATACACAGGGCAGTGCGGCGCCGAATACCGGCGTTCCCGGCAACATCGGCGGTTATACCGTCGAACGCATCATTCGCGCGCCGAAGGACGGTCTGTTTTGCCCCGTCCGCGAGATCGGCGACCTTGTGGAGGCGGGAGAAACGGTCGCCTATGTCGATGGCGCAGCCGTCACCTGCCGGATTTCCGGCGTCCTGCGTGGTATTTTGCCGAGGGAAACGCCCGTTTTTTCCGGCATGAAAAGCGGCGACGTAGACCCTCGCGCAAAGCGCGAGCACTGCTTCACCGTTTCGGATAAAGCGCTCGCCGTCGGCGGCGGCGTACTGGAAGCGGTTTTGATGCTGCTGCATCGGAAAGGATAATCATATGGAACAGGAGCTCAAGCTGACCAAGCTGGCCAAATGCGCCGGCTGCGGCGCAAAGGTCGGCGCTGGCGTACTGGCAAAGCTGCTGGAGGGCATCCGCGTACATGAGGATCCGAATCTGCTTGTCGGCTTTGACCGCAGCGATGACGCCTCCGTTTATCGGGTTTCACCGGAGCTGGCGCTCGTACAAACGGTGGATTTTTTCCCGCCGATCGATGACGACCCCTACACCTTCGGCCAGATCGCCGCGACGAACGCGCTTTCGGATGTCTACGCAATGGGCGGCGAGCCGAAGCTTGCGCTGAACATCATGTGCATCCCGAAATCCATGCCCTCCGAAGCCATCCACGCGCTGCTGCGCGGCGGTTATGACAAGGTGTATGAAGCGGGCGCACTCATCACCGGCGGCCATAGTATTCTGGACGACGAGCCAAAATACGGCCTGTGCGTCACCGGCTTTGTGCGACCCGACCGGATTCTGACAAACAGCGGCGCGCGTCCCGGCGACGTGCTGCTGCTGACAAAGCCGCTCGGCATCGGGATTCTGACCACGGCGGCCAAGGCTGAGCTGATCTCCGACGAGAGCAGGGCGCTCGCACGGCGGCTGATGACCACACTCAACCGCGCCGCACGCGACGCGATGGTGAAATACCGCGTCCACGCCTGTACGGATGTGACCGGCTTCGGCCTGATGGGACATCTGTGCGAAATGGCGCAGGGCTCGGACGTAACGGCCGTTGTGGCGGTAGACTCCGTGCGGCTCATTGAGGAGGCGCTCGGCTTTGCACGGATGGGCATTCTGCCCGAAGGGATGTACCGCAACCGCGAGTTTGCCGAGAAGCTGGTCGACCCCGGCACAACGGAGCTGGCAAAGCAGGATATGCTCTACGATCCGCAGACCTCCGGCGGCCTGCTCATTGCCGTTGACCCGCACGATGCGGCCGCGCTTTACGAGGAGCTGCAGCAATGCGTCCCCTGCGCACAGCGCATCGGCGAGATCCGCGAATTTGACGGCGCACGCCGTATTCTGCTGCGCTGAATCCGGGGAGCAAAGCGACCCCTCCGCTTTGTGTCATTGCGAGGAGGGCGTAAGCCCGACGTGGCAATCTAAGATCAGGTCTCACGCGAGATTGCCGCGACCTGCTGCCGCAAGTCTCACAATGATACACGAAAAGCGCAACGGCCGCCGCACTGCAATGTTAAAAGGCTCCCCTTGTTATTCAAGGGGAGCCTTGGTATTTCCCGCAACGGCGCGGGGGCAACACTATTTTTTGATGTAGGCAGGATGCTGCTTGCCGAAGAAATCCGTCGTCAGCGTAAGCGGGCCTTCATCGCTCCCCTCGGCATACCAGTTCTCCGCATCGAGCAGAACGATGCGTTTGATCGCAAGGTGCGACATGGGAGAATACAGAGCGTTCTCTCCGATGCGCCTCAGGCTTGCGGGCAAAACCAGCTCCTCGCATCCGCGCAGGCCGCGGAACGCGCCGTCGTCAAGCTCCGTCAGGCGGCTGCCCTCGGCAAAGTTGAGGAGTGCGCGAGCATAGCAGCTCAGGAACGCCTCCTTGCCGATATACTCCAGCGAGGCGGGGAACGTTTCACATACTTCGGTGCCGCTGTTGGCAAACGCACGGTCTCCGATACGCTTCAGGTTCGTGGGCCAATGTCCGTCTCCGAAGGTACACGTTGTGTTTTCAAATGCAGACCTGCCGATGGATTCAAGGGAATCCGGGAGGTAGAGCGTCGTCGTATAGCGGTCGATAAAAGCGTAGTTGCCGACGTGTGTCACGCCCTCTTCAATTCGGATCGCGTCGGGCTGGAAGAAGTGGTTATCAATGAATTTCCGGTTCCAGGGCACATCCTCGGGCGAGGCATAGTCCCGCATCGGCCCTTTTCCGCGCACAATGACGTCAAGCGCGGAGCCTTCCTCCGCATTCTTGACCAAGAACATCATCACGGAGCCGTCGCCATTGGGCGAGCAGTCCCACTTATGTACGGTCCCCTCCGGATAGGGCTTTTCCTTATAGAGCGCCTTGACGGTCATATCCGACGTGACCTTGTCAAACTTCTGATTCCAGCCGACAAAGTCATAGCCGTTGCGGGTGGGGTCCTCGGGTGCGGTCGCGGCGGCGCCGTAGGCGATACCCTCCTAGCGCTTGAGCACCCTCCCGTCATAGTCCACAAAGGTGACTGTGTAGGTCGGCGCTTCGGTGGGGGGCTCGGTCGGGGCCTCCGTAGGCGCCTCGGTCGGCGCTTCCGTAGGTGCGTCCGTCGGTGTCTCGGTGGGGGCTTCGGTCGTCGATTCGGTCGGCGGCGCGGTGGGCGCCTCGGTGGAAGCGTCGGCGGACGGCACGGTGCTCTCATTCGGCGACTGCTTGCAGACGGCAAGCATACCGAGCAGAAGCACCAGCGCGGCCAGCAGCGAAAGAAGGCGCAGCATACGGCAGGTTCTCATTGGGGCCTCCTCCTTTTTTCTCTACAAGAGTATATCAAATATTAGCACAAAAACCATATTTTGTAAATCACTATTTTTATCATTATTACTGGTTTGTATTGGGCTCCCCCTGCGGATTTTTGTCAATACTCCCGATTCCGGAACATGGTAACGGTGTAGAAATCAATCGTTCCGAAAAAAACGGGTAAGCGGAATTTTCCGTCTTGACAAAAACCGTGGTGCCGTGCTACCATATTACCAGACGAAAGACACGTGCGGCCGGCGGCAGTAAAGGCACCGAGTCAATCGGCAGAGTAAATATGCGGCCGTCGGCGCCGCAGAGAAAAGAGGAAAAGATGAAACAATTGATCGCTGTGGTTCTCGCTGTCGTCCTGCTCATTCTGAGCGCCGTCCTTGCGGGCTGTTCCGGCCATCCGTCGGATGACCTTGCGTTTGTCAAACAAAACGGAAAGCTCGTGGTCGGCATTACCGACTATCCTCCCATGGACTATCGCGAGGACGGCTCGGAGGAATGGATCGGCTTCGACGCGGATATGGCAAAGGCGTTTGCGCAAAGCCTCGGCGTAACCGCCGAGTTCGTCGTAATCGACTGGGGCACCAAAAGCACTCAGCTGGACAGCCGAACCATCGACTGCGTCTGGAACGGTATGACGCTCAACGGCGAAGTCTCCGCCGCGATGGGGGTTTCCGAGGCATATTGCAAAAACGCACAGGTCGTCATTCTCCCGGCAGACAGGGCCGACACCTACCGGACGATAGAGAGCCTGAAATCACTGAATTTTGCGGTGGAGGTCGGATCGGCGGGTAAGGCACGGCTTGACGCGCTCGGCTATAGCTATATCGAGGTGGGCGACCAGACCAAGGCCGTCATGGAGGTGGCTGCCGGAACGGCGGATGCCGCCGTGATTGATCTTCTCCTCGCAGGAAATCTGATCGGTCCGGAAACCTCCTATGCCGGCCTTGCCATCGGCCCGAAGCTCAACGACGAAGAATTCTTTGTCGTCGGCTTCCGAAGGAATTCCGCACTCGTGGAGGCCTTCCATGCGTTTTGGAAAAAGGCCGCCGCCGACGGCTCTCTTGAGGAGACGGCAAAAAAATACGGCGTACAGGACGCCGTAATCCGGTAGCCGCAATGCCGGCACAGGTGTTATCCTCGCTGTGCGAGGGCTTTCTGAAAACGCTGGAAATCTTTGCGTTCACACTCGCCGGGGCGCTTCCGTTAGGACTTCTGATCGCCTTCGGCTCCATGAGCCGCCTGCGGGGGTTACGCGCCTTCGTCCGGCTTGTCGTCTGGATCGTGCGCGGTACGCCCCTGATGCTCCAGCTGATCGTAATCTATTTCGGTCCGGGGCTGTTTTTCGGAAACAACATTTGGGGAACCGGCGGCCGCGGACGGTTTCTTGCGGTGCTCGCGGCATTCATCTTCAACTACGCCTGCTATTTCTCCGAAATCTACCGCGGCGGCATTGAAAGCGTTCCCGTCGGGCAGGCAGAGGCAGGGCAGGTGCTCGGGCTGACGCGGCGCCAGACCTTCTTCCGCGTCATTCTGTTACAGGTCGTAAAGCGGATTCTTCCGCCAATGAGCAACGAAGTGATTACGCTTGTCAAGGACACCTCCCTCGCGCGCGTGATTTCGGTCTATGAGCTGATTTGGGCGGGAGAAGCGTTTATCAAGTCAAAGGGGCTCCTTTGGCCTCTGCTGATGACCGGGCTTTTTTATCTGGGATTCTCCGGACTTCTTACGATGCTGTTCGGAAAAGTCGAGAAGAAGCTCGCTTACATCCGATCCTGAGGTGCACAAATGGCATTTCTTGAAGTTTCAAACCTGACGAAGCGCTTTGGAAAAACCGAGGTGCTGCGCGGTATCTCATTCGATATGAGGGAGGGGGAGGTGTTGTCCGTGATCGGCTCGTCCGGGAGCGGAAAAACCACCCTGCTGCGCTGTCTCAACTTGCTCGAGCTTGCGGACGGCGGAACGATCAGCGTCGGCGGACAGCGGATATTTGACGCTGCGGAAAAAAGTACACGGCGAGAGACGAGGCAGCGAATTCGCAGGCTGCATTTCGGGCTGGTATTCCAGTCATTCCACCTTTTCCCCCAGTATACGGCAATGGAAAACGTGATGCTTGCGCCGGGGCTTGTCCGCCGCACGGAGCCGGAGGAAAACCGCCGGCGCGCTGCGGCGCTGCTTTCGGAGGTCGGACTCGGCGGGAAAGCGGACAGCTACCCATGCGAGCTGTCCGGCGGACAGCAGCAGCGTGTTGCGATTGCGCGCGCACTGGCAATGGAGCCGGAGATTTTATGCTTCGACGAACCGACCTCGGCGCTGGATCCGGAGCTGACGGGGGAGGTCCTGCGCGTCATCCGGTCGCTTGCCGAGCGCCGAATGACAATGATCGTGGTAACGCACGAGATGCGCTTTGCCCGTGATGTTTCCGACCGCGTGCTTTTTATGGATGCAGGCGTCATCGCAGAGCAGGGCGGAGCGCACTCGGTGTTTTCGTCTCCGAAAACGGAACGTCTTCGCACATTTTTGAATACCGACCAAGCATGACAGACACGTCCCCGGCGAAAAAATGCCGGGGACGCGTCCGATTTTATCGCAGAGCGGCAATGACCTGCGGCAGTGCCTCCGCAAAGGCGCGGATGTCCGCCTCGGTCGTATCCGAACCGAGCGAGACGCGGATCGAGCCGTCGATCAGCTCCGGTGCGACGCGCATTGCTTCCAACACATGGCTGCGGTGGCCCTTACTGCACGCGGAACCGGCGGAGACGTAGATCCCCCGGTCGGCCAGTGCGTTAATCAGCCCCTGCGAGCGCAGCCCGGCAACCGCGAGGTTGACAATATGCGGCGCCTCCTGCGCGCCGAGAAGCGTAACGCCCGCGACGGGCGCGATCAGCTCACGGCACAGGTCGCGCAGACGCTGCTGCTCCAGAACGGCGGTGCGGCGATGGGGAAGCTGCACGTCGCAGGCGGCGGCAAAGGCGGCAATCATCGGCATCGGCTCCGTGCCGCTGCGCAGACCGCGCTCCTGCCCGCCGCCGAGCAGCAGACCGGGCAGCTCGCGCCGCAGGTACAGCGCACCGACACCCTTACCCGCTCGGATCTTATGGCCGGAGACGGAAATCATATCCGCGCCAAGCGTGCGGGCGCGGAACGGAACCTTGAAAAAGCCCTGCACCGCATCGGTATGAAACAGCGTATCGGGATTGAGCCGGTGCGTCAGCAGCGCCATTTTTTCGATGGGCATGACGGCGCCGGTTTCGTTATTGACCATCATGATGCTCACAAGCACCGTGTCGTTCCGCAGCGCATTTTGCAGATCGGCCAGCGTGATGCGCCCGAGGGCATCCGGCCGCAGATAAGTGACCTCAAAGCCCTGTCGTTCCAGCCGCTCCATCGGCCGCAGCACGGCTTCATGCTCCACGGCGGTGGTGATAATATGCCGGCCGCGCTTGCCCATACGCTCGGCGGCGGCAGAAATGGCCCAGTTATCGGCCTCCGTGCCGCCGGAGGTAAAGAAAACGTGCTCCGGCTCGGAGCCCATCGCCTGCGCTACGCTTTCGCGGCAGCGGCGCAGCAGCCGCGCGGCATCCACTCCCAGCTTATGCAGAGAGCTGGGGTTGCCCCAGAGGGTCTGCATCGCCTCGTTCGCAGCGGCCACGGCCTCGGCACAGGGGCGGGTCGTGGCGGCATTGTCCAGGTAGATCATAGCGCCGTCACCATCTGGTCATAGCCGAGTGCGGTATAACCGCAGCGCAGATACAGCGCGCGGGCGCGGACGTTATCCGGCTCGACCTCAAGACGGATACGACGGCAGCCCTCGCGCCGCGCCAGCGCGGGCAACAGGCGGAGGAACTCGCTGCCGAGACCGCAGCCGCGGTGTCCCTCGCGCAGGTACAGCTCCTCGGCCCAAAGCTCCGGGCCGCCGGCCTCGTGGGAGTATTTCAGCGACAGAAGGCCGTAGCCGACGGCGCGGCCGTCCTGCTCGGCGATCAGGCAGCGCTGTGTGGAACCCTCGCGAAACAGATCGTCCAGCGCGGCCTCATGGTATTCCGCGGGAATCGGGTGCAGTACGGCACTGCTTGCATAGAATTCGGCAAACATGACCGCCAGAATCGGCCGATCCTGCGGCGTAACGGGTCGAAACATGGTACATTTCCCTCCATAACTGCGGAACCCGCCCTCGAAAAAGAGCGGATTCCCGTGAAGTGTGTGAAAAATTACAGACATTGCGAGACCCCGAAGGGGACGCGGCAATCTCATATATCCCTGCATTAGATTGCCGCGTCGGGCTGCGCCCTCCTCGCAATGACACGGGGGAAGGACGTCGCTTCGCTCCTCGCAATGACACAGAGCGGAACTACCGCGTCGGGTATCGGTCGGCGGTTCCGGATTTATTTTTTCTTCAGCGCAAGGCGAATCTTTTCGCACAGGCCGCCAACGTTCAGCCCATAGGCGTCGAGCACCTCGGCGGCCTTGCCGCTGCGGCCGAATTCGTCCGCCACGCCGTGACGAATCACGGGCGCGGGACAGTGCTCCGCGACATATTCCGCAACCGCGCCGCCCAGACCACCGATGACGTTATGCTCCTCGGAGGTAACGATGCAGCCGGTCTCGCGCACGGCCCGTTCAATCAGCGCGCCGTCGAGCGGCTTGACGGTATGCATATCGATCACGCGGACGGAAACGCCCTCTTTGGCCATCTCCTCACGCGCCTGAAGCGCGACCTGCACCATCAGGCCCACGGCCACGACGGTAACATCCGAGCCGTCCGCAAGGACGACGCCCTTGCCCAGCTCAAATCGATAGCCCTCGACACGGTCGGTGACAACCTCGACCGCCGAGCGGCCCAGACGCATATAGGCAGGGCCGTCGTAATCCAGCAGCGCCTTGACCGCCAGACGCATCTCATAGCCGTCGCAGGGGCAGAGCACCATCATACCGGGAATGGCGCGCATGAGCGCGAAATCCTCGATGCACTGGTGCGTCGCGCCGTCCTCGCCGACGGACAGACCGCCGTGCGAACCGACGACCTTGACATTCAGGTGCGGATACGCTACGGAATTGCGCACCTGCTCATAGGCGCGGCCGGCGGCAAACATGGCGAAGGTGTTCGTAAAGGGCAGATAGCCGCACGCAGCCATACCGGCGGCGACGCCGGTCATGTTGCACTCGGCGATGCCCATATCGAAGAAGCGCTCCGGATACTTCGCGGCGAAGAATTTGCTCATCGTCGCACCGGCAAGGTCGGCATCGAAAACGACCAGCTTCGGGTACTGCTCGGCGAATTCGACCAGCGCCTCGCCGTAGGCGTTACGGGTTGCAATTTTATCTGCCATATCACTTGCCCTCCAGTTCCGCGATCTTCGCTTCCAGCTCGGCCTTTGCGGCGGCAAACTGCTCGTCGTTGGGTGCCTTGCCGTGCCAGCCGGCGTTATTTTCCATGAAGCTCACACCCTTGCCCTTGACGGTCTTTGCCAGAAGGACGGTGGGCTTGCCCTTGCACTGCGCGGCGGCGGCAAACGCATCGAGGAGCTTCGCGTAGTCATGGCCGTCCACGTGGATCACGTTCCAGCCGAAGGCGGCAAACTTCGCATCGAGCGGCTCGGAGGGCATGACGTCCTTCGTTGCGCCGTCAATCTGAAGGCCGTTGACATCCACAATGGCGCACAGGTTATCCAGTGCATACTTTGCGGCGGACATGGCCGCTTCCCAGACCTGTCCCTCGGCGATCTCTCCGTCGCCCAGGACGGTATAGACGCGGTAGTCCTTATGATCGAGCTTACCCGCCAGCGCCATACCGACGGCGGCGCTGATGCCCTGCCCCAGAGAGCCGGTAGACATATCCACGCCCGGCACATGGCGCATTTCCGCGTGGCCGGAATAGTGCCCTCGGATGGAGCGGAAGAGCTTCAGGTCGTCGAGCGGGAAGAAACCGCGCAGCGCCAGCACGGGATAAAGCGCCGGGGTACAGTGGCCCTTCGACAGAACGAAGCGGTCACGATCCGCCCACTGCGGCTGCTGCGGATCGACATTCATTACATTAAAATACAGCGTGGCGATCACGTCCATCGCCGAGAGACTGCCGCCGATGTGGCCGGAGGCGGCGGTGTGAACCATCTCCATGCCGAGAAGCCTTGCGCGTGCGGCGGTGAGCGCAAGCTGTGCCGTGTTCTGCTTTTCCATGACTTCCTCCTTATTTAAAAAGCGAGCTTTTCTGTCAGGTACTGTTTCAGCTGTGCAATCGGGATGCGCACCTGCTGCATCGTGTCGCGGTCGCGGACGGTGACGGCATGGTCTGCCGGGGTATTCTCGTCGCCGACGGTCTCAAAATCGACGGTAATGCACAGCGGCGTACCGATTTCGTCCTCGCGGCGATAGCGCTTGCCGATGGAGCCGGCGTCGTCGAAATCGACCATAAAATCCTTCTGCAGGTCACGGTAGATCTCCTCGGCTGCGGGCGAGAGCTTTTTCGACAGCGGCAGCACCGCCGCCTTAAAGGGCGCGAGCGCCGGGTGCAGGCGCAGCACGACGCGCACATCGTCCTTGCCGTTCTTGTCCTGCCCGACAACCTCTTCGTCATAGGCATCGGCGAGGAACGCCAGGAAGCTGCGCTCCACACCGAGCGACGGCTCGATGACATAGGGGATATAGCGCGCGTTCTTCTCCTGATCAAAATAGGTCAGGTCTTTACCGGAGGTATTCTGATGCTGCGTCAGGTCGTAGTCGGTACGGTCGGCCACGCCCCATAGCTCGCCCCAGCCGAAGGGGAACAGGAACTCGAAGTCCGTCGTCGCCTTGGAATAGAAGCACAGCTCCTCGGGGTCGTGGTCGCGCAGGCGGAGATTCTCCTCCTTCATGCCGAGGCTGAGCAGCCACTGCTTGCAGAAGCCGCGCCAGTAGGCGAACCACTCAAGGTCGGTGTTCGGCTCGCAGAAGAACTCCAGCTCCATCTGCTCAAACTCGCGCACGCGGAAGATAAAGTTGCCCGGCGTGATTTCGTTGCGGAAGGACTTGCCGATCTGACCGATGCCGAACGGCAGCTTGCGGCGCGTGGTGCGCTGGACGTTCGCAAAGTTGACGAAAATACCCTGCGCGGTCTCCGGGCGGAGGTAGACGGTGTTTTTTGCGTCCTCGGTGACGCCCTGGAAGGTTTTGAACATCAGGTTAAACTGACGGATGTCGGTAAAATTATGCTTACCGCAGGTGGGGCAGGCGATGTTATGCTCGTCGATAAACGCCTTCATCTCGGCGTTGGTCATGGTATCGATGGGCTTTTCCGGCTCGGTTCCGGCAGCGGCGTAGAAGTCCTCGATGAGCTTATCGGCGCGGAAGCGCTCGTGGCACTCGCGGCAGTCCATCAGCGGGTCGGAGAAGCCGCCCAAATGACCGGAGGCAACCCAGGTCTGCGGGTTCATGAGAATGGCGGAGTCCAGACCGACGTTATAGGGGTTCTCCTGGACGAATTTCTTCCACCAGGCGCGCTTGATATTGTTTTTCAGCTCCACGCCGAGCGGACCGTAGTCCCAGGTGTTTGCCAGACCGCCGTAGATCTCGGAGCCTGCGAACACGAAGCCGCGGTTTTTGCACAGCGCAACGAGCTTGTCCATCGTTTTTTCGGTATTTTTCAGCATAAAAACGCCTCCGTTTTCGGTTTTACAAGTTATTTTATCACCTCTGCTGCGCAAAGTCAAGCGCAGTCCCCTTCATTTCTGCCACCGCAAAAGCGCCGCACTCAAATGACCTGTCATTGCGAGACTTGCGCCAGCAAGTCGTGGCAATCTCTTGCCCCCATTGTCATTGCGAGACTTGCGCCAGCAAG
>CAKUGQ010000008.1 GCA_934654755.1 uncultured Oscillospiraceae bacterium | reverse complement strand
GAGGTTCCTTTTTCTAGGCATAGCTAAAGCTTTTTGGAACCACCGGCACTGCCGGTGGTTTTCTTTCTACAATAAGAAAATGACCCGCTCCAAGGAGCGGGTCATCTGGCTTGGAAAGGAATTACACCTCGGGGACATCGATAACGACGCCGGAACCAACGGTACGGCCGCCTTCACGGATAGCGAAGCGAAGGCCCTTCTCGATGGCGATCGGGGTGATCAGCTCAACGTCCATATCAACGTTGTCGCCGGGCATGCACATCTCAACGCCTTCGGGGAGGGAGATGATACCGGTAACGTCAGTGGTACGGAAATAGAACTGCGGACGATAGTTGTTGAAGAACGGAGTATGACGGCCGCCTTCTTCCTTGGACAGGACGTAAACCTGACCCTTGAACTTGGTATGCGGATGGATGGAACCCGGCTTTGCCAGAACCTGGCCACGCTCGATGGACTTCTTGTCCACGCCGCGGAGCAGAGCGCCGATGTTGTCGCCGGCTTCTGCGTAATCGAGCAGCTTGTGGAACATTTCGATGTCGGTGACGACGGTGGACTTTTTCTCTTCCATGAGGCCGACGATTTCGACGGGCTCATTCTTCTTGATCTGGCCACGCTCGACACGACCGGTAGCGACGGTGCCACGGCCGGAGATGGTGAAGACGTCCTCAACGGGCATCAGGAAGGGCATATCGGCCTTACGGTCAGGAGTGGGAATCCACTCGTCGACGGCGTCCATGAGTTCCTTGATGCAGGCATACTCGGGAGCGTTGGGATCGTTGGACTCGCAGATCAGAGCGTTCAGAGCGGAGCCGCGGATGATGGGGGTATCGTCTCCGGGGAAGCCATAGAAGGACAGAGTCTCGCGAACTTCCATCTCGACGAGCTCGAGGAGCTCTTCGTCGTCAACCTGATCAACCTTGTTCAGGAAAACGAGAACGGAAGGAACGTTAACCTGACGGGCCAGCAGCAGGTGCTCCTTGGTCTGAGCCATGGGGCCGTCGGTAGCGGCGATAACAAGGATCGCGCCGTCCATCTGAGCAGCACCGGTGATCATGTTCTTGATATAGTCGGCGTGACCCGGGCAGTCAACGTGGGCATAGTGACGCTTTGCGGTCTCATACTCGACGTGAGCGGTATTGATTGTGATACCACGAGCCTTCTCTTCGGGAGCCTTGTCGATGCTGGCGTAGTCGGTGAACGCGGCGCCGCCCTGCATAGCGAGGTACTTGGTGATCGCAGCGGTGAGGGTGGTCTTGCCATGGTCGATGTGACCAATGGTGCCGATGTTTACGTGCGGCTTAGTTCTTTCAAATTTCTGCTTTGCCATTTGGTAAATCCTCCTGTTTTAGTTGTGGGGTGCTGAATTCTCAATGATACCAATATACACGAAATCTTCGTTATTGGCAAGTGTTTTTTTATCGGGAACCGCGTTTTTCCATGATTTCCTGCTGAATTGACTTCGGCAGCTCCACATAGTGGCTCGGTTCCATCGTGTATTGACCGCGGCCCTTGGTCGCATTGCGAAGATCAGTGGCGTAACCGAACATTTCGGAAAGCGGGACATTCGCATCGATCTGGGTTGCACCGTTTCTCGGCTCCATGCCGAGGATGCTGCCGCGCCTTGAGGAGAGGTCTCCGATCACATCGCCGGTGTAATCGTCCGGCACCGTGACACTGACCTTCATGATCGGTTCGAGGATGATGGGCTGCGCCTTACGGCAGGCCTCCTTGAATGCCATTGAACCGGCGATTTTAAAGGCAAGCTCCGAAGAGTCCACCTCGTGGTAGGAGCCGTCATAGAGCGTGACCTTGACGTCAACAACGGGATAACCGGCCAGAACGCCGGCGGTCATCGCGCCCTGAATGCCCTGGTCGACCGCGGGAATGTATTCCTTCGGAACCGCCCCGCCAACCACGGCATTGACAAACTCATAGCCCTTTCCGGACTCGTTCGGTTCAAGGCGAATTTTGACGTGACCATACTGGCCCTTGCCGCCGGATTGACGCGCATACTTCATATCAACGTCTGCATTCCCGCGCACGGTCTCCTTATAGGCAACCTGCGGCGCGCCGACATTGGCCTCGACCTTGAACTCACGAAGCAGGCGGTCAACAATGATCTCCAAATGGAGCTCACCCATACCCGCAATGATGGTCTGACCGGTCTCGGTATCGGTGTAGGTCTTGAACGTGGGATCCTCCTCCGCCAGCTTCATCAGGGCAATGCCCATCTTCTCCTGCCCCGCCTTGGTTTTCGGTTCAATGGCGACGCGGATGACCGGTTCGGGAAACTCCATCGATTCCAGAACGATGGGATGCTTTTCGTCGCAAAGCGTGTCGCCGGTTGTGGTGTTTTTCACACCAACTACGGCAGCAATATCGCCGGAATAAACCGTTTCGATATCCTCGCGGTGATTTGCATGCATCTGCAAAATTCTTCCGAGACGTTCACGCCCGGACTTGGTAGAGTTGAGAACGGTCGTCCCCTTATCCGCCTTGCCGGAATAAACGCGGAAGAAGCAGAGCTTGCCGACGAACGGGTCCGTCGCAATCTTGAACGCCAGCGCGGAAAAAGGCGCGCTGTCATCGGCCGGACGGAACTCTTCTTCATCGGTCTTGGGATTGACGCCGTGAATGCCCTTCTTGTCGAGAGGCGACGGCAGATAATCGACGATCGCGTCAAGCAGCTCCTGCACACCCTTATTTTTATAAGAGGTGCCGCAGGTAACGGGGATCATACGAACGGCGATGGTAGCTTTACGAATGGCGCTGCGGATTTTCTCCTGCGGGACTTCTTCGCCGGCGAGGAAAAGCTCCATGATCTCGTCATCCTGATCGGAAACGGCCTCAAGCAGCTTTTCGTGGTACTCCTGAGCCAGATCACGCAAATCATCGGGGATGTCCTCTTCACGAACATCCTTGCCCAGCTCGTCGTAAAACACGTTCGCACGCATTTTAATGAGGTCAATAACACCTCTGAAGTCCCCTTCCGCACCAATCGGAAGCTGGATCGGTACCGCGTTACACTTCAGCCGGTCGTGAATCATGTCAAGAACACGGAAGAAATCAGCGCCGGTAATGTCCATCTTGTTGACATACACCATACGCGGAACCTGATACTTATCGGCCTGACGCCAAACCGTTTCGGTCTGCGGTTCGACACCGCCCTTGGCGCACAGAACGGTCACGGCGCCGTCAAGCACACGCAGCGATCGTTCGACCTCAACGGTGAAGTCGACGTGACCCGGCGTGTCAATGATATTGATGCGGCAGTGACGCCAGAAACAGGTGGTAGCGGCAGACGTGATCGTGATGCCACGCTCCTGCTCCTGTTCCATCCAGTCCATGACGGCATTGCCCTCATGGGTCTCGCCGAGCTTATAGGTGCGTCCGGTATAGAACAGGATGCGCTCGGTCGTGGTGGTCTTGCCGGCGTCAATATGCGCCATGATACCGATGTTTCTCGTATTCTCAAGAGAATATTGTCTCGGCATTGCGGTACTCCTTTGTTACCAGCGGAAGTGGGAGAATGCCTTGTTGGCTTCTGCCATCTTATGGGTGTCCTCACGCTTCTTCACGGAGGCGCCGGTGTTGTTGCAGGCGTCCATGATCTCAGCGGCGAGGCGCTCTCTCATGGTCTTCTCGCTGCGCTTGCGGGAATAGGTGGTGAGCCAGCGCAGACCAAGGGTCTGGCGGCGCTCCGGTCGGACTTCCAGCGGAACCTGATAGGTTGCGCCGCCGACACGGCGGGACTTGATTTCCAGGGAGGGCATGATATTCTCCATGGCCTGCTGGAAAGCATCCAGACCGTTTTTGCCGGTCTTCTGCTCAACGATTTCAAACGCACCATAGACGACACGCTGGGCGACGCCCTTTTTGCCGTCAAGCATGACGCTGTTGACGAGCTTAGTTACCAGAGTGGAGTTGTAGATCGGATCCGGAAGGACCTCTCTCTTAGGGACATTACCTCTTCTGGGCACTTTGCTTCCCTCCTTCATAATAGAATGATTTCATAGGTACTTCGCCGGCCCGAAGCCGACGTGTTGTGCCTGCCAGGTAGTCCCACATAATTTATTATATGAAAATCACTGGCAAGGCGGGGTTGCCTTGCGGCAGGATGCAATTACTTTTTCTTTGCCTTCGGACGCTTCTGACCGTACTTGGAACGGCTCTGCATACGACCGTTGACACCCTGTGCGTCGAGCGTACCACGAATAATGTGATAGCGAACGCCCGGGAGGTCTCTGACTCTGCCGCCGCGGATCAGAACGACGGAGTGCTCCTGAAGGTTGTGACCGACACCGGGGATGTAGGCAGTGACCTCATAGCCGTTCGTCAAACGGACACGGGCGATCTTACGAAGCGCGGAGTTCGGCTTTTTCGGGGTCGTGACCTTAACGACGGTGCAGACGCCTCTCTTCTGGGGGGAGGACAGGCCGGTCGTGCGGTTCTTCAGGGTGTTGAGTCCCTTCTGCAGCGCAGGAGCGGTGGACTTGTAAACGGACTGCTCTCTGCCCTTTCTGACCAACTGATTAAAGGTAGGCATCGATGTTCTCCTTTCTCAAAAAATATTTGCTGAATCACAGCGATTATCTTGTCCGGAATTCAGAGAAAATATTCCGTAAGATACAAAATCAGACAAGTGCAGCCGCAGCGGCCTTAACCGCGATGCCGCAGGCCTCGCCGAGCTGCCGCATAGACGGCACGCTGACAAGCCTGACACCCTTCTGACTGCACAATTCGCGCAGCGGCGCGACGAGCGCCGGGTCAGCGTCGGCAGCAAAAAATACAACACGCACGCTGCCGCGCGCAAGCGCTCTCAGGATCTGCTTGACACCGACGAGTCTCTCGCCGGACTGTAGCTCCTCAAGCACGCAACTTTACACCTCCGGTGCAGGGAATATTCATGCTCACACAAGCTAAGAGTATAGCACAATGACCGAAATTAGTCAACCATTTTTAACGAAAATGCCGAATAAATTTTTTAAAATACAGGAAAAAGGCGGCTTTCTGCCGTTATGGGCCGGAAGCCGTCATATATCGCCGCTCCTTTACGCAAAAAGCTCGCTTAATCTGGCAGCAATCTGGCAGGATTCTCTGTAAATACAGTCCGGGAAGTCGCAATCGGCGCACCGCTCGTCCGGCTCCGCCAGAACCGTGCGCGCACCGTCAACGGCACGGCAGTATCCGGTTACAAACTCTTCCATTGAATAAAAATACCTCCCGCGTGTTACAACGAAGCAGAGGCCTGAACCGCCTCTGCGTGATATTTTACCACACTTCTGCCGGAAGTCAAGGCACTCTTTTCGCTCCCGGAAGTGACGGATTTTTATAAGCGGTTTTTCACTTTTCCTATTGTGTCCTTCGACATTCTTTGCTATAATATCCATCAGGGAAAATGCGAAATCTTCAATTCCCAAAGAGGATGGAGAAGTTATGAAACAGAGTTTTAAGCAGGACATGTCCGATCCCGAGCTGTCGGAGGGTCTGATCGAAGGCAGGAACGCCGTCGCGGAGGCGCTGAAGAGCGGCCGTGCAATCAATAAGCTCTTTCTTGCCGACGGCGACACCGACCGTTCTCTCGGCCGTCTGGCCGCAATGGCCAAAGACGCCGGCGCGGTGGTTGTGCGCATTGACCGCCGCAAGCTCAATGAAATGAGTCAGACCGGTGCGCACCAGGGTGTGATCGCCAGCGTTGCCGCACATGAGTATTCGACAATCGACGAAATTCTGGGCATTGCCGAATCGCGCGGAGAGACGCCGCTGCTGGTTCTGTGCGATGAGCTCAGCGACCCGCACAATCTCGGTGCAATCCTGCGTACCGCAGAATGCGCCGGTGCACATGGCGTCGTCATTCCCAAGCGTCGCAGTGTCGGATTGACCGCCGTGGTCGGAAAAGCATCTGCGGGCGCCGTGGAGTATATGCCGGTTGCCCGCGTGGCAAATCTGACCGCCGCCATCCGTGATCTCAAATCACGCGGCGTCTGGATCTTCGGCACGGCAGCGGACGGTTCCGTCGGTCTGTATGACGCCGACCTCAAACGCCCGGCCGCCATCGTCATCGGGAACGAAGGTGACGGCATCAGCCGCCTTGTACGCGAAAACTGCGATTATCTGGTAAGCATCCCCATGAAGGGGCACGTTTCTTCACTCAACGCCTCGGCTTCGGCAGCGATTCTGCTTTACGAGGCGCTCCGTCAGAGAGGATAGTATGGATCAGCAGAAGCCGGAACAACTGAATAACGGCTCGGCTTCTTTTGACCTGGAATCCATTCTGCGTGAGTTTTCCCGTCAGCAGCCGCAGACCGCTCCCCCACCGCAGATGCCGCCGGAGCCGGCTCCCGCACCGGAGCAGCCGCGGATCCGCCCAGTCACACCGCCGGATCTTCAGGAGCAGTTCCGCAGCAGTGCCCGCGCACTGGGCGCTGCCCGCATCCGTCTGTTTCTGCTTGGGCTGGTGACGCTCTTTGCGCTGCTGCTCTTTGTCAATTCCCTGCCTGCCGCCCCTCCCGTCTTCCTTCCGGAGGGCAGCATGGGCCTCATTGCCGCAGGCGTTACGCTTGCCGCACTTCTTCTGGCTTATGAAGTCGCACTTCACGCACTGGCAGAACTGATGCGCATTCGCATCGGTATTTACGCACTCGGAACCCTCGCTGCGCTCCTGTCAATTTATGATGCGCTTCGTTATGGCTCATTCCTGTGGGTGCTGGCCTGCGTACAGCTGTTTTCCCTGCAAAGATCGCTCGTTTCCGCACACTCGGCGCGCGCTTCGACCCTACACAGGCTGGTTGGCATGACGCGGCCGGACGGCGTATTCCGCACAAAAAAGCTTCCGGACGGCACCTCTGCGCTACGAACCGACAAAGGAAACCCTGTCGATTTTCTATTGAACCTTGACCGCACGGACGGGCCGAAACGACTTGGCACCCCCTTGGCCACGGCTCTGGCACTTTCTTCGCCGCTGCTGGCCTATCTGCTTGCACCGCGTGCGCAGGCCGGCTTCATACGGGCATGGCTGAGTCTCCTGCTCGGCGCTCTGCCGCTCTGCGCGGCGCTGAGCTACACGCGCCCCTTCGGCGCACTCTGCCGCAGACTCGGCAAAAATGCTGCACTCTGCGGTTGGCATGCAACCCGCCTTTTTTCCGGGAAGTACACCGTCGTTCTGCGCGACGAAGATCTGTTTGCAGCAGGAAGCGTCGTCCCGAACGGAATGAAGCTTTACAGTCCTCTAACCGCCTCGCGCGTGATCGCCTACACACTGGCAGCGCTCGAGGCCACCGGAAGTCCCCTGGCTGAAGTGTTCGACAAGCTGCTTCAGGCGCAATCCGGAAAGCGCTGCACGGCCGCAGCCTACCGTTGCTATGACGACGGCGGCATTGAAGCGGACATCGCAGGTGAAACGGTTCTTGTCGGCTCCATAAGCTTCATGCAGAGTATCGGCGTACATATGCCGAAGGGTGCACGGCTGCGTCAGGCAGTATATGTCTCAATCGGCGGTGAACTGGCCGGTATCTTTGCCCTGAAGTATAACATGTCCGCGTCCGTCATTTCCGGACTGCGTGAGCTTCTTTCAAAACCCCGGCTTGACATTGTGCTTATGACCCGTGATTTTCTCATCACACCCGAACTGCTTGCCTCAAAGCTCAATACTCCCACACGACAAATGCGGTTTCCCCCCTACGGAAGGCGTCTTCGCCAACCGGCGTGGGAAAAGGTCGGCAATATCGGCCAGGGCGCGCTTGTCGCGCGCGGGGACTTCGGCGCCTTTGCTTCCTCCGTCGCGGCGGCAAAGACCTTACGCACCGCCGCTTCCGTCAACCTCTTCCTGACGCTCCTGGCCGGTGTCCTTGGCTTTTTGACCTGTGCGCTGATGCTTTTCTGGGGCACGGTGCCGACCGTACTGCATCTGGCGGTTTATCAGCTTCTCTGGGCACTGCTCGCCGAGTTTTCCTGCTGGCTGTGTCTGCATCTATAGCCTCTATATGGAAAGAAACGATCCGTTCTGCAAAACAGAACGGATCGCTTTATCTCACCGCAGTTCCCGGCAAAGCTGCCGCACCCGTTCCGGCTCCGGGACGGAACAGAGTCCGCCGTGCTTCGTTGCCGAAAGACTTGCTGCCGCACAAGCAGTCCCAACCAAAACGTGAAGCTCAGCATCGTCCAGACTGTCGGGCGTTTTTCCGCTTTGCAGGAGAAGCTGCATGGCCGTACCGCCAAAAATGTCGCCCGCACCGGTTGTATCAATGATCGGAAGCCCCTTCGGCGCAGCAACAAAGCCCGCACAATGTGTATTGGCAAAGCAGCAACCTCTCGCTCCACAGGTCACGTAGACCAACTGCACGGGATACTGCCGCAAAACATGTGCTGCGGCGGCTTCCGGGGGCAATGCAAACAGAAATTCAGCCTCCTCGTCGCTGAGCTTGACGACGTCGGCCTGCGAAAGGCCCCATAGCATCCAGTGTTTTGCTTCCGTCGAATCCTTCCAGAGTGGGCGGCGCAGATTCGGGTCAAAGCTGATGAGCTTTCCGCGTTCACGGGCGTAAGCGACGGCGCGTACGGTCGCGTCCCGTGCCGGGTCGTTCGTCAAAGAGAGCGTGCCGAAATGGAAAACCCGCGCCTCGTCAATCAAATCAAGCCGAAGCTCATCAAAGCGCAGCTGTGTATCCGCTCCCGGCTTGCGTGCAAAGGAGAATTCACGATCTCCCTGTGCGTCAAGCGTAACGAACGCAAGTGTGGTAAAGGTCTCCCGATCCACAATCAGACCGCGCGTATCAATTCCTGCACGCTCCAGCGTATCACGCAGGAGACGTCCGAATGCATCATCCCCGACCTTACCCAGAAGAGCCGTGCGGCCACCCGCTTTCGCCGCCGCCGCCAGAAAATTGGCCGGAGCCCCTCCGGGATTGGCGGCAAGTGTCGGATAGCCGTCCGCATCCGTGCCGACGGGTGAAAAATCAACCAGAAGCTCACCGATCGCAATAATCTCCGCCATCTCAGTCTGCCGCCTCCGGATATTCGTTGCAAAGCAGGCGGTACGGCGGTTCATCCTCCTCGATTTTCGGGAAACGGCCGACCGGCGGTTCAAAACGGTTATCCGTATTGTCGTCATTGCACTGGCTGACCTCACCGAGCAGCACGGGGCCGCTGCCCGGCTCCACGGAAAAATCGTGATAAAGGAATTGCTGAATGTGAATACTCTCACCGGGTTTCAGGCGGATCTGTGTTCCGGCCGGAACGGTATCGCAGCGGCCGTCGCAATGGACGGTCACATCGGAAATGCGGTCGATGGCTTCGTCCGGCAGACTGTTATAGACACGAATGAGGACGTTGCCGCCGCCGCGGTTGATAATGTCCTCGGTCTTATACCAGTGAAAGTGATTCGGCGCATACTGGCCTTCCCTCAGGTAGAGCAGCTTTTCCGCATAGACCTTTGGGTACTTGTCCGGCATGGCACGGTTGCCGTTGCGAATGGTAATAAGCGAGAAGCCGACCTTGTCGAAATCACCGAGGCCGTAATCGGTAATGTCCCAACCAAGCATACAGTCGCGGACCTCGTCATACTCATGTCCCTTCTCGCGCCACTGTTCCGGCGTGAAACTGCAGAATGGCGGCAGATAACAATGCTCCTTCCTGCACATCTGCTCCATTTCACGCAGTGCACGATTGATCTCGGATCGTTTCATAGGAATCGTCCCTTCCGTTTTTTTCCTTTATGATACTGCACGAGGTGCGCCGCGTCAAGTCTTTTTAAAAATGTGGGGTGCCCGGCGGTTTTCTGCCGCTTCCGCACACGGAGCGGTGGTACCATTATCTCCGGGAGGGTATCCATTATGTCAAAGTTACGAATCAAACGAACCGTCGGACACATCCTGCTCCCGGTTGTTTTCCTCGCGGCGCTCCTGCCGATCCTACTCCGTCTGGTCGGCTGTGCCGGTTATTCGGTCAAAGACGATGCAATGTCCCCCGTGATTTCAAAGGGCTCACTTGTCTATGCATGGACAAGGCCGGCCGAATCTCTGAAACGCGGTGAGTGGATCGTGTTTCTTTCCGCTCCGAATACCGTATCCGTCGGGCAGATCGAGCAAACCTTTTCGCCGGATGCGGAGCATTTCATAGTGAAATGTCATATGGAGCAGAACCGTACCGCCGTTGTCCACAAAAACAATATTCTCGGCTGCATACGTCTCATCCTCCCCTATCTCGGCGCACTGAACGATCGACTGGACGAGGGCAGCAACCGGACGGTCCTGCTTGCGGCAATCTTTGCAGCGCTTCTGTTGTTTTACCTGGCCGCGCTCTTTAGAAAATAGGGCATATTTCCTTGACAGGCAGCATTTTCCATGCTATACTCTGAATAATATTTCATTTTAATACTGTATATAGAAAGGTCGGTGTATTTCCAGTGCAAACAAAAATCCGAAGAACAACCGCAGCTTCACTGCTTCTGATCGCATCCATCCTCCTCTGCATATTCACCGCCGGGTGCTCCCCCGCCGACACTCCGACGTCGGCTTCCACCGGAACACCCTCCACCGAGAATAGCGAACCGCTTTCCGCGGAGCTTGCCATACTGAGAGATCAATGTCCGGCGTACTTCGAGATGAACACGGAGCACGGTTTAATCGTGTATATCTGGGAAATGGCACAGGGAGCGTATTCCTGCATCCTTGTTGAGGGAGACAAGGCTCTGCCGAGCGGTATGCTGACGACCGCAGACATCCCTTCAATCCCGTTGGCCGATATGCAGGCACTTGTTTCCTATTATCTCTCCCGGCTTTCACGCGATGAAATCCGAATCATCCCAACCTGGCATGTACTTTCCAGTTATATTTATAATATTGACGAAGCGTATGTACAGCAGATTGAGGCGCTGTTCTGGGAAGGAATAACCGAATAACAACGACCTGCGCCGCAGAGCTTCTGCGGCGCAGGTCGTTTCTTCAGTCGGCATTGACGAGACGTTTGAGCCATGTGGTGTAGTTTTCGGAATTGAGCATAAAGGTGTAATCCAAGACGATGCAGTCGTTCACGCCCTGTTCCCTGGCAAAGGCAACCAGATCAAGGTCGGGTTTACCGTTGCGGTTAAACTCGCGGGGATCGACCAGAATGATCTTGCTGTAATGGCTCGTGAGCCACGGCATGAAGGCATTTCCGTAGGATTCCTTGATCAGCATACAAACAGGGCCCTCCACATCGGTCCTTACAATAACGATGGGATGATCTCCGCCGGCATAGGTCAGATACTTATTACTGACGGAGTCGGAAATATAGCTGATAACGCCGATAACATACTCCGGCGAGAGTGTCGCATCCTCGTAATAACGCGCCTTTGCCTCAACGATCGGGCGGTAGAAATACAGTGTGTCCGGGTTGTTTTTTAAGACCTCAACCTGCGGGTAATTGGCAAGGAAAGTGCACATGGAGCCTTTGAAATTGTCATACTGCCCTTTTTCAAAAAGGCTGATGTCCTTCGCCTCAAAACCCGCCGCCTTGCAAAAGGCCGTATAGGCGTAATAGGAACCGAGCTGTGTCCAGTGATGGTCCGTTCTGAAGTAGATATACTCGTCCGTATGCGGCGCAATGGCAGAATAGGCATCGACCGCAGTCACATTGCTTGCGAGCTTGGAGTAGCAGTAGTCGATCATATCAGGCTGATAGCAGCTCCCTGTCCGATATGCCTCGGGTGCATAGAAGGCAGCAGCGTTCGGAACGGCAATATTGAACGTGCGGACATTGCTGCCGAGAGCGGCGGCAATAGCGTTGACCGATTCGGCATACTTATCAATCACGGACTTGTTCATGTAAGGAACGTCCATCGCCCGATTTCCGACGACGATCGCTGCACCGAGATCCTGTGCCTTTTCATCCTCCGGCGGATACTTTGTGTCGGAGTCGTTGATGGTGGGTTTCGTCGGATCGGTCGGCTCCGTCGGTGCTTCCGGATCGCTCGGGTTCAAAGGGTCGTCCGAAGCATCCGACGTCGGCTCACTCGGTTCGGAGGAGGCAGACGGATCGATCGCATCCGAGGGATTCAATGATGCCCCGCCGTTGGCGCCGTGGTCACCCATGTCGATAATCAGAGAAGCGTCGCCATCCTTGGTAAACAACGAAGAATAATAAAAGCCGTTCAGAGACTTGTTGGCCGCCAGCAGCATTTCACGCTGCGGAAACGTATCCGAAAAATACTTGGAAAAAGCGGTATTGAAGCTGCCGTCAAAAAAGGCGGACAGCGAAAAGCTCGGGCGAGCCGCCAGCTCCCGTTTTTCCGTTTCGGAGTACGTCGGATCCTTGTCGAACAGAGCGACGGCTCCAACGAGAAGCATCAGGCAGAGCATAACTGCCGACAAAACAGAATACAGTCGTTTCATTCGTACCTCCACAAAAAATCAGAAGTTTGCATAGATGGAGTTGCTTGTCCCAAGGCCGACAATGGAAACCGTAGAGAAATACAGCAGCACCAATGCGAAAATCATAAGACTGACCGCATAAAACGCACGCTTCGGCGTAACGGAGAGGCTACGGCCACGCTGCCGCTCGGCAAAAAGGCTGCTCCAGATCATTGCGATCCAGCGCGGCAGCACCGTACAGCCGAGAATACACAGAACAATCAGCGGGATGGCGCCGCGCAGTTTTGTCCATACGGCGGCGCTCCAGAACACATCCGGCGCAAACATTGCGCGAAGTGCGGACATGGCGCCCGCCGCATCGGTGTATGCAAGAAACACCCAACCGATCACAATCGCAATCAGAGTCAGGAGATTGCGCACAAAATACGGCAGCTTTTCCAACACCGGCCAGAGAAGCTTCTCAAGTGCAAGCAGCACAAAGAAAAACAACCCCCAGAGCACAAAGTTCCAGCTTGCTCCGTGCCATAGGCCGGTCAGGAGCCACACCACCAGTAGATTCAGAATTTGCCGTACCCTCCCCTTGCGGTTGCCACCGAGCGGGATGTAAACATAGTCCTTAAAAAAGCTGCCGAGGCTCATGTGCCAGCGCCGCCACAGTTCGCTGACGGACGCGGAAGCAAAGGGCAGATCAAAATTCTCCGGATATCGGAAGCCGAATACCCGCCCAAGCCCAATGGCCATATCCGCATAGCCGGAAAAATCATAGTAGAGCTGAAATACAAACAGGATCGCGACCGCCCACGCCGCCAAGCCGGTATTCGCCGGCGAAAGCGCTTTGATCAGCCGCGCAACATAATCGGCAATCAGCACCTTTTTTCCAAGTCCGACACAAAAACGCACCAGTCCCCGAAAAATTGCCTGCGGGCCGGTTTTTCGACTGTCAAGCTGGCTTTCAATGTCCGCATAACGGACGATCGGTCCCATCGGGATCTTGGGGAACATGGAGATCAGAAGCAGTACTCTCCAGTAAGACGACGCAGGAGCCGTTTTGTTCCGGTAAATATCGATCTGATAGGCAAGAAGCTGGAACGTATAATAAGAAATGCCGAGCGGCAGTGCGAGCTTAAGCACGCCCGTCCCATCGGCTCCGGTCCATCCGAAAATTCCGAGCAGGAAATTTGTGTATTTGAAGAAGATCAGGACGAGCAGGTTGAACAGTATCGGCAAAAAAAGCGTCTTTTTTTGTCCGGGGACAATTCCGCATGCCAGATATTGATTGATGAAAGCGGAAACCAGCAGCAGCGGAAGATACTGCGGCTGACCGGCCGCATAAAAAAGCAGGCTCGCAATGAGCAGCACCGCGTTTTTTGCTTTCACCGAAGGAATCAGCAGGTAAACAGCCAGGCACAAGGGCAAAAACAGGAAGAGAAAGAAAAGACTTGTAAATTGCATTGAATTCGCCTCCGATCCGTTTGACACAACTATAACAAAAGCGTCGACGGATTTCAACAGCAATTTACATAATCTTTGATTATTTTTTCATGGCCTTCCCGGATATCTCCTTCAAGCCGTCGCGTGTCTCACGCACGCAAGCGTTTTGCAGCAGCAGGAGCGCCGTCAGATTAGGTACGGCAAGAAATGCGTTCAGAATATCCGCCAGCTCCCATGCAGCACTGACGGTAAAAAATGGCCCGACCGCCACCGAGAGCAGGTATGCCGCACGATAGAGCCGCACACCCTTCCCGCCGGTCAGATAGATCAGGCAGCGCTCACCGTAAAAGTTCCAGCCGATGATCGTCGCGAAGGCAAAGAAAGCCAGGCAGAGAAACATCAGAAAAGACGAAAGGCTTTCCGGAAGCGGCAGCGCAGCGCGCCATGCGTAATCGGCAATCTGCGCACCATCAAGACCGCTGTTCCATGCGTTTGTTACCACAAGCGTCAGCCCCGTCAAGGAGCAGATCACCACGGTATCGATAAACGTGCCGGTCATCGTCACAAGCCCCTGCGCGACGGGGTCCGTCCCTGCCGTCGCCGCGGCGATTGGCGATGTACCGAGTCCCGCTTCGTTTGTAAACACGCCGCGTCCGATCCCCATGCGCAGCACCTGCCGCAAACCGATTCCCGCCGCCGCTCCCAGCGCCGCTCTCGGCGCAAAGGCGCTCTTTACAATCAGCCGCAGCGCTGCCGGGATCTCCGGCAGGTTCCTCAGCAGGATTGCAAGACAAACCGTGATATACAGAACGGACATAAACGGCACGATGAATTCGCAGGCAGAGCGCACACGTTTGGCACCGCCAAGCAAAACGAGTGCGGACAGGATCGTTACCGCAAGTCCCGTCAGGACGACGCTCCATGAATAGCTTCTCCCAAACACCACCATCGCCGGGCCGTCGCTTCCGAAAAACCGCTCTGCAGCCGACGTAATGGAATTGACCTGCGTTACAGTTCCCACGCCCAGAATTCCGACCGCCGAGCCGATCACAGCAAAGCCGACGGCCAGCGGACGAAACCGCTTTCCGAGTCCCTGTTCAATATAGCAGAACGGGCCGCCGAACAAACCGCCCGGCGTTTTGCGGCGGTATTTCACTGCAAGGAATCCCTCAACATATTGCGTAGCCATTCCAAAAAGCGCCGTCAACACCATCCAAAACAGCGCCCCGGGGCCGCCTGCCGCCATTGCCGTCGCAACACCGACAATATTTCCTGTCCCGATAGTTGCGGCAAGCGCAGTACACAGCGCACTGTAAGATGAGCATTCCCCTTCCGCCCGACGGAAGATCAGGCGGAGTGCCTGCCCGAGCCGCCGAAATTGCAAACCGCGAAGACGGACGGTGAACAGCACCCCCACTCCGACAAGCAGAATCATCATAGGCCAGCCCCACACGGCCGAGCCAATTCTTTCAAGCATCCCCTGCGTCATCCAATCCCCCCTGAACATTCCATGCAAGACAGGCTATGCAGACGAAAGCCGGGTTATGCTCCGTAAAAGGGCTTGACATTCCCGTCGCTGATTTATATAATATTGAAAATTCTATTTTTAGATCAAATGAACGGAGGCATTTCCATGACCGCACTCGAGCTCGTTTCTCTCGGGAAGAAACTGTCGAATCATTACCGGTCTCTATGTCTGCCGATTTGCAGACAATACGGCATCAATTCCACCTGCTTCGACATCCTGCTCTTCTGTGCAAACAATCCGGAGCATAACACTGCAAGGGATCTTTGCGAACTACGCGGTCTGCGCAGCGGGATCGCCTCGGTCGGAGTAGAAAGTCTGATTCAGGAGGGATTGCTCAGCCGCTGTGTAGATACGGAAGATCGTAGAAAGAAGCGTTTAATTCCTACGGAAAAGGCTGCCCCGATCATCGCGGCCGGGCGAGCGATGCAGGCCGGCTTTACGCAGTCGCTCCGCAAAGGAATTTCTGCAGAGGAATCCGCAATATTTTTAAAGGTGATCTGCAAGCTTGAGGAAAACCTGAGTCATCGTTTTTGAGGAGGATAACCATGTATCAAATTCTGATTTGTATTCTCGCCGGGTTAGGAGCGGGTCTTGGAACCGGCTTTGCCGGTATGAGTGCGGCCGCCGTGATCAGTCCGATGCTTGTTACGTTTCTGAAAATGGATCCGTACCTTGCCGTCGGCGTTGCGCTGGCAAGCGATGTTCTGGCCAGTGCCGTTTCGGCCGTTACCTACGGACGAAACAGGAATCTGGATATTCGGAACGGCCTCGTTATGATGGCGTTCGTTCTCTGCTTTACGGCTGTCGGAAGCTATCTGGCAAGTATCGTCCCGAAAACGACCATGGGCAGCTTTTCCGTATTTATGACGCTTTTACTCGGCATCAAGTTTATCGTAAAGCCGGTCGTTGCCCCGAAAAGGCGGCTGACCCAGGCCACGGCAAAGCAAAAGGCCGTTCGCTCCTCCGTATGCGGCGCACTGGTCGGTCTGGTTTGCGGCTTTGTCGGGGCGGGCGGAGGAATGATGATGCTCCTCGTCCTGACATCCGTACTGGGCTACGAGCTGAAAACCGCCGTCGGCACAAGCGTTTTTATCATGAGCGCTACGGCGCTTACAGGGGCGGTCAGTCACTTTGCAATCGGCGGTGTTCCCGATTGGCTCACACTTATTGTCTGCGTAGTCAGCACGCTGGTCTTTGCCCAAATCGCGGCGCTGATCGCAAACCGGGCGCAGCCGAAAACACTGAATCGCATTACCGGAATCATCCTCGTCCTCCTTGGCGCCGTGGTCCTTTCCGTCAATTATTTTGCATAAGCAAGAGCGCCCCTCGCATCTGCGAAGGGCGCTCCTATACTATGTTCTCACAGCTCGATCTCACAGTCGGGCTCAACCTTCTTGCAGGCCTTCAGAACGTTTTTCATGACGGCAGCGGCATCGGCGCCATCGGCAAACTCAACGATCATCTTCTGCGCCATGAAATTCACGGTAGCGGCGGCAACGCCCTCGGTCTTGCAGGTTGCCTCCTCCATCAGGTTCGCGCAGTTGGCACAGTCAACTTCGATTTTATATGTTTTTTTCATTTTCAAACACTCCTTTTCAAATTTTAACGTTTAAGCACTTGTTTAATCCTTACGCCCGTAGTATAATCTTCCCATCCGAAAAAAGCAAGCCCAACGGGTGTTTGTCTGCCGTTTGGGGCAAAAGCCCTGCCAAAAGGGGCAAAAGGAGACTGAAAATCTATGATCGAGCTTCCGCATCATCATTCCGACGGAGGAAACACCGACAAAATTCTGGAAAAACTCTCGCAGATCGAGGATTTCCAGGCTGTATCTTTGCTGTTCAAGCAGCTCTGCGACCCCACACGACTCCGCATTTTCTGGCTGCTATGCCACTGTGAGCAGTGCGTTGTAAACATTGCAGCGCTCATGGATATGACCGCTCCGGCAATATCGCACCACCTTCGTGCGTTGCGTGGTTCCGGTCTGATCTCCGGCCGCCGGGACGGTAAGGAGGTCTATTATCGCGCAACGGACAACCTGCAGGCAGTGACGCTGCACCATATGCTGGAACGGATTATGGACATCACCTGTCCGGAATCCTGATTGGGAGGCGATTCGATGCAGCAACATCACACATTCCTCCCGGAAACCGCTACGCTGTTTCCCGGCATTGAACTGTCTTACTTTGCGTTCTTTGGGGAGCGCTTGCACATCCCGCACGAAATGTCGGACAATACGCTCCACATCGTCTATTGCAGGCAAGGTCGTATCGGCCGCGTAGCCGCAAACGGACACAGCGTCTGCCTCGGTGCGGGTGATTTTTCGATCTTCACCGCCGCAGCCTGCGCGGATAATACCGTTTTTCTCCCGAACGGAAGCTGCGAGGGGCTGTCATTGTCGGTTCGGCTCAACATCCTGACGCAGCAGCTGCCCGAGCTTTTAACCGATACCGGAATCGGCGGCACATTTCTGTACCAGAAATACTGTCTGGACAAGCGGCTGACATCCATCGCGGCGTGTGCCCAATCCAATGCCGTCTTTGAGCATTTCTACCTCGGCCCGGACAGCCTCCGTCCGGCCTACCGGCGCATTGGTGCACTGGAGACATTGCTGTATCTGAGTTGTGTTGATCCCTCACAGGAGGAACACCTGACACAGCTCCGACCAGAGCAGGTGGATATCGCGCGGCGCATCCACAGACGTCTGACAGAAAACCTCGCAGAGCGTATCACCATCGAAGAATTGTCCAGAGAGTTTCTGATGAATCCGACAACGCTCAAGGAAATTTTCAAATCTGTCTATGGCAACTCCGTTGCAGCGCACGTCCGCGAACATCGGCTCAACCACGCGGCGCAGCTTCTGAAAAGCTCACGCCTGTCGCTCGCGGAGATTGCCGCAAGCGTCGGCTACACCAGCCAGAGCAAATTCTCCGCTGCCTTCAAGGAGCAGTTTCACGTCCTTCCGAAGGAGTACAAAAAAGGAGCTTGGCAGCCAACCAACCTCTGCCCGGACGAGGGCTGTCGGTTACAGGCGGAGGCATCCGAAAACGACTAGAAAAATGTCGGTACGACCGTATATCTGCGGTCGTACCGACATTTTTTCTGAAGGTTCCCTTTACATCTTAGGCGGTTGATTCAAAGAAAAATCGAAGCGCATTTCCAGTGCGGCAAAGAGCTGCTGTACAACGTTTTCCGCGAGCTTGAGAATATCAATGGAGCGAATATACGCCAGCACGCGTTTCTGCACCTCCTCCGGTACGCGGTAGGAACGGAGGGAAAGCGTCAGGAAACGATCCAGCTTCTTTTCCAGCGGAAAATGAATATCGCATGGCTTGGCCATATAACCGCGCATGATTCCGGCCGTTCCGATCTCAAACTCGTAAAAATCGCTCTGCGTGGCCATCGGCTGATACGGACCGAAGATCTGGAAAAGCTCCTGGGCCATATGTTGATAAATAAAATCCGACGTCTGCGGCGTGTTGTACGCCTCAAGGTAAATATCCCTAAGATTTTCGTTCTGCTCGGTCAGTACAAGCTGGATCGCCGTTTCGGCAGCGTATACATACACCGCCGGAAGATCACTGCGGGTAACGCTGCGCGCAACGTTGAACTGACCGCCAAACATGAATTCGACCAATTCACCGAGAATCCCGTCCTTGGTGCGGAAAATATTCTGGAAGGTGCTGGCGGAAACCTGCGCCTCACGGATGATCTGGCTGATCGGCGTCTGGTGATACCCCTGCTCCAAAAACAGGCGAACGCAGACAGACAGAATGCGGTTTTTCGTTTCGATGCTTCCCTTTCGTAACAAGCTCTTCTCACACTCCGATTTTTATGGATGTACCGATTGTATCAAATTCTCGATCAAATTGCAAGCAGTTTTGCCAAAATACAACGCCGTTTCCCGCCTGCACCGCACCGGGGGCCACCGTCCCGAAAAATCAAAAGTGCAAAACGATTGACTTTCTTCGCGTTTTCTGCGATAATAGACACGGAAGTCGGCTTCATTGCCTTCGAGACGGAGAGCGGTTCCCACATTCGGAGAGTCGGAGCTGCATATGGCGGTTTCCGGAGTGGTCGTCCTGTCACGGCTGTAACCAATGCGGGCACCGACCTCCAATATTCAATAAAAAGGCTGCCCGGAAGGGGTTCCTGTGCAGTAAAAAAGGGATAGTCACAATCGGCGGCGGAGCGTGCATCGGCAGGGATGTTCGCTCCGTTTCTCTTCCCGGCGTTTCTTTGTATATTTTATCGAATATACGATATAACAATTTGAAGAATAAAGCAAAAAGCACTTGACAAGAATTGAAAGTAAGTGTATACTCAAACTATAAATACTATAAATAATTTGTCCTGTTTTTCAAGCAGGCGAGTCCGGAGGTGATATCCGATGATTTGCTGAGTCTGCTCCGCCGTAAGTAAAAGCCACCCACCGTCGAAGAGAAAACACTAAATGAAAGGACTTGTAAACATGAAACATAGAAAATTGTTCGTATGCCTGACAGCCCTTCTTCTTGTTTCCGTCTTCGCCGTAAGTGTGTCCGCCCGGGCGGATAATGACAAATCGACAGAGGTATTAGGATTTGGTATATTTCGTGCAACATCCAATCAAATGCTTTCCAATCCCAACCTTGTACTCACTGTCTCATCAGTAACTCACAACAATTCTAATGCATACTTTCAGGTATCAGTATTCATAAAGTATGACCGTCTCGCCGACTTCTCTGAAGAAGGCTATCATACGAGTGATCGCGGCATATCAAGATATGAATTAAAGTTTCCCCTCTATTTTACTATTGACCTTTACCCAACCAAAATAAAGACGAATCATTTCTTAATGGATTCCGAAGAATATGCCTACGAAGGATTATACGATGTTATTTCCACAGTGAGTATTCCGTAATTATCGATTTACATGAGGGACATATTGTATGCGTACGACCATAACAATTACACGCCTGATCTCGCTTTTTTTAGTCCTCTCCCTCCTCTGCTCCTGCACGCCGATTGTCATCCCGAGTGACCAGCCGACGGAGACAACGGCGGAGGATATTTTTTGCCCAACGACGGCTCCTACGGAGAGCTCGGAACCGGAGTCCGTGCCGCCGACGACGGAAGATGTAACAGGTTACTATTCTTACCATGTGGATGGCGACATCCCGCGTGGCAGCAACAACGTCCGGTATCTCATTTACGGCGGCGAGGAAATCGATATTAAAATCACGCTGGGACACGAGAGTGCGGCTGGGAAATACGGCGACGGCCTTATCATTTTTCTGGACGGTATCCCGCAGCCCTATAAAATCGACCCCGACGGCGAATATGCTTTTCTGCATAAGTTTTACCACCGGAATTCGTCGGTAGACGCCCACTTTATTTTTACCCCCGTCACCGGCCAACAGGGGGATAAGCTGGAATGCTATATTATTCCGGTTTTTGAAGTCGATCTGGCAAGATCAGAGGGTGTACGAGGCTCAGGTACCGATGTCGGATCATCTGCCTGCAGCTTAGAAATTCACTATGAGGCCACACCACAGAAGATGAACTATCCCTCCCCCTGTGTGAAGCTGAGTGAGCTTTCCGTTTCGGAGAAGGAATGCCCTTCCATCGACATCATCGGATGGAGCAACGAGGACCTGATCACCAGAATCGGCTACTCTTTCACGGTTGACGGAGGAAAGGGGGTGGAGATGTTCGGTGTCTCGAACGAACGGCCGCTTGCCCTTGACCTTTCCGTCTGGGGAACCCCCTATATAGACCACTCCGTCGTATTCTTTGTCGATTATATGCCCGTGACCGACGCCGAAGGAAAACCGATTTTCTTCACCGTCAATCCCGGTATGAAAACCACCGTGCACGCCATGATGGATATGAGCGACTTCAGTACAGAGCGTGTCGTCTTTGCCGTACTTGTTCCGAGAAACCGCTTTTCCTGCGGCGTAAAGATTCAGCAGGCGATCCACGCCACGTTGTCAATGTTCCTTCTGGAACGCGAGCTTAAGAAAAAATAAAGCAGAGACGTTCCGGAGGATGCTCCGCCCGCAGAAACATGAAAAAACGCGCCTCAGGGCCGCAACCGCAAAGGGAGGAAATATGGAAGTACGCTTTGAACACCTTTCCAAAAAATACGGCGCAAAATATGCGCTGCGCGACTTCTCCGCCACACTGGAAAACGGCGTCTACGGCCTGCTCGGCACCAACGGCGCCGGCAAGACCACATTGATCAATTCCTTTATGGGAATCATTCCCGCCAAAGGAGATATTTTCATCAACGGCCGTAACATTCGCAATATGGGCAGCGATTTCCTGGGAAATATCGGCTACCTGCCGCAATACCCGCGCTTCTACCGCGAGTTCTCCGTCACGGATTTTCTGCGCTATATGTGCGTTCTCAAGGGAATCGATAAAAAGCAGGGCGAACAGCGAATCGCCGAGCTGCTGGAGATCGTCAACCTCAGCGAAGCAGGCAGAAAAAAGGTCGGAGCGCTCTCCGGCGGTATGCGGCAGCGCCTCGGAATTGCGCAGGCCATGCTCTCCGATCCGGGAATTCTGATTCTGGATGAGCCGACCTCCGGCCTCGACCCGCGAGAGCGTATCCGCTTTCGGAATCTGATCTCGCAGTTCTCCGAAAACCGGATCGTGATTCTTGCGACACACATTGTCTCGGACATTGAGTTTATTGCAAACCGGATCATTCTCCTGCATGAAGGCAAGCTGCTCATGTTTGACACCCCGGCAACGCTGTGCGAGGAGCTGGCCGGAAAGGTCTGGGCGCTGTCTTTGGAGGAGAGTGACGTCCCCGCTTCGCTCGTTCATCACACCATCAGTAACCTCGCCCGGGAAAGCAGCGGCATACGGCTCCGTATTCTGTCCGAAACGAAGCCGCACCCCGCGGCAGTCGAAGCGGCGGCAAATCTCGAGGAGGTCTTTCTCTACCACTGTGGGGAGGAAGCCCAATGAAATGCTTTTTCCGTCTTCTGAGATACGAATGCCGCAAGGCATACCGAAGTCCGGCGCTATGGATATTTCTCGCAGCGCTCCTTATTCTGAACGGCTGGAAGCTGCATGACGAATACGAAGGAGCAGTCTACCGTTGGAGCGACTACCGGCCGCAGTATAAGGAATCATATGCGCAGTATGTCGGCCCGATCACGGCCGAGAAGGTCGGAAAGCTCATGACAATCTACAGACCGCTGGAAATCAAATCTGAGCTCAACGAGCTCTCCAGAGAGTACGACCCGAATGCCTATACATACAGCGAAGCGATTGACGAGGACTTTTTCCGTTCGCTTTTTGTCGCGGAGATGCGTTACGATTACTACTACAGGAACGTTTCTCAGGATATTTCCAATCGCGCAGCAAGGCTGGCGTGGACATACTCGCAGCTCGGGAACAATTACGAGGCGCAGAAAAACGTCCGAATTGCGGCGGATTTTGCAGGCCGAATGATCCCGGACTTTGCAGACACGCGCGGTTATGCGGTCCTGCTGGACTACGACTTTTCCTCCATGCTTATCCTGCTGCTGTGCATATTTGCCATGACCTCGATCTTTGTACGAGAGCAGGACACCGAAATGTATATGCTGCTGCGCACAGCAAAAAACGGTTCGGGCATGACCGTTGCGGCAAAGCTCGCAACCGCCTTCCTGTTCGCCGTGCTCGTCTGTGCAGCTTTTTACGCGGAGGATTTTCTGTCAATCTATCTCGTCAGCGACCGCAATACGGCGCTCTCCAGTCCGATCTACGCGCTTCCGACCATGGAACGCACGCCGCTGCGTATGAGCATTGGGATGTACATTCTCTGCTCCGCCGGAATCCGGACGCTTGGTGTACTCGTTTTCTGCGGGATGCTCCTGCTCCTGTCGTGTCTGATTCGTCAGTACCTCGGTACGATGCTCTCCGGTCTGGCGCTGCTGCTGGGCTGCTCGGTGCTTCAGGATCGTGCCGGAGTCCTCGCCCTGCTTCGCTGGTTCAACCCGCTTGAGCTTGTCATTTCGCGCGATCTGATGTACGATGACCGCTTTGTCAACCTTTTCGGTTACCCCGTTCGACTGTATCTCTTTGTATTTGCCGGACTCGGTCTGGTCGTGCTCCTGCTGCTGTTCGGAATTCTTCTGTGCAACCGGAGTTACCACAACCGCCTGAATCGGAGGAGAAAGTCATGCTGAAATACGAATTTCAAAAGCTGCTCCACTACCGGCATGGGCTCTGGCTGGTACTGGTATTGCTTGTGGTAGAGATTGCCGGTATTTTTCTGACGACCGAGCCCTATGATAAGGAACTTGAAGCAAACCGCGCCGTCTATGATGAATACCTTTCCCCCGCCGAAGGTCCGCTGACGGAGGAAAAGCGCAGCGCCATTGAAGATGAAATGCTCCGTCTGAGCAAGAATCACACCGCCCTGGAACGTCTGAAATCGGGCTATTATAACGGAACGGTTTCCGAGAGCGAGTTTCGCGAGCAATATGATCTTCTGTTGGCGGAGGACGAACGCTATTCCGGCTTTTCCAAGCTCTACACGCAGTATATCTTCGTCCGGGAATCCGAGCAGCGGCAGTTTCTCTATACCGGAGGCTGGGAGCTTCTACTCGGTATCAAGTCGCCCGACTATGTCTTCCTGACCCTGCTCGTCTTTTTGCTGGCGCCGGTTTTCTGTCAGGAATACAGCTCGCAGATGGATCAGATCCTTTTGACACAGAAAAAAAGCGTGCTGCAGCAGTGGAGCACCAAGCTCATCGTCGCCTTGAGCCTCACGGCGTTTCTGACCGTGTTCGTTCAGCTCTTCCGTCTCGCCTACCTCGCATTGCGCTTCGGCCTGCCGCACTGGGACTATAACCTCTGTTCGCTGATTTCTTTTGGCAATATTACAAAGCAGCTTACGCTCGGTCAGGCCTTCGGACTGCAATCCCTCCTTCAGCTTCTCGGCTATGGCTACTGCGCGCTCATCATCCTGACGCTCAGCGTCCTGACGAGAAAATACGCCATAACGCTGATGAGCGGACTTGTCCTGCTCCCCCTTCCTGTCCTCGCACTTCGTCCGGGGCTTTTCGTACGGCTTCCCGGGCCTTGGGCATTGACCATCGGAAGCTGCTATCTGCGCGGCGACTCCGCAGAGGCCTTCAGCTCCCGCGTCTACGCCGTGGAGGAGGTCTCGTGGAATGAGCTTGTCCTTCTCGTGAGTATTGGCCTCGCACTGATGGCGCTGATGATCCTGCTGGTCCGTCTGAAAAACCGCAATTATCTGGTAAGACATCGGCGCATCAAAGCCGTGGCTGCACTTCTGTTGCTTCCGCTTCTGTTGATGAGCGGCTGTTCAAAAGAGCCAGCGGCGCCTGTTTGCTTCAATATGTCCTCATCGAATCACTTTGAAAACGACCGCTTTGCCGTTTTCACGTTAGACTTTGACAAGCTGTATCTGCTGGACAAACAGACCGACCGCGTATCCCCATTTCCGCTCGACGCATTTGTGCAGAATATGCGCCAATGGAACACAAGCCTCTTCAGCAGAGACAATAAGCTGTACTATATGCGCACCGACCTCTGGTACAGCCGCTTCGGCATGGAGCGGAATCACTCCCGCACGGCTGTGATGGCTGTGGATCTGGACACGATGGAGGAGACGCCGGTTTACCAGTGGCCCCTCAACGCAGACTGGTTTTTCGGGCTCTTCCCGCACGGATATACGGAAAATCAGCTTTCCAGCTCCTCCCCCTTCTTCCTGCACGGCAGCAATTTTATTTACCAGATCAATTCCGATATTTATTCCATGAGCCTGATCTCCGGTGAAGTAACACACCTTTTGAATCAGAAAAACGCAGCCAATGTCGCGTATGACGGAACAAATCTCTATTATCTGGATAAATACAACCGTATGACGCTGCGCAACCTCGACTCCGGACAGGAGCGCACGTTTGACGACGTAGTCGCCTCACAATTCCTGCTGACACCGGAGGGCGTATACTTTCTGAACATCCGTGACGGAAAAACGCTCTATTATTGGAACGAAGCAACCGGTCAGATTGAAAAGCGCGGCGATCTTCCCGCATACACCATCTATTGGGATTCGCGTTACTGCTGGCTCTCCGCCTCGGATGGACTGTACCGCATGGGACACGACGGAAGCGAAGTCACATTTGTGGATGTCCCCGGATTTGTCACATGCCTGACACAGGGTTCTGTCCTGCTGTTTTCCGACCATGAAACCGACGCGATCTACCGGGTCGATAAGGACACTCTCTCTTTTTCCGTTTTCCAGACTGAGTAAAACCCGATATATGAAACACCCTCCGACCGGAAAAACCGGTCGGAGGGTGTTTCAGTCGGAATGACACGCGAGAGGTGGTTTTTCGGCACACCGGACAATTTCCGGCCGGCTCAGTTAATCTTGACGCTTTCCCAAAGAGTGTTCAGATAGTCGAGCATTTCACGATCAAGGTTGCGGTAAGCATACTTGTTATATTGCTCTGCAAAACTGCCCAGCTCCGGGTAGAGAATATCCATGGTCTCCTGACCCATGTACTCAATATAGTCCTTACTGTTGTAGACCAAACGGTTGGGAGAGGCATAGTAGGTCGTCTCTGCATTGGCGACGGCAGGCTCCTCGGAGAGCATATAGTTAATAAAGATCTCCGCAAGCTCCTTGTTCTGCGCGCAGGTAGGGATGCACATCGCATCGACATAATAATTTGTCCGCTCCGGATAGTAGAACTTCAAATCGACATTTTCAGCCTGTGCATCGCGCATGGTGAAGTAATCTCCGGCGTAATATGCGCCGACGGCAGCTTCTCCGGATTCCAGTGTATTATAAATCTCATCCATCACATAATCCACGCCGATCTTACGCTGCGCCAGCAGCTCATCACGCGCCAGATCCCAGTCGGCCTTATCCGTGGAATTGACATCCAGGCCGAGCTTATACATCGCAGTGCCAAAAGCATCGCGGGAATTATTGAACTGGAGGATGTTGTTTTTGTACTTCTCGTTCCACAGCAAATCCCAGCCCCCGGCATCGGCTTCATCAACGACATTGGCATTATAGATCACACCGACAATCCCGTAGGTGTAGGGCACGGTATACCGATTCTCCGCATCGTAATACAGCCCTTTGAAGCTGTCGTCAATGTATTGATAATTCGGAATATTGTCGAAATCCAGCTCCTCGAGCAGTCCCTCGGCAGCCATTCTGGCGATCATATAATCCGAAGGAATGACGACGTCGTAGCTCACTGCGCCGCTGGATATCTTGTTGTACATATCCTCGTTGCTGGAAAAAGTGGTGTAGTTAACCGTAACCTTTCGGCCGTATGTCGCCTCATACCACTTTTCAAACTCGTGGACGGTATCAAAGCTCCCCTCGCTGCCGTCGGAGATATACTCGCCCCAGTTGTAGACATTCAACGTCAGGGCTTTCTCTCCGCCGCAGCCGGAAAGGAGCGGAAGGAGCAGCAGTGCGGCTGCCAAAAAAAGTACAATTTTCTTCATGGTGGATCCTCCTTTGGGATAAGGTCAGTATTACTGCATCTGCCGCGCTTTTTTCTGGCGGCGAAGCTCACGAAGCTTGCGCCGATCGTCGTTATCCACGACATTGTTGATCAGCAGCAGCGCCATAGTAACAAAGAAGATGATGGTGGCCAGAGCATACATTTTCGGTGTAACGGTCTTTTTGGTCATGCCGTAAATACGGATAGGCAGCGTCTCAAAGCCGTTTCCCGCCGTGAAATAGCTGATAACAAAATCATCCAGCGAAAGTGTGAATGCCATAATCGCACCCGTTACAATGCCGGGCAGAATTTCCGGCAGCTCCACCTTCAGGAAAGCGCGCATCGGTGTGCACCCCAGATCCATCGCCGCCTCCGGCAGGGCCTTATCCATCTGCTGAAGCTTGGGAAGCACCTGAAGGATCACATAGGGCGTGCAGAAGGTAATGTGCGCGATCAGCATGGTAAAGAAATTGAGACTCGTACCAGCGCCGAACAGACGGCCGACAAATACAAACATCAGCATCAGCGAGATACCGGTGATGATGTCCGGGTTCGTCATGGGAATATAGGTGACGGTGTTCATCGCCGCGCGATACCAGCGCGAACGCAGCTTGTTGATCCCGACGGCGGCAAGTGTCCCGATCACGGTGGAAAGGGCGGTCGCCGCAGCAGCCAGGATCAACGTGTTTTTTACGGACTCCAACGTATTTCTGTCGTTCAAAAGCTCGCGATACCACTTCAGGGAAAAGCCGGAGAAGACCGACAGGCTTTTGCTCTCATTGAACGAGAATACCAGGAGCACAACGATCGGAGCAAACAGGAACACAAAAATGATGCCGCAATAAATCTTCGACGAGAGCTTCATTTTCATCAAGCGTCCCCTCCGTAAACATTCTTCGTGGTGAAATACTTCATGATGGCCATACTGACCAGCAGAATGATCATGAGAATAAACGCAATGGCTGCGGCAAAGTGCAGATTGTTGGCGGCATATTGTCCCTCAATGGCATCGCCGATAAGGAAAAACTTTCCGCTGCCAAGCTTTTGAGAGATGTAGAAGGTACTAATGGAGGGGATCAGCACCATTGTGATACCGGAGATTACGCCGGGAAGACTCAACGGAAACACGACGCGCCGAAGCACCGACGCACTGTTGCATCCAAGGTCGCGTGCGGCTTCCAGGAGCTTTCCGTCCATCTTCGCAAGGATGGAATAGATCGGCAGGATCATATAAGGGAAATAATCGTAGACCATGCCGATAATAACGGCGCTCTCCGTTCCGATAATATGCACAGGCGAAAGGCCGATCTTTGCAAGCAGAGAGTTAATAATGCCGGTGTCCTGCAAAATGGTCATCCACGCGTAGGTACGGATCAGGAAATTCATCCACATAGGAATCATGATGAGCGTCATCATGGTCTTCTGCGTGCGTTCCTTTGCACGCGACATGATATATGCAACGGGATACCCCAGCAGCAGACAGATGGCAGTGGAAATCACAGCCAGCTTCAACGAGCGCAGGAAAATCAGGAGGTAGGTTCGGACCTCTTTTGTTGTGCCGTCGTCCTGTACCAGATTGCTCGTCGCCGTAAAAAAGCGGGTGATATTGTCCAGGGTGAAGCTGAAGCTATTATCCGTAAATGCGTAGTAGGCAACAAAAATCAAAGGAACAACCACAAACAGAAGTGACCAGACGGAATACGGCGCCAGAGCGGAACGATACACGCCGAGGCTTTTTTTTGTCTGTTTCATCCCTCGTCGTCACCTCCCGGATTGGAAAGCTCATCCAACTCGTTGGAGAAGGAAGAATAGTCGCCAAAGCGGCCGGAATACTCAGACTTCTTCATGATATGGATGGCATCCGGTTCCAGCGTTATGCCGATATAGGTGTTTTCATGCACAGGATCCGTCGTCTGAATCATCCATTTGAAGCCGTCGATATCCACAATGGCTTCGTTATGGACACCCATGAAGGTTACGGAGGTCACGGTACCGCACAGCATCCCTTTGTCCGGTGCAACAATGTCCACGTCCTCCGGACGGATTACAACATCCACAGGCTCCATCTTTGCAAAGCCCTTATCCAGACACTCAAAAATATGTCCGCCGAAGGAAACACGGAAATCCTCCAGCATCACGCCGTCAACAATGTTGCTTTCGCCGATAAAATCCGCAACAAAGGCATTGATCGGTTCGTTATAGACATCGCTGGGCGTGCCGATCTGCTGAATCTTGCCTTCGCTCATCACCACGATGGTATCGGACATGCTCAGCGCCTCCTCCTGGTCGTGGGTAACGAACACGAAGGTGATACCGGTATTCTTCTGAATCTTCTTCAGCTCCTGCTGCATATCCTTACGCAGCTTAAGATCGAGCGCGCCAAGCGGCTCGTCGAGCAGCAGAACCTTCGGTTCATTGACCAGCGCGCGGGCAATGGCAACTCGCTGCTGCTGACCGCCGGAAAGACTTGTCACTCTGCGATCGGCAAAACCGGAAAGCATAACCATGGAGAGCATCCGGTCGACCTTCTCCTTGATTTCTTTCTTTGGCAACTTACGCTCACGCAGCGGGAAAGCAACGTTCTCAAAAACGTTTAAATGCGGAAACAGCGCATACTTCTGAAACACGGTGTTCACATGGCGTTTGTGCGGCGGCACATCGTTGATCCGTTCGCCCATGAAGATCAGGTCGCCCTCGTCCGGCGTGGTAAAGCCGCCGATGATGCGAAGCGTCGTCGTTTTGCCGCAGCCGGAAGGACCGAGGAGTGTAATAAATTCGTTGTCATAAATGTCCAGACTGATGCCGTCGAGCACCGTTTCTCCGTCAAATGCCTTGGAGATGTTTTTCAGTTCAATGATCTTTTTCATGCGCTTTCTCCTCTGTCTGTATTCGCTGCGGGGCCGTCCCGGAACGCAAAAAGCGGTACGCCGCTTTTGCAGCCATACCGCTTGTAGAATCATGTCGAAGAAACCCACCGAGCGGCACATAGCCGCGCCGATACGGCGCTCCCCTGCCGGCTCGCCGAAGCTCCCCACGCGTAGGGGGGGGACAATATGGGTCAACATCGAATCACAATTAGATCAGAGTCTATATAGCAAAGATTACTTTTACTACTCTTATTGATCATTTCACAAGTTCATGCCGCGGGGCACTTTCGGTTATAAAGGAACCAACTTATAAAACTGAGCTTTTAACTCAACCAATAAGGCAACAGAAGTTGCCAATCGCCGCAGCGGGCGATCTTCGGCATTCGACCCGGCTGTCCGTATGGCCTCAGCCGATGCGGCGCATCGGCGGTCGTTCAATCCTGCTTCGGAACACTGTCCCAATTGAGATCAAGCAAAAGTATAACACAGAATTACGGATTGTCAATCCCCTATCCGAAAGATTCGGCCTTTTTCGGCAAAAAAGTTTTTGGGCGGCGCAGTATTCTCCTGCGCCGCCCAAAAACTTAATGGTGAAAATTCCCTACCGTCTCCCGGACACTCGTCAAGTACGCGAAGGTTCCGGGGAAACGCAGTAAAATACGCTGCAGCTTAACAACCTGATGCTTCCCGATCACACAGATCAGCAGAGCCTTATTGTTGCGGGTAAAGCTGCCAACCGCGGAAAGCTGTGTCACGCCGTGATTGAGCTCCTGCATCAGCACCGCCGAAAGCTCCTCGGGCTGGTCGGTCACGATCTCATACTTGACCGCCTCATTGAAGCCGCGGATGATGCTGTCCCCGACCTTACTTGTGATAAAGCAGTACATCAGGCACAAAATGACCGGCTCGATCTGATAGTCGTAAACAAAGAAGGACACGGCCGCCACGACCGCATTGAAGGAAAAAATAATCCACAGCATGTTATACTCCGGCCGGAAACGATGGACGATTGCACCAATCAGGTCAGTACCGCCGGTAGAAGCGTTGCAGCGCAGCACCATACCGTAGCAGAAACCGGAAATCACACCGCCCGCCAGAGGCGCCAGAATCTTGCTGGTACCGTTTTCGGTATAATAAACAAAATCCCCCAGCGGCAGACGTTCACACAGCGCAAGCGTACCGATGTACACAATGGTAGCTACCAGTGAACGAATCGTAAACTGACGGTTGACCAGGAAAAAGGCGGCAATCATCAGCGGAACGTTTGCAATCAGCGTGACCATACTGACCTGAAAGCCAAAGATCTTATGCAGCAGCGTTGCGATACCGGGAACACCCGCCGGCGCAAATGCGTTGGGCGAAATCAAAATGTAATAGCTCGTAGCCATCAGTGCGGCACAGAGAATCACAATAATATAATCGCGCACGCCCGCTATGACTTTTCTTTCGGTTTTCAGCATTCAAAGGTCCCCCTCCGGTTGGATCGATTTTTCATACTATAGCAATTCCCTCTCCGCTTGTCAACGGCACGTTTTACACAAATATATCCGGCATACCCGCACCTATTTTGTCTCCCCGACGCGGCAGATCACGACAAATCGAGCGTCACCGGATACATCCTCACAGGTGGAGAGGGTCACGATACGGTCGTCCGCATCCACGTTTACGCCGCTCCGGAATGCCGAGCACCGCACCGCCTCCTCGATATAGCGCAAAAACGCTTCGTCGGAAGCAAAATCATAGGTATAAGCCTCGGAATAGGCATCGGTAGAATAGGCCGCCACGATCTCAAGGACGGTCGTCCCGCGTTCGGTCTGAAAATAAAACGTCGGGTGCTCCGCGTAGTAGGCGGGATCCTTGTAATACAGAAGCGTTCCGAACATCAACCCGACGCTCGTCTTATGTCCGTAGAGAATCGTATTGCGGTTTGTAAACTCGTTTGAATTATTGAAGTCAATAAACAGACAGCCGTGCCGGTTATAGGTGCCGTCAAGCAGATGATTCAGATAATAGAAATGATCCCGGCTCTGTGCGACGGGATAATCAATCGCCGTACCCGGGCAGTAGAGCCAACCGGCAAAAGCCGGGTATTCCGCCGCCAGCGCAGCCGCGTCGACACGCGATTCGATCGTCTGCCCGTTCGGCGCGATCGGTTCCGGCCGCTGCGTCGGTCGATGCGGATCGTCTGTCCCACCGGACGGCTCCGGCAGGGACGGTTCCGGCGAAGGCGCCTGCCCCGTCGGCCTGAAACGCTCCAAAAGCTCGACATAAGCGTTTTTCGCGCGGTTGTCCTCCAGAAGGATGCTCCCCACGCGGTAGCCGCTGAACAGAAACACGCCCGCGAACACACAGATCAGGGCAATGCGGATCGCGCGCTTCACGGCCGGTATGGGAATACGTCCATAAAGCGGACCTTGAAACGGTTCAGCGCATACAGACGGTCGATCCTGGCTTTCGTCCCGGGGTCGTCAATCTCCCCTTCGCGGATATAGCGGTCCAATACGGCGTAGGTAAAGCCGAGCTTCTCTTCGTCCGTCCTGCCGCATAGCCCGTCGATAGGTGTCTTTTCGATCAGGGCCTCCGGGAGTCCGAGCACACGCCCGACGGCCTTCACCTCACGCACGCAGAGCATGGAAAGCGGGCTGAAATCTCCCGCACTGTCGCCGTAGCGCGTGGAATAACCGACCCAATCCTCGGAAAGATTGCAGGTATTGGCAACCCGGCCGTTTCTGCTTTGACCGACGGCATAGAGCGCCGCCATACGCAGACGGGGCGCCAGATTGATTCTGGTATCCTCACTGACGCCGCCGAGCTTCCCGGCGACCTCGGAAAGCAGGCCTTCGTAACCGGCTCGGATATTGATCGTATAGGACTCAATGCCGAGATGATCGACCAGCAGTCTCGACATATCAATGTCGCTCTGCTCACCGTTGGGCATCAGAACGCCGATGACACGCTCCCTGCCGAGTGCCTCGACACACAGTGCGGCAACCACCGAGCTGTCCTTTCCTCCGGAGATGCCGACAATGGCATTGCAGTCTCTGCCGTTCTGCGCAAACCAGTCGCGAATCCACGCGACGATTTCATTTTTTACTTTTTCCGCTTCAAAGTGCATCAATCGTATAACAACTCCTTACAGACTTTTGAGTCTCCTATCCGTCCATATTATAGCATCGTTCCTGTTTGCCGGTCAAGCCCCGTTCTGACGATATTCTTCGCACATGCCGTTCTGTCCGATTGAGGAAGGCGGCTACCGTTTTCGATAGCCGCCTCGTGTCGGTCGTTGAATTACCTTCCGTATTTTTTCTTTCGGGCGATCATGATATATGCGCCTCCCGCCAGTACGCCGCCGCTTATGAGCAGCAGAACAATCCAAAGCCACACCAAGCTGCCATTTCCTGTCTGCGGTCCGTCATCTGGATCCGGTTTTTCGTCCGGGTCGGGCGTTGCTCCGCCGCTCTGTGCCGCTCTGATCTCGAAGTCCGCGCTGCACTCGCCGTCGGAATAAACGACCGTCAGCGTATGCCTGCCGACGGAAAGCGTAGTCAGATACTCCGTCTTCAATGTGATGACCGTCGATCCGGCAGCAGCGGTGTAGCTCTCCGCAGAGATCAAAGGAGACCACATACCCGGTAAACCCGCCGGAAACGGTCTGAAGAGAGATCCTTCCCGTATCCGTTCTACCGCCGTTTCCGTCATCAAACTTCGCGCCGGCATAGTTTCCGCTGCCCGTAAACGTATAGCTCAGCTCCACACTGTCGCCCGCCCGCATCGTTTTCAGATAGGCAGCCACCACATCATAGCTCACGTTTACAAGAGAAGCCGCATTGACGGTGTAGACTACCGTTCCATCTGCTGTTTCCACCACCTCAGAGGCAGATGCGCCGGAAAGCACGACGCCCGACAGGTCAAGCTGCGCAGCCGTCGTAGTGTCATAGGCTCTGGTCTTTATCGCAATGCCCGAAGCGCTAGCGTTCGTACGGACAACATTACTGAATACAACCGGCGTATCGCCGTATTTCTGGAGCCGGCCGTCTGCGCCCGTCTCCGTCACGCCGCTGCCGACGATAACGTTGCCCGCGATCAGCGCGGCATTGCCGGAACAGCCGGTATCAAGAAGCGTCGTTCCGCCGCTGAACGAGGCCTCTACGCGCGCAGAGACCAGCGGTGTAGGATCGCCGTCGTAGTAATCATCCGCAGGGAACACGACGGGCGTATATTCGCCCCAATCCCATGCCGCATCCAACACGCCGCCGGAAACGGTAAGCGTATCGCACCGGAGGACGGGATCGGTATACATCCTGCCGTCATAATCGCTTTTCTGTACCTTCTCGCGTATGACAACGGTACCGCCGGTCAGAGTCATCGATTTGGTCGAGATACTGCCGCTTTCGACCGCCCCGCCGGTCACTTTGAATACATTCACACCATAGATTGAGGATGTTTTGATCGTACCGCCGGCCACGGAAAGAACGCCCTGCGCCGCAGTCGGCTTGTAATTATACATATAGAGGCCGCCACGCGTTATATCGAGCGTACCGCCGCTGATCTCAACGCTGCCTCCGGAATCATCGGTCCTTTCTATGGAAAGGCCGTGCTCCCATGTCCCCGTGGTCGCGCCGGTGATTTTGCCGCCGGTCTGCCTCAGATTACCGCCGAAGATCACAATGGCATTCGTCGCAACGCCCGAGACCTCCGCGTTGTCCGAAACACTCAGGTCGCCCACGGAGATATAGACGCCGTAAGCAAGTCCCTCGCCGTCCATAGACGAAACGCATTTTCCCGTCAGCTTTCCGGCGCCGGAAACCGTAACATTCCCTTTGTAAACATCAATGCCTCTGGAGAAGGACTTCCGTACCTCCTCGTCGCCCGTGTCAAGGGTTTCCCCGCCGATGGCGGTCAAATCGCCTCCCGAAACGGATAAGCTGTTTCCCTTTGTCGTTTGAACACCGTAGGAAAATGAACAATCGGCGGACGAAGCTTTTCCTCCGGCCGCAGTGACGGAGCCGCCGCGGATATGGATCGAACCGTTTGCATAGATCGCTACGGAGTGCGTCCATGCATCACCGCTGTTTACGTAAGCTCCCGACGTCACGCAAAGCGTGCCCGTGCCGTTGCTTTCTCCCCGGATCGTCAACTCGCCTACGGCATAAATACCGTAAACAAAAACGTAATTCTTATGTTTCCCGGAGGCCGTTTCCGTTGAATCGCCGCCGGTGAGCATATTTTTTGTTCCGTCTGCAAGGACGATCGTCGCCCCGGCAGGCAGCTTCACGGCAGTCGTCGCCGTAGTCGTAAAGTCCACGCCCCGCAGCACCAGTGTTTTGGAGGACGGGTCCCAGGCGGATTCCTGCGTTCCCGTTTTTGCCGCATTGAGCAGGGCAAGCGCCGCCGCGCCGTTGTCGGCAGCGGTAAAGTCCGCCGTTGCCGCCGCCGGCTCCGCTGCGAATACCGAGACCAGTGCAAGCAGCAGCACCAGACACGGTATCGTCAGAGCCGTCAGCAGCTTTGTGGAAAAGAATCGTGTTTTCATGGTTGCCCCTTTCCGCAGTCTTCGCTGCACATGAAAATGAAAGCCTGTTTTTCAGGCCAAACGTTGTCCCCCGTCGCGGCAGGAGACTGCCCGTTCATGTGTTACACGCAGTCATTATAGCATACACTCCTGCGCAATTCCGTATGTTTTCCGAATTGTCAATTGACTCTTTGGAAAACGCAGCCTGCACAATTCTTTTTTCCGCGCGGCAGCACACTTTTCGCATTTTGGCTATTTACAACTTCCCCGGCAGGCGATAGAATAGAGAAAAAACTCCGCCTATGGCGGCAAAAGGGTGATCGATATGGAAGAAAACAAACAAACCGTGCGCCGGATCGGCGTTTTGACCAGCGGCGGAGACGCACCCGGCATGAACGCGGCCGTGCGTTCGGTTGTCCGTTCGGCGATTTTCCGCGGCATTGAAGTGGTTGGCATCCGGCGCGGATGGAACGGCCTGATCAACGGCGACATTGTTCGTCTGGACGAAAAGAGCGTCGCACACATCATCAATCGCGGCGGCACCATGCTCTATACCGCACGCAGTGAGGAGTTTATGGATGTTGCGGGTCAAATCAAAGCGGTCAACACCTGCAAGCTGCTCGGGCTGGACGGTATCGTCGCCATCGGCGGCGACGGGACCTTCCGCGGCGCGCTGGCCCTGTCAAAGCTGGGTGTCCCCGTTGTCGGCATCCCCGGCACCATTGACAACGATATTGCCTGTACCCATTACTGCATCGGCTTTGACACCGCAGCAAATACCGCCATCGAATGCATCGACAAGCTGCGTGATACCATGCAGTCGCACGAGCGCTGCTCGGTTGTGGAGGTCATGGGCAGAAATGCCGGTCATCTGGCGCTTTACGTCGGTCTGGCCGTCGGCGCAACGGCCGTCCTCGTGCCGGAGCGCAGAGACGATTTTGAAAACAGCGTGATCGAAAAAATCCGCAATGCCCGTTTAAACGGCTTCACGCATTTTATGGTCGTCGTCGCCGAAGGTGCAGGAAGCGCTTTTGAAGTCGCACAGCGCATCAAGGACGAAATCGCCATCGATCCCCGCGTGACCGTTCTCGGTCATGTGCAGCGCGGCGGCACTCCCACCGGACGCGACCGCGTAACGGCGACGCGCATGGGCTATCATGCAGTGGATCTTCTGGCCTCCGGCCGAAAAAACCGTCTTGTCTGTATCCGCGACGGGCGGATGTGCGACGTGGACATAGACGAGGGTCTGTCCGAGCACAAGGGTATCGATCTCGACGAGCTGACAGTGCTGCAGGCAATGACAGGTATCTGAGCATTTTCCACGGTTCGCCCTTTTTTGCAAAACGTTAGGACTTCATTCATAGTTTCGCAAAACCGGTCCATTATACTCCAACTCGTAAGGTCGACGGTGATCCTGCCGCACCGACGGCCTTACAAGAGGATTTTGTCATTGATCTCTCTTTTCCCTCTCTCTCATTTCTGTAGCGGGTCCCCGACGGTCATTTTGACCGTCGGGGACTTGCTTTTTTCGCGTCGGTTCGGTATAATCAGTCACGATAACCAACAAGATTCAAGGAGCACTCATGGAACCGATATTCAAGGAGCTGGAGCAGGCCGCGCGCAAAAGCTTTGAGATGGTCTGCTGTATCGACCTGCACATGGAAACACTCCGTGTGCTTTATGACGAGTCCCAAAAAATCTCCCCGGAGGTTACGCTGGAATACGCTGCCGTCGCCGAATACTATGTTGAAAAAAATGTCATCGAGACCGAGCAGATCCGTGCTCTGGCCGATCTGCGGCTCGATCGAATCCGGGAAATGCTGGAAAGCGCCTCTACCTACCGCGTTTTCGTAACCGTTCTGAACCGCGCCGGGCAGCTCGCCTATAAGCGTCTGACCTTCTTTTATCATGACGCGGAGCATCGCTATATTGTCGGTTCCCAGATGGACGTCAGCGGTGTGGCGCGCCGTTATGAGACAATGCTTCGCAGTATGCGCCGTGAAAACTTCCGCGATGTCCTCACCGACGCCTACAACCGAAATTATTATGAAACAAATATACGTTTCCGCCCCTTCAGCGGAGGCGTGATTATCATCGACCTGGACGACCTGAAGCTGCTCAACGATTCCTTCGGGCACAAAACGGGGGACGAAGCGCTTTCCGCTTTGGCAAAGCTTATTCTTCCGCAGCTCGGAAAGGATGATATTCTCGTTCGCTACGGAGGCGATGAGTTCCTTGTTTTTCAGCCGGATGTCACAGCCGAGGCGCAGGAAGCGCTGCTGCACAATCTGCGAGAGGGTGCGTCGCAGCTGCATCCGACGGAGCGCAGCGACCTGACACTTTCCTTCTGCGCGGGCGCTGTAACGGTACACGACATGCTTGCATCGGAGGCCGTCTCCCGCGCCGATCGCCTGCTTTACCGCGCCAAGGCGCAGAAAAACTGCTATGTAACCGAGCGGGGCATGGAGCGAAACGATCATGACTCCGTTACGGCAAAGCCCATCCTTCTGATTACGGACGACTCGGAGCTGAATCGTATGCTCCTGTCGGATATGCTGCGCAGGGATTTTCAGATCATCGAGGCCGAGGATGGCCTGCAATGCCTTGCGATGCTGGAAAGCTACGGAAATTCCGTCTCTCTACTGCTGCTGGACATTCTCATGCCGCGCATGGACGGCTTTGAGGTGTTGGCCGAAATGAACCGGACTAAGTTGATTGAAGAGGTCCCCGTCGTTCTGATTACCGTAGACAATTCCGATTCCAACCTCCGCCGCGCCTATGAGATGGGCGTGGCCGACTGTATCGGACGACCGTTCGATTCCCGCGTCGTCTACCGCCGCATCCACAATGTCCTCCGGCTTTATGGCGCGCGCCACGCGATGACGGCTTCGCCGGATAAGCGCAATCTGGAACGTGTCTGCCGCGTAATGACACAAGTGCTCGGCAGCGCTTTCGGCGCAAGCAGCGGGGAAAACAGCTATCACCTTGCCAACATCAGCCGCATTACAGAGCTTCTGCTCGAGCGACTCCTGCTAAAAACGGAACGCTATGGGTTGGTCTGGAAGGATTGCGCCCTTATTTCAATGGCTGCCGCCTTACACGATATCGGAAAATTTGCCGTTGACCGCACCATCCTTGGTAAGCCCGGTAAGCTCACTCCGGAGGAATTCGAGGAAGTCAAGCTGCACACGATCTATGGCGAGCAGATGCTCCGCTCGCTTGATGATTACCCCGTCGAGCCTGTCTTAAAAATTGCGGCGGATATTTGCCGCTGGCACCACGAGCGCTATGACGGCGGCGGTTACCCCGACAGGCTGAAGGGCGACGCGATCCCCATTGCCGCACAGGTCGTTTCTCTGGCGGATGTCTACGATGCGCTTGTCAGCAAGCGTGTCTATAAAGAAGTCTATTCGCATGAAACGGCAATCCGCATGATCTTCTCCGGTGAGTGCGGCAGCTTCAACCCGCTGCTGTTGGAATGCCTGCGTGAGACGGCGCTGCGTATCCGCCGTGAGATCTATTTCAGCAATCACTGACTCCGGGAGGGATTTGCTTGCGTATCAAAGCTCCGCTCTTGCTCACTGCGGTACTGTGCATTCTGCTGTACGCCTGCACGCCGGCGGTGCAGCCGACTGCCGAGCCGAACGACCCGCTTGTCATTGGCAGCGGGATCTATGAACCGTATTTCTATCTCGACGAAAACGGCTCCTTTGCCGGCATCGATATTGAGATCATAACGGAAGCGTGCCACCGGTTGGGCCGCACGCCCGTTTTCCGCCTGATCGAGTGGCAGAATAAGGACGACTATCTGCGCAGCGGCGCGGTGGACTGCCTCTGCGGCTGTTTTACAATGAACGGCCGTGAGTCCCAATATGACTGGGCAGGGCCTTATATGCGCACCCGCCAGGTCGTGTTCGTTTCGGAAAGCAGCGGTATCCGTCAGCTCTCCGATTTGAACGGCAGACGTATTGCCGTTCAGTACGGTTCCAGATTAGAGAACCTTCTTCTGAACCATCAGATTCCCCAGATCACCGACTTGGGGAATGTTTACAGCCTTGCTTCGATCGAAATGGTTTTCGCTGCGCTCAAGAAGGGCTATGTAGATGCCTGTGCAGGCAACGAGACCACCTTCCGCCTCTATATGGAACAACGCGACGGCGCATATCGCGTACTTGATGATAGCCTGTTCACCGCACAACTCGGCATCGGCTTCTATAAGGGAAGCCCCGACGGCTGTGCGGAAGCACTGACGCGTGTGCTGGATGAAATGCGCATCGACGGAACAATCGCCGCAATTCTGCAAAAATACGGCGTAGAGCCCGGATTTTCGCTGAGTTTTGACGCAGCAACGGAGTAGAAAGCACTATGAAATGCACAGTAAAACCAAAGCGCGGCATCCCTGAACCGGTTTTTTACGTCATTGTGATTGCCATTGGCGCGCTGCTCGTTGTCCTCACCTTCCTGCTCAGCACACATATCAGTCTTCGCAAAGCAGGGCAAGATGCAGAAAATGCGCTGGCGCATCTGGAGCGCCAATGCATCAGCTATCGTGAAATCCTTGCCTCTGATGAGGTAAAAAGCCTGATGCGGCTGGGCGAACAGGCGGACGATCTTGCGCTCCAGCTTACGCTTGACAAGCGGGCTGCTACATCGGAGTACCTGCACCGTTTTATTGCAACACAGGGTCTGAGCTGCATTCTGCTGATCGATGGGCAAATGCAGCCGGAAGCCAGTCTCGGTATGACAAAGGACGAGCAAAACGGCGCACTGGGGTATCATGCCGTCCGCAGTGTACTGGAAGCACCGGAGAAAAAATACCTTGAACGCCTAAACTATAACGGAAAAGTGTTTGATGTTGCAATCGTTGCCCGTCAGGATACGCAGGGCGTTATTCTCTGCGCCTATCAGCAGCGTCAGGGCGCACTGGAGCAGTACCGCGCTACGGTCGAAGCCCTTCTTTCCGGCTTTGAATCTCAAAGCGGAAATCTGCTGTTCATCTCTGACGGTGAGCGGATCATCGGAACAAATCAGGACGAATTCTACAACGAAATGGCTTCGGACATTCCTCTGCTTGAAGCTCTGGAGCAAAGCTCCGACGGCGAAGCGCTCCATCGTTTCTACTCGGATGACACCGCCTACTTCGGCGCGCGTGCGCGCTACAAGAGCTACACATTGTATGTCGTCTACCCGCAGAGCACCGTTTTCGACTCGCGTATCAATGCCGTGCTGATTACCTTCTGTCTCTATATGTTTATCATGCTATGCACGACGCTGCTGCATATCCGCATTCGCATCACGCATCTGCGCGATATTGACCGGCAATACGAGACCATCCGCGCCATCAGCCGCATCTATGTATCCAACCTGCTGGTGGATATTCGCCGCGACCGACTTGAGGTGCTCTACCGCCGCGGCAGCGATGAAATTGATGAAGCGAAGCGCGCAAGTGAGTTAATCGAGCAGTTCTGCACATCAAGAATTGACTCGCAATACCGTGACGGCTATCGGGAATTCATCTGTTTCCATACGCTCTCCGAGCGTATGGGTAAGCGCGATTTTCTGGAGTTTTCCTTCCCGAATCTCAGCGGCACCTGGCTGCTTGACACCATCATTCCCAAAACCTATGACGGCAGCGGGAGAATTTCAACCTTCCTGTTGGTCACAAAAAACATCAACGAGCAGAAACAGCTTGAGCTGGAGGCGCAGCACCGTATGGAGAGCGCCATTGAGCGCGAGATGCAGGCCAGTCGCGAGAAAACAGACTTCCTGCGGCGCATGAGTCACGACGTCCGCACACCGATCAACGTCATTCTCGGAATGCTGGAAATTGCGATGCGCAACCCGGACAATGCCGCCATTCAGGCGCACTGCCGTAAAAAGACCCGCGAGGCCGCAGACTATCTGCTGGAGCTTGTCAACGACGTGCTGACGCTCAACCAGTACAACGACGGAAAGCTCACCGCTGCCAGGCAGCCCTTCTTGCCGCGCGAGGCGCTGGAACGGACGCTCTCCATTCTGGAGCCGCCCGCGCAGCTCAAGGGCGTCTCGCTCGAAGCGACGGAGGTCGACCTGCCGGACGAAACGATTCTCGGAGACGCGCTCTGGCTGCGGCAGATCTTCCAGAACCTTCTCGGTAACGCCATCAAGTACACACCGACCGGCGGCTTCGTGCGCTGCACGCTGAAGCAGGAGCGCGGACGGCTGATTTTTGATTGCCGTGACAACGGCATTGGCATGAGCGAGGACTTCCAGAAACGGATGTTTGAGCCGTTTGCACAGGAGAGCACGGAAAGAATCTCGGAATACGGCGGAATCGGTCTGGGACTGTCCGTCGTGAAAAAACTCGTCAATCTGATCGGCGGAACGATCGAGGTTCACAGCGCCGTCGGCAAGGGCACCCACTTTATCGTTTCCCTTCCTTATACGGCTGCCGCATCCGCAGCACGGATCACGGAAACGACACAGGCACGGTTGGACGGCATCCGCGTTTTGCTGGCAGAGGATAACGCACTCAACGCCGAAATTGCAGAATATCTGCTGAAAGATGCAGGCGCAGCCGTCACCTGCGTAAGCGACGGACGTCAGGCACTGCACGCCTTTGCCGATTCCGCTCCCGGCAAATTTGACATCATTCTGATGGACATGATGATGCCTGACATGGATGGCCTTTGCGCCGCGCAGTCGATCCGCGCGCTTGCGCGACCGGATGCGCAAAGCGTACCAATCCTTGCGCTGACGGCCAACCTGTTTCCGCAGGACATCGAGGCCTGCCGCCGCGCCGGAATGAACGGCCATATCGGCAAGCCGCTGGACGCGGCGACCTTTATCCCCAAAATACTGAAAACGCTTCAGAAAGGAAGTGAAGACAATCACACTTGAGACCTTCTATCGATTGCTCGGAGCGGAGGCCGAACAAGTCACTGTCCGCCTCGGCAGCGAAGCGCTCGTGCGGCGCGTACTGCTGAAATTCCCGGACGATCCCAACTGCGCTGAGCTGGTATCGTCTCTGGAGCAGAATCGTCTGCCCGATGCCTTCCGCGCCGCACACACGCTCAAGGGAATTGCGGCAAATCTCGGCTTTGAGGCGCTGCGCCGGGCTGCCGACGTCATTACGGAAGCGCTGCGCAGGCAGGACGCCGATGCCGCCCGCAGATACCTTCCCGACCTGCTGGAAAACCACCGCATTATTGTTCGCGGTATCTCCCTTCTGGAATTTTAAAAATAATTCTTGTTTTGAGAATTTCCTCTTGCATTTTTCGACAATATATGCTAGAATACGAGACGTAAAAGAATACTTCGGCAAATCCGTCGAAAGGCGGAGACGCAAAGCTAAGGTGTCTAAACGTTTTTCACGCACGATCGACCGGCTGCAAACAGGTACACGAAACGATGTGTACTGCTTTGCAGCCGGTTTTTTGTTTTTTCCGGGACTTTTGATTGGAGATTTTGCCATGGACAGCGATGTATTTGAAGATCTTCGGGCGGCGCTCGATTGTGAATATGTATCGGATCTTTGTGTCCGCGGGGAAGCAAATACACGCCGCGCCATCGGCGCGCTGGATCTTTCGGTCTATTCTCTGGAGAGTCTTTCGGAGCTGTATATTTATCTGTACGGCGGCTGCGTCGCCTTTCAAAACCATAACGAAGCGCACAGACTGTTTTCAGAAACCATAGAAAAGGAGCGAAAAGAAATCAAATGAAACGATCCGCAGCAGCGAAAATTCTGACGGTCATTGGGCTTGTGCTGTGCATTGCCTTCGCCTTTTTACTGACGTGCAATATTGTTATCATTGTGAAAGGCGTCGTAAATCCGCAGACCCCGCCCACCGTATTCGGCATCACGCCGATGGTCGTGCAGTCCGGCTCCATGAGCGGCACAGCCGAGGGGCATCTTGAGGTTGGCGACCTGATCTTTGCCACACGCCCCGACGCAGAAACACTGAAGGTCGGCGACGTCGTATCGTTTATGGACGGGCAGATCATCGTCACGCACCGCATCATCGAGGAGCTTCCCGCCAGGGACGGCGAGCGTCAGTTCATCACCAAGGGTGACGCCAACAATACCGCCGACCCCGCCATCGGCGCATCGAGCATCATCGGTATCTACCGCGCGCGCATTCCGCATCTGGGCGACTTTGCAATGTTCCTGCAAAAGCCGCTGGGCATGATCGTGTTTATCGGCATTCCGGTTTGCGCCTTTATCGTCTATGACATTGTTCGCCGTCAGCGCCGTGCAGGGCGCGAGAACGCGGAAACCGAGGCGCTCCGGCAGGAGCTTGCCCGTCTGCGTGCGGCGGCCGAAAAGCCCGCCGAAACCGACGCCGAGCTTTAGTTTTCCTGTTGGAAACGTTATCATCTGCGCCGCTTCCCGCCACGTTCCGGCGCAGTCAGATATAAACAGAAAGAATTGGAGGAAATCATTCCATGAAGAAGAATTGGACCCTGAAGGCCGCAGGCATCCTGCTCGCCCTCACCCTGATCACCTCGTGCTTCGTCGGAGGCACCTTCGCGAAGTATGTTACAAAAGCAGAAGGGACAGACAAAGCGCGTGTCGCAAAGTTTGGCGTTGTTGTCTCCGCATCTGACAATAATACTTTCCATACTAAGTACAAAACAGACGACACTGACATCGACACAAGTAAAATTGAGTATTCTGTATCTTCCAGCGACACTGCTAACCTCGTCGCACCTGGCACAAAAGGCGACAACGTATTTCACCTCGGCGTTAGCGGCACCCCTGAGGTTGCTGTCAAAGTTAGTATCGTGTTCAACTGGTCAAAAGATGTCTTCCTGAAACAGGGAAATTATCAGGACAGAACTAAAACTCCTTACACCGGTAACTTTACTCTCGATGCGAATTACACTCCCGTTGTCTTCACGCTGACAAAGATGGGTGAAGCCGCCCCTGTTGCTACCGGTACGCTTGATGTTATTAAAGCCGAAATTGAAAAGCTGAGTGGCTACTATGCCCCCGGGACCAACCTTGCAAACGAAATCGGCACCTACACCCTCTCCTGGGCATGGGCATTTGAGGGAAACGACAAGGCCGACACTCTGCTCGGCGATCTCGCGGCCATGGGTGATAACGCAAAAACTCAGTTGTGGAAGTGGGACACTACCGACAATAAATTCACAACATTTGCGGACAGCGACTTCTCCACCGATATTGAGTTCACCTTCTCCATCACCGTCACCCAGATTGACTGAGCGTTTTCCCGAATCGCTCTCTTTCCCCGATCCGGCGCGCGTCTGCCCTGTGGCAGGCGGGCGCTGCGCCGGAGGGCAGACGCCCGCGCTTTCTTCGGAAAGCGCAGGCGTGTACCCCAGCAGAAAGGAGGCGTCCGATTTGACGCTACGCAACCGTCTCCGCCCGTGGCTGCTCCCGACACTGATCATCCTGTTCGTGATTCAGATTCTTCTGTTGCCCGCCGTTCTCGGCGTGACCTACGCTACGAAAAGTCGGCGGCCGGAGCACATCCTTACCTATTCCTCCGGCATGCTTCGCTGGGACGCGAACACCTCCGTCAGAGAAGACGGAAGCGCTTCGCTCTCTTTTTTCGATACGCTCGATCAAAACGTATCGGCGGACGGCGCCGACAAAATTCTTGCTCCCGGCACGCAGAAGGACACCGTCGTGCGGCTGAAAAACAATGCGAAAAACGCAATTACCTATACCGCCGTGCTCTGGATGCGACGCTCCTCCGGGCTTCTGCCCGTCGAAGCCGCTCTTTCGGGCGAAGGCTTCTCCGACACGGACGAAGCCGTGCTGCCGGCAGGTGCGGCAAGTGAGGACGTTCTTCGCACCGTCTCCGGGACGGTAGGTGCAAATCAGATGCAGGATTTTGACATTGACTGGTTCTGGCGCTTTGAGGCCGACCGCGATACGCTCGACACCTATCTCGGCGACCTTGCGGCAAACGGTAAGGCAGCCGACGTAACCCTCGGCTTTTATCTCGTTGTCAATGACGGCGGAAGTGTCAACCCCCAGCCGCCGGACACCGGCGACAAGGTGCTTGTGTGGGGGTATCTCGTCCTGATGGCGTTTAGCGCCGCGGCGATCATTCTGCTGCTTGTCGGGAAGAAACGGAGGAAGAAAAATGCCTAAAGCCCTGCGTATTGCCGGTCGGGTCGTCAGCGGTATCGTTACCGTCCTGCTTCTGCTCGTGCTGCTGCTCAACCTGTACCGTATCGCAGCCGAAAAGGTGTTTCGCGTCCAGAATCCCACCGTTTTCGGCTTCTCCTCCGCCGTCGTTCTGACAGGCAGTATGTCCGGTGCGATCGAGCCGGACGATTGGATTCTCACCCGCTCGCAGGACGGCTACGCCGTCGGCGATATCATCATGTACCGCAGCACGGGCAGCACCGTGACACACCGCATCATCGCCTTGGAGAGCGGCGGTTACCGCACCAAGGGCGACGCCAACAATACCGCCGATCAGGGCAAAGCGATCACACAGGCGCAGATCGTCGGCAAGGTGGTCGCCGTCGTCCCCGGCGCGGGGGCGACACTACGCTTTCTGCGCTCCCCGCTCGGGATGCTGCTGCTTCTGGCCGTGGGACTGGGGCTGTATTTCCTGCCCCGATTGATCCGCAAAGAAACAAACTGACAAAAAGGAGGCTGCCGATATGAAGAAGAAGCGTCTGCCGCTGCGGGCGTGGCTGCTGTATCTGGCAGTCCTGTCCTTTGCTCTGACGGGCGTTACCTTTTCCAGCTACCTCACCTCGACCTCAACCGGCGACGCCGCACACACGGCGTGGTTCAAAGAGCTGCGCATCGTCGAGAGCGGCAGCGGCGGCGCCGGGCAATTGATTCCCGGTGTCGATCTTGAAAAGCAGGCGACCGTCGAATTCGACGGCAGCGAAATGGCCTGTTATGTCTTCCTCCGTGTTTCCGGAGAAGGCTGGGCGCTGGATAACGATCATGATACATATCACTACAAATCGCTGCTGACCTGCTCGATCAATCCCAAATGGACCTACCTGACCGACGACAAAAGCGGCGCGGTCTTTTACTGCATCGTCAGCGCTCTTGACACGCTGAAGCAGGACGTATTTGCCGACAACGGGAGGATTACCGTCAGCGATTCTTTGAAAAGAAGCGATCTTGCTTCCCTTCCCGAAGGCTTCGGCCTGACGATCTCCGCAACGGCGGTGCAATATCATGGCTTTTCCGAGGGGCTCAGCCCCGGGTATAACGATGCCGATCGTGCCCTCAAAGCCTGGAATACCGTAAACGCAAAGTAACGAAAGGTTGACCACATGAAAAAAGCTCGCTTTTTCCGTATTTTCTGTCCGGTTCTGCTTGTTCTGGCCATCGCCGCACTGACCGTCGGCGTTCTGGCAACGGCATCGCCGCGCGTCCGCATTACGCACATGGGCAGCGAGATTTCCGGACTTCTCCTGTCGCAGGAGGAAAAAACGGCGCTCAATGCCGAATGCGACCGTCCCTCGACTGCGCTGCGCTGGCAGATTCTTGCCGACGCACAGGAACAGCTTTGGGTGGACATCCACGGCGCATCCGGCAGCACGCTTACGCTGTCCTATGCGCTGGTCGGCTCGCTGCTTGATAACTCCGGCAGCGCCTATATCCGCTGTGCCGCGACCGCGGACGGTGCGCTTGTTGTTTCCGAACCGGTCTGCGTGACCGTCGCATACACGGCGCAAGGTCTCTCCGCCGTCCCGAACAGGCTCTCCGCTCCCGTTCGCAGCTCCCCCGTGACGCAGGAGGATACGCCCTCGGCAGACGAGTATATCCAGATAACGATCAACTATCTTGACGCCGTTTCCGGTCTGCCGATCTATACGCCGTATTATGCACAAATCGAAGCCAAAACGAGCTACGAGTCGGACGTCATTTCCCCCACCTATCTCGGTTATGCGCCCTATTATAATGCGTTCGATCCCGAAAGCTCCGATGCCTCCTCCGCCGACGATGCCTCCATTGTCCATATCTCCCTTGATGACACTCACGAGGCCGGAAAATATATCGTAAACGTCTACTACAAGGCAATCGACGTCCCGTATGCCGTCCGTTATTTCTTCCAGAATATCAACGACGACCTCTACACCGAGAACTCCGATCTCTACTGGGTCGGCACGGCAAAAACCGGAACGATCATTGATAATCTTGTGCTGACCGATCCCGTTGCCGACAGAGTTCAGGGCTTTACAAAGCTTTATCATTATCCGGAAGCCGTTGCTGCCGACGGTTCAACGGTTTTCGAGTGTTATTATGACCGCAACTATTACATGCTCAAATTCGACGCGGCAGGCGGCCACGGCACCGAAACAATCTACGCCAGATACGGTACGCCCTTCGTTGCGCTTGATCCAACCCGCTACGGTTACAAGTTTATGGGTTGGGATTCCAACGGAGACGGCGTGGCGGACGAAGTGCCTGCGACCGTTCCGAGTGATAACCGCAGCTACACCGCGATCTGGGTGCCGGAAAATACAAACTATAAGGTCGTCTATTGGCTAAGCCACGCCGACGACAGCGGCTATGCCTATATCGGCAGTCGGTTGGATAGCGCGCCCTCCGACTCCACGGTCAGCGGTTCGGGTGACCTGACGGCAGACACCTATATCTGCGGTTATGCCGAGGGGGAAGACGGCCACAGCCATACGGACGACTGCAAGCCCGCGGATTTCCGGCACTATGTGTTTGATCACGCCGATCAAAACGTCACCGTCAAGGGCGACGGCTCCACAATCGTCAATGTCTATTACAAGCGCAAAGAGTATACGCTCCGCTTTTTCTACGCCAAAGAAATAACCGGGTCGGACAATTCCAAGAGCTATATGGTCATTGGCGGCTCGACCTATAACTTTGGCAATAAAGACCAAACAGGCCACGGCATGCCCGAAGGAGATAATTATACAATTGAAAACCTTCTTGACAAGGTTGACAACAACCAATATGGCAAGGTCGAGGCGCTTCCGGTGTTCACAACGGAATACAAAAAGCTGCTGGATGAAAAGCTGCCGGGTAAATGGAGCACAGGCACCGTTATAAGCTTGAAAGGCGTCGTATTCCACTATTTTTCCATTTCCCTCCCCTACGGCGCCGATCTGACGGAGCTGTGGCCCGGCGAAGCGTTCCAGACCGTTGAGGTAAGTGGCACGCATAATAACAACGGCGCAAAAGACAACATGGGCGAAGGAAAGTGGGGCAACTACGCTTATCTGGCCGGATGGAACGGTGAGTTTAAGGTCAAATACTCCGTAGACAACGCTAACTCCACCGTCAAGGGAATGTACCAGCTTCTGGATGACAATCTGCTTTATGACAAGCAGTATGGTATCGCCACAACGGTCAATTTCATCGGCTTTTTCGATAACGGCGCCGATATCAGTTGGAGCGTTCCGCGCCAGTGGATCTACAAGATCTATATTCCCAAGCTGAACTATGACGAAAACGCTGAAACGGACTTCACCTACAATGGCATAGACTACCGGCTGCTGAAGACCGTTTATACGACGGACGACAATACAATGGATAAGGCCGACGCAACAGAGCCTTATGGTCAGACGCAGCCCACGCTGCTCGGCTTTGCCGCCGACGGCGCGGAATTCACCAAAAACGATCCTGCCGGCGATGGCCGCGATTCCTTTACCGCAAGCTTTTTCTACAGGAGAAACACCTACGCGCTGACGCTGCACAATCACGGGGAAATCATTTCCAATGGCAAGATGGACAACATCGTCTACAACGCCGTCTTGACCGATGTTGCAAAATACGAGCCGTCCTACCCCGCTTCTCTGGAAGCAGGCGCTTACCGCTTCGCCGGATGGTATTACAGTCAGGACGGCTATGCGGGCAGCGAGCTGGGTGAGACGGATACCATGCCAGCGCACAACCTGAGTCTGTACGCCAAATGGGTTCCGGTCGAACATACGCTGCGCTTCTTTGCGTCTTACGGCCTGATGCTGCAGTATGAGCGCGGCGATACGGGGATTAAGCCGTTTTATGAGGAACTCATACCGCACCGCAGTTATGCAACGAGAGTAGATAAGACACCGACCGATCCGAGCGGCAACAATTACATCTTTGCAGGCTGGTTCTATCTGAAAAACGGTGAGAAGACGGCATTCGACCCATTCGATATGGAAGTCACATCCGATATGCATCTGTTTGCCGACTGGAGCTCGCAGGTGCCGCAGCCCTTTCTGGTCCACTATGCGCTTTATCTTCCGGAAACGGACGAGACATACCTTGAAGCGCTCCGGAGCGCAGCGGGCGGTCGTCCGGAGGACAACGCCGTCTATCACGTCACCGTAAATGGCGAGGCAAAGCGTTACGTTTATCTGGACGCCGACAAGGGCTACCATCTTTGTATCGCGGACGATTCCTCCGGCTTTGCCTACGAGGGAAGCACACGGACCTATTACCCCAAGGCGGGCGACCCGATGAATCAGCTCTACACGGGATACAGTTCAGGGTACTACCCCACTCTGGCGAGTCATTCCATCACCATTGCCCCGGAGGACGACAAAACTGCGCCGAAGACCAACGTTTTCACTTTCACCTATGTGTACGCGAAAGAAATCTCTTACAAGGTCGAGTATCGCTACGCGGCAACCTCGCAGCTTATCGACCCCAAGGATCTGAATAACCTTGAACAGAACCCCGTCACAAAGATTACAAGCAAAGCCGTCATCACGGAACGTTTCCATGTCGTAGAGAACTATATCCCCGACGCCTTCTATAAGCGTCTTATCCTCTCCGTAACGGTAGATAAGGACGGAAATGTCTCCCCCTCCGAAGACAACGTCATTACCTTCTACTATACGAAAAACACCTCCAAGGCGCTTTACGTTGTCCACCACCTGATGCAAAAGCTCGACACTGACGGGATGGACTTCGACACGGATTTCGAGGAGATCGACGCCCGCATAGAAGGCATTGCCGATATCGGCTCCAAGCACTCCATTACCCCGCAGACCTTTTCCGGCTTTATCGTCATGGGCACGGCCCGCGTCAGCGACGCAACAACAGAATCTTACTCTACGGTGTCAATAGGGACTGACGGAACCTTTTCGATATCCGTCACGCAAAAGGGTACGGAACTGTATCTGTACTACACACGCAATACGCAGAGCTACAAGGTCTACCATCTGCACCACGGCACGGACATCAGCGATCTTTCCAATCTGAAAGAAGCGGACATTTTGGCTGAAGCCGAAACATACTCCGGAAAATACGGACAAACCGTCACCGCCCGGAAGAAGGACGATATTCAGGGCTTCCACTGTGTCTCCGCCCCCGAGCAAAGCATTGTTTTGCGCAATAACGATGCCAATAACTATATCATCTTCTATTACGCCCCGCTGGAGTACACGGCGCAATACCGCGTCTGGAGCTACGGCGGCGGCACGCTCGATCGAACGCTTGAGGTCGTTCAGGGCGGATCCTTCCAGGGCTCCACTCCGACGGCACTGGCCGGTTATCGATTTGCCGGATGGTTCACCGACGCGTCCTGCACAATGTCCGTGGCCGATCAGGCCACGGTAGATAACGTCACGAATCATTTAACGCCGAAAACGGAGGCTATGCGCCCCGCGCCGGAAACGAATATCTACTATGCAAAATTCGTCCCTGAAGGCTATGGCAGCCTGACCATTACGCGCCGGAATACAGAGGACGAATCCGACGGCGAGCAGGTATTCGTCTACCGCATCACGGCAGTGAATGATCCGAGCTATGTCACCTATGTTACCGTTAAGGGCAGCGGAAGCGTCACCGTCACGGAGCTTCCCTGCCGCGACTACACCGTCGAACAGCTTAATACCGGCTGGTCATGGCGCTATGCGGATCAGTCACAGAAGGCCAGCATAACCAAAGACCAAACGTATACCTGCACCTTTGGCAGCAGCGCCGCAAATGGCAAATGGCTCAGCGGCAACGCAGAACCCTGTCAGAATCAACGCGGAAAGGACTGAGTGCCATGCAAAAACGTCTCAGATGGATCTGTCTGCTGCTCGCAGCGGCGCTTGCCCTGAGCGGCATCGGCGTAACCTTGGCGTTTATGTTCCGCCGTGCAGAGCAGAGCAGCGGTCTGAAGGCCGCAGCCGTGTCCTGTGCGCTGTCGGAAGAATTTAACGGTTCGGTCAAGAGCAATATCCGCGTGAAGAACACCGGAAACATTCCTGCCTTCATTCGCATTCGCGTCGTATCGTACTGGGTCAAGGAGGACGGCAGCGTTGTCGGTTATCCGACGGAATATCCGACGCTTGCGCTTCTGAACGGCTGGCTGAAGAGCAGCAGCGACGAGGTGTATTACTACCCCACACCCGTCGCGCCGGGTCAGCAGACGGAGGTTTTATGTCAGCCGTTCGTCCTTTCCACCACTGCAGACGGCGAGGGGGACACGCTCTATCAGGTCGTTACTCTGCTCGCCGAGGCGATTCAGGCTTCCCCGGACAACGCCGTCGAAAGCGCCTGGGGTATCACGGTGGAAAGCGGTACGATCACCGATACACCGTAATCACTTTTCCTTTTCTCTCCTTTTAAAGATCGGCGGCAGCCCCCTGCACAAACGGGCTGCCGCCGACGAATTAAAAATCGACCTGCCTTGCGGCAGGTCGATCTCTTTTTTCAGTGCTCGTACTCGAATTCAAAGTCGTAAATGCTTACGGTGTCGCCATCCTGGATTCCCATCTCCTCCAGACGCTCAAACAGGCCGCTCTTGCGGAGCTGCCGATCAAAGTACATTCTCGACTCGTAATCCGCAAAATTGATGTCCGCAATCAGTCTTTGCAGCCATCTGCCCGTAACAATCCAGAGATCGTCCATTTGTTCGATCTTCAGCGCTTCGACCGCGCCCGCCTCGGCCAGCGGCTTGACGTATTCCGGCTCATAGACCGTCACCGGCGGCAATTCCTGCAGTCTGGCGGCAATCGTCTGCATCAGGCGGTGCGTGCCCTGCGTCGTTGCAGCGGAAATCTCGTAAAACTCGTAGCCCTTTGCGGTTACATAACCGCGCAGACGCGAGAGGTTCTCGCTGCCATCCGGGATCAGGTCGCACTTGTTTGCCGCTACAAGCATCGGCCGTTTAGCCAGCTCCAGCGAATAGCTCGCCAGCTCGGCATTAATCTTCTCAAAATCCTCTACGGGATCACGCCCTTCGCAGCCTGAGACATCCACAATATGCACAAGCAGACGGCAACGGTCGATATGACGCAGGAAATCATGCCCCAACCCCGCACCCTCTGACGCTCCCTCAATGATGCCCGGGATATCCGCCATAACGAAAGATACGCCGTCGTCCACATAGATTACACCAAGATTTGGATAGAGCGTGGTGAAGTGGTAGTTGGCAATCTTCGGGTGTGCGTTTGATGTCACGGACAGAAGCGTCGATTTACCGACATTCGGGAAGCCGACCAGGCCGACATCCGCCAGCAGCTTCAGCTCCAATACGACTTCGTGTTCCTCACCCGGCAGACCGGACTTTGCAAAGCGCGGAAGCTGTCGCGTCGGGGTGGCAAAGTGCTTATTCCCCCAGCCGCCTCTGCCGCCGCGGCAAAGCACAAAGTCGTCGTTATCTGACATATCCTTAATGATCTCGTTCGTCTCCGCGTCGCGCACGACCGTGCCGCGCGGGACCTGGATCACACGGTCCTCACCGCGTTTGCCGCTGCATCTTCCACCCTGCCCGTCCTGACCGGGAGCCGCGGCATACTTGCGCTGATAGCGGAAATCCATCAGTGTGGAGAGATTATCATTGACGCGCAGGACGATATTACCGCCCTTGCCGCCGTCGCCACCGTCCGGGCCGCCGGCCGCCACAAACTTCTCACGATGAAACGCAACGGCGCCGTTGCCGCCGTTGCCGGCCTTGACATATATTTTCACCTTATCTACAAACATCGTATTCTCCTTTCAGATGCAGCTCATAGAAGGCTGCGTCGAAGGTTTTGCTGCCGTCGAGCTTGTCGTATGTGCCGTGGCGAACGAATCGGAAGCCGCATTTGCGGATGACGTTGGCCGATGCGGTGTTCGCGACTGCGTGTTCCACGGCAAAATCGCAGATACCAAGTTCACGGTGCGCCCATTGCAGCATGGCCTTGGCCGCCTCTGTTGCGTAGCCCTTGCCCCACATATCGCGGCGGAGGTTATACCCCAGATGATGAAGCCCGTCGCTGCCTTTTCCGACGCCGCCCGTGCCGATGAGCAAGCCGTCCTCTTTGCGGTAGAAGCCGAATTCCAGATCCTCCGGCCGGAGCGCAGCAATCCATGCTTCCGTCTCCGAAGCATCGCTGTGCAGCGGATAGGACATAAACCGATTGACCTCCGGGTCACTCGACCAGACGAAAACAGCGGGCGCGTCCTGCGTCGTAATCGGATGCAGAATCAGGCGTCTGGTTTCAATATATTGCTGCATGGCTTCCTCCTTTCACCGGCGATATCTGATAAAAAATCCCGAACATAAGGGTTTATGTTCGGGATTCCGTATTGCATCTTACTGCTCCACAGCGTAGACGGAGCACATTTTGCGATCCTTGCCCTTGCGCTCAAACTTGACGTGACCGTCGATCTTGGCAAACAGGGTGTCGTCGCTGCCGATCCCGACATTGTTACCGGGATGGATGTGCGTGCCTCTCTGGCGAACCAGAATGTTGCCCGCGAGGACGAACTGACCGTCCGCGCGCTTCACGCCCAATCTCTTGGACTCGGAATCACGGCCGTTCTTAGTCGAACCGCCGCCCTTCTTATGAGCGAAGAACTGAAAACCGATTTTCAGCATTGTTACACCTCCATAACTTCGATATGATCCGGATACGCATCCCGCAGCGAACACATTGTGAGCATAAAGCCCGTAAGGACGGCCTGAACGGCGTCCTCATCGTCGCAGCTTGCGGGAAGCGTCAGGGTGACACGGGGCTCTTCCGGCCTCAGACGAGTGGAAGCGTGATTTCCGAGAGCGTCGTTGATGATGCACTCGGTCATCTGCACGGCCGACGAAACGGCGGCGCAAACGATATCGCTTCCCTCTTCGGCGTAGCCGCTGTGCCCCGAAACGGAGAATCCGTTAATTCTCCCGTTCTGATTGAAAATCTCTACTTTTGTCATTACACGGAGATTTTCTCAATCTGCACCTTCGTGTAAGGCTGTCTGTGACCGCGGAGGGACTTGGAATCCTTCTTCGGGCGATACTTGAAAACGACAACCTTCTTGGACTTGCCGTTCTTCAGCACCTTTGCCTCGACCTTGGCGCCGGCGACGACGGGGGTACCGAACTTGGAGTTCTCACCGTCCACGACCGCCAGAACCTGATCGAAGGTCACGGTAGACTCTGCCTCAACGCCCAGCTTCTCAATGAAGATGATGTCGCCTTCCTTGACGTTGTACTGCTTGCCACCGGTAACGATAACTGCCTGCATTCTCTGTTGCACCTACCTTTTTTGTAGTCTCGCTCTGGAGGCGCGGGCGCAACCCGACTTGAACCTCTTCAATGCGGCCTGTCCATGATACCATTCGGGAAACAAAATGTCAACTGTTTTTTTCGAATTTCCGGCGAAAATCTTACTTTTTATTGTCAATATCCTGCTGCCTGCGGGAAAGCTCCGAGAATGGATGTAAAGAAAACCTGTCATATGGTTTACCACCTTGCTCCGGCGCGGCCGCCTTCGATAAAGCAGAAGCTCATTTTGTGCCAAAGCGCTACCCAGCTTGTTAGTCATTACAATAAAAAGCTGAGAAAAACAGGGCATTTTGACATTTCCGACAAAAAACCTTTCATTTGCTCTTGCACTTCACGCGACGGTATGTTATGATAACCCACGGATAATATACACACAAGGAAAGGGAAGAAACGAATCATGGAGGATTTTCACGCCATCAGCTCTGTCAGTCTTGACGGTCTGAGCCTGACGCTTGTCGATTTTATCGCGGTGGCACGCGGCGGTGCCAAGGTCATTCTTACCGAAAAGGCACTGCGTGCGCTTGCCCGCTCACGCGCGCTCGCGGAAAAGATCGCTGCCGAGCGACGCGTTGCCTATGGTATTACCACCGGCTTCGGCGATTTTGCCACGGTCGCCGTGCCGGAGGAAATGAGCAGCCAGCTCTCGACCAACCTCGTTCTGAGCCACTGTACTGCCACGGGCGAGCCCTATGCGGATGAGGTCGTGCGCGGTATGATGCTGCTGCGCGCCAATGCGCTGTGCGTCGGCATGAGCGGCGTTCGTCCGGCTCTTGTCGAAATGCTCGTTGAAATGCTCAATCGCGGCGTTACGCCGATCGTCCCGCAAAAGGGCTCTCTGGGCGCTTCGGGTGACCTTGCGCCTCTGTCGCATATGGGTCTTGTCCTGCTCGGCAAGGGTGAAGCCAACTACTGCGGCGAACGTCTGCCCGGTGCGGAGGCCATGCGCCGCGCCGGAATTGCCACGCTCGATACGCTCGTTTGCAAAGAGGGGCTCGGCATCACCAACGGCACCTGCGCCATGACGAGCGTGGGCGCACTGGCGTTGTATGACACGCTTCAGGCAGCGCAGCTTGCCGACATCATCGCCTCCATGAGTCTGACGGCTCTGACCGGTCAGCTTGATGCGTTCCAGGAACGGATGCACACCGTGCGCGGACAGATCGGTCAGATCCGCGTAGCAGGCAACATGCGGCTTCTGACGCAGAACTGTGAAATTCTCTCCCGCGCTCAGGGCGACCGCGTACAGGATGCCTACGCACTGCGCTGCATTCCACAGGTCCATGGCGCTATTCGCGATGCGCTTGAGTTCGTTCGCTCCAAGGTGGAAATCGAGCTGAATGCCGTCACGGATAACCCGCTGCTCTTTGACGGAGATGAGGCCGTTATCTCCGGCGGCAACTTTCACGGGGAACCGATGGCGCTGCCCTTCGATTTTCTTGGTATCGCCTGCTCCGAGCTGGCTTCGATCTCCGAGCGCCGCACGGAGCGCATGGTCAACGCCGCGCTGTCCAATGGCCTGACACCCTTCCTGACAACGCAGGGCGGCCTGAACAGCGGCTTTATGATCGTCCAGTATTCCGCCGCATCAATGGTTTCCGAAAACAAGGTGCTGGCGCATCCGGCAAGCGTAGATTCCATCCCCTCCTCCGCCAATCAGGAGGACTTCGTTTCCATGGGCACGACCGCCGCGCGCAAAGCCGGCTGGATCCTGCAGAATACGCTTTCCGTGCTTGCGATGGAGCTGTTGACCGCCTGCCAGGCAATTGACATCCGCCGCCGTCTGAATACGCACGGTCAGGGCATTTCTCCCGCCGCCGAGGCCGTCTACACCCGTGTACGCCGTGAGGTGGATTTCTATGAGGTCGATCGCGAAATTGCGCCCGACATCCGCAGCATGGAAGCGCTCGTGCGCTCGGGTGAGCTGCAGCAGCTTGTCACCGCGCTCCTGCCGGAGCTTTATTAAAAAACAAAGGGGGCCTTTTCATGAATCTTCAGGATGCCATGACCATCAAGCTCGACTATGCGCTGCCGGAGTATCCGGCTTTCGTCGAGGGCTGCCGCCGCGCACCGCGCCGCGAATCGAAGCTCAGCGAAGCAGACAAAGCGCTGGCCGTGAAGAACGCGTTGCGCTACATTCATCCGGATCACCATGCACAGATGGCGGTGGAGTTCGCCAAAGAGCTGGAGGAGCACGGCCGCATTTACGGCTACCGCTTCCGTCCTGCCGGTAAGCTCACCGGAAAGCCCATCGACGAATACAGGGGCGACTGCATTGAAGGCAGAGCCATTCAGGTCATGATCGACAACAATCTCGACTTTGACGTCGCGCTCTACCCCTATGAGCTGGTCACTTACGGTGAGACCGGGCAGGTCTGTCAGAACTGGATGCAGTACCGCCTCATCAAGAAGTATCTGGAGGCTCTGACGGACGAGCAGACGCTTGTCGTCATGTCCGGTCACCCGCTCGGCCTGTTTCATTCTCACAAACTCGCGCCGCGCGTCATCATTTCAAACGGTCTGATGATCGGCGAGTTTGACAATCAGAAAAACTTTAATCGCGCCGCTGCGCTCGGCGTGGCAAACTACGGGCAGATGACCGCGGGCGGCTGGATGTATATCGGTCCGCAGGGCATTGTTCACGGCACCTTCAACACGCTGCTCAACGCCGGACGCCTTAAGCTCGGCATCCCCGCCGACGGCAACCTCGCCGGAAAGCTCTTTGTCTCTGCCGGTCTGGGCGGCATGAGCGGCGCGCAGGGCAAGGCCGCCGAAATTGCGGGCGCCGCATCCATCATCGCCGAGGTGGATGATTCCCGTATTGAAACGCGCTTCACGCAGGGCTGGGTCAGCCATCGCACCGACAATCTTGACGAAGCGCTGCGCATCGCACAGGAGCATCAACAGGCCGGTAAGCCCTGCGCCGTTGCCTATTGCGGCAATATCGTCGACCTTCTGGAGTACCTCTATGAGAAAAACGTCCATGTGGATCTGATGAGCGACCAGACCTCCTGCCATGTTCCCTACGACGGCGGCTACTGCCCGCAGGGTCTGACCTTCGCAGAGCGCACGGAAATGCTTGACCGCGACCCGGAGTGCTTCCGCACGCTGGTGGATAAAACGCTGCACCGCCACTACGAAATGATCTGCAAATTCCATGAGCGCGGCACCTACTTCTTCGACTACGGCAACAGCTTCCTGAAGGCCGTCTACGATTCCGGCGTGAAAGCCGTGTGCCGCAACGGTGAAAACGACCTCGACGGTTTCGTCTTCCCCTCCTATGTCGAGGACATTCTCGGCCCATGCCTCTTCGATTTCGGTTACGGTCCCTTCCGTTGGTGCTGCCTGAGCCGAAAATCGGAAGATTTGGACAAAACGGACGCCGCAGCCGCCGAATACATCCTCGCGCACAACCGCCGTTACCAGGACTATGACAACTATGTCTGGGTGCGTGACGCAAAGAAGAATAAGCTTGTCGTCGGTACGCAGTGTCGTATTCTTTATCAGGATGCGCTCGGCCGCATGAGCATTGCGCTCAAATTCAACGAAATGGTTCGCAACGGCGAGATTGGGCCGGTCATTCTCGGCCGCGATCATCACGACACCGGCGGCACGGACGCACCCTTCCGCGAAACCTCGAACATCAAAGACGGCTCGAACATTATGGCTGAGATGGCCACACAATGCTATGCCGGCAACGCCGCGCGCGGCATGAGCTATATCGCGCTGCACAACGGCGGCGGTACGGGCATCGGCCGCGCCATCAACGGCGGCTTCGGTATGGTGCTTGACGGCTCCGAACGCGTCGACACCATTCTGCGTATGGCCATGCCGTGGGATACCATGGTCGGCGTTTCGCGACGCGCATGGGCAAGAAACGAAAATGCGCTGTCCACCGCCGCAGAATACAACCGGCTCTACGCCGGTCAGGATCATATCACCCTCCCCTACCTCGCCGACGACGAACTCGTTGCGCGTGCGCTTGAGGAGGCAAGGGTCTGATATGAAGCGACTGCTGATTGAACACATCGGCGAGTTGGCAACCTCTGCGGGCGCAACCGCCCGCAAAGGCACAGCACAGGGGGAGAGTCTGCGGATAAAGGACGCATGGATTCTTTGCGAGGACGGCGTGATTGACGCCGTAGGTATCGGCAAACCGCCGTACTGCCCTGATGCCGAGCGTATCGATGCCTCCGGTGCTCTGGTCACGCCGGGCCTGATCGACGCACATACCCATCTGGTTTTCGGCGGCTGGCGGCAACACGAGCTCGGTCTTAAGCTCCACGGCGCAAGCTATCTGGATATCCTTGCACAGGGCGGCGGTATTCTCTCCACCGTGCGCAGTACTCGTACCGCCACGGAAGCGGAGCTTGCCGACAAGGCGCAGCTCGCACTCGATGAAATGCTGTGCTTCGGCACAACGACCTGTGAAGCCAAAAGCGGCTACGGTCTGACGCTCGACGATGAATGTAAACAGCTCCGCGCCATTGCCGAGCTGAACGGACGTCACCCGGTCGATCTTGTGCCAACCTTCATGGGTGCGCATGCCGTTCCGGAAGAATACAGAACAAACCGCAGGGGCTATCTTGACCTTTTGTGCCGGGAGATGATTCCCGCAGTCGCGGAGGCGAAGCTGGCCAAATTCTGCGACGTTTTCTGCGAAACCGGCGTCTTTACCGTAAAGGAAGCCCGTGAGATTCTTGAGACCGGCCGCAGGTACGGCCTCGCGCCGAAAATTCATGCCGACGAGATCGACGCCATCGGCGGCTCCGTCCTTGCAGGCGAGTTGGGTGCAGTCTCGGCGGAGCATCTGATCGTCTGCCCACCGGAGGGCATCGCCTCCATGGCACACGGCGGCACGGTTGCCTGTCTGCTGCCTGCAACAAGCTTCTACCTCGGCGCAGGCTTCGCACCTGCACGAAACATGATCGATGCGGGCGTACCCGTAGCAATGGCAACCGATTTCAACCCCGGTTCCTGCCCCTGCCTAAACCTGCAGCTTGTCATCAATCTCGGCTGTCTGAAGTACCGACTCACGCCTGAGGAGGTTCTGACGGCTGTGACGCTCAATGCCGCTGCCGCGCTCGGCCTCGCCGAGCGCACCGGCACACTTGAACCGGGAAAGGCGGCCGATATTGTAGTCTGGAACGCTCCGGACCTGGAATACCTCTGCTACCGCATGGGCAGTAATCTCGCCCGTACCGTCATAAAAGGCGGAAACATCGTAAGCACAAACCGATAGGAGGAACTCACATGGCAAAACTCATTGAATTTATCCCCAATTTCAGCGAAGGCCGCAACGCAGCCGTCATCGACGCGCTGACCGACACGGCCAAGAGCGTCCCCGGCTGCACCCTGCTCGATGTGCAGTCCGACGAGAATCATAACCGGTGTGTCTTTACAATGGTCGGTTCTCCCGAGGGTATTGAGGAAGTTGCGTTCCGGCTATGTAAAAAAGCCACGGAGCTGATCGACATGACGAAGCATCACGGCCAGCATCCGCGTATGGGCGCGACGGACGTCATGCCCTTCGTTCCGACAATGGATGTCACCCTGGAAGAATGTGTGGAGCTTTCCAAGCGTGTTGCAAAGCGTGTCTGGGAGGAACTTGGCGTTCCCAGCTTCCTGTACGAGGATTCCGCCACCCGTCCCGAGCGGCGGAACCTTGCCAAATGCCGTCAGGGGCAGTTTGAAGGGATGCCGGAAAAGCTCCTCCAGCCCGAGTGGGCGCCGGATTTCGGCGAGCGTCGTATTCACCCGACCGCAGGCATCTGCTGCATCGGCGCCAGAATGCCGCTTATTGCCTATAATATCAATCTTGACACGCCTGACATCGAAGTTGCCAACAAGATCGCTCATGCGATCCGCGCCTCGTCCGGCGGCTTTAAATACTGCAAAGCCATTGGCGTAAAGCTTGAAGAACGCAATATTGCACAGGTGTCTATGAACCTCGTCAACTACGAGGGTACGCCCATCTACTATGTTTTTGAAATGGTCCGCGCACTGGCCGATCGCTACGGCGCACGCATCATCGGCAGCGAACTGGTGGGGCTCACTCCCGGCAAGGCGCTGTTCGACTGTGCGGAATACTATCTGAAGCTTGAAAACTTCGACGCGCGCCGCCAGGTGATGGAATACCACCTGATCGGTATGGAATGAGGTGCAGCATATGAAGCTTTCCGAACTGCGTGTAACCGAATTTGCCGACCTTCTGGCCTCGGATGCCCCCGCCCCCGGCGGCGGCTCCGCCGCTGCGCTTGAGGCGGGTCTGGGCGCTGCACTGGCCGCAATGGTCTGCAACCTGACCGTCGGAAAGGCAAAATTCGCCGAACACCGCGCCGAACTGGAAACGCTCGAAGCCCACGCACAGAGGCTCAAAGTACAACTTGTAGACGTTATGGAACGCGACACGGAGGCCTTTCATGCCGTAACCGCCGCCTTCGCTCTGCCGAAAGCAGACGACACGCAGAAGGCCGCCCGCTCCGCCGCCATTCAGGAAGCGCTCAAGGGCTGCACCGGGACGCCGATGGAGGCCATGGAGCTTGCCGCCGAAGCGCTGGAGCTGACGGCGCGCATACTGCCGCACTTCAACGAAACGGCCGCAAGTGATCTGGGCGTTGCAGCTCTGTCACTGCGCGCCGGTATCTGCGGCGCATGGCTCAATGTCCGGATCAACATCAGCGGTCTGAAGGACCAAACGTTTGCTGCACAATACCGCGCGCGCGGCGAGGCGCTGCTGGAAAAGTCACTGCCGCTCGCCGACCGCATTTACGAAGAAGTGCTCCGCCTCACACAATGAGTAAAATCAGCGCCGGCGCCTCCGATATCGGAGGCGCCGGCGTTTTTCGTCATGAAATACAGGCGGCAAGCGGTCTGGCGATCAGCTGCGTTTCCCCCTGTAAAATAAGCAGCGCCTGATCGTTTTCAGGGCAAAGGGACAGGAGAAACCGTCGAAGTGCCATCGAAGGAATGTCTATGGTACGGTCTGCCCACATGCACACAGTCGCCACGGCTTTATGCACGCCGGTACGGCTCAGGGCGGAAAAAAGCCCCGACTCATCATTGGGATCATTTTCAAAGAACTGTACTCCCTCCTCGGTTAGTACAGCAAGAATCTGCGGCGCGGTAAGTCCCATATCAACCCGTTGCGAAAGCGTATTCAACGCACCAAGGATTGCCTGCCGGGTTTCGTCGGAAATTTGCATGGAATCCCACCCTTTCGTTTATGTCTGCAGGACCGACCCGAAATCACCTCAAGTCGGAGAAACTATAAATTCAGCATTTCTGCCAGCAGCTCCAGTGCAGCGCTGCAGCAGGCTTCGCGGTTTTCCGCACGGGAACCCGAAAGCTCCAGTCTGCGCACACAACACCGCTTCGCGTCTGCACAGGCGACAAAGCATTCGCCGAGACGTGTGTTTTTCTCGTCTGTTCCCGGTCCGGCATTCCCCGTCACAGCAAGTGCATAGTCCGCTCCGACAGCGCGGAGAGCGCCCTGTGCCATTTGTCCGGCAACCTCGGCGCAGACTGCGCCTTTGGATTCCAGCAGCGTGGCATTGACCCCCAGAAGCGCGTGCTTGATCGCATAGGCATAGGAGACAATACCGCCCAGATAGACACGCGACGCGTCGGGAACATCCGTGATCCTCGCCCCAAGCAGTCCGCCGGTGCAGCTTTCCGCCGTGGCGAGCGTCAGTCTCTGCATGGTCATTGTCTCAATCACCCTCGTGGCCTTATCCATGGTAACGCACCTTGACCAACTCCGTCCCTGCCAGCGCTCGTTCGATCAGCGCATCAAAATCCAGCGGCGCACAGGCATGGTCAACCTGGCCGATGGTCGGCTTCGTCTTGGGGTGGCGGGGCGTAAAGACGGTGCAGCAGTCCTCATAGGGCAGAATGGAAGTCTCCATTGTGCCGATCCTGCGAGCGCGTGTGACGATCTCCTCCTTATCCATACCGATCAGCGGTTGGAAACTCGGCAGCTCCACACAGGCTCCCGTCACCGCCATTGCCTCCATCGTCTGAGATGCGACCTGGCCGAGGTTCTCACCCGTAACAAGCGCCTGGCAGCCGTGCTGCCGCGCAATCCGTTCGGCAATCTTCATCATAAAACGGCGCATGATAAGCGTGAAAAACTCCTCGGGGCAATTGTCGCGGATCGCCTCCTGAATCTCCGTGAAAGGCACAATATTGACGCTCATGCGGCCGCAGTAGCGCGACATGAGCCGCGCCAGCTCGAGCACCTTATCCTTGGCCAGTTCGCTGGTATAGGGATAGGAGAAGAAATGAATGCACTCCAGCTCAACACCACGCTTTGCAATCATGTGACCTGCGACGGGAGAATCAATACCGCCGGAAAGCAACAGCATTGCTCGTCCGCCCACACCGGTGGGCAAGCCGCCCGCCCCCGGCTCGGCAGGGCCGTGAACATAGGCGGCACGGTCGCGTACCTCCACATAGACGGTATACGCCGGATGATGCACATCGACCTCAAGCTGCGGCAGCGCCTCGGCAATCCGGCCGCCGATCTCCTGCGAAATACCAATGGAGGTCAGCGGGAAGCGTTTGTCCGATCGGCGTGATTCGACTTTGAAGGAACGCGCGCAGCGCAGATCGTCTCCGAGATAATTCATTACGGCTTCAAAGATTGCGTCAAGCGATTTTTCACAGGGCCGGCAGCGGCACAAGCTGACTACTCCGAAAATATAGCGGCAGGCCTCCCATGCACCGTCAACATCGCAGTCCTCGCTTTCCGGCTCGACAAAGACCGTAGACTGAACAATGGACACGCGAAAATCGCCGAAGGGACGCATCCGGCGGGAAACGTTTGTTTTGAGCCGGTTTTCAAATTGGAAACGGTTACCGCCCTTCAGAACGATCTCACCGAGTTTGAGCAAAAACATTTCATTCATGATAATATCTCCAGAATATATTTAATGCATTGCCGAAACGGTCTACGGAACAATGCATATAAAGTTAAGAAAGCGATCCGGTAAGAAGTCAGGCAAAGCGATAGGTACGGTATTGTATCGCCTCGGCCAAATGCTGGGGCAGGATTTCGGGGCTTCCGTCCAAATCGGCAACGGTACGAGCTACTTTTCGGATGCGGTCATAGCTGCGGGCGGTCAGCCCGAGAGAATCAAAGGCCTGCTTCATAAGAACGGCGCAGGCATCGTCAAGCTTGGCAAAGCGGCGCAATTCGGCAGACTGCATATTGGCGTTGCAGCGGCAGCGGGCGGAATCGCTGAAGCGCTCACGCTGAATCGCACGGGCCGCTTCCACACGGCGCTTAATATCCGCAGACGATTCGGGCACGGTATGGGAGCGCAGCTCCTCAAAATTTAGTGCAGGGACCTCGACGATGATGTCAATGCGGTCAAGCAGCGGCCCGGAAATGCGGGAAAGATAACTGCTGACAGAAGCGGCAGAACAGACGCAACGACCGGATGGGTCACCATACCAGCCGCAGCGGCAGGGATTCATGGCACAGACAAGCTGGAATTGACTGGGGAATATCGCCGTGCCGCTGGCACGGGAAATCGTCACGACCCCGTCCTCAAGCGGCTGGCGCATGACCTCCAGCGTCTCCTTGCGGAATTCCGGCAGCTCATCAAGGAACAAAACGCCCTTATGTGCCAGAGAAATCTCGCCCGGACGCGGTGTGGAGCCGCCACCCGTCAGGCCGGCCGAAGAAATGGTATGGTGCGGGGAACGGAACGGGCGGCGGCGGATGAGCGGCTGGGCAGGCGTAAGCAGACCCATCACGGAGTGAATCTGCGTCACCTCCAGCGCTTCTTCTCGCGTCATATCGGGCAGAATGGAGGGCAGGCGCTTGGTCAGCATACTTTTGCCGGAACCGGGAGGGCCGACGAGCAGGACATTATGCGAACCGGCCGCGGCAATCTCCAGCGCACGCTTGACATTCTCCTGTCCCTTGACATCGGAGAAGTCAAGCAGCTCCTCTTCGTTCTCCTCAGGTGTCCACTCGGGTTCGGGTGCAATGGGTACCTCACCGCGCAGATGAAGCACAAGACTCTGCACATCCCGAACCGGGTAAATATGTAACCCGTCCCCCGCAAGCGTCGCCTCTCGGGCATTCTCTGCGGGAACATACATCGCAGTAAAGCCGGCCTTCTTTGCCGCAATGGCCATCGGCAACACACCGTTGACCGGCCGCAGCTTCCCCTCCAGACTCAATTCGCCAAGAAAGGCCGATGGTTCCTTCGGAACACGGCACAGCTCCGTTGCTGCCAGAATGCCAAGCAAAATCGGCAGATCGTACAACGTGCCGGATTTCTTGGTATTGGCCGGCGCCAGATTCAGTGTAATGCGGCTGACGGGAAATCGGTAGCCGCTGTTTTTAATTGCGGCACGAACACGCTCTCGCGCCTCCTTCACGGCGGCATCCGGCAGCCCGACAATGTCAAAGGCGGGAAGTCCCGACGAAATAAAACACTCCACACTCACCGGATAGCCCGCAATCCCGCTCAGGCCCAGAGAGTCCACACGGCTTATCATGGCGCACCTGCTTTCTTTGTCTTTCTCCGCTTATCATACCGCACTTCGCGAAAAAATTCAACAGGAAAAACGGTTTTCCGTAAAAAACACAGCTCCTTGAAACGAAGAAAATCGACAAGTACCCTTGATACTTGCCGATTCCTGGAGGTACCGCCCAGATTTGAACTGGGGAATCAGGGTTTTGCAGACCCTTGCCTTACCACTTGGCCACGGTACCGTATAAACTTGGTCTGACATGAATTAAGGAACGCGGGGCGTTCCTTATAACCTCTCACCGCGAGAAGATGCTTTAAAAATGGAGCGGGTGACGAGGCTCGAACTCGCTACCTCCACCTTGGCAAGGTGGCGCTCTACCGGATGAGCTACACCCGCAAATCGTCCCGCGCATGGCGCGGAAACTATGCAGATCCCGAACAAAGGGAGTATATGAAAGATGGTGCCTCCGGTCGGAGTTGAACCAACGACACGCGGATTTTCAGTCCGCTGCTCTACCTACTGAGCTACAGAGGCATGTTGAGCCGAGATAAACTCGGCTCATTGCGTTAAAATGGCGACCCGGAACGGACTCGAACCGTCGACCTCCAGCGTGACAGGCTGGCGTGCTAACCGACTGCACCACCGGGCCAAACAATGGTGGGAACAACAGGGCTCGAACCTGTGACCCCATGCTTGTAAGGCATGTGCTCTCCCAGCTGAGCTATGCTCCCGAACTGCCGCACATCAGCGACGTTGCCAATTATATACTACAGGCGGCAGTTTGTCAAGCATTATTTTTGTTTTTTTCAGATTTTTTTGAGAAGCTCCGAAATGTCATCCGGCGTAAAGGTATAAACGCGATCGCAGAACTGACATTCGACGGAAATGGGCTTCTCTTCCCGGATAATCTGCGTCAGCTCGTCGCGCCCGAGCGTAACCAACGTTGCGGAAACACGGTCTCGGCTGCAATAGCAGCGGTACTCCACGGGTGTTTCGTCAAAAAACTCCGGGGAGAATCCGTTAAGTACTCGGTGAAGCATCTCTTCCGGATCCAGTCCTTTGCTGAGCATGGGCGTAACCGCTCCGGCTGAGTGAATCCCGGCCTCCAGCCGGTCGATCACCTCGTCCGGCGCACCGGGCATGAGTTGGATCAGGTATCCGCCCGCAACCTTAACGCTTCCGTCCGTTTCGACAAGAACGCCGAGCGCGCAGGCAGTCGGAGTCTGTTCGCTTTGTGCGAAGTAGGCTGTCACATCATCGCCGATCTCCCCCGATACGAGCCTTACGCTGCCGATATACGGTTCCTTCATCTGAAGATCCCGAATCACCGTCAACATTCCATCGGTGCCAACCGCAGCGCCGACGTCGAGCTTTCCCGCATACTTCTCCAGCAGGCTGACTGCAGGGTTCTGCACATAGCCGCGCACGTTGCCCACAGCGTCAGAGGTCGCCAGCAGCGTCCCGAGCGGGCCCCCGCCTTTAATCTGAAGTGTCAGCGCGCAGTTATCGACCTTCTGCAGGTTCCCCATCATAGATGCAGCCGTCAGCACTCTGCCAAGCGCAGCCGTCGCCGTAGGCGTTGTTTTATGGATCTGTCTGGCACGCTCAACCATCTGCGTTGAACGAATGGCCGAAGCCTTTACAAATCCGTCGGCGCTGATTGCACGAACAATGTAGTCGTTCATATTATGCCTCCTTGATTGCGGCAAAATAGATGCGCTGCTCCTCAACCTCCGGCTCACACAACCGACAGTCGCCAAATCGCAGCACACGCCCAAACCCCGCCTCATGCAGCCATTCAACCAGCATCTCCGGTTCATAGGCATACTCCTCATGCAGTTCAAAGCTGCGTGACCAAAGTCGTCCCTCTCTACGGAACAGATCGATCCCATAGGTGCACAGGCGTGTATTCTCGTCATACTCCGCCCGCCAGACGCAATAGCTTTCGTCATTCTCGTCGAGAAAGACCTGCCCATTCATGGCGCGGAGCTTTGTCGGAGTGTTGATGTCAAAGAAAAAAACGCCGCCGGGCGTGAGCGCGTCAAACACGCGGTGCAGCGTCTTTCTGCAATCCTCCGGACGCTTGAGGTAGTTCAGGCTGTCAAGCAGACAGAGCACCAGTTCCACCGGCTGCGGCAAACGAAGCCGCTGCATACTCTGGCGGATAAAGTATGGCGCCTTGTCCCCGAGCGGGGCGCACTTGCGCTGAGCGACGGTAAGCATTTCCTCGGAAATATCCGCGCCCAGTACGCGGTACCCTCGTTCAGCCAGTAAAACAGACATAGAGCCGGTGCCGCAGGCAAGGTCGAGAACCGTTTTCGGTTCCCGACCGAGCGTGCGAAGCACCGCCTCTGTGAAGTCCAGAATCCGTGGATACGGAACATCGACGGTCAAGCCGTCGTATGCACCGGCGAGGGATTCATAAGCGGTCATTCGCCCTCATTCAGGCGACGGAATACCATCTCATAGCCGTCCTGACCGTTGACGAGGCTGCGGTTGACGCGACTGATGGTCGCAGAGCTGGCGCCGGTCTTCTCCAGGATCTCGCTGTAGATCAGTCCGCTCTCGAGCATCTTGGCAACCTCATAGCGCTGCTCCATGGCACACAGCTCGGAATGGGTGCAAAGATCCAGGAAGAAACGGTGGCACTCTTCGGGAGTACGCAGCTTGAGGATCGCACGGTAAAGCTCGCAGGAAGGATTGGATCTCTTGTTACGGTTGTTCATAGTTAGGCTCCTTTATGTAATATATTTTTTTGTTTTGGGGTTCTCTATACACATTATAGCAGTTTTCAGGGCGAAAGTAAAGAGGTGCCCTGCAATGTGACACCTCTTTTTGAAAATTATTTATTAAAAATTTTAAAAATTTCGTCGATGTCGTCGATTCCGGAGTCCACAGGCGCAGGTGCTTCCTTCCCCTGAGCGGCGGAAGAGAATAATCCCTTCTGCTCGGACTTTTTCTCGCCCTTGCGTTCCTCAAAACCGGTAGCGATAACGGTCACGCGCATCTCGTCCTCAAAGTCCTCGGAGAAAGTTGCGCCAAAAATGATATTTGCCTCGGGGTTGGCGGCTTCCATAACAATATTCGCGGCGGTCTCCACATCATCCAGCCCCAGCTCCGCGGAGCCTGTGACATTAATCAGGACGCCGGTAGCGCCGTTGATGGATGTTTCGAGCAGCGGGCTGGCGACGGCAGCCATAGCGGCCTGCTCCGCTTTCTCACGGCCGGAAGCGGTGCCGACGCCCATGTGCGCATGACCCGCATTCTTCATAATGGCGGACACGTCGGCAAAGTCAAGGTTGATAATCACACGATCGGAGTAACCAACCAGCTCGGAAATGGAGGTCACGGCCTGCTTCAGCACATCGTCCGCAATACCGAAGGCATTGGCAAAGGTGATCTTCTGGTCGGTGACATACTTCAACCGGTCGTTCGGGATAATAATGAGCGAATCCACCTTGTCCTGAAGCGCGGCAATGCCGGCCTCGGCCTGCTTCATGCGGTTCGCCCCTTCAAACTTGAAGGGCTTGGTAACGACGCCGACGGTCAGAATACCGGCCTCATGCGCCAGATCGGCGATGATGGGTGCGGCTCCCGTGCCGGTGCCGCCGCCCATACCGGCGGTGATAAAGACCATATCCGCACCTTCCAGAACCTTGGAGATCGCGGCTCTGCTCTCCTCGGCAGACTTTTTGCCGATCTCGGGCTTGGAACCCGCGCCCATGCCGCCGGTCAGCTTCTCGCCGATCTGGAGTTTGGATTCGCATCTGGACTTGTTCAGGTCCTGACGGTCGGTATTGACAACGACAAATTCGACACCGCCGACACCGGCGGAGATCATACGGTTGACAACGTTGTTACCCGCGCCGCCAACACCGATGACTTTGATTTTGACAACCTTATCTGCATAATTCTCGGACATTGAAAAACTCCTCCTATGTACCAACTAAAAATAGTTACGTATTCTCTCTTGTATTTTACTGTGAAAACCAGCGCAGGTCAATAGTGTTTCGTGAATTTTTTAAAAAAGTTTTTTGATCTCACGATTTCGGCGTAAATCTGGCCTCCTCTCCCTGCGAAAAGCTCAGATCGATGGTGCCGGATTGGTAGCTTTCCAGACGCTCGACGATCTGCTTCAGGTATTGCAGTTTATAGGCCATGCGGTCGGAACCGCCGAGCTTGACAACGTACTGCGTACCGTAATCCATTTCAAGGGAAAATGCCGAGGAAACCCGCACCGCACTCACCTGCTTGTTCAGTCCGGCAGTCTCGAGTTCGGAAAGCAACGCTTTCAGCGCGTTCATGCGCAGCTCAGCCGAAGAGGTGTCCTCGTCTGCAACAACCGCTGCCGCACCGACGGAAGGCGTCCGGATACGCAGCTCTCCGATCTGCATATACTCACGCGCGGTATTTTCCGTCACCTGCGAAGTAATCTTCCCTCCGGCAGTCATGAGATAATACAGTCCGGCCTCATCGCGCACGGCATAGCTGACACCGTATTCGGTGATCTGGAGCAGCAGGGTATCGGGAAGCTGCCGTGTCACCTGAACGGAGCGAATATACGGCAGTGCGGCAATCAGATTTCCGGCCACCTTTCCGCGGGAGAGAATCAGGAGATTATCGCCCTTACTGACGCCGCAGGCGGCAAGGATTTCTTCCTTCGTGTAGTATTGATTCCCGCTGACCAGAATATGCTCCTGTTCATCGCCGACACGGAAAAAAATCAGCATACTCAGCACCACTGCCAACAGAACGCCGCACATAATAAGCAGAGAACGAAGCGTTGACGGGCGAATTCTTCGCCCGGTACGCCGCCGCGCCTTACGCTTCTGCTTTTGGCGCAGTTCCTCAAGGCGCCGATCCTCCCGTCTCTGCACGCGCCGCCGCTGCGCCGCCTGCGCCGCGCGGGAATCACGCGGCTGCACCGTTTTTTTCGGTTTTCTTTCGTTTGGTTCCATAAAGCCCCCTACGTCTCCTCGCAGGTGATCGCGGCACCGCAGCGTCGCAAATATGCGGCAAAATCAGCATACCCGCGTTCGGTATGACGTGTTTCCTCCACCAGACTCTCTCCCTCGGCACTCAGCGCGGCAATTACCATTGCGGCGGCGCCGCGCAGATCCGTAGCCGTAACGTGAGCACCATATAACCGCGGAACACCGCGCACGACGGCACAACGCGTGCCCGCGCAAATATCCGCCCCCATCGCCTGCAGCGCAGGTACATGTGCAAAGCGTGCGGAAAAAATGTTTTCTTCAAACACGCTTACGCCTTCGGCCGTACACATTGCGGCCATCATCGGCGCCTGTGCATCCGTCGGGAAGCCGTCATAGGGCGCGGTGCGGACAGCACCTGCCGCGCCGAGTTTTTTACAGGACAGTTCCATCAGCGACCTCTCCTCCCGAAGCGTACAGCCGCAGCGCCGCAGCGTATCCAAAACGGCTCGAAGGTGGCCCGGCTCGCCGTCTCGCAGCAAAATCCTGCCTCGTGTCGCGGCTGCCGCAAGCAGGTAGGTTGCCGCCTCCATACGGTCGGGCATAACGGTATACTCCGCACCGTGCAGCTTCGTTCCGCCGTGCACACACAGAACGCTGCCGTCGTCACCGGACAACTCTGCGCCGCAGGCGCGCAAAAAGCGCATCAGATCCGTGATCTCCGGTTCACGCGCGGCATTGCACAGCACAAACTCCCCCTCGCAGGCAAGCGATGCCAGGAGCAGGTTCTCCGTTGCCCCGACGCTCGGAAAGGGCAGTGCAAAGGTCCCTCCGCGGAGTAAGGGTGCACGGCAGCGGAAGCGTTCTCCCTGCTGCTCTATCCTCGCACCGAGAAATCGCAGGCCGCGCAGATGCAGATCGATCGGACGCTCGCCGAGACGACAGCCTCCGGGCAGGCTCAACTCCGCCTCCCCGAAACGCGCAAGAAGCGCACCGAGAAAAATCACGGCGGCACGCATCTGCTGCATCAGCTCCGGCGCAATGCCGCAGCTATGGGCGCAGGATGTGTCTACAACAAGCGTATCCTCTCTTTCCCGCGTCACGCGGCAGCCGAGCCCGCGTAAAATAGCAATTGCAACATTGACATCGGAAATATCCGGGCAGCGATGCAGGACGCACGTCTGCCCAACCGCCAACGTGGCGGCCAAAATCGGAAGGACGCTGTTTTTCGCGCCGTGGAGCGTCAGCTCTCCGCAAAGCGGCCTCCCGCCAATAATTCGGTATGTACCCATCGGTCAAACCTCCGCTTCGGAAATTTGACCCATCCTATGCGCTGCCCGCCGTCAGCGTGATTGTGCCAGTTCGCAGAGAATCCCGTAGATTCGCTCTGCCGAATCCAGCACCGCCATATTCCGCAGATTGCTCCGCATCCGCCTGCACCGCTCCGAGTCGAGCAGCAGCGATTTGGCCGTCTCATATAGCTTCTCACCATCGCATTCACTTTCGCGTATGACAACCGCTGCGCCGCGCGCCTCCAAGACGCAGGCGTTTTTGTACTGATGGTCATTCGTCACATTCGGCGAGGGAATCAGAATGCAGGGCGTACCCGCCGCTTCAATCTCGCTGAGTGTAGATGCGCCCGCGCGCGCCAGCACAAGATCCGCCGCCGCGACCATGGTTGGCATATTGTAAAAGTACTCCTGAATGCTGAGCTTCGGCTGCTTTGACAGATCCAGCCCATGCTCCAGCGTATATTCCGGCATCCATTTCCAACCAAAAGAGCCGGTCGCGTGAATGTGCCGGAAGTAGCCGTCTCCGGCCTCTGCCTTCATGAAGTCCACTATCTTTTTATTCATCTCACGCGCACCGAGGCTGCCCCACGCGGAGACAATAAGCGGCTCGTCGCCGATTCCGAGCGTGCGTCGCGCCGCATCGCGCTTTGTAAAGATAAACTCCTCGCGAACCGGCACGCCAACGGCAACCACACGCTCGGGATGCCGGTATTGGCTGCGACTCTCTTCAAAATTGACGAGAATGCGGTCAACGGCATCGGCAACCAGTTTCGTGGCAAGTCCCGCAACGGCATTGGACTCATGCACCGCCGTCGGGATATGCAAGCGGGTGGCTTCACGCAGGATCGGATAACTGGCATAGCCCCCCGTTCCCAGGACGACATCCGGCCGGAATTCCCGAAGAATCTGCCGCGAACGGCATCGGGCGCGTCGCAGCGCAACGATCGTCCGCGCATTATGCGCAAAATCAGACGGCTTGAGTCCCCGGCTATAGCTGTAAACGGTAATTTCCTCCAGACGGAAGCCCTCTCGCGGAACCAGCTCCTTTTCCATTCCGCTGGAGCCGACAAACAGGATCTCGCTGTCCGGCCGACGGGCGCGCAGCAGCTTTGCTACGGCCAACGCCGGATTGATATGTCCGCCGGTGCCTCCGCAGGTAAAGATCACACGCATGATACCGTTGCTCCTTTACTTTGAGTTTGCGTCAATGCTTCTGGAAATGTTCAGTACCACGCCGCACTCCGCCATCTGCATCAGCAGCGCCGTACCGCCGTAGGAAAAGAACGGCAGCGAAATACCGGTTGCAGGCAGAAGATTTGTCACAACCGCAACATTCAGGATTACCTGAACAGCCAGCAGCGTCGTCAAACCGGCAGCCAGCAGCATGGAAAAGCGGTCGCGCGCGTGAACGGCGATCCAGAAGCCGCGGATAATTAGCATGGCAAACAGAAGCAGAATAAAAAATGCCCCCAGAAAGCCGAGTTCTTCGCAAACAATGGCAAAAATATAGTCATTATGTTCCTCGGGCAGGTACAGATATTTTTGCCGGCTCTGGCCGAAGCCGAGGCCGAGCAGCCCGCCCGATCCGATGGCATAAAGCGATTGCAGAATCTGGAGGCCGGAGTCGAGCGGATCGTTCTCCGGATGCAGCCATGCGGAGATCCGTTCGCCGGTATAGCCGCGCACCAGGAGCAGTCCGACCATCGCGCCGGCGCACAGAAGGCCGCCTCCGATCAGAATTTTACGGTTCCCTCCGGCAAGGAGAAGCATTACAAACGTGATGGCCAGCAGGATGATAATTGCGGAGAAGTGCGGCTCAAAATACAGCAAAACGGCGTAACCGACCGTCGGCAGGCAGCAGAGTACAAGCGTTTTGAACTGTTTCATCCGGTCGCGGTAAATGCTGAGCATACTCGCCAGAATCAGAATCAACGCAAACTTGGCGACCTCCGAGGGCTGAAAATTAAAGCCCAGATTCAACCAGCGCTTTGCGCCGCCTGCCCTGCCGCCGATCAGCAGCACCAGGAGAAGCAGTACTGCGCCGACCAGATAGACTAGGACACAAAAGCGATTGTACCACTCATAAGGAACACGCGAAACAAACAGCAAAATCGCAACGCCTGCTGCGGCAAAACCAAGCTGACGGACAAATACGCCCGCGGCATTGCCGGTTTCATAGTAGGCCCGCGCGTAGCTTGCGGAGAGCAGCATGATGAGTCCGATCAGTGTCAACAGGAGCGTCAGCAAAAGATAGGGCTGATCCATCATGCCGAGCTCGGTTTCCTGCGTGCGCGGCAGAGATTCCGCGCTTTGCGCAGGCATACGTTTACGAAACAGCATGACGTTCTCCCCTTTCCGGCAGCGTCAGAACCAGACGTGTGCACCAAACCACGCAACCACACACATGACGAGCGTAATCGATGTAAATACAAACCATATCTTCTTTTCCGACCAGCCGCACATCTCAAAATGATGATGGATCGGCGCCATTTTAAACACGCGCTTTCCGTGCGTCAGTTTGAAATAGCCCACCTGGATAATATCGGAAAGCGTTTCGACGATGTAGATCAGGCCGACAAAGAGCAGAATCAGCGGCATATCCAGTGCAAAGGCCAGACCGCAAACCGCACCGCCGAGGAACAGTGAGCCGGTGTCGCCCATAAAGACCTTCGCGGGATAAAAATTATACACAAGAAAGGCGGCGAGTCCGCCCAAAAGGGCCGCCGGGAATGTTGCCAGTGCGTAGCGCTTCATGGCCATGCTCACAAGCACGAAGAAAATCATCACGGGAATGGTTACGCCGGTCGCAAGTCCATCGAGTCCGTCGGTCAGATTTACGGAGTTTACACAGCCAACGATAACAAAAGCGGCAAAGGTCATATACACCAACGGAGGTATATTGAGCACAGGCTCCTTGACAAAGGGAATATACAGGTCGCAATGCAGAGCGCCCTCGGAATAGAGCAAATACAGGAACGCCGCGGCGACGAGCACCTGAAGCAGCAGCTTCTGGATACCGGTCAGGCCGAGATTACGTTTGTATTTGACCTTCATAAAGTCGTCAAGGAAGCCGATCAGGGCATAGCACAGCGCAAGGCCGAGCACGAGCAGATGGGAACGGTCGCCGGAGTCGCGCATTGCGCCCCAGCCGGTACCAATGCACAGCAGCGACGCGGCAATAAAGATCAGCCCGCCCATCGTCGGCGTACCGGACTTTCCGCTGTGCCACTTCGGGCCAACCTCGCGGATAGACTGGCCCGCCTTCAGCGCGCGCAGCATTGGGATCAGTACCTTCCCAAGCAGCAGCGAAAGCAAGAAGCCCGCCGTGACTGAGATCAGTATCCAAAGCACTGTGGATTCCATAAACGATTCCTCCCGGTTCTCTCTGTAGATTCAAAAGCCCTCACGCAGGGCGGCGGCAACCTCCTCGCGTTCGTCGAGGTGTGTCTTTTCCGTGCCGAGGATCTGATAGGTCTCATGACCCTTCCCCGCCAGGATGATAATATCATGTTTTCTCGCACAGCGCAAGGCTACGCGAATGGCACGTCGACGGTTTTCTTCGACGACGAAGGGCGTTTTGCTCTCCTTTATTCCTGCCAGAATGTCGTCGATGATTGACATGGGTTTCTCCGTTCGCGGATTGTCGGAGGTAACGATGACAAAATCGGCGTTTTCAACTGCAATCTTGCCCATGATCGGCCGCTTGAGCCGATCACGGTCGCCGCCGCAGCCGAATACAAGAAGAATCCTGCCTCTGCAAAAATCCCGCACGGAGCGCAGGACATTTTCCAGCGCATCCGGCGTATGGGCATAGTCGATCAGAACCGTATAGTCCTTTCCCGGCGTCGGCACAACCTCCACGCGGCCTTTCACACCGCCCGCGCCGGACAGTCCGCCTACCGCATCGGCAAGCGTAAAGCCCAGACTTCGGGCAATGCCGATCACAATCAGTGCATTGCTGACCGTAAACCTGCCGGGGATGTTCAGCCGAAGCTCCTCCGTACTCTCCCCCTCATGGAGCGTCATGGAAACATGATCCGTTCCCAGTTCGATATTCTGCGCCAGCAGATCTGCCGTTCCCGCTGTTCCGACGGTATAAACGGAGCAGGCAGCTCCCTCGATCATGCGCGGTGCCGCCGGATCGTCCGCATTGAACACACCGCGGCGGCACAAGCCAAACAGCCGCCGCTTTGCAAGAAGGTAATTCTCCATTGTTTTGTGGAAGTCCAGATGGTCCTCCGTCAGATTCGTAAAGGCGCCGACGGCAAAGTCGATTCCATCCACACGGTGCAGCTCCAGTGCGTGCGACGATACCTCCATCACAACGTATTTGCAGCCGGCATCACGCATTTTCGCCAGAAGGCCCTGCAACTCGTAGCTCTCCGGCGTAGTGCGCTCGGTGGGAAGTATCTCGTCGCCGATCCGGTTTTCAATCGTCCCGATCAGACCGACCTTTGCACCCGCGGCGCGTTCCAGAAGCGCTTTGAGCAGACAGGTCACAGAGGTCTTGCCGTTCGTGCCGGTAACACCGACGACGGTCATAGATGCGGAAGGATTGCCGTACCGGTTGACGCCCAGCCGTGCCAGCGCACGGCGCGACGAGGCGACGCGGATATACGGCACATCCTGCGGCACATCACGTTCGCAGAGCACGGCGACGGCGCCGTGCGCCATGGCTGCGGGAATGTATTTATGTCCGTCCGTCTCATAGCCCGTAACGGCAACAAACAGTTCCCCGGGCTGTGTCTTACGCGAATCATAACTCACACCGGTCACATCCAACTCCGGTGAGGCGTTTGTTTCGAGGATGTCGATGCCTTGCAGCAGTTCCCTGAGCTTCATAGCGTACTCCTAATCCATTGCCGTAGTATCGGCAAATATCACGGTAACCGTCGTTCCGCGTGCGACCTGCGTACCAGCCGCAATGTCCTGTGCGGTGACAAGGACGTGCCACGCAGTCGAGTCCGTACCCTTGGCCTGCAAATACAGGCCTGCATCATTCAGGGTCTTTGTCGCTTCGGCGACCGTCATACCCATCAGGTTCGGTACCGTGACCTGATCTGTCGGCATGGAATCGTCGGTATACAGCAGTACGGTGGATTTACCGGGAAGCTGACGTCCCGCCGCCGGAATCTGACTGACGATCTTGTCGCCGTTACCGATAATACGGTATTCCAGGCTCTTATCGGCCAGCAGCTTCGCTGCGGCGCTCTCGGTCAGGCCGGTCACATCGGGCATAGTCACGTTCACGCGGGAGATCTCGGCATCCGTGTATTCCGGCTCCACACCGAGGTAAGGCAGGACGTCCTCAAACACCGCCGCCACGGTCGGTGCGCCCATCACGCCGCCGGAAATGTAGGTACCGCCCTCGGAATTGGGCGTATCAAGTGCGATGAGGATGACATAGCGCGGATCCTCCATCGGCGCTACACCGATAAACGATGTGATCTTATCGTTTGTATAAGTGCCGTCGGGGTTAAGCTGGTCAAGCTTCTCGGCCGTCCCGGTCTTGCCGCCGATCCGATAACCTGCAACCTTGCCGTTACGGGAGGTTCCGTCGGCCACGGTCGCCTCCATCAGACGGCACATGATCTGCGAAGTCTCCTCGGAAATAACCTGGCGAAGGACATTGCGCGAATATTGCTTTACGACATTGCCGTCCTTATCCAACACCTGCGAGACAAGATACGGTTCCAGCAGATAACCGCCGTTGACCACGGCTGCCACTGCGCGGACCATTTGCAGCGGAGTGGGCTTGATACTCTGGCCGAAGGACGTGGAGGTCAGATAGCTTGTGCCGTATTTCGCGGTGTTCGCCAGACGCTCACGACTGTGGAAGATACCCTCAGATTCGCCGGGCAGGTCGATACCTGTCTGCTCCATCAGTCCGAAGGCATGCGCATAGTCGTACAGTGCGCCGCCGCCGAGTTTCAGACCGATATGGGCAAATGCAATGTTGCAGGAGTTCTGCAGCGCGCCGGCCGCCGTCAGCTTGCCATGACCGGAGTGCTTCCAGCAGTTAAGGATCTGTTCGCGGCCTTCGATCTTTTCCTTGCCGCCGCAGTAGAATTCGTCCAGCTCCTTGATCGCGCCGGTATCCAGCGCAGCGGCAAGTGTGAGCACCTTGAAGGTCGAGCCGGGCTCGTAGCCGTCGGAAACGCAGCGGTTTCGCCATTGCTTGAGCCGCGCCGCCACTACGGCAGAGTTATACGCGTCCAGCGCGCTCTGTCGCTCCTCACTGCCCTCCGGCAGCAGCTTCACCTTGTCATACATTTCGGCAAGCTGATTCTGTGTCCTGAGATCAACGATTTCCAGGTAATTGTTCGGGTCATAGCTCCCCATGGTGGACATGGCAAGGATCTCGCCGGTCTTCGCATCCATGACAATTCCAAATGCGCCGTTCAGCACATCATAGCGGTCAATGGCATCCTTCATATGCTTTTCCAGATAATACTGCACGGTCGTGTCGATCGTCAGCACCAGACGCTCGCCGTCACTGGCCTGATAGTATTTTTCATAGGAGTAAAGCATCTGCGTTTCGTGATTTCCCTTAGTCGTAATCACAGCGCCGGCTCGGCCGGACAACACGGTATTGTAGTAGGATTCCAGCCCCTCCGAGCCGACGTTCTCAGTATTCGTAAAGCCGAGCACCTGTGCGGCAAGTGAGCTGTAAGGATAATAACGCTTGGAATCCGGCTCCAGATGCACGCCGATGATCCTGTTTTCGCTGATAAACTCGCGGACCTTGTCGCATACGTCCTTGCTCTGGCGCCGCTTAATAACCTTATAGCGCATTTTGGTATCTGCCGCCTGCTGTTTGATCCAGTCGGCGTCCAGATCGAGAAGCTCTGCAAGGCCGTTGGCAACAGTGTCCAAACTGACCTTTTCGGAGTTTTCGTCAAGCTCCAGCGGGTCAAGGAAAATGTTCTCCACGCTCTCCGATGCCGCCAGAACGTTCATATTCCGATCATAGATCGTTCCGCGCGATGCGGTAACACTCGTGCTGCGCGTTTGGTTGCGGATGGCCTTCGCCTCATAATAATCGTGGTCAATGATCATCAATTTGACCAGTCTCCCCGTCAGAACGCCGAACGCAAGAATGCCCATAATTCCCAATGCGATCAAAATCGCACGGCGGACGGAGCTGTCCGACACCGGTTGCTTGCGCTTTGGATGCTTTATGACAGGTCTTTCTTTGCGGTGCTTCATACCGTCCTCCCGTTTCCCGAAAATTTCAAAAACATGGGCGGCAGGTAATCCTCCGCCCATGTCCCTCCGGGCAGCTTCCCTGCCCGTCTAATCTATATGGTCCGTCCTACGAAAAATATTCCAACGCATCGGAAAATGCGCCGCGCAGCGCATCGAAAATCTTTTCGATGAAATTTCGCTCCTGCGGCGCGGTAAAGGTCTGTGCCGCATTGCTTCCGCCGATCCCGACATAAATCGTCTGTGCGGCGCCCGGCTGGCGAAGCCCCAGCTCCTTGGCACGCTGCTCGATTTGCTGCATATCAACGGACTGCTCGTACTTGCTCTGCAGGAACGCCTGTTCCTCCGTCAGCTTGTTCAACTGACTTTGAAGCTCGGCTGCTTCGCTCTTTGCCTCGTACAGGCCGATATAGCTGAACAGCGCCAGCAACAACAGCGCCGCCACCGCCGCCGTTCCGAGAAGCGTAAACGGCGCAACCGCCGTCTTGGCGCGGGTCTTATGTACGGGCCGATTTCTGGCGGGCGCGTCCGGGAGACGCTGCGGCTGTTGTATGGGCTGCGCCGTATTCCTGCGGCGGACAGCGGTATTTACATCATAGGCGGCGGAGCCGTCCGTTCTGTACCTTCCGGCCATTTTGTTTTCCCCCTTCATTGCATCATTCTTACAGTTTTTCCGCAACACGGAGCTTTGCGCTTCTGGCGCGCGGATTCTCCTCCAGCTCCTCTTCTCCGGAGACAACGGGTTTGCGTGTCACAAGGCGCACAACAGGCTTCCGCCCACAGACGCAAACCGGGAATTCCGGCGGGCAGATGCAGCCGCGCGCAGCGGCCTGCATCCGGGATTTGACGATTCGATCCTCCAGAGAATGGAAGGTAATGATGGCGATTCTTCCTCCGGGCTTCAAGCGGTCAAATGCCACCTGAAGCATCCGGTCTACCGCCCCCAGTTCATCGTTAACGGCAATTCGGATGGCCTGAAAGCTGCGCTTGGCAGGATGCTGCTTTTCCCGCAGCGCCTGCGCAGGCATTGCCGAGCGAATAACCTCGACAAGCTCCATCGTCGTCTCAATGGACTGCTTTTCGCGGCGACGAACCATAGCGGCGGCAATCTGCGGCGCATAACGCTCCTCGCCATAGTCATAAAGAATGCGGCGCAGTTCCTCCTGCGGCCAACCATTGACGACCTCATAAGCGCTGAGGCTTTGGCTTCGATCCATACGCATATCCAGCGGCGCGTCCGCCATATAGGAAAACCCGCGCTGTGCATCGTCAAGCTGCGGAGAGGAAACGCCCAGATCGAAGAGCATTCCGTCCACGAACGGAATACTCAGACGATCCAGTACATCGGCAAGCTCACAGAAATTGGAATGCACGGTCACAACCCGCTCACCGTAGGGAGAAAGGCGCTGCCGTGCAGCCGACAGTGCAACCTCATCGCGGTCAATACCAATCAGAGTACCCGTTGTCAGTCGCTTTACAATCTGCTCGGAGTGTCCCGCGCCGCCAAGCGTTCCGTCGAGATAAATCCCGTCCGGGTGGATATTCAAGGCCTCGATCGTCTCGTCCAGCAGGACGGATTTGTGTGAAAAATTCATCATAGTCCCAATGCATCCATTACGGCAGCGATATTTTCGGGCGTCATGTATTTTGCCTCCTCCGCCTCATAGCGGTCCGCTGCCCAGATCTCGGCCACATTCGCCTGCCCGAGAAAATAAACATCCTGTTCGATGCCGGCATATTTCCGGTAGCTTTCCGGCAGCAGGAAGCGTCCCTGCTTATCCGGTTCGATTTTATTAACGCTTGCAAAGAAGCCACGCAGCTTCCGTACCTCCGCACCGGGAAGCTGCTCGCAGCGTTCCAACACACGCTTCCACTCCGCCTCCGGGTACAACCGCAGACAGGCATCGGCGGAAGTAGCAATATAAAAGGCGTCGCCCAACTCCTCGCGGAGCTTCGCGGGGACAAACAGACGCCCCTTGGCGTCCAGCGTATGCTTGTATTTCCCGTACATTTGCCCCACCTCTGCTCCATTTTGCTCAACTTTAATCCATTTTGCTCCACTTGCCTCAATTATACTAGGGTTACATAAAAAATGCAATGCCTTTTTTTGTATTTTCAAGAAAAAAACGCGGCAGTTTTTGGAAAACTGCCGCGCCGGGTGATTTATGCCGCACAGAGGAGCGCTGCGCTCTTGTGTTTTCGAACTTTTTGGGGTATAATCAGCGAAAAGGAGGCTTACTTATGAGAGTTCTCGCCATTGACTACGGTGACGCGCGCACGGGCATCGCCGTCTCTGACCCAACCGGTTCCATTGTCGGCCGGACGAATGTCATTCACAGCCGGAATCCCGAAAAGACCGCGCAGGAGATTGCCGCTCTGGCCTCCGCCTGCGGCGCAGATCGGCTCGTTATGGGTTTCCCGCGCAATATGGACGGCTCCGAGGGACCGCGCGCCGCGCTGTACCGCGAATTTGCCGTGCTTGTAGAACGGGCCTGCGCCATGCCAGTCGTTCTCTGGGACGAACGTCGAACGACCGTTGAAGCGCACCAGATCCTCTCCGACTGCAATTACCATGGAAAAAAGCGCAAGAATACCGTGGACGCCGTAGCGGCATCTCTGATTCTGGAGGGCTATTTATCCTTCCTTGCACGCGCGTGACGGCCAAGAAGTTCCCAAAGCCCAACAACCAAAAGAAAACCGCCGAACAGCTTTCGCAGCAGTGCGGTGTCCAATCCGGTTGCAATCCATGCGCCAAGCGCGGCTGCCACGCAGCCGGCTCCGGCAGCAGGCAGCACGACACGCCAGCGTACCATGCCGTTTCTGACATGGAAAAACAGTGCACACAAAGCCGTGGGCAGGAAATAGAGCAGATTGATTCCCTGCGCCGTCGTCTGCGCCACTCCCTGCACCGCCGTCATCCAGACCATCAGAAGCGTGCCGCCGCCGATCCCCATGCCGGATAATACTCCGCAGGCCAAGCCGGCCAGTACCGCAACCATGGCACTCATTGCAACAGCAGGCGCAGCGCACCGAACAGGATAAAACCGCCGAGCAATCGGTGCAGCAGCCGCGTGTTTGCGCGGCGGAGCAGCAGCCCCGCCGCAATGCCGCCCAGTGCGCCTCCGAGCAGATACGGCAGCGCGTCTGCGGCAAAGCTCCCGCCGCGCAGAAAATAAATCGTCGCCGAAACCGCCGACAGCGGCAGCATCACGCACACCGAGCAGGCAAAAGCTTCGCGCTCCGTCAGCTCAGGCACCCGGCTCAAAAGCGGCAGGAGCAGCATCCCGCCTCCCGCACCGAACAGTCCGTTGAGCAATCCGGCCGCTGCACCGTACAGCGCAGGCAAATACCGTTTGATCCGCATCCGCAAGGCAAGCCCCCCTTTGGACATAGCTTGCCCTTGCGGAGCTTTCACTATGCGGCGAAGTTTTACCGGCGCGGCTGTCACCCTTTTGCCGCAAGGTCATAACATGGAATGAGCCCGGTGCTCACAAAATGATTTGGAGGTTCATGAATATGAATTGCAATAACGGCTGCTTCGGCAACAACTCCTGGTGGATCATCATCCTCATTCTCCTCTTCTGCGGTTGCGGCAACGGCTGCGGCAATTCCTGCGGCTGCGGCTGCGGCACCAGCAACAACAACTCCTGCGGCTGCGGCTGCTAACGATTCCCTCGGGCGAAGGGGGGGATATCCCTCCTTCGCCCTTTTTGTAGAAAGAAAACCACCGGCAGTGCCGGTGGTTCCAAAAAGCTTTAGCTATGCCTAGAAAAAGGAACCTCC
>CAKUGQ010000007.1 GCA_934654755.1 uncultured Oscillospiraceae bacterium | reverse complement strand
TCGCGACAGCTTGCACATAATACCACACCCCTCTCCCTTTGTCAACCCCCTTTTTTACTTTTTTTTCGCTTTTTGGGGGAGGCGGCTTTTCTGTGAAAAAAGTCGCTTCTCATTTCGTTTTTTTTACCATATTTTCCTTGTTGCTATTGCCGTTTTTTACAAAAGAGTACTGTGCTTACATTTTCTGTTAAAAATCTGTTGCAGTTACGAGCCGGATCGTGTATTATATTAACTGTGTTGCCGGAAGGCAGCCGATCATTTATTCTAGGAGGAAGAAACATGAAGAAGATTCTGGCGCTTGTCCTGGTTCTGTCGATGCTTGCGTGCCTGTTTGTCGGCTGCGCAGATAACAACAATCCCAGCGACAGCACTGACGGCAAGACCGTCAAGGTCGGTCTGATCTGCATCGGTGACGAAAATGATCAGGGCTACACCTACAACTTCATCCGCGGCAAGGATGCCGCAACCGAGAACCTGAAAAAGGATGGCATCAACGTCGAATGGGTCATCAAGTGGAACATCGGCGAGAATTCCAAGTGCGAAGATGCCAACCGCGAGCTGGCCGAGGCCGGCTGCAAGCTCATCATCAACAACTCCTTTGGTCATGAGCAGTACATGCTGAAGGTTGCTCCGGAGTATCCCAACATTCAGTTCGTCGGCTGCACCAACCAGGGTTCCTGGAACGATCAGCTCTCCAACACCCACAACGCCTTCGCCAACATTTATGAAGGCCGCTATCTGGCGGGCGTTGCCGCCGGTATGAAGCTTCAGGAACTGATCGACAAGGGTACGATTAAGGCCGAAGAGGCGATCATCGGCTATGTCGGCGCCTTCTCCTTCGCAGAGGTTATCTCTGGCTTCACCTCTTACTTCCTCGGCGCGCGCAGCATGTGCCCGAGCGTGACCATGAAGGTCCAGTTCGTCGGCTCCTGGTCCGACGCTACCGAGGAAGCCAACGCCGCCTCCGCTCTGTGCGACATGGGCTGCGTCCTCATCTCCCAGCACTCCGACAACACCACTCCCGCCACCACCGCGCAGAATAAGGGTGCTTTCCACACCGGTTATAACAACGACATGACCGAAATCGCCCCCGAGGCTTCCATCATCGGCACGCGTATCGACTGGAGCGTTTACTTCACCGAGATCATCAAGGCCGTTGCCGAGGGCAAGGAATTCCCGCAGGACTGGTGCAAGGGCTATGCCGACGGCGCCGTCGTGCTGACCAAGCTCAACGAGAAGATTTGTGCTCCCGGCACCGCCGAGAAGCTGAAGGAGGTTGAAGATAAGCTCAAGAGCGGCGAGATCAAGGTCTTTGATGTCAACACCTTTACCATCGACGGCAAAAAGCTTGAGCATGCCTTTGCGCTGGATACCGACGGCGACTTTACCGCCGACTCCGAGGAAGCCGTGATCGACGGCGCGTTCTGCGAATCCAAGTTCCAGTCCGCTCCCTACTTCACGCTCCGTATCGACGGCATTGAATGGCTCAACGAAGCCTACGGCAGCTAAGTCTTCCATAATGTTTTGGGGAACCGCCTTTGGGCGGTTCCCTTTCTCTTATACCGGAGTGGCTTTTTTGATTTGACGGTTATCCTGTCCGTTTGAACCTAAAAGTTTTTCTGATTTTCAACTTTTTGTTTGTTTTTTACAAATTCTCCGCAAATAATTCTACAGGTCCTCCAACGATTTTTTGTTTACATCGTAGCAACAACATGATAAAATGGAGGAGAAAAATCAAGTGTCTCCGGAGGAACAGCTTCTTCGGAGGCTGAGAAAGGATGACAGCCTTGGAAACTGCATACGCCATTGAATTGCGGCATATCACAAAGCGGTTTGGTGCAAAGGTCATTGCAAATGACGACATCAGCCTCGGCCTGCGCCGCGGTGAGATTCTGGCTCTGCTCGGTGAAAACGGCAGCGGTAAAACTACGCTGATGAATATGCTTGCAGGCATCTATCTACCGGATCAGGGTGAGATTTATGCCGACGGCGAACCCGTGACGATCCGTTCCCCCCGCGATGCGATTAACCACAAAATCGGAATGATTCACCAACACTACAAGCTCGTCAACGTCTTTACCGTCGCAGAGAACATCGTGCTCGGTCTGGACGAAGGCGGCAAGCTCGACCGCAAGGCCACAAATGAAAAGGTGCGGCAGATCTGCGAGCGTTACGGCTTTGACATTGATCCGACAAAAAAAATCTACGACCTGTCCGTATCCCAAAAGCAAACCGTCGAAATCATCAAGGTTCTTTACCGCGGTGCGGACATTCTGATTCTGGACGAGCCGACGGCCGTCCTGACTCCGCAGGAGACGGACAAGCTTTTCGCCGTCCTGCGCAACATGAAAAACGACAACAAGGCAATCGTCATCATCACGCATAAGCTGAACGAAGTCATGGCGCTGTCCGACAAGGTCGCGGTTCTGCGCAAGGGAAAATACATCGGGACGGTCAATACCGCAGAGACCAACCCGCAGGCGTTGACCGATATGATGGTCGGCCACAGCGTCACATTGAATATCGATCGTCCGAAATTCGGCAAACCGTTTGAGCGATTGCGCGTGGAAAACCTCACCTGTTTTGACGACGAAGGAATCAAAAAGCTGGACAATGTATCGTTTACAGTCCTTGGCGGCGAAATACTGGGCATCGCCGGTATTGCCGGCTCCGGACAAAAGGAACTGCTCGAAGCCATTTCGGGTCTGTACCCCGTATCCGAAGGCTCCGTCCTGCACACACCGGAAAATGGGGAGCCGATCGAGCTGATCGGTAAAACACCGATGCAGATCAAGCGCAGCGGCGTCGCTCTCGCTTTCGTCCCGGAAGACCGTCTCGGTATGGGGCTGGTCGGCTCCATGGGCATGACGGGCAACATGATGCTCCGCTCCTGGCGCAAGGGCAAAAGTGTGTTCGTCAACCGCAAGGATCCAAACGAGCTGGCGCAGCAGGTTTGGAAAGAGCTGGAAGTCGTCACACCGAGCACGGACTTCCCCGTCCGACGGATGTCCGGCGGCAACGTGCAGAAGGTGCTTGTCGGCCGTGAAATCGCCAGCGCGCCGTCGGTGCTTATGAGTGCCTATGCCGTGCGTGGTCTGGACATCAACACCTCTTATACCATTTACAACCTGATGACCGCACAGAAGATGCGCGGCACGGCCGTAATTTTCGTCGGCGAGGATCTGGATGTCCTTCTTGAGCTGTGTGACCGCATTCTCGTTCTGTGCGGCGGAAAGGTCAGCGGCGTCGTCGATGCCCGCACCGCCACCAAGGAGCAGATTGGTCTCCTGATGACAAGCGTCGGTGGAAGGGAGGCAGTAAAATGAAACAGAATAAAAACAATGTGCCCTTTGTACGTTTGGCAAAGCGTGATACCATCGCACCCGGAAAGGCTTGGGCAATCCGTCTTGGTTCCGTCCTGATCGCGCTACTGCTCGGTTCGCTTGTCATTGCCATCACCGGTGTCAATCCCTTCAAAGCCTATGGCACAATGATCACGGGCGCTTTCGGCCGCGCTTCGGCCATTCGGCAGACCGCAAAAATTGCGGTTCCCCTGCTTGGCTGTGCGCTGGCGATTGCCCCTTGCTTCAGGATGCGCTTCTGGAATATCGGCGCCGAGGGCCAGATTACCGCAGGCGCCATTGCGGCAACCTATTTTGCCCTGTTCTGGGCAGGAAAGATGCCCTCTGTGCTGCTGCTGATCGTTATGGCGCTTGCCGCCGCGCTTGCAGGCGGCATCTGGGCGCTCATCCCCGCTTTCTTCAAGGCCAAGTGGAACACAAATGAAACGCTGTTCACACTCATGATGAATTACATCATCATCGGCGTCGTCTCCTGGCTTCAGGGCGGACCGTGGGAGGGCCGGCCCGGTTCGCAGATTATCCCGCAGTTCGACGCGGCCGCAACGCTACCGAAGGTCTTTGGCGTTCACTGCGGTTGGATTATCGTACTGGTGCTCACCGTGTTCATTTTCGTGTATATGCGCTATACAAAACACGGCTATGAGATCGCCGTCATCGGTGACTCGGTCAACACCGCGCGCTATGCGGGCATGAACGTCGGCAACATTATGATGCGTACCATGTTCCTCTCCGGCGCAATCAGTGGCATCGTCGGCTTTATCATCGTCTCCGGTGCGAACGGAACGCTGTATAACGGCGTCGCTGACGGTGTGGGCTTCACCTCCATCACCGTTGCCTGGCTCAGCCAGCTTAACGCCTTTGCCATGATTGCCATCTCCATTGTTCTGGCTACGCTGTCAAAAGGCGCCGAGTCCCTGCAGACGCAGTTAAACGTTCCTACTTCGATTTCCGACATCATCACCGGTCTGCTGCTGTTCTGCATGCTCGGTTGTGAATTCTTCATCAACTACCGCTTGATCTTCCGGTTTACGCCGCAAAAAAAGGAGGCGTCGATTCAATGAATGAAGTAATCCTTTTGATCGTCGCTGCGATCACCTATGGTACGCCGCTTCTGTTCGGCACGCTCGGCGAAATCCTTACGGAAAAATCCGGCAATCTGAACCTCGGCGTCGAGGGCATCATGTTTATGGGCGGCGCCTTCGGTCTGGGCGGTGTATTCTACTATGAGAAGCTCGCCTCAAACCCGAACGGCCTAGTCGCCATTGCCATCGGAATTCTGTGCGCAATGGTCGCCGGTGCATTCGCCTCGCTGATCTTCAGCTTCATTACCATCACGCTGCGCGCAAATCAGAACGTCACCGGACTTGCGCTTGCCATCTTCGGTACGGGCGTCGGCCAATTCGTCGGCGAGTTCATGCGTGTCAGGGAAGGCGGCTATGTCGCCGTCGGCAACGCGCTCAAGGGCTATTTCATCGCCTCCCCCTTCCCGCAGTTCCTTCAGGACATTCCCTATGCCGGCAAGCTGATTTTCGGTCACAGCTTCTTCTTCTATCTGGCGGTACTGCTTGCCGTCGGCATGTACCTGTATCTGAACAAGACGCGTTCCGGTCTGCATCTGCGCTCCGTCGGCGAATCTCCCGCCACGGCGGACGCCGTCGGTATCAATGTCTCTCGCAGCCGCTACCTTGCAACCGTCCTTGGCGGCGCAATTTCCGCAATCGGCGGCATGGTCTATATCACGACGATCTCCGGCTGCGTCTGGAACCACGAGGGACTGTCCGGCGTCGGTTGGCTGGCCGTTGCTCTGGTCATCTTCTGCACTTGGCGACCGCTGTCGGCAATCTGGGGCTCTGTGCTCTTCGGTGCGCTGATGATTCTGTATCTGCGTCTGTCGCTGTCGTTCATTCCCACGCAGCTTTACAAGATTCTGCCCTATCTCGTCACTGTCATCGTGCTCGTTGTATCCAGCCTGCGCAATAACCGCGAAAAGCAGCCGCCCGAAGCTCTCGGAAACTCCTATTTCCGCGAGGAACGGTAAGTCTATGCAGAACAACTGCACTGTTCTTCCATGCATACCCTTCACTTGGTGAAATTCAACTGTTTTTTGCGGAAAATAAGAATAAAATGATTGACATTTGCTAGGGCAGAAGGTATAATTTGTCCATACAGCACTTCTGTGTTGCAAAATGATTTAACGGAGGAAAAGAAAATGAAGAAGCTCATCGCACTGCTGATGGCGCTTGCCATGGTTGCCTGCCTGTTTGGCTGCAAGCCCAACGACGACAACTCCGACAACACCGGCAGCTATCCTGAGTATTTCAATGGCATGGAAGACCTCATCAAAGAGGCGCAGGCCGAAGGCGAACTCGTCGTTTACGGCTCCTGCGAGGAGGAGTATCTGGCCGCTGCCTGCAAGAACTTCCAGGATATCTTCGGCATCAAGGTTGAGTACCAGCGCCTGTCTACCGGCGAGGTTCTGTCCAAGGTCGAAGAGGAAAACGGCAACCCGTCCGCTGACGTCTGGTTCGGCGGCACAACCGATCCCTACAACGTAGCCGCCGCCGAAAACCTGCTTGAGAAGTACGAAGCGAAGAACGCCTCGCACATCACCAAGCCGCAGTACAAGCACTCCGACGGTATGTGGTACGGCATCTACACCGGTATCCTCGGCTTTATGGTCAACACCGACGAGCTGACCCGCAAGGGCCTTGAGGCTCCGAAGGATTGGGCCGACCTACTTAAGCCCGAATACAAGGATCTGATCTGGCTGTCCAACTACAACACTGCCGGTACCGCAAAGCTGGTCATTAATACCATGATCCAGAAGTACGGTCACGACGAAGGCATCCAGTATCTGGTCGATCTGGATAAGAACATCCACGTCTACACCAAATCCGGTTCCGGCCCGTCTAAGAACGTCGGCACAGGCGAATGCATCATCGGCATCGGCTTCCTGCATGACGGCATTACCCAGATTCTCGACAACGGTTACAAGAACATTCAGCTCATTATCCCGTCGAGCGGCACCTCCTGCGAAATCGGCGCTACGGCCATGTTCAAGGGTGCAAAGCATACCGCCGCTGCCAAGCTGTGGATCGAATACGCCCTGAGCCCCTCCTGCGTCAATCAGGCTGCAAGCCATGGTTCTTACCAGTTCCTGGTCATCGACAACGCGACCCAGCCGCAGGCTGCAAAAGACTTCGGCCTGGATCCCAACAATGTCATGGATTATGACTTCGATGACGCTACCAAGAACATCAAAACCTATGTGGAAGAGGTCATGAAGGCGCTGGCCAACGCCGGCTCCGAAACTGGTGACGATCGCTTCCAGACCAAGTAATCGTACATAAGCTGCTTTCTTTCGGGGCGGCGGCAGAAGCCGCCGCCCCTGTGCTTTTTTACTCGCAAAAACATACTTACAGACACAGAATTTCGTTACTGAGAGGAGAGTCCCATGGCAAGGACACAGAGTGCAAGACTTGATCGACGCAAGCTGATGGCGGACCCCATCATGATGACGACGATCATCCTTCTCATCACTTTTTTAACACTGTTTATTCTCTATCCGCTGGCGATTTTGCTGGTAGACAGCTTTGTCGGGGACGGAAACGGCTTCTCGTTTTCCGCCTTTGAACGCATTTTCCAAATGCCTACCTTCACAAAATCCATTACAAATACGCTCAAGGTCGGTTTCCTTGTCGGCATTCTCTCCACGCTTGTCGGCCTGCTGTTTGCCTATGTTGAGGTCTATGTGCGCATGAATAAGGCCGTCGGCGGTCTGTTTAAAGTCGTCTCGACGCTCCCCGTCGTCTCGCCTCCCTTTGTGCTGTCGCTGTCAATGATCCTGCTGTTCGGCCGCTCCGGTCTCATCACACGACACCTGCTCGGCATCTATGACAACAGTGTTTACGGCTACTGGGGCATTGTTATTGTGCAAACGCTGACCTTCTTCCCCGTGTGTTATATGATGCTCAAGGGTCTGCTGAAAAATATCGACCCCTCGCTCGAAGAAGCCGCGCGCGATATGGGGGCAAGCCGCTGGAAGGTCTTTACCAGCGTAACGCTTCCGCTGATCCTGCCGGGTCTGGGCAATGCCTTCCTCGTCACCTTCATCGAATCCATTGCCGACTTTGCAAACCCCATGTTGATCGGCGGTTCCTATGATACCCTTGCAACTACCATTTACCTGCAAATCACCGGCTCTTATGACAAGGTCGGCGCCGCTGCAATGGCCGTCGTCCTTCTATGCATCACTTTGTTGATGTTCGCCGTTCAGAAATACTATCTGGAACGCAAGACTGCCGCGACTCTGACCGGCAAAGCCTCTCGTGCCAGAATGCTGATTGAAGACCGCAGTGTAAAGATCCCTCTGACGATTCTCTGCTCCGCTACGGCTCTGTTCGTCATCATGATGTATCTCTGCGTCCCGATCGGCGCACTGTTCCCCACTTGGGGTTATAAGTTCTTCCCGTTGACCGGAAAATGGTTCAAGCTCGTCTTTACCAGCTATCACGGTCTGGAAGCCTTCTGGGATTCATTCCGGCTGAGCCTGATCGCCGCACCGATTACGGCTCTCCTGAGCATGATCATCTCCTACCTTGTCGTCAAGCGGAAATTCAAATCCAAGGGCTTTATCGAAGCCGTGTCCATGCTGGCAATGGCTGTACCCGGCACGGTGCTCGGTGTCGGCTACATCCGCGGCTTCTCCGGCGGCCTCTTCCGCACCGGCTTCCTTCAGGGACTTTACGGAACGGCAGCAATTCTGATTATTGTCTTTGTTGTCCGCAGTCTGCCGACAGGTACGCGCAGCGGTATCTCCGCCCTGCGCCAGATCGACAAATCCATTGAAGAATCCGCATATGACATGGGCGCAAACAGCTTCCGTGTCTTTATGACTGTCACGCTGCCATTGATCAAGGACTCGTTCCTTTCCGGCCTTGTGACCGCTTTCGTCCGCTCGATTACGGCAATTTCCGCCATCATCCTGCTCGTCACGCCGAAAGTCCTGCTGATTACCGTGCAAATCAATGAATTTGCGGAAAAAGGCTCCTACAGCCTTGCCTGCGCCTTTGCCACCATTCTGATTATCATTACCTATGGCTCGGTTATGCTGATGAACCTGTTCATCAAATACTTCGGCACCAGCAGAAAACTTAAGGAGGAGAACTAAGTATGGAAAAAGCAAAAAAGGGAGTCCGTCTGGATCATATCTCCAAAATCTATCAGGATCCCAAAACGCATAAGGAATTCTACGCCGTCAAGGATACTTGCCTGACCATTGAACCGGGCAGCTTTGTGACCCTGCTTGGCCCCTCCGGCTGTGGCAAAACAACGACCCTGCGCATGATCGCCGGCTTTGAAAGTCCGGACGAGGGCGAGATTTATCTTGGCGACACACCGATCAACAAGCTCACGCCCAACAAGCGTGATACCGCGATGGTATTCCAGAGCTACGCTCTGCTGCCGCACTACAATGTATTCGACAATGTGGCTTATGGTCTGAAACTCCGCAAAGTGCCAAAGCAGGAAATTCGCGAGCGCGTGATGCACATTCTTGATCTGGTCGAGCTGAACGGAATGGAAGGCCGCATGACCAATCAGCTCTCCGGCGGCCAGCAGCAGCGCGTCGCACTGGCGCGTGCGCTTGTCATCGAGCCGAGCGTGCTGCTGTTCGACGAGCCTCTGTCCAATCTGGATGCCAAGCTGCGTGTGTCCATGCGCACGGAGATTCGCCGTATTCAGCAGGAAGTCGGCATTACTGCCGTTTATGTTACACATGACCAGTCCGAAGCCATGGCGCTTTCGGACAAGATCATCATCATGAACAAGGGTGTTGTCGAGCAGATGGGTACACCGCAGGAGATCTACCATCGCCCGAAAAACGAGTTCGTCGCCGACTTCATCGGCGAGGCAAACTTCCTCAAGGGCAAACTCACGCGGCTTGACGGCAGAAAGGCCGAGCTGCTGATCGGTGAGCATCCCTTTACAGTGGAAGCCACAGAGCATATGCAGCCCGGACAGGAGTACACCATTGTCCTGCGTCCGGAGGCGGCATCCCTGGCCGATCAAGGCGTGCTTCCCTGCCGAGTCGTGCTCTCGTGCTTCATGGGCAGTTATCAGAACTATCACGTCATGGTCGGCGATACGCTTGTCAAACTCACGGAACCGAATCCGAAAAACAAACGTATCTACGCCGTAGGCGAGCATTGCTTCCTCGATTTTACAGCCGACTCCATCCATATTATTTAAGCTTCGAAAGCCGCCCCTTGCGGGCGGCTTTTTCGGGAGGATTCAAAAATGCAGGAACACCTTTTCTCGGATGCACAAAACGATAATCCGCTCTGGCTGGATACGCTCCGCGCCCGTTTTGCCACCGACCCGAATGCCGTCCGTCTGACGCTGCGCCGCATCGGCGCGGACGGCTCCATACGTGATTTTCCCCTGCCTCTGCCTCGCCCGCAGACACCGGCACAGCGCGAGACACTTCGCCGATATCTCTGTGCGACCGTCTATAATCTGCTCTCGGCTCTGAGTGCGCAGCGGCTGGAATTCTACCTTGACCCCTCCGAGACGCAGGCACATGAGCTTCTTAACGAGCTACCCACTCTGTTTCAGCTCGGTGCGGATGAACATAGCGGCTACGGCAAAGTAACAGCCATAGCTGACCGGCTCTGCCGCACACTGGGAAAGTCCCCACTGGAATTTGCCGTATGTGACGCGGCGGACTATCGTCCGATCCCGTTGGAAACGGCAAAGCCGACGGCAGTACTTCCGGAAAAACTGTCAGCCTGTCTTGCGAAAGCAGCACATGGAATCGTATGCGGTATGGATATCGGCGGAACGGACATCAAGCTCGCGATAAGTCGTGACGGGATGCTCCTTTGCTGCAAGGAATTTGACTGGAACCCCGCTGCCTACCCGAACGTTGAGGATTTGATCCGTCCCATTATGCTTTTGCTGCGCCTGATGGCCTGTCGCGCAGCGGTGCAGAATCCGGCCTCTACCCTGCTGTGCGCTCTGGAAAAGGGTGCTACGCTTGCGGAAATGCAGGCGGTCGTCGACACGCTTCCCACCGTTCGGTTCGACGCGCTCGGCATCAGCTTTCCGGACGTGGTCATCTCCGACCGAATCGTCGGCGGTGAGACGCCTAAAACCCGCGCCATGCGTCAAAACACCTCGCGAAACTACGAAGCACAGTTTGCAGAGCTGCGCGAGCTTCGTGAGCTTCTCAAACCGCTTTGCAGGGAGAACGCACCCATTCGAATTATCAATGACGGCCACATGGCAGCCTTCGCCGCCGCATTGGAGCTTTGCGCAGGCGGACAGAGCACACTCCTTGCCGACGGCGTCATCGCACACGCGCTCGGCACGGATCTCGGCACCGGATGGCTCGAGCCGGACGGTTCCATTCCGCAAGTACCGATGGAGCTTTATGACTTTTTGCTCGATCTGGGCAGCGCACACAGTGCAAACCTTGCACCGGATGATCTGCGCAGTGTACGCAACGAAAACTCCGGCATGGCCGGCGCGCGCCGTTATGTCGGCCAGGCGGCTGCATTCCGGCTTGCATGGGCAAGTGACCCTCATTTGCTCGACGGCTTTACCGAAGTACGGGACGGTCTGCTGCTCCTACCCGCACAGCTCCGTAAGCCCTGTTTGGAGCATCTGATGCAGGCGGCACAAGACGGGAGCAAAGCCGCCCGCGCAGTCTTCCTCGACATCGGCAGGAATCTCGGTCACGTCTGTCTGGAAGCGGAATGGCTGCTCGCACCGAAAACACATTTTCGTTTCCTATTCGGACGCTTTGTCAAACTACCCGCATGCTTTACGCTGCTTGCACAGGGCCTCGCGGAGATCTGCCCCGATCTGGTGCTCCGGGCGCCGGATGAGTCAATGGCCAATTCCCCGCTTATGGCGCAGCTCGCAGCACAGCACGGTCCGACCGTTGCCCAGTTCGGTCAGGCAATCGCATCGATCTACTACGCGCTGATGTGATTTCCCCGTCAATAGATTTGACCCCCCTGCGGCGTAAGCCGCAGGGGGGTCTTTTGGGAAGGAATATTTATCGATGAAGAAACTTCAGAATCGTCAATTAACCCTTCTGCGTCACGATCACGTTGGCAAGCTCCTTGCCGAAAGCTTCCTTCACGACTGCGTCGAGCTTGGCATATTCGCCCTCGGCAAGGGTCTTTTCCGCGGCGGCGTCGGCACCGTCGTAGTTAGCGCCCGTAATGGCGAAAATCACGGTATTGCCTTCCTGATACAGTCTGGCGTTCATCAGCTTCTGGGAAGCGGTCTTACCGTCTTGAGACGCCGCCTTGACCATCTCGGTATAGGCCTTGTTCAGAGCCTCGACCGCCTTGTCTGCATAACCGTCCTTCACGGTCAGAACGATAACCACATCCTCACCGTTCTCGTTCACCTTGGCTACAAAGGCATCGATCTGCGTGTCGTCCAGTCCGTAGGCGCTCTTCAGGTCGTCCTTTTTGATCTCAACGGTAGCCAGATAGCCCTCATCCAGTGCGGCAGCGAGCTTCTTTTCCAGTTCGGCGGCGGTCAGGTCCTTTTGGTCATCCTTCTCGGGAGGAATCACGGCCGAGTTCTTCGGCAGCTTGCCGAACAGGCCCTTAACAATGGTATCAACCTTGGCATACTCGATATCGGCAACCTTTTTCTCCTCGGCAGCGTCCGTACCGACGTAGCTCTTACCGGCAATGACATACACAACATAATTTCCGGAGGTGAAAAGGCGGGCGCCCAGCAGCTTCTGGGAGGCGGCGTTGCCGCCCTTACGGGCATTGTTCACAGCCTCGGCCAGCACCTTATTCAGCGCCTCCACGGCCTTATCCGCATAGCCTTCCTTCACCTGCAGCAGAATCACGATATCCTCAAACTTCGTGTTTTTCTTGGCGGTAAAGCTGGTGATCTTATCGGTGTCCAGTCCGTAAACGTTTTTCAGATCATCCTTCGAAATCTCCACGGAAACGATGTAGCCGTCCGTACCAAGACCTTTGGCAAGCGATTTGTCCATATCAGCCGTCTTGTCGGTCGGCGTATCATCGTCGGTTGTCGACGGCTTGGTTGGGTCTGTGGGCTTCGTGGTGTTGTCGGAGCAGGCGGCAAGGCTGAACAGCATCACCGCCGCGAGCAAGAATACGATCAACTTCTTCATGTTTTGTTTTCTCCTTTTGATTTTTGGGTTCATGTATTTTATCCGGCGTTTTCGCGCCTCTGTCTGTATAACGATCCGGCAGCGAAGAATGTCGGGGTTTTTTGTGAACTTATTGTGTCTTACCGTTGTGCAGCAGCAGGAAAACCGCTTCCAGCTCATCGATGGTCGCTCCGTCGGTATTGGACAGATAGTAGACCACTCCGTCCTTCTGCCAACGCTGCTTCAGGCAAAACCATCGACCGATACGCAGCCGAACAACCGTATAGTCCGCACCGTCAGGGGTGCAATCGGTCTCCTCGTCCCCCTGTAAGCCGCTGATGTCTGCATCGTCTGCCGTTGCACGGAAATAGTAGGTATGACCGTTCAGTTCAAACTCCACGGAGGCGACGTCTCCGTTCAAAATTGCATATTCCGCAGTCTGCGCACCCTCGGGAGCCGCCACCGCAGCATTGAGCGCAGAGAAATCCTGAACGCCGGAAACTTTGGCATAGGCACAAACGGTCAACTCATCCGTCGGAAGCGGCTGCGGGCGCGGCTCACCGTCGGACAGCAGATTTGAAAGCCCAAAAACGGCAAGGCACAGGCAGGCTGCAAGCGGCAGTACCAAGCGCATAAGACGCCTGCCCTTTTGCGGTGCAGCCTTGCCACCGGACGTCGATGCGGAAGCATCACGGCGCACAGCCGCAACGGTCTCGGCCTTGTCATAGATTTTTTCAAGCATCCGCTCCTTGGCGCCTTCGCGGGGTGCGATGTCCTCCAATGATTTTTTAATCTCCTTCATAACGCACAGCCTCCAAGCTGTCTGCGCAAAAGCTCACGCGCTTCGCGCAGATGATTCCGGACGGTGGACGGCGGCTTTTTCAGCATTTTAGCAATTTCATCGGTTTTATACTCCATGTAGTAAAACAGATAAACCACGTCCTTGTACTTCTCAGGCAGTCTCATAACCGCCTCCAGTGTTTCATCCATTGCGATCTCACCGCTGTCGGCAGGCTCCGGACACTCGTCCAGTGCATCGACGGACCGCCTCCACCAATGCTTCAGACGATCCTTGCAGAGGTTCATGGAGGTTACCGTCAGCCATGCTTTTTCGTGCGACTCATCCCGGAATTGCGTCGTTCCGGTATAGACCTTAACAAAAACGTCCTCGGTGCAATCCTCCGCATCCTCCGGATTCTTCATATAGGTATAGCAAACACGATAAACCAAGCGGTAATTCCGTTCGTAAAACGCCTCAAACGCCTCACGCGTCCAGGCAAAAGGCTCGGACATTTCATGTCCCCCTTTCACTATAATAACGATCCGTCGGGGAAAAAAGTCGGGATAAATCAGATTTTTTTCGATCGCGCACAAACACCGCACACATAGACGGCTCTGCAGCCTGGCGGTTCCGAAAAAAATGCGAACACGCCGCTTGACATCACAAGATCGATTGACTATACTGAGAAAAACAGATATAAAGGAGCACGCCATGATCTACGATACCGCCGTCATCGGCACGGGGCCCGCCGGCCTGTCCGCCGCACTCACCCTCAGGATCAGGGAAAAAAGCTGTCTTTGGCTCGGAAGCCGCAACATGAGCGATAAGGTCTCAAAGGCGGAGAAAATCTCCAACTACCCCGGTTTACCGGACATCTCCGGTGAGTCGCTGGCCGCCGCCTTCCGCGCACACGCCGCACAAATGCAGCTGGAGATTACGGAGCACATGGTCAATTCCATCCTGCCTGTCGGCGGACACTACGCGCTTATGGCAGGAAGCGAGTTCTACGAAGCGAGAACCGTGATTCTCACAACCGGCGTTGCAATGCAGGCAACGCTGACGGACGAAACCGCTTTTGTCGGGCGGGGCGTCAGCTACTGCGCCACCTGTGACGGCGGGCTGTACCGTGGAAAAACCATTGCCGTTTTGTGCAACCACCCCCGTTTCGCCGACGAGGTACGCTATCTTGCCGGGCTCGCCGGAAAAACCTATTATTTCCCGCTCAACCACGATGCAGAACTGGACGACGCCCGTTTGGAGACAGTCACACAGCGTCCGGTAGCCGTTCTGGGACAGCAGCGCGTGCAGGCGCTTGCCCTGCGAGGCGGCTCCGAGCTGGCGGTCGACGGTGTTTTTTGTCTGCGTGACAGCGTAGCCCTGTCCGCCCTGCTGCCCTCGTTACAAACACGGGATGGACACATTGTCGTTGACCGCGAAATGGCAACAAATCTGCCGGGCGTTTTCGCCGCCGGCGATTGTACCGGGCGGCCCTACCAGTATGCCAAAGCCGTCGGCGAAGGAAATGTCGCCGCACATGCCGTTCTGGAATACCTGACAAAGCATTAACTCTCGCAACACACCCCGAAGGCTAGCCTTCGGGGTGATATTTTATTCTCTTAGCAATCTCCGGCGGGCAAGATTGATCGTCCCTTCCTGCATATGGTTCATCCATGCAAGACTTTTGCCGCAGCCGTAGGCGACGCAGGAATCCGTATCGTCGGCAAGCATACAACGCATTCCCGTGCGCTCCTGAAGCAGCCTGTCCATGCCCCACAGCTGGCTGCTTCCGCCCGTCAGGACAATTCCGTTGCGCGCAATATCGGCTACCAGCTCCGGCGTCGTCTGCTCAAGCACATCCAGCACTGCATCCGCAATCTGACGCGCGGGACGCTTGAGCGCTTCAAAGACATCCTCAGAGGAAACGCTGATCTCGCGGGCCAGACCGCTCTTAAGATCGCGTCCCTTCACGTTGGAACGCAGCGGCGTTTCCCGCTCACAGACGCAGCCAACGGTCATTTTCAGCTCCTCGGCCGTTGTCTCTCCGATCAGCACGCCAAAGCGCTTGCGCACATAGCGCACGATGGCTTCGTCAAAGGTTGCACCCGCCACGCGCAGAGAGCTTGACTGCGCCACACCGTTGAGCGTCAGCACGCCGATGTCCGTCGTGCCGCCGCCGATATCTACAACCATATGGCCGTCCGGTGACGCCAGATCCATCTGCGCACCCAAACCGGCGGCCAGCGGTTCTTCGATCAGATATACGCGCCGTGCGCCGGCTTCGGTCGCCGCCTGGATTACCGCGCGCTCCTCAACCTCCGTAATACCGCTCGGCACACAGACGATCATGCGCGGTTTAATCAGCGAATGCTTTGTCACGCGGCGGATCATCTCCGTCAGCATCCGCGCCGTCAGCTCATAATCGGAAATCACGCCGTCGCGCAGCGGATGGATGGCAACGACGTTTCCGGGCGTTCTGCCCAACATATTCCGCGCTGCGGAGCCGACCTGCAGAACCTTGCCCGTATTCTTATCCAGTGCAATTACCGACGGCTCGCGCAGTACGATTCCCTTACCTGCTGCGTAGATCAGTACATTGGACGTGCCGAGGTCTACGCCCAGATCCTTGGAAAAAATTGACATACCCTCACCTGCCTGATTTCTTTTCGTCCCGCACGGCGGCAACGGTGGCGCACTCCACCCGAGCCGCACCTGCGGTCAATAAAACGCGGCTTGCCTCGCTCAGCGTCGCGCCGCTTGTAATGACATCATCCAGAAGAAGCACCCGTTTGCCTGCAAAGCTCTGCACATTGAAAGGCGTATAAACCCCCAGCACATTCGCTCTGCGTTCGGCGAAGGCCTGCATGGTGGACTGCGCGGGATTGTTTCGCGTTTTCTTCAGCGTCCGTACGCAGGGCACGCTCAATTCACGAGCGACCGCCTCCGCCAAAAGGCGGCTTTGATCATAGCCTCTCTTACGCAGCCGCCTGCGGCTTACGGGGACCCACGTCAGAACATCGAACTCCACGCCGCGCTCCAGAAGCAGCATCGAGAGCAGTCGGCCGTAAACACGCGCATAACTCTGTGCCCCGTGGAACTTATAGCGCAGAATGGATTCCCGTACGGCATCTTCGTAATAAAAAACACTTACGCAACGACGGAAAAACTCGCCGCGATCAATGTCATGCGCCGCATAGGGCAGCTCCGCCCGGCATTTTGGGCAAAGATCCGTCTGTTCCCGTGTAAGCAGACTGCCGCAAAAGGCGCACTTCGGCGGATAGAGCAAATCGAGCAGCCAGTGAAAGAATAACCTCATTGACCGTCTCCCATGAGCCGCAGCCGCAGGCCGGAATACCGCTTGTCCCGGCGGTTATTCTCAACCATCTGTGCCACAATCTGCTCGTTACCTACCAGCACCAGAAGCTCGCGGGCGCGAGTAATCGCCGTATAGAGCACACCGCGTGTCAAAAGGCGCGGCGTTCCGGCAAAGGGAACAAATATGACCGCGCGGTATTCGCTTCCCTGGCTTTTATGCGCCGTGACGGCATACGAAAGCTCCAGCTCGCCGAGCTGCTCGGCCTCATACCAGACCTCGCGGTCGTCAAAACGCAGCAGCAGGCGATCCTCCTTTGTGTCAATCGACGCGATCAGGCCAATGTCGCCGTTATAAACGCCCGTTCCGGCGGAGCCGTCCGCCTTTTTCCACAGAATATCATAGTTGTTACGGATTTGCATCACCCGGTCGCCCTCGCGGAAGCAGGTTTCGCCGAAAAAGCGCTCATTTTTATTTGGCGCCGGCGAATTGAGCGCCGCCTGAAGCGCCCGGTTGAGACTTGCCGTACCGGTCTCACCGCGCCGTGTGGGGCTGATGACCTGGATCTCTCCCGCGGGGATGTGCATCCTTTGCGGCAAACGTTCGCTGACAAGCTGTGTAACGGTCTGCACAACGGCTTCGGGCGTACGTCGCCGCAGAAAAAAGAAGTCGCCTTCGGTCGCATTCAATACCGGCAGCTCGCCCCGGTTGACCGCGTGTGCGTTTGTAACAATACGGCTCTGCTGCGCCTGGCGGAAGATCTCCGTCAGGCTTACGGTAGGCACCTGTCCGCTGCGAATGAGATCGGAAAAAAGGTTTCCCGCCCCCACGGGCGGAAGCTGATCGGGATCGCCGACCAGAACCAATGTTGCAGCCTCCGGCAAAGCGCAAAGCAGGCTGTGGAACAGCAGCACATCAACCATCGACATCTCATCAACAATCAGCGCGTCGCATTTGAGCGGCGTATCCTCATCCCGCGCAAAGAACATCTCGCCGTTCTCCGGGGAAATCTGCGCTTCCAGCAGTCGGTGGATGGTCATGGCCTCGCAGCCGGTCAACTCACTCAGGCGCTTGGCTGCACGTCCCGTAGGAGCTGCAAGCAACGTTTTTCGGCCGAGAAGATCAAACAGACGCAGAATGCCGGCAAGAGCCGTCGTTTTACCTGTACCGGGGCCGCCGGTAAGGAGCAGCAGCCGCCGCTCGGCGGCCATGCAGATCGCCTCACGCTGAAGCTCCGCAAATTCGATACCGCACATGCTCTCCAGACCGCGCAGCACGCGCGCCGCATCCTTCAGCGCCTCCGGCTTCTTTCGCGCGGATTTCAGGAGGCGTTCGGTAATGTAGCACTCCGCCTCATAGTATTCCGGCAGGTAGACCGCCCGAAGCCCCGCAATGCGGTCAATTGTCACATCGCCCAACTCGTGCAGTCGGTCAAGCGCCTCCATAATCACAGGTGTTTCCAGCTCCAGCAGCGATGCCGTTGCAGCAATGAGCTTGTCCTGCGGCAGAAAACTGTGACCGTTGTTAAGGTTGTGGCGCAGTTCAAACAACAGTCCCGCCTCAACGCGTCGGTCATCGCCGGCTTCGACACCAAGGCCAAGCGCCATGGCATCGGCAGCCATAAAGCCCGCACCAAACTGCGGCTGCGCCAGACAGTAAGGATTTTCCTGTACCAGCTCCAGACTTTTTTCGCCGTATACGCGATAAAAGCGCACGGCTACCTCCGCCGGAACACGGTATTCACCAAGAAACTCAATCAGCCGACGCACGCCAAGCTGACGGCGAAACGACGCGCCGATCTCCAACGCCTTTTTCATGGAAATGCCGGGAATCTCCGTCAGGCGCTCCGGCTCGGCGTCGAGAATGCGGAGCGAAGCCTCGCCGAAGCGGTCAACAATTTTCTCCGCCGTTTTGGGACCGATTCCGCGCACTGCGCGCGAAGCAAGGTAGGCGCGGATCTCCGCCGTTCCTTCCGGCAGGAGACGTTCAAGAAATTCCGCCTCAAACTGTCTTCCGTAGCTGGCGTGCGTCGTCCAACGGCCGGTGACAATCAGCCGCTCCCCGGCAGCAGGAGAGGGAATGGTACCGACAACCGTAACCATCCCGCCCTCCTCACTGTCGAGCTTCAGAACGGCGTAGCCGTTCTGCGGATTCTGGAAAACCACTGCGGCGATTGCGCCGCTAATCACTTCCTGCTCCAACCGTCTCTTTCTCCCATCGTAGCATTTCCGGCAGCTCCGCCGCACGGCAGAGCGTTGTACCTTCAAAGTCTTCTAAGTAACGTCCGGCAGCCTCGGCTGCTTCCGCTGAAAGGGCATCGCGCACAAACAGCAGCGTCCCGCGCGCTCCGCGCCGCTCCCGCAGCCATATTCCGGCACGGAGCGTTTGCTCTACCTGCTGCACACTGCCGTGCAGATAGATCACATGAAAGGTATCATGCTCCGGCAGCGGCAACAACAGGGCATCCAGTATGGCCCAGAGAATCAAAAACGCACCACAGGCGGCAAGTGCCGCCGCAAGGATCGTTAAAAGCATACCATCACCTCGCGCCAGTCTATGCGCCGGGTGCAAAAAGGGTTCAAATCACATCCAAAACCGCCTCTGCGCACAGCATCCCGTCCACAGCCGCCGAGACAATGCCGCCGGCGTAGCCTGCGCCTTCGCCGCAGGGGTACAGTCCGCGCAGGCTTATACTCTGCCGGTCGTCGCCGCGCACGATACGCACGGGCGAGGAGCTGCGGGTCTCCGGTGCGGTCAGCACCGCCTGCGGATCGGCAAATCCGGCAAGCTGATCGTCCAACGCTGCAAGCGCCGCCTCCAGTGTATCGGTGATTTTGGGCGGAAACAGCTCATGCAGCTCGCACCCCGTCACACCCGGTCGATAGCTCGGCACGACGGAAGCAAAGCTTTGCGTTTTACAACGTGCCAGAAAATCGCCGACCGTCTGTGCCGGCGCATGATAGTTTCGACCACCCAACTCAAAAGCCCGGCGCTCCAGCCGTTCCTGCCAGCGCACGCCCGAAAGCGCATCCCTTTCCGGAAAATCCTCCGGCCGCAAAGTCACAAGCAGCGCGGCATTGGCGTTTTCACCGCCGCGATCGGACAGGCTCATTCCGTTTGTAACGACGGAATCCGGTCCGGACGCCGCCGCGACGACATAGCCTCCGGGACACATACAGAAGGTGTAGGCCGAGCCGCCGTCCGGCAGATGGCAGGCCAGCTTGTAATCCGCCGGCGGGATGCCCTCCGGGCGCTCTATGCCGTATTGGGCGTAATCGACGGCACTTTGCCGGTGCTCGATGCGCACGCCCATGGAAAAGGGCTTGGCCTCCATTGCAATACCGGTGCTCTGCAACGCACGAAAGGTATCACGCGCACTGTGCCCAACGGCAAGGATCAGCCGCTTGCAGTCCAACCGCCGCACCTGTCCGCCGGTTTCATATTCCACGGCGCAAAGCGCGTCGTTTTCCCGTATAAGCCCCGTCAGCTTCGACGAGAAGCGCACCTCTCCGCCGAGCGCTTCGATCCGATGTCGAAGCTCCTGCACAACATGAAACAGAACATCCGTTCCGACATGCGGCTTGGCGTCGTAGAGGATTTCCTCCTGTGCACCGGCGCGCACGAGCTGCGCAAGTACCCAGCGGGCGCGCTCGTTTTTTGTACCCGTGTGGAGTTTTCCGTCGGAAAAGGTTCCGGCGCCGCCCTCGCCGAACTGCACGTTCGATTCCGGATCAAGGACACCGCCGCTCCAAAAGCGTTCGACCTTTTCCTTCCGCTCCGGCGCTGCCTCACCGCGCTCCAGCACAATCGGCCGCAGTCCGGCCTCGGCAAGCACCAACGCAGCGAACATCCCCGCCGGGCCAAAGCCGACGACAACCGGCCGCTCTGCGGCGTTCTTTCTCTTAATTTGGTAGACATAACACTCCGTTTCGGAGACGTTCCCACTGCGGCAGCGCCGCAGAACCTTGCCCTCGCCGGACTTGAGCGCCACATCGACGGTGTAGACCCAGCGAAGTAAGGGCTTTTTTCTCGCGTCCAGCGAACGGCGGAATATGCGCAGCGTGTCGATCTGCGCGCTTTGTACGCCGAGCACCCGTGCGGCGTGCCACAACAGCTCCGCGCGGCTGTGCTGCGCGGGCAGGATCAAATTTCGAATACGAATCATGGCGTTCCTTTCAGTTGCCCGGCCAGATAACCGGACGACCATGCCCATTGCAGATTATAGCCGCCGCAATCACCGTCGACATCCAGCACTTCGCCGGCAGCATACAGACCGGGGCACAGGCGGCTCTGCAGCGTACAGGGGTCAAATTCATCCGTTCGAATGCCGCCGGCTGTCACCTGCGCGGCCTCCATACCCATCGTGCCCAAAACCGGCAGCTCCCAGTGCTTTACCATGCGGCAGATACGATCAAGCGCATCCGTCTCGCCGCAGGGGAGCTCGGCAGGGACACCGCACATCCGCAGGACGGTTTTCCCGAGACGGTTGTGGAGCATCCCGGTTAAAAGCTCCTGCGCAGAGAGCTGCGGCAAAGCCGCGCACCGCGCCGCGAGAAGCACATACAATTCGTCAGGTTGGACGTTGGGCAGTAAATCGATCGTCAACATTCCGCGCCCGGCAACGGAAGCCGCACGGGACAGCTCAAAAATCACGGGGCCGCTGACGCCGTAATCCGTGAACTGCAGCTCGCCTTCACGCTCCTGTGTGCCAAAGCGTACCCGTGCCCGGCACCGCACCCCCTTAAGCGCACGAACATAGTCCGGCGTGGTTTTCAGCTGAACCAGAGCCGGATACAGCGCCGTGCAGCGGTGGCCGAAGGAAGCCAGAAGACGATAGCCAAGCTCCGTGCCGCCAAGCTTCGCACCCGCTGCGCCGCCTGCACAGATGATCACACGGTCTCCGGAGAATTCTCCGAGGTCGCTTTGTGCAAGGAAGCGACCCTTCCTGCGCGAAAGCGCGCGGATCTCACAGCCAGTCTGTATCGTGACATTTTCGTTCTGTTCCAGATGCAGCCGCAGCACATCCAGAACGCTGTTTGCGCTGTCGCTGGCCGGGTAGATCCGCCCGTCCTCCTGACAGACGGTCAAAAGCCCAAGTGAACGAAAAAAAACGAGTGTCTCGGCCGTTCCGAATGCATCGAGTGCGGGGCGACAGAATTCCGCGTGCCCTCCGTGGTAATGGTCAAAAGAAAGGTCGAGGTTGGTCAGGTTGCAGCGGCCGTTACCCGTAGAAAGCAGCTTGCGCCCCAGACGGTTCTGCCGCTCCAGCAGCATAACCTGCGTATGCCGTGCAGCACAAAGCGCTGCGAGCATTCCGGACGCGCCGCCGCCGATGATAAGTGTAGTCATGACAGCCCTCCATTGATTTTTTTATTATATTCGATTTCACTGCGCAAGGCAAGTAGCTTCTTGACAGAATCCAAAAAAAGCGGTATGATCGACGCAAAGGAGGCGTTTGCCATGACCGAACTGACAAAAAGAATCAACGAGTTGGCGAACAAAGCCAAAACCGTCGGGCTGACTTCCGAAGAGATTGCCGAGCGCGATGCCCTGCGCAGGCAGTATCTTGCCGCATTCCGTGAAAACCTGACGGCTCAGCTCGACAACACCTATATCGTTGAACCGGACGGCACGAAGCGCAAGCTTGAGCGGCGCGACATTGCCGATGCACCGGATGACCGCAGGAGTGACGAATAACAGCGCGGAAGGACGCCCGAAGGCGTCCTTCCCTTTTCCGTATCACCGCACGGCGTGAGCGAGGGCTTCCCTCCCGCCCGTCGATACGAAACGCCGTGATAAGCCGTCAACCCGTCTCAAAGCCGACCAGCACGCCGCCGCGTTCGGCATAATAGCTGCACAGGCCGCGCAAGGGGTACAGCACCGGATTGGCCTGCGGAAAGCGAGCGAGGATCATGTCGCGAAGCGCCTGCGCAGGTGTCTCGCCGTCGGCATGACCGATGCGGACTCTTCCGCCGTCATAGCCCTCGGCAATCATCTTCTCCAGCAGTGCCGAAAGCCCTTTCCTTTCACCGCGACACTTTTCAATCAGCTCCAGCGTCCCGGCTTCGCTCGCACCGGCGAGAATGCGAATTCCCAGCAACCCGACCGCCTTGGCGGCAATCTTACTGACTCGGCCGTTCTGTGCAAAATTGTGCAGCGATTGCAGACAGCACAACAGGCGCGTTTTCTTCAGATACTCGTTTCCCTCAAGCACAAGCTGTTCAAAGGTCTTACCTGCAAGAACGCCGCGGCCGAGCTTTTCCAGCAGCAGGCGCATCTCCGGCCCCGCACTCAGCGTGTCGAACACGTGAATCTTCTTTTCCGGGTGGGTCTGCAAATAGACCTCGCGTGCGGCAACGGCGGAGCCGTAGGTTCCGGACAGGCCGCTTGTAATGGTCACAACCAACAGTTCGTCAGCGCCGGCAAAGGCGTTCATCCAGCGCTCAGGGCTGGGGCAGGCAGTACCGGAACGTCCCTGCCATGCAGCCATATAATCCAGCATCTCTGAAACATTGAGTCTGCGGTCATCCAAAAACTCCCGCTCGTCGGTGCGGACGGACATCGGAACGGAAGCGAAATTCACACCCTTCATCGACAGCACATCGGCGGATGAATCGGCAATCAGTTTAATCATTGGGATACCTCCATCGGGGCGGTTCGTTACTGCACTCCAGGCGCAAACCTGTAGAGCCTCCGGGTTACATAATACAACGGTTTTCGCAGACTGTCAAGTGTCTGCCGCAAACGGCAATACCACCCGGACGTGGTATCTTCCGCCGCGTATTGTTAAAAAAAGTAATTATTTCCCGCCTCCGGAGCTTCCATTTACCCCTCACATATGTTATAATGTAATCTGAATTGTAAAACAGGAAAGGAATCTGCAACCAATGAAACGAATGCTGCGATACCTCCGGCCCTACCGTGGCAAGCTCGTACTTGCCGGGCTGATGGTATCAATTTCCACTCTGTGCAGTCTGCTGCTGCCCGCCCTGATGGCCGACATCCTTTCAAAGGGTATCCGGCAGCGCGACATGACACAGATTCTCCTACGCTGCACGCAGATGCTGCTCGTTGCGGCGGCCAGCCTTGCCAGCGTGCTCTATGGCACATGGTTATCCAACCGCGTCGTGGCAGGCTTCTGCGCAGATCTGCGCTCGGACGTCTTTGCCAAGGTCAACACGCTCTCGTTTGAGGAATTCGGCTCACTTGGCACCGCCGCTCTGGTCACTCGTGCAACACACGACGTTCAGACCGTCTCATGGATTGCCTCCATGCTCTGCGGCACCGTCGCAACCATTCCGATGCTGTTCATCGGCGGCGTGGTGCTGGCCATGCGCAAGGATGTGCTGCTTTCGCTCGTAATTCTGGCGTTGATCCCGGTCATCGTGTTCGCCGTCGTGCGAATCGGCCGCCGCGTGCTACCGCTTTGGGACCAATCGGATCAGTACATCGACAAGCAGAACGCCATCATGCGCGAGCGCCTGCGCGGCATCCGCGTCATTCGTGCCTTCAACTCCGAGCCGCACGAACACGAGCGTATTGCCGACGCCACGCACATCATGGCGGAAAATATCATCCGCGCCAACACCTCGATGGGTATTCTCAACCCGCTGGCAACGATGCTTCTCAATATCGGCATCGTGGCAATCGTCCTGATCGGCGGCTGGCGGATGCAGACCGGGTTGAGCAGTGTCAACGCAGGCGATATATTTGCCATTACGCAATATGTCGGCATGATTATGAGCGGTGTAATGATGGCCTCCTTCGGCATCGTTATGTATCCGCACGCACAGGTCGCGGCAAACCGTATCGGCCAGGTTTTCGATGCAAAGGGTATGGGCGACCCAAACGTCGGGATGCGGCACGAGTTGACCGGAGACATCTGCCTCGACGACGTGAGCTTTTCCTACGGCGGCAGCGAAAATGCCGTCAACCATGTTTCCCTGCACATTACAAAAGGTCAGAAGATTGCCGTTATCGGTGGCACGGGCAGCGGCAAATCCACGCTGATTTCGCTGCTTCTCGGCTTCCGTCTGCCAACACAGGGGCGGGTAGAATTCGACGGCTTCTCCACTGAAGAGCTGAGCAAGCACAGTCTCCGTGCAGGAATCAGCAGCGTGCTCCAGGGCGCCGCCATCTATTCCGGCACCATCGGTGAAAACATCCGCATGGGCAAGCCGGATGCCACGAACGAAGAACTCTGGGACGCAGCGCGGCTGGCAAAGATCGCAGATTTCGTCGAATCCTGCCCGGAGGGCATGAATTACGAGATCCGTCAGGCCGGCAAAAATCTGTCCGGCGGTCAAAAACAGCGCCTGTGCATCGCGCGCGCCGTGGTCAAGCCCGCGCCGATCTACATCTTTGACGACAGCTTCTCTGCTCTGGACTTTCTGACCGAGAAAAAGCTGCGAAGCGCACTCAATGAGACGATCATGGGGAAAACACAGATCGTTGTAACGCAGCGCGTCACCTCCGCCATGAGTGCCGACTGCATATATGTCATGGATCGCGGAAATCTGGTTGATTCCGGCTGCCACGCAGAACTGCTGGAGCGCTGCAAAATCTATCGTGAAATCTTTGCCTCACAGACGGGAGGTAGGGTAAAATGAAAGAAAAAAGAGTCGAAAACGTCCTGCTCCGCCTGCTGCGCGAGGCGCGGCCGATCTGGGGCTGGCTTGTCGTCACCTGTATCCTGTGCATGGCTATCCTTGCGCTGGCCGTTGCGGCGCCAAAGCTGCTCGGCGAGCTGATCAATCTGCTCTACGCCGCATGGGACGGAACGCTTACCGCACCGCTGATGCCGCAGCTTCTGCGCGGTGGATTGATACTTCTGGCGGTTTATGCAGGATATAATCTGCTGAGCTACGCAAAAATGCAGCTGCTTAACCGCGTCGTCAGCCGTTATTTTACATGCCAGATGCGCATTCGCATCTCCGAGAAAATCTGCCGCCTGCCGGTCAGCTATGTCGATCAGACCCCCGTCGGCGATGTACTGAGCCGAATGACCGGAGACGTTTCCACAATGGGCAACTACGTCCATACCTTCATTGACACCTTGATGTCCGGTTTCTTGCAGCTCATCGCCATCGCCGTGATGATGCTGCTGGAAGACTGGCATCTGGCATTGATCGTCCTCGTTCTCGCCCCGGTGTCGGTATTGCTGTCGTCGGCACTGTCATCCAAAAGCGAAAAACACTTTTTCCGTATGTTCACGCTTGACGGCGAGCAGAACTCCGTCGTTGAAGAATCCTTCACGAACTTCGCCACGACAAAGGCCTACAATCTGGAGGACTACACCCGGCAAAAGCACGACGCGGTCAACCGTACCCGTGCCGAGGCAGAGGTCAAAGCAAACTTCACGTCCTCCGTCGTGCAGCCGATCATCGCGTTTTCCAACGCAATGGCGTATCTGCTGATCTGTCTGGTCGGCGGCTGGCTGCTTATCGGCGGGACAATCCAATCGGTCGGTATTCTTGTTACCGTTCTGCTCTATGCGAAGCAGTTTGCTTCGCCGTTGGAGCAGATTGCGGGCGGCTTCGGCGGATTGAATCATACCAAAGCCGCCGCCAGGCGCGTATTCAAACTTCTCGATCTTCCCGAGGAGCCGCAGGCTGACGGAACACTTCCCGGCGGCGCCGAAGGTAACGTTCGCTTCGAACACGTTGATTTTTCCTACAGCACCGTCAAGCCGCTGATTCACGATCTCTCAATCGATGTAAAAAAGGGAATGAACGTCGCCATCGTCGGCCCGACCGGCGCAGGAAAAACCACGATCGTCAATCTGCTCATGCGCTTCTACGACGTGGATAAGGGCCGCATTCTCATCGACGGCATCGACTGCGCAACTCTCTCGCGTGAGGCATTGCGGAGTCAGTTTGCCATGGTCCTTCAGGACACATGGCTGTTCCGCGGAACCATCGCCGAAAATGTTGCCTACGGTAAACCGGACGCCACACGCGAAGAGATCGTCTCCGCCTGTGAACGTGCCTACTGCGACCACTTCATCCGAACCCTCCCGGACGGCTACGACACCATCGTCGGCGACGACATGACAAATCTCTCCGGCGGCCAGAAGCAGCTTCTGACCATCGCCCGCGCAATGTTGGCCGACCGCCGTCTGCTTATTCTCGATGAAGCCACCTCCAATGTTGACACACGCACGGAGATTCTGCTGCAAAAGGCAATGGATAATCTGATGCGCGAGCGCACCTGTTTTGTCATTGCGCACCGACTGTCAACCATCGTAGACTCCGATCTGATTCTGGTGATCGATCAAGGTCAGGTTGTTGAACAGGGTACGCACACACAGCTTCTGGAGAAGCAGGGTTTCTATTATCGGCTCTACCAGAGTCAGTATGCAATTTGACAAGGAGAACGGTATGATCTATGACGCCGTAATCGTCGGTGCCGGCAACGCCGGACTTTCCGCCGCACTTTGTCTGGCATCGGCGGGCAAGCAGGTGCTTCTACTGGAACGGCAGCTCCAACCGGGTGGCTGTGCCACCGCATTCCGCCGCGGACGCTTTGAATTTGACCTGTCCATGCATGAGCTTTGCGACTACGGTGCCCCCGGTGCAGGCGGCGGCGTCCGTGCGCTGTTTGAGCGCTGGGGCGTAAAAGCGGATTTTCTGCCTCTGAAACACTGTTTCCGCCTGATCGCAACCGGCTCGGACGGCACGCCTTTGGATGTAACGCTCCCGGCAGGGACGGAATCCTTCATTGCGGCGACGGAATACTACGCTCCCGGCTCGCGTGAATGTGTTACGAAGTTTTTCGACCTCGCTCGAGAAACGGATGAAGCGTTGGGCTTCCTCGGCGCGGGAGGCGGTGAACACCCGGTCTCGTTGCTGCGGCACTATGCCGGTGCGCTCCGTTATGGAACCTACACCGTCAGCCAGGTGTTCGACGCGCTGGATTTGCCGATGCGCGTCAGAGATATTCTCGGTGCATATTGGAGTTATCTCGGCGTGCCGCTCGACCGACTGAGCTTTATCCACTACGCCTCCATGTTTTATCGTTATGTCTCCCTCGGCCCCTATATTCCCGTGCAGAATGCGCACGGTCTGAGTCTTGCCCTGCTCGAGCGCTTTCGCACCCTCGGAGGACGCATTCGCCTTGGCGTAAGTGCCGAGCGTATCCTCTTTGAAAACGGGAAGCTGTGCGGCGTGCACACCGACCACGGCGATATCGCCTGCCGCTGCGTGCTTGCCAATGTGAATCCGGATGTGCTTTACGGAAAAATGGTCCCGCCGGAGTTGGTCTCCGAGCGACAGCGCCGTCTTTCGGCGGCGCGGGCGGGGCGGCGTCTCGGGCATGTGTTCACGCTGCACCTTGGTCTGAACCGCACCGCGCAGCAGCTCGGCATCCGCGACTATACCATTATGCTGGCCGGCAGCGCCGACTCACGCCTTGAGGCAGAGGCCATGAAGCACGCAGAGACAAACGAGTACGCCATCTTTGTTTGTTATGACCTTGCCAACCCTGCCGCCTCCCCCGAAGGCTGCTGCACATGCAGTCTGACGGCCTTTCAGAGCGCCGCAGACTGGCATGAAATCTCCCCGGAAAAGTATAATGCAAAGAAAAACGCCTTTGCACGCCGGCTTCTGACTCTGTTTCGCCGTAAGACGGGAATCGACTTGCAGCCGCATATTGAAGAGCTCTCCATCGCCTCCCCCGTCAGCTTTGCACATTGGCTCGGCACGCCCGAGGGCGCCGCTTACGGATTTGCCCCCGAAGGCTGGGACGGCGTTATGGCCCGTGCCATGCAGTTCGACAGGGATTGCGATCTGCCCGGTCTCATTCCCATCGGCGCGGCCGGTGTCCGCGGAAACGGCTACAATGCGAACTACACCAGTGGGCGTATCGGTGCGGAGCTGGCGCTCAGTCGCCTCGCGGGAAAGGAGCAGGTATGAACAGCAAGCTTACAATTCTTGCGGACCTCTACAAGCTGACGACGCTTCCTGCGCGGCGCGACGCGGCGATTGCCGCCGCACAGAATGTCCCGATCGTCGCCGATGATCCCCTTGCGCGGCTCGCGGATGTGCTGCATCCTGAAGTATTTTCCGCACGGATCGAAAGAATCGACACGCTTGGTTTCACAAGGCGCTATTGGCTGCGCTGCGATCGTCCAATATACTTCCGCGCAGGGCAGTACCTGAGCCTGCGGCTTTCCGTCGGCAAAAGTCGTCTGACGCGGGCATATTCGATCTGCTCCTCCCCGGCGCAGGGTATACAGTGCCTTCTGGCCATCGCCGTCGAAGGGGTTCCGGGTGGATTTGCGTCGCAGTGGATCCATGATACCTGGCAGGTAGGCACAACGGTTTGCTTTGTCGCCCCTTGCGGCGATGCGGTTTATGAGCCGCTGCGCGACCCCACGGAGATCGTTGCGCTTGCAGGCGGCTCCGGCATCACGCCTTATCTTTCCATGGCGCAGGCCGTTGCGGACGGTACCGAGCCGTTCCGACTGACGATTCTCTACGGCAATCAGAACTACGCATCGGCGCTCTTCGCCGATGAGCTTGCTGCGCTTTGCAGCTCCTGCGACCGTCTGCGTATCATCCACGTTTTACAGGACGAACGACGCGAAGGTTGTGAGCACGGTATCATTGACGCAGAGATAATACAAAAATACGCTCCGCAAGGCAGTCGTTTCTTCATCTGCGGCACAGGCGATTTCTGCATCCATGTATTGGCTGAGCTGGCTTCGCTCGGCGTTGCGCCGGAGGCGGTACGCCACGATCCCCTGCCGCCCTCTCCCGCTGCAAAGACGCAGCAGGCCGCCGTTTCTCTGTCTGTCCGACAGGGAAATACGGAAACAACTGTCCCGGCTCGCACAGACGAGCCGCTGCTGGTTGCATTGGAACGCGCAGGGTTGTATGTCCCCTCGCGCTGCCGCGGCGGGAGTTGCGGCTGGTGCCGTACAAAGCTCCTGTCCGGCGATGTCTTCTGTCCGCCGGAAAACGACGGCCGCCGCCGCGCCGACCGCGAGTATGGGTACATTCACCCCTGTTCATGCTTCCCTCGCAGCGATTTGTCCATCGAACTGCCCGGATAAACAAAACGCCAGACACACGGTACAAAATAGGGGGATCCCCTTCCGGGGTTCCCCCATTTTATCGATAATCGTCCGTTATTACAGTCCGACCTCCACCGATAAAGAGCGTCGGCGGAGAATCTATTTACCGTCCGAAATCCGCAAGTATTTCCCCCAGGCGCCGGTAAAAGCGGCCGATATGCAAGCCGTCAACCAGGGCATGATTGGCAAGAATCGTCACGGGAAGCGTGCAACATCCGTCCCGTTCCAAATACCTTCCCCAAACAATACGGGGATTGGAGTCAGCAGGTATCGGTGTCGGCTGTGTCAGCGCGCTGTAATGGATCCACGGGAGCGTAGAAATAAACAGCAGGCTCACGGAATCTTCGCCGTCGTCCAGGCTGCCGTGCAGACGGGCAGCCTCATGTAAACGGAGCGCCTCCGGCAGGTAACTGTCAAAAGTCTGCATACAATTCAAGCGGCAGTATACATAGCTGTCGTCCTCTCGCAGAACCGTGTGTGAAGTATCGCAGCAGTCAAATTCAACAACTTTCCCTTCCCATATCCTGCGGCGGAGCTCCGGCACCGCGTTGGCCGCGCGTCCGACACAGTAGTTCATGCTCAGAAAAAAAGGAAGCGCTTCCCTGCGGCAGCGTCCGCGCAGAGAAGTGATGTCAACTTCTACCGTCGCACCGACATAGGGATTGTCCATCCGTGAAAACAACTCAAACTGCGCCCTTCGCGGACTGTGCTCCATGGAAATCACTCTATAATTCATCAATCCACCTATCCTCTCCGTTATTGTAAAGTATAAGCCGCCCCTTGAGGGCGGCTTATACTTTATGGCTGGTCTGCGGAGTATTCCTTGCTGGCCTCCAGATCGGTCAGAATCGCCTCGATGTGCAGCGCCATCGCATGTTCTCCGAGAACAGGGTTGCGCCGCTCAAAGGCATTGACAACCGCATTATGCGCCGGAACAACGTTCCGTACATTGTTAGGGATCACAAAGGTGTTATAACGGAAGGGCTTCAGCGCATCGGTAATGCGATTGTTAATGTCCACAAAAAGCATATTACCGGTCATCTCAATGATTGCGCGATGAAATTCCGTATCACAGCGGGCAACCGTAGCCGCGTCATGAACCACCGCAGCCTCCTCAGAGGTATGGTGAATCTCCGCAAGGCGAGCCACATCGGCATCGGTACAGCGCATAATCGCCAGGCGGGTGGCATACGGCTCTATGGCGGCTCGGACATCGATCAGATCCTTGATCTGCACTTCATTGGCTCGGAACCACTCGGCCACATCGCCCTCACCCAGTTCGATCTTACTGGCGACAAAAGCGCCGCGACCGGCGCGCATCTCCACCAGACCGCGCGCCTGTAAAAGACGCACAGCCTCACGGACGGTTCCGCGTCCGACGGCAAGCTGCTCACAGAGCTGTTTCTCCGTAGGGAGCTTATCCCCGATTCGAACCTGCTCGCTGAGAATATACTCAGACAGGCGCTTCTCCACCTGCTGAACCGCAGAGACGCGCTCCACCGCTACCATTGAGATCCCTCCAAATGCTTTCAAAAACGTGACTATCTGTGTATTATACCACAAATTCTACCATCTGTCAACGTATTCTGAAAGCCCTATTATAGTTTAATCAAATATTTTAGTGCCTCATGACGTCTCAAACTGTCGTACGCCGCAGAAATATCATCCAGCGCGAATGGTTTCTGCATATCATACCACAGCTCCGCGCGAAGCTTCCCCTGAAGAACCAGCGACTGTACCTCGCCGTTTGACTCCTCCTCATCGTAGCCGCCCGCATAAACGCGGAAGCTGCGTTTGGCGCAGAAGGGGTTGAGCGCGTAGGTGAAACGCCCGTTCCAGCCGTAGTTTCCGAGCACGCCTTCCTCTTTCAGGAACGGAAGCAGCATATTGACGGTTTTGTCTGCACCGACACCGTCGATCAGAAAGTCAACCGATGCCCCGGAGAAGCGTTCGGCGTATTGTGCGGCAAGCTGCGGATCCTTATAGTTCAGGTAATCCGCAATGGACAGCTTGCGAAAATCCGCTTCACGCGAAGCACTGCCAACGCAGACCACAAACGCGCCCGTGTTACAGCAATGCGCCGTAAGCGAAAGCGCATTGGCGCCGGAGCCGATAACAATCACACGCTGTCCGGCGCGTACACCGATACGGCGGATATACGACAGCGTTTCACGCCATGTGATAATCATCGGCGCCGCCTTTTCATCAATCTGCGGCGCAACAATCTGGTTGACACGGTAGCGTGCCCACTCGGATTCTGCTACGCCGTCACTGCGCATCTGCCAATGGTCACGCGCAATGCCGTACTGCGCAAAGCCGCCCCAGTTGGAGCCAAGCCCTTCCAGCAGTCCCGCCGGTGCGCCGACGCGCGTTACCAAATCGCCCACGCGATAGTTCCTCACTCGGCTGCCGACTGCAACAACACGGCCGACGCTCTCATGCCCGAGAACGGTCGGGAACGCAACAGGATTCGGATGCAGGCCGTCCATCAGATGAATGTCCGTTCCGGCGCAGGTGGAGCCGTAACGCATCTCGCAAAGCGCGTCGTATTCGCCCACGACAGGCTGCGGGACGTCAAGCACCTCCAGCGTGCCGAGCCTCGTTACCACAGCCGCTTTCATATCAACCACCCAGATAGGCCTTACGGATCTCGTCGGATTCGATCAGCTCATGGCTGTCGCCGCCGGTCTTGATAAAGCCGTTTTCCAGAACGTAGGTACGATTAGAGATCGACAGTGCCATAAAGGCATTCTGCTCGACAAGGAGGACGGGAATATGGCGTTCCTTATTGATGCGCACAATAATATCAAACATGTCGTCCACGATCACCGGTGCAAGGCCGAGCGACGGCTCATCAAACATAATAAGCTTCGGGTCGGCCATCAGGCCGCGGGCTATGGCCAGCATCTGCTGCTCGCCGCCGGACAGTGAACCGGCAAGCTGTGTGCGCCGCTCCTTCAGACGGGGAAACAGTGCATACTGCTCTTCCAGCATTTCGTTGAGCTTCTTGCGGGAATAGGCTTTGGAATATGCGCCCATTTCAAGATTGACCTGTACGGAAAGGTCCGGGAACACAAGCCGTCCTTCGGGAACGTAGATAATGCCCTCTTTGACGACCTTGTGGCTCTTAAGCTTGGTAATATCCTTGCCGTCAAAGGTGATCGTGCCGTTTTTCGCGGGACGAAGCCCCATGATCGAGCGCATGGTTGTCGTTTTACCTGCACCGTTGGAACCAATGATGGAGACGATCTCCCCCTCGTAGACATCCAGCGAAATACCGAACAGTGCCTGTACCTCACCATAGTAAACATCCACGCCCTTCAGCGAAAGAATCGGAGTCTGACTCATTTTCTCACCTGATACCTTTCTCCCAGATAAGCCTTGATGACCTCCGGGTGGTTCTGGATCTCCACAGGCGTCCCCTCGGCAATCTTCGCGCCGAAGTTGACCACGGTAATGCGCTGACTGACCGACATAACGACGTCCATATTATGTTCAATGAAGAACAACGTGACGCCCTCGTCATGAATGCGCAGCAGGAGTTTGATAAATTCGGAGCGTTCGGAGGGGTTCAGACCCGCCGCAGGCTCGTCAAGCAACAGCAGCTTCGGATCCGTCATCAGCGCACGGGCAACCTCAAGCACCTTGCGGTTGCCGTAAGGCAGATTTTTAACCAGCTCATTGCGAATGGAATACAGACCGACATAATCCAGCAGATAATCCGCCTTCTCACGCAGCATCTTATCCTCCTTGCGCAGGCCGAGGAAGTTGAACACACTTGCCGTCAGGCCCAGCTTCGTGAGCTGATGGCCGCCGACCTGCACATTTTCCAGTGCAGTCATCGTGTTATAGAGCTTGATGTTCTGGAACGTGCGGCCGATGCCGAGACGCGCGATTTCGTGCGTCTGCAGCTTGGTAATCTCGGTATCGCGATAGTAGATATGTCCGCTGGTGGGTTGGAAAACGCCCTCGATCATATTTGTGGCTGTGGTCTTACCTGCGCCGTTCGGACCGATAAGCGCATGAATGGTGTTTTCTTCGACCTCCATCGACAGGTCGTTCACGGCCGTCAGGCCGCCGAACTGCTTGGTGATGTGATCGAGCTTAAGGATCGCTGCCATACTACCGCACCTCCTGACCGACTGCCTCAGACTTTTTGCCGAACCTGCGCTTGAGATAATTCCAGAACTTCGTGATCAACGACCACAGGCCGTCCGGCAACAGAATTGCCATAACAAGGCAGATGGTCGAGAACACGATCCAGTAATAGTCACCGAAGTCGCGCAGGAATTCCGGCAGAACGGTAACGAGTGTCGCGCCAAGCAGATTGCCCGGTACGCTTCCCAGTCCGCCGATCATAAGCATCGCAACATAGTTTTGCGAATACTGCACGGTAAAGCCGGAGGGATTCAGATACTGGTTGTAGCCCGCATACATGCAGCCCGCGATAACGGCATAAATGGAAGCCAGTGTGAAAGCCTGGATCTTCAGGCGGGAGACGTTGATGCCGCCCGCTTCCGCAGCCTCAGAGTTGTCGCGAATCGCCTTGAAGGCTCGACCCCACTTGGAGTTTACGATGATAAGAGCCACGGCCACGAGAATCACCGTGAAAATAAGGTTGAGATAGAAGTAGCTGTTTTTGTCGCTCAGGTCGAAGAAGAACGGCAGGCGGACAATGTTTGTAAAGCCCATCGTGCCACCGGTCAGCTCGGGAAGATTCGAGGCAAGCAGACGCACGACCTCAGAGAAGCCGATGGTCGTCAGCGAGAGGAAAAAGCCCTTTAGGCGAAGGCTCGGAATGCCAAGGCCGAGACCCATCGCCAGCGCAACGGCCAGCAGCGCGAACAGTGCAACCCACGGCTGCCAACCATAGGAGGTGGTCAAAATGCCATAGGTATAGGCACCCATTGCGACCATGCCCGCCGAGGCGAGATTCATCTGACCGGTCAGGCCGGTGATGAAGTTCAGGCCGAGGACAATCACGATGTTGTAGAGCACCATGTTCATGACGCTCTGCACATAGGAGTTGCTAGCGGAGAAGAGAAGAATGACGGCTGCGATGGCAGCGGCTGCACCGGCAAAGCCGAGTGAGACGCGCACGGGCGCTTTTGCGTTTTTTAACATACCCTCGCCCTCCTTAGCTGCGCTTGACGCGGACGATGCCGCCCGGACGGATGAGAAGGAACAGGATCATTACGGCAAAAGCCAGAACATCCTTATAGATCGTCGGGACGACCAGGATGCCGAACTGCTCCAGAAGACCGATAAAGATACCGCCGATAATTGCACCGGGGTAGCTGCCGAAGCCGCCGATGACGCCTGCACAGAAGCCCTTCAGCGCCACAGCGGAAACCATCGAGGTGGAAACATTGTAAAGCGGCGCACAGAGGATGCCGACAATGCCACACAGCGCGGCAGAAATTGCAACGGTCAGGTTAATGCTGCGCTTGACATTGATCCCCATCAGCGCGGCAGCGTCTTTGTTCTGCGAGACGCAGGTCATGGCACGACCCGGCTTCGTCTTTTTGAAGAAAATCTGAAGGGCAACAATGATGATTATGGAAATACCGATAACCCAAAGATAGGATTCGGTCAGGACAGTCGAGCCGATATTGATGCTCTTGCGGAGGAAGCCCTTGACGGTGAAGGGCAGCGCGCCCCAATTCAGACGCACGGCTTCCAGAATAATACGGCTGAGCATCATGGTGCCGAACATGGCATAAGTGACAAACTGCAGATTACGCAGCGGGTTGAGAACGATGGTCGAGACCAGCACGCCGAAGGCGGCCATGGAGATGATGGTCAGAATGATCGCCAGCCAGAACGGGAGATCCATCGCATTGACAAAGGTTCCGGCGAAAATGTATGCGCCGAGGACGATAAAGCTCTCGTGGGCGAAGTTGACCAGACCCGTGGCGTTATAGATCAGCGTATATTCCGTTGCGATCAGCGAGTAGATGAAGCCCATCGCCACGCCGGTCACAAGGCACTGTAACAGGTTAACATTCACAGGGAGGTACTCCTTTCCGATTCAGTTTGGAGGAGGGATATAAGCGAAAGGGCTGTGCCGTTCGCGCATCGTGCTAAGCGGCACAGCCCCGTGCGGTTCGCTCGGATATGATTGAGAGGTAAGAAACCCGAAGAAATCAGAACTTATTTCTTGCCGAAGCCGTAGTCCTCAGCCATGGAGACGCTGCCGACGATCGTCGGAACACCGTCATAGATCTTGGCAATACCGATCTCATAAATGAGATTGGTGTACTTGTCGGCGTAAACGGTACCGACCAGAGTCTGAAGGCCGTTGATCTGTGCAATCGCGTCGCAGATCTTCTGGGGATCGGCGGAATCGGCAGCCTTGATGGCTTCGATGATAACGGTCGCATGGGAGTAGTACAGAGCGCCCTGAACGTCCGGAGTGGGGTTGTCGCCGTACTTTTCCTGCCATGCCTTGGTGAAGGCGGCGGGAGCCTCGCGGGTATCGGAGGCGGCGTAGTCGCTGACACAGCCCCAGCCTTCGATCCACTCGTTCTCCATCATGCCCAGAACCTGAGTCTGCGCAAGGATCGGGTTCATGTAGACGATCTGGTCGCGCAGGCCGGCTTCATACATGGCTTTGGCCAGAGCAACGGCAGCGGTGTCGTGCGTGGAGGAAACCCATGCGTTGACGCCGGCGGCAATCGCCTTCTGAACGTAAGCAGTCAGATCGGCGTCGTCCTTGTTGTGCAGGTCGACATAGAATTCAACGCCCTGCTTGGTGAAGTATTCCTTGTAGCTCTCGGCAGCGGAGGTGCCGGTTTCGTCGTTCGCGCAGACGATGCCGACCTTCAGGCCATCGGTAGAGCCGTTCTTCTTGGTGTAGTCGTCAATGACCGCCTTGCCGAGGATAAGAACGTTCAGGCCGTCATCGCAGCGGGTGTGCCAGAGGTAGGGGTTCTGCAGGTCGTCGATCTTGACGGAGGTGGCGGAGTTGATCAGCGGAACCTTCAGCTCACGCATGGTCGCATCCAGAGCGATCGTCGCGCCGGAGAAGTACGGCCCGAAGATAGCGCAGGCGCCATTGGCAACCAGACGGCGGACAGTGGTGTCGCAAAGGGTGGAGTCGCCCTGGTCGTCTTCGACCTTCAGGACGATCTTGTGCCAACCGTCGGACAGCTTGATGCCGCCGGCTGCATTGACCTCATCGATCTTGAGCTGCAGACCCTTCTGAGCCTGCTCGCCGCCGGCCGCCTGAGCGCCGGTAACGGGGGTGGTCAGACCGAAGATAATGTCGGCACCGTAAACACGGTCTTCCGTGTTATCGGTGTTCTGATTGCCGGAATCTTTGGTGGGATCCGTGGATTCCGTGGGATTGCCAGTGCAGCCGGCGAACATGGCAGCAACCATAATGCAAGCCAGCAGCAAAGCGATCAGCTTTTTCATTTACATTTCCTCCATTTTCAAATTCAAATATCACCGGAAGGCAGTGCCTTACAGCTTACCGATTTCCTTGAGGATGGACAGCGTAACATCCATTTCCTCTTTCGTTGCCGGAGCAAGCGGCAGACGTGCCGGCCCGAGCTTGATGCCGGTAACGGCTTCAATCGCCGGACGCAGGATGGAGTTCGGCAGGATGCGGCCGTTCTGGCCGGTAGACTTGCAGAAGCGGTACATCGGAACGAACAGCTCCCTGGCCTTTTCGTTGTCCCCTTCGGCAAACGCCTTGAAGATGGCGCGGACGTCATGGCCGAAGATATGAGAACCGCCGGAAACAAGGCCCTTGGCGCCCTGCACAATGGTCGGCAGCAGCATCACATCGTCACCGTTGTAGACGGCAAACTTCGGATCGACCTTCTCGGTAGCAAGAATGAAATCCGTGACCTGCGTGGGGTTGACGCCGGCCTCATCCTTCACGGCCACAATGTTCTTGATGGCGGCCAGCTTGCCGACGGTTTCAGGCTCCATGTTCACGCCGACAAAGATCGGAATGTTGTAGAGCATGATATTGATTTCGGGAACGCTCTCGGCGATCTTCTTGAAGTGCAGATAAATGCCCTCCTGCGTAGGCTTATTATAGAAGGGGCAAACAATGAGCGCCAACTCGATGCCGAGCTTCGCGGCTTCCTTCGTCAGCGCAATGGTCTCCTTGGTGGAGGCGCAGCCGGTGCCGGCGATAACAGGCTTGCGGCCCGCGGCAGCCTTCACGGCGGTCTGCATCAGCTTCACGCGCTCGTCGAAGGTCAGCAGGCTGGCTTCGCCGGTGGTACCGGTGACGATCAGGCTGTCGCAGACATCGTTCTCGATGACGTAATCAATCAGTTTCGCATAATTGTCATAGTTGACTTCTTCATTTTCGTCATAGGGTGTGATCAGCGGAAGCAGAATCTGTCCGTACTTTTCTTCAAAGCTCATGGGTGTTTTCCTCCTGTATTTGCAATTCATTATGAGAGCTTTGCGGCAACCGTGTGAAAAAAGCACATAACGGTTCGCCGTCGATTGCGGGGCTCGATTGTATGATGTCGTATGTCCCGTCGATGGTTCAAGGATAGCAGAACGGTTGAAAAATGTCAACCGTTTACGCGAACAAAACGCATTTTTGTTTCTATGCACAAAAATATCGCGTGGAATTTGTCAAAATCGACAGGTCTTGGGCGGAATTTTTCCCTTGACAATTTGCGACAGGGGCGGTATCCTAAGATTGTATGATGTCGTAACATCCCACGCAAGATGAACACTGAAAGGAAGACTGCACCAATGTCTCTGCCCATTGAAAAAATTACCGGCATGATTCCGCCGGTCATTACCACTTTCCGCGAAGACGGTTCCATCGACGAGAGCCGCATCATCAGAGAAATGGATTATGTTCTCGACGCGGGTGTCCACGGTCTGAGTGTCTCCGGCAGCACCGGTGAAGGTCCCACACTGCGCGACGAGGAGCTTCGCGAGCTGATCGGTATCGCCCGCAGCCGCGTCAAGCCCGGTCAGCCCGTTGTTTGCGGCATCATGCGCACCTGTACGCGCGACGCCGTGCGCGCCGGCCTCGTTGCCCGCGAAGCGGGAGCGGACGCCATCATGGTCACGCCGACGGCCTACAACGTCCTTGTCCCCGACGAGGAGGGTATGTTCCAGTTCTATTCCACCATTTCCAAAGAAGTCGGCCTGCCCGTCATCATCTATAATGTCATTCCACAGAACACCATTCAACCCCGCCTGTTCCACCGTCTGCTCGACGAAACCGAGTTCGTACGCGGCATTAAGCAGAGCGTCGGCGGCGTCCCGGCTCTGTATGCAATGAAGATGGAGGTCGGCGACCGCGGTATGCTGTACGCGGCGACGGACGATATGCTTGCCACCTGTTTTGACCTCGGCGCCAACGGCGCCATTTCGGCTGTCCTGGCCGTCTTCCCGAAGCAGTGCGTCGCCATGTGGGACGCAAGCCGGCGCGGCGATCACGCCGCGGCGCGCGCCATCCAGGACAAGCTGTATTTTGCCTGGCAGTGCATTGCCGGCAATCAGTTCCCCATCCGTCTGAAATACGCACTGAGCGTCATGGGTCGCGATCCCGGCTTCTGCCGCAGTCCTATCGTCCATCTCTCCGAAGAGGAAAAGCGCAGCATCGAAAAGGCTTTCGAGCATCTGAGATAAACGAAATACATAATCATCAAGGAGGAAATCCAAATGAACGATCCCCTGTTCAGCGTAAAGGACAAGATCTGTATCGTTACCGGCGGTATGGGACAGATCGGCAAAAACTTTGTTCAGGAGCTTTATAAGCGCGAGGCAAAGGTCGCCGTGTTCACCTCTCACGTCACTCCGGAGCGCGTGGAAAAAACCTTCCCCGCCGCCGAGTATGACTATGACCGTCTGCGCGTCTATGCCGTAGACATCAACAAAAAAGAAACCATCAACGCAGCGCTCGACCAAATGCAGGAGCTCTGGGGCGACGCACCGGACGTCCTGGTAAACAATGCCGGCATCGATACCCAGCCCAGCGCCCCCCCCGAGGTTTCCGGTCCCTTTGAGAACTTCCCGGAAGAGGTTTTCCGCGAGGTCGTAGACGTCAACCTTGTCGGTACCTTCCTGTGCTGTCAGGCGGTCGGCGCCCGTATGGTCGCCGCGCATAAGGGCGGTTCCATTATCAACATCGGCTCCATCTACGGTATGGTCTCTCCCATCCAGGACATCTATGCCTACAAGAAGGAGCGTACCGGCGTGCCCTTCATCAAGCCCGTCGCTTATTCCGCCGCAAAGTCCGGCGTCTACAATCTGACCCGCTACCTCGCCACCTATTGGGGCAAGAGCGGCATCCGCGTCAACACGCTGACGCCCGCAGGCGTCTGGCGCAACACGCAGGATGAAACCTTCATTAAGAATTTCACCGAGCGGATGCCGATGGGCAGAATGTCGCAGGAAAACGAGTACAACGGCTCGCTGATCTTCCTGGCCTCGCAGGCATCGTCCTTCATGACCGGCTCCAACCTCGTCGTTGACGGCGGGTGGACGGCATGGTAATCGACCATCTGAAGCGGATCTATTCCGCACTGATTCTTCCAACCAACGCCGACGAGAGCGTCAACTACGACGCTCTGCGGCGGCTGGTGAAGATGCAGCTCTCCGACGGCGTAGAAGGATTCTACTGCTGCGGCTCCTCCGGCGAGGGTCTTCTTTTGACAATCGCCGAGCGGAAACGCATTGTTGAGACCGTACTTGATGAAGTCGCGGGACAGGTACCTGTCATTGCACACATCGGCACGATCCGTACCGCCGATGTCATCGAGCTTGCAAAGCACGCCGAAACCGCCGGCTGCGCCGCCATTTCCATGATCCCGCCCTATTACTACAAATTTACCATGGACGAGATTTGCGGCTACTATGAGGACACCATCGCCGCCGTGCCGGATATGCCCGTGATTCTCTACAACATTCCGCAGTTCACCGGCATCGAGTTCAGCAAGCAGAACGCTTCCCGACTGCTCGACAATCCGAACATCGTCGGCATCAAGCATACTTCGACCAATCTCTACAGTCTGGAACGCATGGCCACGGCCTACCCGGACAAGCTCATCATCAACGGTTTCGACGAGCAGTACCTCGCCGCACTTAGCGTCGGCGCCAACGCAACGGTCAGCACCACGGCAAACCTCTTTGCCCCGCTGTTCGTTGCCATCCGCAAAGCCTACGCCGAGCAGCGCACGGCAGATGCCCGTGATTTGCAGTGTCAGCTTAACGACCGCGTCGAAGCGCTGGTCGGCGCAAGCATCTTCCCGGCCACAAAGTATGGCTGCACCCTGCGCGGAGTAGACTGCGGTGCGTGCCGCAAACCCTTTGCTCCGCTCACGCAGGAAGCAAAGCAGGCGGTCGAACAGCTGATTGCAACTCCCTATCGTATGAAATGAGGCAGCGCCATGGAGAATCGCTTTCGTGAGCTGCTCGCCTCCGGACGTTTCCTGCTCGGTACGCATATCTGCACCTGCGACAGCTCTCTGACCGAGGCTGCAGGGCTGTGCGGCTTTGACTACCTCTGGATCGACACCGAGCACACCGCCATTGACTATGCCGTTTTGCAGCGGCATCTGATCGCCGCCCGTGCAGCGAATACCGCCTCCATCGTCCGCATCCCCTGGAACGACGACATTTTGGCCAAGCGCGTGCTGGAGCAAGGGCCTGACGGGATCGTCATCCCCATGATCTGTTCCGCCGAGGAGGCACGCCGAGCCGTGGCTGCCTGTCGCTATCCGCCCGCGGGTACGCGAGGCTACGGTCCGCTGCGCGCGGCGGACTACGGACTTGTCGGCTGCACGGAGTTTGTCGGTCGGCAGCCGCCGGTCATCATTCTGCAAATCGAACACCGCCGCGCTGTGGAAAGCATCGACGCCATTCTGGATACCGAAGGCTTCGACGCCGTTGTGTTCGGCCCGTGCGATCTGTCCGGCTCTCTCGGCAGGCTCGGTGCACTGGAGGATGCCGAGCTGTGCGGTATGATCGATCATGTGCTGAAAAAGTGCCGCGAACGCGGCATTCCCGCAGGCGTTTCGCTCGGCCTTGCACCGGCACAAGCCCTGCTTGACTGGAAAGCGCGCGGTATCCGCTTCCTGTCTGCCGGCAATGAGTACAACTTCATGCAGCAGGGTGCCGCGCTCCTGCGGCAGGTTTTCCCCAAGGAGGCAGAGAAATGAATCGCAAACCGAGAATTCTGATCGTCGGCAGCTTTGTGATGGATCAGATTGCCACAACCGCCGTATTCCCCCGGCAAGGGCAAACGGTACTGGGGCAGTCCTTCCGTAAAGCTCCCGGCGGAAAGGGCGCAAATCAAGCCGTCCAAGCCGCGCGTCTCGGCGCGCAGGTGACCATGGTCGGCAAGCTCGGTCATGACGCCAACGGCGAAGAGATGCTCCGCGTCTGCCGCGAAGCCGGAATCGATACCTCTCATGTTATGTATGACTCCGAAGCGGCTTCCGGCTGCGCCGTGATCATCCTGGAAACCCGTCCGGGTGAATCCACACAAAACCGCATCCTTGTAATCCCCGGGGCGAATATGACCATCACTCCCGATGAAGTTGCCTTCCTGAAAGACGAAGTTTCGCAGTACGACCTCGTAATTCTTCAGCTCGAGATTCCGATGGAGGTCAATATCGCCGTGGCGCAGTATGCTCACGATGCGGGCGTACCGGTCATGCTCAACCCCGCCCCCAGCGCTCCCCTGTCCGAACGGTTTTTAGCGTGCCTGAGCTATCTCTCTCCGAATGAACACGAGGCACAGGATCTGTGCGGTGTTCCCATCCGCCGCGGTGAGAATGGGCTTGACCACGGCGACGTACGCGCCGCCGCAGCAGCATTGATGGAAAAAGGCGTAAAAAACGTTCTGATTACACTCGGTGATGACGGCGCCGCGCTTTGTACCGGGGCACAGCTTGTTCACAGCCCGTGCTGTACGGGCATCACGGCCGTGGATCCTACCGCCGCAGGCGACTCCTTTGTCGCCGCCTTCTGCGTCGGTACCGCCTGCGGCTGGACGCCGGAGGATGCGCTGTGCTTTGCCAACCATACTGCCGCACTGACCGTTTCGGCTATGGGCGCCATGCCTTCTCTGCCGAAGCTCGAGGCCGTAGAGGCGCTGATGCGCGACCGCGGTGCGGCAATTCCGGACACTTCGCTTCTGAAACAGGAGGCTTCATTATGAATCAAACCGAACAACACGCGTTGGAAACCTTTGTCGCCACCGCCAAAACCGGTGTGACACAGTTTCTCGACACCCTGGACACCACACAGCTCGATGCCGCGGCAAGCCTCATTCTGGAAGCCAAGTCACGCGGAAACCGTCTGCACATTTCCGGAATCGGCAAGCCTGCGCACCTGGCCGGCTATATGGCCTCGTTGCTGTCCTCAACCGGTACGCCCTGCTATTTCCTGCACGGCACCGAAGCCGTCCACGGCTCCTGCGGTCAGCTCGTTCCCGGCGATGTGGTGATCTTCATCTCCAATAGCGGCGAAACTGCCGAAATGCGTTCTACCGTTCTGGCCGTAAAGAATAACGGCTGCACCGTCATCGGCGTAACCGGCAACGGCGATTCCTGGCTCGCGCACGAAAGTGCAGTGCATCTTTTCGCAGGCGTTGCCGCCGAGGGCGGCCCGCTCAACCGCGCGCCGAGGATGTCCATTCTTGCCGAAACGCTGGTGCTTCAGGCGCTGAGCGTGATTTTACAGGCACATGCAAACGTCACACCGCAGCAGTACGTCAAGTGGCATCCGGGTGGAAAGCTCGGTCAGCTCCGCGCCGACGAACAGACGGGAGGCTGAGTATGCTGACAGGAAAACTCATTCACCCCGAGCTGATTCATCAGCTCTCGCTCTGCGGTCATGGCAGCAAGCTGCTCATCGCAGACGGTAACTACCCCCTCGCCGAAAAGACCGGCAATGCAAAAAAAATCTATCTCGGGCTCTGCCCCGGCACACCGACCGTGACCGAGGTTCTGCGCGCGCTGCACAGCGTATGCGCCTTTGAGAAGGCCGAGGTTATGCTGCCCGAGGACGGCAGTGAACCGGATATCTTTGCGGAATTCCGCAAGGAGCTGCCGGGGCTCGCACTCGACGGACTGGGACGTTACGAATTCTACGATGCCTGCACGACGCCCGACGCCATTGTTTTCGCCGTCTCTACCGGGGAAAAACGCACATTTGCCAATATTCTACTCACCGTCGGATGTGCATAACATCATTAAAAAACGGAGCAGGACAATCCTGCTCCGTTTTTTAATATTTACTCGACAATTTTCGCTTGCAAATGCCGATGCATTATGATATAATCAAAAATAAAACAATTCTAATGACATTCAGGAGGTAAGCAAATGGGTTACACGCAAGCACAGATCGTTCGGATCACAGCACTGATGAACGAGATCGAATCCCGCAAGCCGCACGCAAACGCCGCGCCGACATATCACGATGTGCCCGCGCTCCGTGCGCTTGCCGACTATGTCCCCGCTGATCCGGATGATGAGGCGCTCGAGCTGAGCATTCAGATCGTCCGTTACCTGGCACGAAACTATGAGGCGCTCTGGCGTATCGCCGAATGCAACGAATGGTATCGCCGCCTGCTGGAGCTTTACGGCCGCCGTACTCCGGACGGCGCTCCGTTGGAGGAGGACTACTACCTGGCACTGCGTGCTCGCAACTATCACCGCGCGGATCGCTGCGACGATCTGCACACGCTGGCGGAAGCCTTCCTGCCACCGGAAACCATCGCAGAGGAGGAGACAGCCGCACTCAATGCGATCGATCTGCGCCACGATCCGGTGGAGCTGACGCCCGAATATCGCGCCGTCATCGACGAAGTGGATCGTCTTGTAGACGAAAACGGCAGTAAGACGCTGTTTCCATTTGAGCGCTGGAAGCTCAAGCGGCAGTTCCTGAAGGAGCACGGGATCGACTGGCGTCCTCCTGCAGGCATGGAGCCGGGAATCCGGCTGAGCTGATTTCACACATCGCACCGCAGCCCGTCGCAAGGACGGGCTGCGGTGCTTTTTTTGTAAAATATCCGGATCACGGACATACTCCGGTCTGCGGTATTTCGTCACACGCGGCACACTCCGCAACAAACCTGCGAAAGCTCCGCACTGCTGGCAGTTGAAGCGATTCCGCATCGCTGACAAGGTAAAACTTCCGCTCCCACGGGGGATTGGTAATGGGCAGAATCTTCACGTCCAACCGCAGCAAAAGCTCCATATAGGGAACGACCGCAATCCCGAAGCCCTTTGCAACCAGGCCTGCGACCACCTGCTCCTCCTCCGTCTCGCAAGCTACCTTTTGCTGCACACCGATCGACGCATACATCTCCGAAACCACCTCCCGAAGCCCCGATCCCCGTGCAAAGCAGACCTGCGGATAGGGCGCTGTGTCTGCAAGATCCACGCACCGCCCATCCGCAAGCGGATGATCCTTCGGAACAATCAAAACCAGCTCCTGTCGATAAACCGGAACCGTCGCAAAGCCGAATTTTTCCGGCGGGCGTGAGGAAAAAACGAGGTCAAGCTTTCGTTCGGAAAGCTCCTCCAAAAGCGTTCCCGTAATGCCGGAGTGGAAGGAAAAACGGATATCCTTACCCGGGTTCTCCTTGAGAAAGCGTGCCGCCAGCTCAGGAACAAACGAAACGCCGAGCGGACGTACAAAACCCAATCGAATCTCTCCCCCGCCCTGACGCATACGCCGCAGCGAATCCACGCCGACGTCCAGCTCGTCCAACGATTGCCGAACCGACTTATAAAACATTTCACCACAGCGCGTCAAGCGGATATTTCGCCCTTGCTTTTCAAAAAGCTGTACTCCAAGCTCCTGCTCCAATAGATGGATCGCATAGCTCAGAGTCGGCTGCGTAATACACAATATCTGCGCGGCACGCGTATAATGCTCCTGCCGTGCCAGCTCAGCAAAATACCGCAGATGCAGCAAATTCATTTTCTGTCGCCCCCTTTTTGTCTATTTTACCATAATCCATAGAGATTGTCTATGAATTCCCGTCTGAAAATCAATTTGTATTTTCACAAATATCAGGTATAATTGTATCGATAAGAACATAGCGATATTGTTTGTTCGAAAGGATCTGATGAAACATGAAAAACATTGTGGTAGCGGGCGGCGGCGTTTTGGGCAGCCAGATCGCGTTTCAGGCGGCTTATTGCGGTTTTGACGTGACAATTTGGCTGCGCAGCGAAGGAAGTATCGGCAGAACCAAGCCGAAGCTCGAGCAGCTCAGAAAGACGTATCTGGAAACGATTGACGCCATGGCGGCCGTGGCGGAGGGTAATACCCCGCAAGGCTGGGCGCTCGGTATCTCCGACTATGAAGGCTTTGATCCCGTACGGTGCAAAGCCCGCGCGGAAGCGGCATACGCTTCGATCCGGCTGGAGCTGAATGCCGCAAAGGCAGTTGCCGATGCCGACCTGGTCATAGAATCAATGGCGGAAAACGCAAAGGACAAGGTTGCCTTTTACCGGATGCTTGCACCGCTGCTTCCGGAAAAAACGATTCTTGTAACCAATTCGTCAACACTGCTCCCCTCCGAATTTGCCAGGGATACCGGTCGCCCGGATCGATATCTGGCATTGCATTTTGCAAATTCCATTTGGAAAAACAACACCGCCGAGGTCATGGTGCAGGCCAAAACCTCTCAGACCGCATTCCATGCGGTAATGGATTTCGCAGAGAAGATCCGTATGATCCCGCTGCCCGTGCACAAGGAAAAATCCGGTTATCTGCTCAATTCCATGCTTGTGCCGATGCTCTTCGCCGCAATGGACCTGTATGTATGCGGGGTTTCCGATCCGCAGAGTATCGATTTGGCCTGGACCCGCGGAACCGGTGCGCCCAAGGGACCGTTCCGCATTCTGGATACGGTCGGTCTGACTACAGCGCATAACATTGTCAAGCAGTATGTGAAGCTCCCTCGATTCCTTGCGCCGTACCATTTCCGCGAAATGGACAAAATGCTCCGTCAATACATCGATGCCGGAAAGCTCGGCGCTTCCTCGGGAGAAGGCTTTTACAGGTATACGGATTGATACAAAAGGCAGGCAGCATAGTACATACGGCTTTTCACGCTCCTACAAGTTTTTTTCAGATTATGATTGCATTCCTCCGCCATATCGTGTATAATGGTACTAATTGTGGCAACAAACGGTATGCTGCCAGCAGTCTGATCCCCGGCTGCACAGAAAGGAGAAGTATCAATCTATGTTCACTGCAAAGGATATCCGCAACATTGCTTTGCTCGGCCACGGCGGCGACGGCAAGTCTGCCCTGTGTGAGAGTATGCTTTTTACCACCAAGGCCATTACCCGTCTTGGTAAGCGTGCAGACGGCACCACCGTCTCCGATTTTGACGATGAAGAGAAGAAGCGGCAGTATTCCATCAAGACCTCCGTTATTCCCGTGGAATACGGCGGCTGCAAGCTCAACGTTCTGGACAACCCCGGCTATTTTGACTTTGCCGGTGAGATCGTGCAGTCTCTGCGTGTTGCAGACGCCGGTCTGATTCTGTTGTCTGCCAAGTCCGGCATCGCCGTCGGCACCGAGAAGGGCTGGAAGTCTCTGGCCGATGCCGGTCTGCCTGCGATGTTCTACATCTCCAAGCTCGACGAAGAGCACGCCAACTTCTTTAACACCTTCGACGCCGTGCGCGAAGCCTTCGGCGCCTCCGCCATCCCCTTCACCTTCCCGATCCTCAACGGCGAGCAGGCTGTCGGCGTGGTTGACCTGATCGAGAAGAAGGCCTACGACGCCAACGGCAAGGAGATTCCCCTGCCCGCCGATGCCGAAGATCGTATTGAAGAATACATGGCCGAGCTGAACGAGCAGGTTGCCGAGACCGACGAGGCTTTGATGGAGAAGTTCTTCATGGAAGAGCCCTTCACCGCCGAGGAGCTGCTCAAGGGCATCCGTGACGGCATCCGCCAGCGCGCCATTACCCCCGTATTCTGCGGCTGCGCCATGAACGGTCTGGGCACCACCCGTCTGATGGAGAACATCATCAGATTTGCTCCCTCTCCGCTGGAGAGCAAGCCGATGACCGCCGTCGACGAGGACGGCAACCGCAGCGAGTTCCGGTGCGACCCGAACGGTAGCCCCGTAGCCTATGTGTTCAACACCGTCGCCGACCAGTACGGCAAAAACTCCTACTTCAAGGTTGTCTCCGGCGACATCGAAGATACTCTGAGCCTTGTCAACGCCCGTACCGGCGATACCGAAAAGCTCGGCAACACCTTCTTCCCGAAGGGCAAAGACAACGCCAAAACCTCCAAGGTCTGCTTCGGCGACATCGGCGTCTTTACGAAGCTTGCTTCCGTCCGTACCGGCGACAGCCTTGGTCTTGCCGGCAAGGTTCCTACCTTCCTGCCGATGCAGTATGCAGAGCCCTGCTACCGTATGGCCATCTACGCCAAGACGAAGGGACAGGAAGATAAGGTCGCTTCCGGTCTGACCAAGCTGAACGAGGAAGATGCCTCCTTTACCTTCGGCAATGATCCGGAGACCAAGGAAATGATCATCGCCGGTGTGTGCGACATTCACCTGAGCGTCATCATCTCCAAGCTGCTGAGCAAGTATAAGGTCGAGGCTGAGCTGCGCCCGGCGAAGATCGCCTATCGCGAGACCATTAAGAAAAAGGTCGAGATCCACGGCCGTCACAAGAAGCAGTCCGGCGGCCACGGCCAGTTCGGCGACGTTTACATCCGTTTTGAACCGCAGACCGAGTCCGAGGAAATGATTTTTGCCGACGAGACCGTTGGCGGCTGCGTGCCGAAGAACTTCATTCCCTCCGTCGAAAAGGGCCTGCGCAACTGCGTCGGCAAGGGCGTTCTGGCCGGCTATCCGGTCGTGTTCCTGAAGTCCGTTCTGTACTTCGGCTCGTCCCACCCGGTCGACTCCTCCGATATGGCCTTCCAGACCGCTGCCGCCATCGCTTACAAGGACGGCCTGCCCACCGCTAATCCGACTCTGCTCGAGCCGATCGGCGAGTTGAAGGTCTTTATCCCCGATTCCAACATGGGCGATGTCATTGGCGACCTGAACAAGCGCCGCGGCCGCGTGATGGGCATGAACCCCGACGCCGAAAACCGTGGCTGGCAGGTCGTGGATGCGGAAGTCCCGATCGGTGAAATGAGCTCCTACGCCATTGACCTGCGTTCCATGACGCAGGGCCGCGGCGCCTACACGCTCAAGTTTGTCCGCTATGAAGAAGTCCCGCAGATGAATCAGGCAAAGATCATCGAGGATGCCAAGAAGGACGACGAGGAATAATCCGATTCTCTGCTCCCCTCCCCTTGCGGGAGGGGGGTTTTGTTCCATGACCCGCAACGGAGATTTACGGCACTAATTTCCATACACTTGCAAAACTCTGGAATTTCTCCCTTCATACGATTCCTTGCAGCGCATTTACTAACGTCTTTTCCCGTACTGTTTAAAAGCTCTGTCGTCAGCCAGAGTATCATGAAAAATCTACCGTGCCTTGACTTTGCAGACAACGAAGCAGTATTCCTTAACGCCGCAGTTATCCGCGTACAGCAGCGTATGGGCATTTGCTTTGCCGATCCTGACGGTCGCATCATTCTCTGCAACAACCATATGCGCCGTCTGTCCTTTACGCTCAGCGGTCACGGACTGCAAATTGTCGAAGATCTGGAGCCTGCACTGGCGCAGCCCGATCCGTCTGTGACCGTCAAGGACGATTGCTTTATCCTGCCCGACCGCACCGTTTGGCAGTTTCACACGCAGAACATCGTCGTGGACAGCGATAATCGCTGGCAACAGATGACAGCACCCAATGTCACGGAACTTTATTATGGCAACCTCCGTCAAGCAGAGATCAACAGGGAATTAAAGGAGGTCAACCGCAAGCTTCAAAAAATGTATGAACACATGGCAGACGATATCAGGAGATTGCAGATAAGCTTGGCATCTCCAAAAACGGCGTGCGTTGGAACCTGGATGATATGGTGATGAAGGGCGGCTTTGAAAACAGGGAGGCACTTGTCGCCACCGCGATTGAAAATAAGCTCATGGTCACTACCCTGAAAGATGAACAAACCCTGTAATCCCCTTGACCGCCACGGTCAAGGGGATTTTTGTTTCCGGAGCGACAATTCCGTGAAAAACGGCAATCCGCATTCTGTTACTGGCACAAATGCCAGTGACAAAAGCTCTGAAATCGTTACAATGGTATATGTAGAATATATTTTGTGCTTTGAAAAGGACGGTGATATAAGTAATGAAGAAGATTGTATTGGATATGCTGCCCATGCTCCTTTGTATTCCTGCCATATCGAATTGCTTTCCGGGTACTTTCGACAAAGCAGATCTTTGTGATTATTGTTTAATTATGAATTACTCCATCGGTTTTCTCAAATTCCCCATTCTGATCGTAATTTTCAGCAGAGGGATTTTTACGGGAGGCGGCTCAGCGCCCATATACGGCTTTGCCGCAGCGTAAATCGCATCAACGTCAACTGTCTCACTCTCCGTATCAAACACGCCCAGTGTCGTAACGACGGATTTCTCGGCATAGCGCCGCAGCTCGTCCTGATGATACAAAAGCCGGACAGCAAAGCAAAAACCGCTTGGGAACGGGAAAACGTGGTGCAAGCAATTGTAAAAACTAACCGCAATCAAGACCCGGAACATTTTGCCATTTTGAAAAATGCGGAAAGCAATCGCGGAAAGCAATCAAAGAGAACCGAAAGCAAAAAGCCGCTCCCGTGACAATCGGGGGCGGTTTTCTTTTTCAGCCCCTCGGCCGTCGTCGATTCGCGGAGCGGGCTGTCCGGCCTCAAGACAATTTCCTGCTGGTCGGTGTAGTTCATGTTGTTCTTCATCAGGAAAGTGTCAGCAGTCGGAGGTTCTTCCAATTCTGCATATAGTCTTCCATCTGAACGTTAATAACACTCTGCGATTCACTGGTGGTGCACAAGCATTGACAGTATATGCGACAGTCACAAACAGGAATATAGTGCCCACCGTGATCACAATTAGGGTAGCCGCTTATTCTTCCAATTTGCTTTTCATCTTGTTTGAATTATTCGCTCGTCAGGGTAGCTTCTCTATTATAGACATCACGCTACAATGAATCAGCCAGATCAATCAACAGGCGACCTCTTGACATTACCGTAATTACAAAATAAAAGTTACTTCCGTATCTCTCGCAAAAGTCCTGAAGTGTTTCTTGAAAAACGCGGATACTTTCTGCGGATACCGCCTCCGCTGCCCGCGGTATGTTGAGGTCAGTACAGCGGGGCGGATCATAGTGCCAGTTTGTGAAAAAGAAATCCCAATTCTCCGTCCATGTATCTGCCCCAAGAACCGTTCCTCCCATTTTCTCCACATACGACAGCACATATGGAATGTCCTCGTAGCGCCATGCATAATCTCCGGCCGGTGTCTGAAGCGTTCTAGGGTCATTTTTTGAAAATTCGTAAAAGTCCATTTTACTTCCTCCTGCGTGCAAAGAAGGGGTGATTGCATTCGCCCTCCTCGTCAAACATAAATTCAAAAACACCGTCTACACCACGAAACGCTCCTGAAATAGTTACGCGAGTACACGCCTTTCCGTCACCGCCAATGAGCTTCTCGCATTGCCAATATGATCCGTAGTTTTCGACATTCTTTGGGAAAGAATGGTCGACCCCGGTTTTAATTTGGTCAACCACTTTTTCTGAGTTCAGAATCCTTTCATCCTTGCTCTTTTCTCAACCGCATTTGTATACAAGGTATGTTCTTCCGATGCCCGGAAAAGTGCAGTGATGATTCGACACATCAGGTGCTCTCCTGCAAGGCAAGGTATTCCAACGCGCGCAGCGACTCGCTGCTCAGATATGCACGGGTAACAGCGTTCAGTGTGAAGCAGGTAAATCCATCAGGCAAATCGTCGTCGTCATACTGCCGAAGCTTTACGAATGTTCCGTCTACAGCCTCCACAAAGCCGATACAATCCGTATCTCCGCTTGCGCAAAGCTCGACGGAAACGGCACGTTGTGCGCACAGTGCCGTTTCAAAAAAATCGAGAATGCTGTTCGGTAAGCAGCCCGGCCAAACCGGCTCCGCTTCGTTCCACAGTCCCAAAAGCTTACGCAGACGCTCAAGATACGGATGCTCCGTTTCAACGGAAACAACATCTTTGTCGTCAATCAAGGCAAAACCGTCCCAGCGTCCGGTTGGCGTGAGAAGTTCGAGCAACAGAAAGCAGCGCGTCTGTATCAGACATTTTCCGACAACGAAAGTGGTTGGGTCAGAAGGGTCGATGTGGTACATTGCAAGACGACTTTTCATGGTTGCTTCCCTCCGAATGCACAGCATTGCACGCTGTCGCAAAGCAGCACTTCCTCGTTACGGCGTCGAAGTACGACCTCAGAACCCGGCGTGCCGTCTCTGCGCAGCGGTATGGCAAGAATTTTTGAATTGTCGTGCTGTATCGCCCGCAGAAATTGTTTTCCGGTGCGGCGGTAGCGGCAAAACGTCATATGATTCTTGCAGACGAATTCAGCGAAGGTATTCCAGCAGGAATCTGCGCAGGGGATACATTCAAAGCTGTCCTCCGTAATTGACAGTGAATTCAGGTAGTTACTGCCCCATTCTACGCGAAAAATTCTTGTAAGTGGGCAGAGGCAAAAGCCATCCGGCTTGCCGTCCGTCGATGTCAGAGCGAATAGCGCTTCGTTTTCGTCTTTGCGCAACAGTTTCCCGACGAAAAATACATCCGGCCGCTCTGAAATGCAATAAAATGAAAAGAAATTCGAAAGAAAAGGTATTAGGTTTTTCATGCCAACTCCTCACCATGTCAAATATTAAGTGATGTATGGGACGGTATTGAGAAAAGTGGTAGGTCTTGCCGTTCCTTACGAAGCTCTCCCGCAGAAGCTGCCAGCTGGCGTGTTTTTTTACTTCCCCCTGCTGCGCAAGCAGCAGGGGGGATATTTACAAGCTACCCCGGTATATTGCCGTCCAAGGCCCGTACATACGTATACTCAAGGCCTGTGTCAGATTCTATGACGACAAATACTCCATTTTCTTTATGGAATGATTTTATCTGCGCTCGAAAAACGAATTTCCCGTCATCGCGTAGGTAGAATCTACCACCATCCAATATCACCATATCATCAACCCGTTTTCCGCAGTATGTGATCGATTCTAGAGAGTATTTAGTTTTGAAATACATTCTTGAGTCCAGCTCTGCACAGTACCACACGCCCTCTGTTGGTGCAATATTTTCCGGAGCGCGACGTTCCGCGTGCAGCCGCATCAAAGCACCCCAGCAAATTGCCAAACAGACTATCAGACAAATTTTTAGCACTTTTTTGTGCTTTTGCGTGAATTTCCAACGCAATTCATTTCACCTCCCATTTTGTAGGCACCATGGCAATAACTATAATTGTTTTTGTTGGATTTATTGCAGCAGCCGTCTTGCTAATGTGGCATATCTTCATTTCCAAAAGCCGCAGTTTGGATGGGCTTTTTCTCGCACCGCAGGTATCCCGGAAAGGGAGAATGCTCCGCAGAGTCATTGGTACAGCAAACTGCGAACGAAAGGGAAAGCAGGCCCATCCTGTGCAGTACCGGATGGTTATGCGTACCGGAAACTCTTTCGGGCAGCAATGCTACAGTCTTTCCCATCATCTGCTTCCACTCTATCCAATAATATAATTTACCTTGATAAACAGCGGTCGTAAAAGAATTCCCAAGGCGCAGGTGAAAGCAGTCTTCTCGTGCAAAGTTGCGTCTTGGGTCATCTCGACTATACCATATTTTTCGTCATTTTGTCAACTGCTTTTCTCCCTTTTCCTCGTTTTTTTGCGCAACCGTGAACAAAGAGCAGCCTATAGTCCCGGTTTACAGGCTGCGTTCCCATCGTAGGAGTAACAAGGAAGGATATACGCACGGCCCCTCTGAAAGTGCTTCCAGGCGAAGAATTCTATATGCACAGCTTGCGAAGAATCCGTATACTTAAGCAGAACAACGGAACTGGCGCTGACATGGCGGGCAAGCTGGGAACCGTTCCAAACAAGACTATATATAATCCGCCCGTCCGGGCGATTATAGTCAAAACCGAAAGAGAATAAAAGCCCGGCCAGTACTGCAGTACCGACCGGGCAACCCCGAAAAACAATAAAACACGTCCCCACAATGCACCAAATACGCCCAAAAGGAACCGCCAAAAGATCATAAGATATTAAATGCACAGGAATCCCCACACCATAATTACAAACCATACCAACGGAAAGGAGCGCAGCACATGGGACAAGCACGCATCAAGTTTAAGGCATTCCCCCCCGCCCTGTTCTTGATGCCCCGCGCGAAATTGCGGCAAAAAAGCAAATCCTGAAGAGATACACCAAGACGAAAAAGCTCTGGACAACCTCCAAAAGGTGTTGTTCTTTCACAGTAATAGCCCCTGATGCGGTACCTTTCTTTTCCTGCATCAGGGGCTATTGCACTTTTACCGGGCCTGTTTCACTGTACCGCATGGTTTTTTGCAAACAGGCAGCGCTTTTTTAACTGCGTCTAACACGCACAATGCACTTATACTCCACGCCCTTGTATGTAACATATACTGTCGTGGTGCCGGGTGCAACGCCGACAATCACATTTTCATCCAGTCTTGCCACACTCGTATTCCCGATGCGATAGCTCAGACCCTCGGTGATCCGATTCCCCTTGGAATCGTACAGGCGAATGGGCTGGCGGTAGCCGACCGGGATAGTCATGTCCGTGTAATTCAGCTCATAGGTCTCCTCGACGTCCGTCGTTTTCGGTTTGAAGCTGCAGCGCACGATCAGCGTCGCACTGTGTTCGCCAACGGTTGCAACAATCGTAGTCGTTCCTTCGGAAACAGCGCGAACCTTGCCGCTCTCATCGACCGTGGCGACCTTCTCGTTGCGGCTTGTCCAGACCACCTCCGCGCCGTCGGGCAGGTTCTTTACCTGCGCACGGAAGGTCTCACCCTCCGAGGTCAGCGTCACATCCGTCAGATTCAGCTCCGGCGTGTAGTCTGCCGGAATGATCCCGCTCGGTTCGGTCGGCGGTGTTGTCGGCTGCGTCGGTTCCTGCGTCGGATCGGTCACGGATTCCGTGGGCGGTTCCGTTGACGGCTCGGTCGGCGGCGTATACGTCCCGGAGAATTCACATTTTACGCGGATTGTCTTTACTTTTTCTCCGCAGGTCACGGTCAAAAGCGTTTCACCCGATGCAAGCGCAGTCAGCGTATAGCTGCGCGTCTTAACCTCCACGCCCTCCGCAGCGTTATCGTCTTTCGCAGTCATCAGAAGCAACGCCTCATTCGTGACATTGACGCGGATCTCCTCCGTGCAGTCCAGGTTCACCGTCACCTTCAGCTCCATGCCTTGGCCGGCTTCGGTGAAAGAAAGCTCTCCTCCATCCGGGGAAACATCCAGCAGAGTGCAGCTTCCGACATTTTCGGAAGTCGTTGCCGGAGAACGGTCGATCCAATCCTCCAGTCCCGGCCACCAGCCGATCATATCGCCGATAAAATAGCCGACAATCACAACGGCAAGGGCAAGGAAGATCACGGACGCAACCAGAAACCTCTTGGACGAAGCGTTCGGATCCTCGGCAGGGGCTTTTTTCGCTGAAGCCGCCGGACGGCTTACCGCGCGTTCCGCAGACTTCTTCTGTGTCTCAAATGCGCCGCGCGGGTGCGCGGGCTTTCCGTCCTCCGTCCGCTCGGGACGTACCGTCCGCGAAGAGCTTCCGCAAAGCGGACAGCGTTCCAGTTTTTCATCATATATGTTTCCGCAGTAATTGCATACTTTTCGGTTTTCCATTACGTTTGTGGATTCTCCTTTCCGTTTTTTTTATCATACCATTTTTCCACCCGAAAGACAAGTCGCTCGGCGATTTTTTTCTTTCGACATCCTGCCGTGAGCAAGCTGATCTGCAGCAGAGAAAAACGTCGGATCTCCGTGTATAAAAATTCATGGTGCTTTCCTTCCGGTGTTTTTCGTTGTTTTAGTGTTTCAATTGAATTCTGCATAGTCTCATGGCAAATGCCAAGCATTTTCGCGCTCACGAGCCGCAAGCGCGACTCTGCAGTTTCTTTGCGGCATAAGTGATTTGCCCACAAAGCGCCATTGTGACAAAATTGTTATTGATTTTTTTCCAAAAATGTCGTAGTATATAATCGCTAGGAATCGAGTTTTTCCAAAGGAGGTAGAAAAATGATCGATGTTCAAACGATTTCCCCTCTGCTCGACCACCTGACCGTAGAGGAAACGCTGCCCGAACGGAGCGGCTGCGCCTGCTTCGGCCTTCGCAACGAGCAGGGCGAGCGCTTTATACTCAAACGGTTGGCCTACCCTGCGGACAACACAAAAATTCAGGCCCTCCTGTTGTCCGGTGCTTACCCGGACGAGGCGGCGGTACACTCATATTACGGTGCGTTGGTCGCAGATGTCTGCCGTGAGCTTGACAGTGCAAAAGCGCTCTCCGAATCCGGCCGCTTTCTCGGCCCCGTCGGTTATCAGAGCGAAGCCCAACCCGGCGGGATCGGTTACTACCTTTATGTTCTCTATCCGCGCCTTGTCCCGCTGAGCGGCTTTGTCGTCAGCAGTGAGATGTCAAATCTTCGCGCGGTCAATCTTGGGATTGATTTGTGCGATTCCCTTGAGGTCTGCCGTGACAACGGCTTCCTGCTTGAAAACCTGAAGCCGGATAACATTTTCCTGACTCCGACGGGTCGGTTTATCCCCGGCGACCTGGGACTTGCCCCGCTGGAGGATCTGGAATATGCCTCCGTACCCGAGAACTATCTGGGAGCCTACTCCGCACCGGAGCTGTTTGAATTGGCTGCCTCCCCCAACCGGACGATCGACCTGTATTCTCTCGGTATGGTCCTCTACCATGTTTATAACGGCGCACACGCACCGTTCCGTGATGAAAACACGGATGAAGCCATGGCGGAAAAGCTGCGTCTGACCGGTAAGCCTCTGCCTACCCCGCTGTATGCGGATTATGAGATGGCGGCGCTCATCCTCAAAGCCTGTGCTTTCAAGCCGGAGGAACGCTTCCAGACGCCGGATGTGCTGAAGCAGGCGCTCACCTTTTATATGCAGCGCAATCACATTTCCGATACCCCCATTGTCCCGCCGCTGGTCGTTCCCGCCGAACCGATTGACGTGAAGGACGAGCAGGAGTCCGGAGACGAACCAATCCGCATGACACATGCGGAAGATCTGGACGAAACGTTCCGAAAGAGCTTCTCTCCCGATCTGAACGGCGGAGGCAGCGACACCCCCGACACCGCACCGGCGGCAGCTGCCGGCGCCGCAGGCACTCCCGTAAGCAGGGTTACCGCCTCCGCAGATGATGCTCCCCCCTCGGACTCCGAAGAAGCGCAAGTCGAGCTGCAGAAGGATGCGCCGCAGACGACGCCCGCACTTCCCCCGGAGCTGACCCAACGGCAGACGGCCGGTGAAGAGCTTGACGCCCTGCTGGCCGATGTCTCCAGACACATCGAAAACAAGGAGGAAATACTCCCCGAGGAAAAGGGCACCGCACAGACGCCGCAGCCCTCCACAGAGGAGGAGTATGCCTACGTCGACGCCGAAGAGGTGCAGCCGCCGAAGAAACGTTCCAAAACCGCGCCGCTGCTCATTGCTGGCATTCTTGTGCTCATGCTGGCCGCCGCCGTATGGTTCGGCCTGAAATGGTATTTTGTTTCCGTCCGATCCGTAACATTCTCCGATTTCACCGCAGACGGCGTGCAATTCGTCCTTGACTCGGATGATGCGCCGGAGCATTTTTCCATTGTCTGCGCCGATCAGAGCGGCAAAACCTACCCCGTCGCGCTTGTAGGCGGCGTGTTCCGTATCAGCGGCCTGAGCGAAAAGACCCGGTACGTCATAACCGTTTCTGCCGCGGAGCATCACCGCCTCAGCGGCGAAAGCGAAAACGTCCATGTATTCACGACGCCGCAGGTCGTTGCCGTAGAGGCGCTTCGCGCCTCCGCCGGTGAAAACGACGGTGAGGTTCTCATTACGGTAGCCAGCAGCATCTCGCCCGATACCGAATGGGAGCTGCTCGTCCGTAGTGCAGACGGATCGGACGAGAAATCACTCCGTTTCGACGGCAGCACAGTGCTTGTCAGCGGTTTGAAAACCCGGCAGGAATACATATTCACGCTGCAAAACTCAGACCGGATGATCCTCGAGGGCGGTACGCAGACCTCCTTCACCCCGCTGCCCGTCGTACGTGTCACCGATCTGAAGATCAGCGCCATTGACGGATATACCGTCACGCTGTCATGGACGCCCGGCGACAATCTCCCGGATAACTGGACCGTTCGCTGCACGGCTGACGGCATGGACGGACTGGAATCCGTTGTCCGCGAGACAAGCTGCACGTTCACATTGCCGGATCTGACGCACGAATATACCTTCACGCTTAATGCCGACGGAATGCTTGCCGAGGTGCAGACCGTGCTTGCGGCAAATCCGACCGTGCTCGGCGATCTGAAAGCAGAGCTGCAGGAGGACGGGACGCTCGTCCTGTCCTGGCGGCTGATCTCCGGCCGGAATCCCGAAAGCTGGACACTTTCCTACGGCCTGCAAAACGCGCAGTCCGAGCCGCTCTCACTCAGCGGCAGTGACACGACGCTGACACTCAGCGGACTTGTGCCCGACGCGGACTATGTGTTCCGCGTGCAGGCAAACGGCGTGGAGACGCTTTACGGAAACACGGAGCTGACCTACCGTACGCCGCAGGCGGAGCGCTTTACGGCCTACGGTATCCAGCCCACACCGCCCTACAGTTCCATGTGGTATTGTCCCGAAAAAGCCTCGTGGAATTATGGCGATCTGGCACAGGATTCCACCGTTTTCTCCGCAAGCGATAAGCTCGCCCTCTGCATTCAGGTCCGAAGCATGAACGGCTCGAACGATCTTGTCCGTTTCGACTACCTAGTCCGCGACGGCAACGGTACAGTCGTCAGCCAGAACCGCGTCACCGGTGTGTGGTCCTCGCTCTGGCTCAACCGCCGCCATACCGCAGAGGTCGAAAATCCGGGGGCATCCGGCAGCTATACCGTTGAAGTCTATGTCAACGGCCGTCTGCTGGTCTCAACGCCCTTTGAGATCCGTTAGTCTATTAAACGGCTCTGTGCCCTTCGATAGATATAGTTTCGGGGCCTGCGCCCCAGCAAAGGAGGTTCCCATGGAAAACTGGTTTGTCGTTGTGATGGGCCTTGCGACAGTCTTTATCGTACTTGTTCTGATCATCGTGCTGTGTATGCTCTTAAGCCTTACACGCCTGATCAAGCCGAAGCAGGAAAAATCTGCCGCTTCCGCTGCTCCCGCAGCCGCATCGAACGAAATCCCCAACCGCGCCGAGTTTATCGCCGCCGTGTCCGCCGCCATTGCGGAGGCCAGCGGGACCGATGCATCGGCCATCCGCATTCTCTCTGTCCGCAAGCTCTAATCAATTCTCTGAAAGAAAGGTAAGTCCCCATGAAAAAGTATCGCGTCAATGTTAACGGTTCTCTCTACGAGATCGAAATTGAAGAAATGCAGGCTCCCGCAGCAGCCGCTGTTTCCACCCCTGCACCCGCAGCCGCTCCCGCTGCGCCTGTTGTTTCCGCTCCCGCCGGCGGCGAGCAGATCAAGGCTCCGATGCCCGGTACCATTCTGGACGTAAAGGTTCAGGCCGGTCAGGCCGTCAAAAAGGGCGATGTGCTTGTTACCCTGGAGGCTATGAAAATGGAAAACGAGATCCCGTCGCCGTGTGACGGCCGGGTTACGGGCGTTCATGTCCGTAAGGGCGACACCGTTGAGACTCAGGCTTTGCTTTGCACCATCGCGTAAGAAAGAATAAGAGGCGCTCCCTATGTTTAAAGAGAATAAGACCCTGCACCGTAGCCTTCTGGCGCTGCTGGCGGTCGGTCTTGTCGTGTGTCTGGTCATGTTCGGCGTCAGCGCGCTGGACAGTGCCAAGCTCGACGCCGCCGCTGCCGCAGCAAATGCCGGTGCCCAATCCAACGGTGAGGCGATGGAGAACTTCGTTAACCAGTCCGGCATCATGATGCTGATCCACAGCGCCGACTGGCGCTCGCTTCTCATGATCCTTATCTCCTTCGTTCTGCTCTATCTTGCCATCGGCAAGGGCTTTGAGCCGCTGCTGCTCCTGCCCATTGCCTTCGGTATGCTGCTGACGAATCTTCCCGGCGCAGGGATGTATCACCCGGAGATCTTCATCAATGAATCCGGCCACATCAACTGGTCCGCCTTCGGCAACAGCGATACCTTCGGTCTGATCGATGTCCTTTATCTCGGTGTCAAGCTCGGTGTCTATCCCTGCCTGATCTTCGTCGGCGTGGGTGCGATGACCGACTTCGGCCCGCTGATTGCCAACCCCAAGAGTCTCCTGCTCGGCGCTGCCGCACAGCTTGGTATCTTCGTTGCCTATCTCGGCGCGCTGGCGCTGACCAAGATGGGAATTGACGGCCTGAGCTTTACGCAGGCCATGGCAGCCGCCATCGGCATCATCGGCGGCGCAGACGGCCCGACCGCCATCTACGTCACCTCCAAGCTCGCTCCGGCTTTGCTCGGCCCGATTGCAATTGCGGCATATTCCTACATGGCTCTCGTACCCGTCATCCAGCCGCCCATTATGCGCGCGCTGACGACGAAAAAGGAACGCCTGATCCGCATGGACAGCCTGCGTTCCGTCTCGAAGACTGAAAAAATCGTGTTCCCCATCGCCGTTACCGTTTTTGTCGCTCTGTTTGTCCCGAGTGCGACGCCGCTGGTCGGCTGCCTGATGCTCGGCAACCTGATGCGTGAGTGCGGCGTGGTCGACCGTCTTGCAAAAACCGCACAGAACGAGCTGATGAATATCGTCGTTATTCTGCTCGGTATTTCTGTCGGTGCAACGGCAAAAGCCGACAGCTTCCTGTCCCCGCAGACACTCGGCATCATCGTTCTCGGTGTAATCGCCTTTGCAGGCGGCACGGCTGGCGGCGTACTGCTGGCAAAGTTCATGAACCTCTTCCTGCCGGAAGGCAAGAAGATCAATCCGCTCATCGGCTCGGCCGGTGTCTCTGCCGTCCCGATGGCTGCGCGTGTTTCACAGAAGGAAGGTCAGCGCGAGGATCCGGGCAACTTCCTGCTGATGCACGCTATGGGGCCGAACGTCGCCGGCGTAATCGGCTCGGCCGTTGCCGCAGGCGTATTTATCGCCCTGTTCGGCTAAGGAGGAATTGCTATGGAAAAGAAACCCCTGAGAATTACGGAAACCATCCTGCGCGACGCGCACCAGTCCCAGGCTGCTACACGGATGCGCATCGAGGATATGCTCCCCGCCTGCGAGCTTTTGGACAACATGGGTTACTGGTCACTGGAATGCTGGGGCGGCGCAACATTTGACGTTTGTATGCGCTTCCTTAACGAGGATCCGTGGGAGCGTCTGCGCACACTGAAGGCGCATATGCCCAAAACCAAGCTGCAGATGCTCTTCCGTGGTCAGAACATCCTCGGCTACAAGCATTACGCCGACGATGTCGTGGAGGAATTCTGCAAAAAGTCCATTGAAAACGGTATCGACGTCGTGCGTGTCTTTGACGCACTGAACGACATCCGCAATCTGCGCAAGGCCGTCGAGAGTGTCAAGAAATACGGTGGCTGGGCAGAGGTCGCGCTGAGCTACACCGTCAGCCCCGTACACAACGACGACTACTTTGTAAACGTCGCCAAAGAGCTGGAGCATATGGGTGCAGATTCCATCTGCATCAAGGACATGGCCAACCTTCTGTTGCCCTACCACGCCTATGACCTCGTTCGCAAGCTTAAGGATAACGTAAGCGTGCCTATCCATATGCATACCCACAATACCGCCGGCACCGGCGATATGGTCAACCTCATGGCGGCACAGGCCGGCATTGACATTGTGGACTGCGCACTGTCTCCTCTTGCCAACGGTACGTCTCAGCCCGCTACAGAGTCGCTTGTTGCGACGCTTCAGGGCACCGACCGCGATACCGGCCTTGATCTCGGCAAGCTCAATGAGGCTGCTACACACTTCCGCAAAGTTGCTGACCGTCTGAAGAAGGAAGGCTATCTGGATCCCAAGGTGCTCGGCGTAGACACCAAGGCGCTGATGTATCAGGTTCCCGGCGGAATGCTCTCCAATATGCTCGGACAGCTCAAGCAGGCGGGTGCCGAAGATAAGTATTACGAGGTCCTTGCAGAGGTTCCGCGCGTCCGTAAGGACTTCGGCTATCCTCCGCTTGTCACGCCGACCAGTCAGATCGTCGGCACGCAGGCCGTCATGAATATCATCGGCGGCGAACGCTACAAGATGGTTCCGAAGGAATCCAAGGGTCTTCTGCGTGGCGAATACGGCAAGCTGCCCGGCGAGGTCAATGAGGAAGTGCGGCGCAAGTGTATCGGCGATGATAAAGTAATCACCTGCCGACCGGCCGATCTTCTGGAGCCGGAGCTGGAAAAGTATCGTGAAGAGTCCAAGGATATTGCCCGCTGCGAGGAGGATGTTCTCTCCTATGCCCTGTTCCCGCAGGTCGCACGTAAGTTTATGGAAGCACGAAATAATCCCAAGCCTGCCGCTCCCGCCGCAAAGCCCGCCGATCCGAATGCCGTCCGTGAGCTGTACGTCGAGGATACCGGAAAATAAAACCCGCTTTGAACGAGCCGCCTTTGGGCGGCTCGCTTTTTCTGTAATCCGCTTACGGACAGCTCTGAATTTTCTGTAAATTCTAATCTTCGTCTCCGGCTGCCGCTTGAAAAGCTCTGCCGTAATTCGGTATAATTGAGGCGTTAAAAAAGTCGGAAAGGGAGTTTTCTGTATGGAAACGTTTCTCCGGGCGGAAAGCGTCCAGAAAATATACGGCAGCGGCTCCGGCGCGGTGCGCGCGCTGCACGATGCCAGCTTTGAAGTCAACCGGGGCGAGATCTGTGTCATTCTCGGCCCCTCAGGGGCAGGCAAGACGACCCTGCTGAACATTCTCGGCGGTATGGACACGCTGACCAGCGGCCACGTCTTTCTCGGCGAGCGTGAAGTCTCGGCCTTTAACCGACGCGAGCTGGCGGATTACCGTCGCCGCGATATCGGCTTCGTGTTCCAGTTCTATAACCTGATTCCCAACCTGACCGCTCTGGAGAATGTGGAGCTTGCCTCCCAGATCATCCGGGATTCGCTGCCCGCCGAACAGGTACTCCGTGACGTCGGACTCGGTGAGCGAATGTCCAATTTCCCTGCCCAGCTTTCCGGCGGCGAGCAGCAGCGTGTAGCCATTGCCCGTGCGCTGGCAAAGAAACCGTCTCTGCTGCTTTGCGACGAGCCGACCGGTGCGTTGGACTACCAGACCGGCAAGCAGATCCTTGCACTGCTTCAGGCACAGAGCCGTGAAAACGGTATGACGGTTATTATCATCACACACAATTCCGCCCTGGCTGCCATGGCGGATCGCGTAATCGGCATCAGGAACGGTACCGTATCCTATAGCCGAATGAATGAGACGGTCACGCCCGTCGAGGAGATCGAATGGTAACGGGAAGCGCCTGGCGGAAAAACAATGTGCGTGCCCTTCGCAGAAGCCTCGGGCGGTATCTGGCGATTCTGGCTATCGTCGCGCTTGGTGTCGGCTTTTTCGCCGGCATCAAGGTCACACAGTCTGCCATGCTGAAAACCGCCGACCGTTATCTGTCGCAGACGTCACTCTACGACTATCGCCTGCTCAGCACTCTTGGCCTGACACAGGAGGATGCTGCCGCATTTTCGGCACTTGCAGACGTTCTCTCCGCCGAGGGCGCGCACAGCGGAGACCTGATTGCGCAGAAGGACGGCAAAGGAATGACGCTCAAGGCACTGTCCATCGGCTCGGATATCAATGTCCCCAGTCTGGTAGAGGGACGCCTTCCCGAAGCGGCAAATGAGTGTCTTGCAGACGCGGATCGCTTTACCTCCGCAGACATCGGGAAAACGCTGACGGTTACGCAGACCGCTCAGGAAGACTTTCTGATGGGAACAGAGCTGACCATTGTCGGCCTGTGTGAATCTCCGCTGTATCTCGGTGCAGAACGCGGCACGACCACCCTCGGAGCAGGCACGTTGGACGGTTTTATCCTTTTGCCGCCGGAGGCCTTTGCCGCTGATTATTTCTCTGAGCTTTACATTCTGCTGAACGCCACGTCGGGGCTTACGATCTACACGGACGAATACAAAGCCGCTGTTTCCGCAGCCGAGGATACGCTCAGCGCGCTTCTGACTGAGCGCGCCGCGCTGCGATACGAGCAGATCATCCGCGAGGCCCGCTCCGCATGGAAGGAAGCGCAGGAAAAATACAATGCCGGAGAAGCCGAATACCGTACCAAACGCGAAGAAGCCGAGGCTCAGCTCGCCGAAGCGAAGCAGAAACTCGACGATGCCCGTTTGGAGATTGAGAGAAACGACGCGCTCCTTTCCGACGCCCGGCAGCAGCTTGCCGCAGGGAAACGAGAATACGAAAACGGACTTGCGCAGTATCAAAGCGGGTTAGAACAGTTTAACGCCGCGAAGCAGGAAGCGGAAACACAGTTCGCAGACGCGCAGGCGCAGATCGATGCAGGGCAAAAACAGCTCGACGATAGCGGGTTGTTGATCCAATACCAGGCACTTCTGGTCACAAAGCGTCAGCTCGAGCAAAAGCTCGCCGAGTCGGAGCTCCCCCTCGTTGAGCGCGAAGCGCTTCAGGCCGCGCTGGACGGCGTTCAAGCCTTGATTGACCTGTTTGAACAGAGCGAAGTCTATACCTCATGGCAACAGCTCGTCGCCGCGCAGGAGCAGCTCGACGCAAAACGCGCAGAGGCCGAAGCAACCTTTGCCGCAACGCGCGAACGGCTTGACAGCGCAAAGAAAGCGCTTGACGATGCCGCAGAGGAAATCGCACAAAACGAAATTAAGCTCTCGGACGGCCTTGCGGCGCTGGAATCCGGCAAAGCCGAGTTGGCGCAGGGCGAGGCGGATTACGCCGCCGCGGAGACGGAGGCAAAGGCCGGATTTGCTGAAGCGGAAGCCGAATTGCAGAAAGCCAAGACGCAATTGGATGACGCAAAAGCACAGATCGATGCCCTGAATTCCGCTGACACCTACGTCCTGGATCGCGAAACGAATACTGGCTATGTTTCCTTTGAAAACGATTCATCCATTGTGGAAGGCATCGCCAAAATCTTTCCTCTTTTCTTTTTTGCCGTTGCCGCGCTCGTCTGTATGACAACCATGACGCGCATGATCGATGAGCAGCGGCCGCAGATCGGCACGCTCAAGGCGCTGGGCTATTCCGACGGGGCAATCGCCTGGAAGTATATGTCTTACTCCGGCTCCGCAGCCCTCGTCGGCTGTGCCGTCGGCTTCTTTGGCGGGACATGGCTGTTCCCGCAGGTAATCTGGATCGGCTACTCCATGCTCTACGACTTCGCGCCGCTGCTCTATGTGTTTAACGGCCGTTTGCTGCTATTATCCGTAGGGGCTGCGCTGCTATGCTCTGCCGGTGTAACCTGGCTGAGCTGTTACAAGGAGCTGCGCCAGATGCCGTCGAATCTCATGCGGCCAAAGGCACCGACGCCCGGAAAACGCATCCTGCTGGAGCGCCTTCCCTTCCTCTGGAAGCATGTGAGCTTTCTCCACAAGGTCTCCATTCGCAATATCGTGCGCTACAAAAAACGTCTGATCATGATGCTGCTCGGCGTGGGCGGCTGCACCTCACTGATCGTCGCGGGGCTCGGACTGCGCGATACAATCTCGACCGTTGTCGATGACCAGTTTGGCGACATCACACATTACCAGATCAGCGTTACCCTATCCGAGGCGCTGACTCCGGAGGAACAGATGCAATTCCGCGCAGCGCATCCGGATATGTCCGAGTGCATTTTTGTCCACACCGCAAGCTATGAGGTTCACACCTCCAACGGCATTTGTAAGCTCATCGTTGTCGCAACGGACGACCCGGCAATAACCGAGGCCATCTCGCTCCGCTCCGACGGGCAAACTCTTGCCTATCCTGCACAGGGTGCATTTCTGGACGAGGGAATTGCCTCGGACGCAGGTACCTCTGCCGGCAGAACAATTACCGTACAGGTCTCCGATGGCAAAACCGTTGACCTCCCCGTCGCCGGAACTGTGGAAAACTATGTCTACCACTACGCTTATATGACAGCAAAGACATTTGAAATGGTTTTCGGCGAGACCTGTGTGTATAAAACCGCCTATATTTTGACCGATTCCGATCCCTATACGCTTGGTGCAGAGCTGTCAAAGGATGAAAGCGTCGCCGCAGTAACGGTTTCGCAGCAGCTTCAGGATATTGTGGACAATACAATGAAATCGCTCGACTACATCGTCGGCCTGGTTGTTGCCTGTGCCTGCGCTCTGGCAATGGTCGTCCTGTTCAACCTCTGCAACATCAGCATTACGGAACGTGTACGCGAGATTGCCACGATCAAGGTGCTCGGCTTCTATCATCGCGAGACCCTGTTTTACGTATTCCGCGAGATTCTGATTCTCGCAACCTGCGGCGCCGTTGTCGGCCTGCCCGGCGGTTGGTGGCTGCACGGCTTTATCATGCGTAATATCCGCGTGAATCTGGTAACCTTCAACATCCATGTCACACCTTTGAGCTATGCCATTGCTTTCGGCGCAACGATCCTGCTGGCAATCGCGGTTTGTTTCTGTCTGATCCGTAAGATCGACCGCATAGACATGGCGGAATCTCTGAAATCCGTCGAATAGGGAAAACACCCCGAAGCACCGCAAAAAAACGGTCTTCGGGGTGGATTTTTATACCACACTATGCTATGATAGACAAAACAAAAAGGCGGAATGCTTATGGCAAGAATTATCGAAATTACGGATTTTCAGGCGCCGGAGCTGGATGACTACGCGCGGTTGACAGAAAACCAGCTGCTAAACCGGGCCGACCCGGCCAACGCCTGCTTCATCACGGAAAGTCCGCTCGTCATCGGCCGCGCACTGGACGGCGGCTGCGAGCCTCTGTCATTTTTGATGGAGCCAAGACACCTGAATTCCCAGGGTGCCACGCTTCTGGCGCGCTGTGCGGCCGACATTCCCGTCTATACGGCAGAATTACCGGTTCTGACACAGCTCACCGGTTTTCACCTGACACGGGGGATGCTCTGTAAGATGCGTCGCCCTTCCCTCCCTGCGCCGGAAACGCTGCTGCAAGCCGCAAAACGCGTCGCCGTATTGGAGAATGTAATGAACCCAACCAATCTCGGCGCAATTTTCCGCTCTGCCGCCGCGCTCGGTATGGACGCAGTGCTTTTGACCGCTGCGGGCAGCGACCCGCTCTACCGACGCGCGACACGCGTAAGCATGGGAGCGGTATTTCAGGTGCCGTGGACATACCTGCCGGAAAACTGGCAGTCGCTTCTGCGGCAATACGGCTTTGCTACGGCTGCAATGGCACTGCGCCGGGATTCTCTCCGTCTGTCCGACCCGCGTCTGGCGCGCGAGGAGCGGCTGGCTGTCGTGCTCGGGACGGAGGGTGACGGACTGGCCGCACAAACCATCGCGGATTGCGACTATACTGTCATGATTCCCATGGCGCACGGTGTCGATTCGCTCAACGTCGCTGCGGCAAGCGCTGTAGCCTTCTATGCGCTCGGCTCCATGTACGACGAAGCGCTTGACCCCGTTCACTGATTCGAACCGGTTTTGACAAAAAGGCATCGGATGGCTCACACCATCCGATGCCTTTTATCAGTGGTGATATGGCAGCTTGAACGTCACACCGGCTTGTTGCAGCTGCTCGGTCCGGAACGAATACGCCTCCATGACCTCTCTTTCAAAGGCAAGCGAGCCATCCGCACCAATCCGCCGCAGCAAATAACGGGTAAATGGGGGATTGAGGACAAGCAACGGGCCGAGGAGGTAGGTTGCAAACAGATTCCGCTCACGAAAACCCTCCAGCGGCGAAGCCGGATGATTGCCAAAACCACCCGTCACACGAATGAATTCCCCGGGAAATTCACCGTAGAGAAAGGAAAACTGTGACTTACAGCCGACAATCGTCATGTTCTCAAAGCTGCCGAGAAACATGGAATTATGTCGATGCTCCATATCGCGGCGCGTTATGAAGCGGTACATCCCAAGCATCTCCTCATGGGAGCCGGAGACATCCTCAATGGCCTGTCCGAACAACTCTATCGCATTCCCCGTCACAAGCACCGCCACACCGTCATCTATCAACGCACGAAGCTGCGGAATGTACGGGCGCAGTCTGGAAACGGCAAGCATTTGTGCCGGCTCCGACATGGAGCCGATATATAGAAGATCGACCTTCTGCCGAGCAAAAAGCGGTTCGGAACGATTGTCCGTAAAAACAAACTGCGCTCCCGGCAGGCATTGACGGAGATAACGCACATTGGCCGAGTCGCCGAAGAGCTGGCACAGCTCCGGATAAAGTACCTCGATCGTCATTTCTCACCCTCCCCCGTCCGTTCGGCACGTATTCTCTCGGCAATGGCATTGCGGATCCGGTGCGCGCCGCTGACAAAAACCACATCATGCAGGATACAGATCTCCTCGACATTCTTTGTGTCAACAAACTGCGGCACCGCAAAGGGGTCGCGCACACAAACGAGCTTTTCCTCCGGTACACCCGCCATCAGGAAGCGTACCCGATGATCCAGATAACGCTCTCCTCCGACAATAATCCTGCGAACCCTGTCGGAATTCAGGAACTCGTAATCCGTATCAAAAATCCACGCGATCGTCTCGGATTTTCTTGGATCATCAAATACCTCATCCAATAAAACCACCAGTTCTTTCGTGTGCATATCGCGCCCGACGCTTTCAAACACAGTGGAAGCGGCGGCCGGATTCTGCCCCTTCGCCATCTGCGTGCGAAGCAGTACGCCCTCCACGACTTCATCCGTCTGGCGCGAGGCAGGCACCTGCACATTACGAAGGTGCTCCGCAAGACGCTCGGCGGGAATCCCCAGATCGCGCAGAACGGCAATCGCGGCAAGTTCGTTATAAATATTAAACACGGAATCAGAAACGATGGGATAGGTATGAACGCCGTCTGGCTCACGCAAAGACAGCTCCATTGTTTCAAAATTCACATCTTTTGCAAAGAAATCATGCTCCGGCGTCTTTAAGCCGCAGTTCGGGCAATGGAATCTTCCGATCTGGCGGTATTGGCGATAGTCGTACACTGGCAGCGCGCCACAGCGCGGGCAAGCGGTAAACTCACTTACAAGGTTCTGGCGCGGAGCGAGCTTTAAATCGTCCGCACCGAAATACAGGCGCCGGTTTTTCTCTCCCAAAAAGCAGCACAGCGGATCATCGGCATTCACAATAACCGTTGCCTTCGGTGTCGCATCGGCTGCAGCCGCCACTCTGCTGCGAATAAACTCAGGGTTTGCGTTACGCATCATCGAGTCACGGCCAAGGTTATTGATAACAAAGTACTGCGGCGCGATGCGCGGGACATTCAGCGGAGAAACAAGCTCATCCATTTCGATCACCGCAACATCCTTCGTCGGACGGTTGAAGATTGTCACTGCATCGAGCAGACAGCGAGCCTGCCCCGCGTGATGATTGGCGCCCCAGTCATTATAAGCAACACTCTTGCCCTCGCGCTTCAGCACGGAAGCAATCAGACTCGTAACGGTCGTCTTGCCGTTCGTACCGCTGACGCAGATCGTCAGCGGCGGCTTCGCCACATACTCTAAAAAACGGCTGCAAAGCCGCATGGAGGCCATACCGGGTTTATCGTTTCGGTTCCGCCCCCGCCTGCGGTACCACCACAGAAAGAATTTTCCTGCCCATAGCGCGGGGTAAAACAGAATTCTGCTCATGTTACCACTCCGTATAAAACGCCCCAAAAGCGCCCGAAGGCGCTTTTGGGCTTTTTGTTGGGCAGCTCCCGTTTTACCGGGAGCCGCCCGCAATTGTGTGACCCCTTACGGGTTCTTGATGACGATGGCGTTCTTCTCGGTATCGAGAGCCAGCGTGTAGATCTTGGTCGCGGAGGTAAAGCCCGCTTCAACCTTCGCAAGATCCGCCTCGGTCAGCTTGTAGCTGTCCGTACCCTTGATAACGACGAAGCCGTTATAAATGCCGTAGTCATAAACCTTGATCTTGTTGGTCAGAGGCTTGGAGATGACCAGCGCCGCATTGTTGGTGGTCTTGTTATACGGCTGGATATAGACAACGATATCCATGGCGATATTCCAATTGACCTCGGACTTCAGCGTGTTCTTCTTCGGGCCGCGGATCACGATGCCGGAGAACATTTCGCTGGCATTGCTGCCGTTGTCCACGAAGGTGCCGCCATTGAAGTTGACTTCCGCATCCGCCTGAATCAGAGCAATACCACCGGCGCCGAGCGTGGAGTTCGCGCCAATACAGCGGTTGTTAACATAGGTACCACCGTTGATGTTTACCACATGGTTTGTATCATTGCTGGAATTTGTGATGAGGAAGATGGCGCCCGCGCCGCGGCTTCTGTTGTCCCGGAATTCGACGTCGTTGATGGTGATATCGCGGGTGTCAACGCCGGTGACATAGAGCAGACGGCATTCGTTACCGATCGAGGTGGCATGGTTCACGACGAGCTTGCCCGTGCCGCTGCCAAGCATGTAGAACAGGCTGGCGCCGGTGGATTCGGTAGCGGACGTCGTAAACGTGACCTGATTCGTCAGCGTGAGATCGTCAACCACAACCGTCGTCACCTTCGTATCCTTCTTATAGGAGGCGATATAGAAGATACCGCCGCTTGTACAGGTGTTGTCAATCGTGACATTTTCGGTGAAATGCGCGTTTGCACCGCCGGTAATGTAGAACGTATAACCCATGCTGACCGTGCGGACAAAGCCATAGCGGTTGTTGTCAACAACAAGGTCATGCACAGTGGCATTGCCCTTGATGCAGATCAGGCTGCCGGTATAGGGGTTGGTCGCATCGTTACCTGCCCAGCGGACAAAGGCGCACGGGGCAGCCATGTCGCCGAGGGTCAGGTCGATGGTCTCATTCTCGCCAATCTGGACGGTACCGACGACATAGATGGCATACGGGCCGGTCTTATCCGTGTCGTTCTCGATGAGCTGAGCCAGGATCTCCTTCGCCTTGGCGACGGAACCGACGGCGGTCATCGGGGTCAGGCCGTCATTCGCGTCATTGCCGTAGCCGTAGCTGCCGGCCCTCTGCGTAGCATTGCCGATAAAGACGCCCTTGACGTACTTCGAGACATACTTGAGGTGGTACTCGTCCTTCGCGGTATCCAACTCAACTGCGTGCTGGCTGGGAAGAACATTGAGCAAGTTGTAAGCCGCAACATCCTCTTCCGTGACCTTGTGGCGGTTGAAGCCGCGCAACAGGACAGCCTTGAAGTCGGGGTCGTTGACGTACACATTGAGCTTGCCGCCCTTGATGTTGGACAGCGGACGGGCAACATTGATGCCCACTGCGCCGTTGGCGTAGTCATGGTAAATCGTGCCTTCGATATCCACAGCGTCCTTCAGGCCGGAGAAGACCAACTGGCCGGTCTTGGAAACGACGATCTGCGCATTGTGGGAGTTGGAGGTGCTGGTGTTGCCATAGATCTTGCACTTCTTGAGCGTCAGCGTGCCGGTGCCCTTAAATGTGCTGTTGACCGCAGCGCCGATGTAAACGCCGCCGCAGGTGCCGTCGGTTACGTTGTCGTAGATCTCGCCGCCGTTGAGCACGAGGTTGCCGTACTGATAAGCGGAGACAGCGGAGCCGATAGCCGCACGGTTGTTTCTGAACACGCCGCCGTTGATGATCAGCTCACAGACCTGATCCTGCGTGCCAGTGCCGCAGGCAAGAGCCGCGCCATAGCACTCGTAGGAAGCGGCATTGTTGGTCTGGACGTTGTTCTCAAACAGACCGCCGTTAACGGTAACGCAGCCGGAGGAGGCGATGATACCGCCGGTGAACGCGCTGGAGTTGTTGATGATCTTGACGCCCTCATTGACAACGATGTTGTTTCTGCCGTTGCCGTAGATGGCGGAGCAGGTGTAACCGTTGACGCAGTTCTGCACGGTCGTACCGCTGTTGAGAACCAGGTTGGTATCGGCCTGCAGGTCGAGCATCGCGCCGCAGGTATTGCCGTTGACCATGGCGGGGAAGTATTCGCCGCCGCCGTCGATGGTGATGTCATGCAGCGTCAGGGTCGCGCCGTTGCGGACCTGAATGAGCTGGGTGGTAACACCGATATTGCGCATAACCTTCGCATCGGCAAATTCTTCAAGCGTCCAGGTGGCGTTTTCGGTGATGGGCAGCAGGCCGCAGATCAGGATGATGACCTTCTGGTCCTTATGCGCCATGGCAATTTCCTTGGCGCGCTCGAAGGTACGGACCGCCTGAGAGATGGAGGAACCGTCGTTCGCATCGTCGCCGCAGGCACCGTAGTTGGTATTGAAGCGGCCGCTGGACATCTGATCGTTGCCGCCGAGGTAGACATAGAAGGTATCGCTGTCGTCCTCGATCCAGCCGGCGTAGAGCTTGAGATCGTCCTTCATGCGGATCATGAAGTTGTGGATTTTCATCCCGCCGGTCGTCTCGTCCTTTTCAAACCAGCCGGCAAAGCGGTAGCCTTCCTTGGTGGGGGCGTCCGCCGGGAGCGTCGTAACGTTGTACTCAACCGGGCTCGTCAGCCAGAGCACGTCGTCGTCAACATAGTAGTTGACATAGACCTGACGGGACTGCCACTTGACCCACAGGGTCATATCCTCATAGACGGGCTTGGAGAAGTCAAACTGATGGATCAGCGCCTTCTCGGTGTACCAGCCGATGACGGAGTGCGCGGAACGGGTCGCGGTCGGCTCCTCGATGAGAGAGCCCCAGGGAACGGTCACGGACGTCGGGTCAATCTTGACACCGCTGGTGACGGCGGAGACAAACTTGACCGTGACGTTCTTCATCTTGGTGGTGAAGCTGACGGTAACGTTTTCCTTGATTTCGGAAAGGATGAACTCGGAACCGTTACGGCTCAGCTTGCCTCCGGTAACGACGACATTGTCCAGCTCATAGCCCTGATCCTTGTCGCCGTGGAGCGTGAAGTTCAGCCAGTTGTCGCCAAGCGGCAGGGTGTAAGATTCCACCTTTTTGCCGTCGACCTTGGCATAGCCGTCCTCACCGACGAAGGTGACGGTGAAGCCTTCTTCAGGCTCGGTCGGCTCGGTCGGATCCGTGGTAGGAGGCGTAGGTCTGTCGGGATTCTTGGCATTTTCCATCGCCCAGTAGACACAGACGATCATCTTGGCCGCCTCACCGCGGAGGATGGAATTGTTGGGCAGGAAGTTGCCTTCGGGATAGCCGTTGAGGATACCGGCCTCGACGCAGAGCTTGACGGCTTCCTTCGCGTAGGAGGCAATGGCGTTCTCATCGGTGAATCCCTTGTACTCGCTGAGCTTATCCAGCTTCAGGCCGGAGTACTCGATGTAGCGGCCGAACATGGTCGCCGCATCCTGACGGCTCACAGCCTGCTCAGGCTTGAAAGTGCCGTCCGGGAAGCCGTTCACGATACCGTTCTGGTTTGCCCAGAGGATAGCAACGGTGTAGTACCAGTTTGCGGCAACGTCCGTAAAGTCGATCGCGCCCTCAACCTCGGGCTCGCCGGCCATACGGTACAGCAGCAGAGCCAGCTCGCCGCGCTTGAGCGCCGAGGACGGGCCGAACTTGCCTTCGCCGATGCCGTTCATCAGACCCAGCTCGTATGCCTGATTGACATAATCGGCATACCACTGGCTGTCGGAAACATCCTTGTACTTAAACGGAGCATTGAAGTCGAGCTTGCCGGTAATCTTTTCGCCGGTTTCGGGCAGCTCGATGGTTACGGAATACACATCCGTTTCGCCCGCGAACGAGAGCTCAAGGACGGCGGTCTTATCCGCATAATCCTCGCTGCGCGCCCAGGCAAAGCTGACGGAGGTGTCGGTGGTGGTCAAATCGCTGACGCCTTCACTGCCGATAAGCGATTTGGCGCTTTTCAGCGTGAGCGCTTCGGGGAAACGGTAGATCATGCGGCCGTTTCCGGAGCCTTCGCCGCCGCGGATCGAGACCTGAACCGTGACGCCGTCTTCTTCGCGTGAGACGACCTTCTGTGAAACAGCAGGTTCGGGCTCAGCGGCGAAAACGTTTGCGCACAGGCCAACGGTCAGAACAACCGCAAGCAGAAGGGCGATAATACGTTTCGTCATTCTTTATGCCATCCTTTCTCACTTCTCGACGACAAAGCCGGGCAGGACCACATCGGTCTCGGCCGGAATTGCGCCGGTCAGGATGCCGGAATCGATCTCAGCTGCGGTCGCATCGGAAGCGGCGGCAGGCACCTTGACCTGCAGACCGACAGCGGGCCAGATCTCGGCGTCAAAGCCGCCGAGGTTCACACTCGCACCGGAAGCAAGAGCGTACAGAACGATTTCGGTCTTCTCTCCGTCACAGACGGAGCAGTACAGGTAATTGCCGTCGGTCGCCATGGAGGACAGGTAGAAGCGACCATTGGTATTGACTCCGATGGAAGCGATCTTCACGGGAATGATGAGCACGAGGCCGTCCGAAGTGCTGCCGACGGAGGACTTCCAGATGTTGCCCTTCGAGTCAAGCAGATAGAGGACGTCGAGCTTGCCGTAGTTCGGATCGTTCGTGGTCGAAGCATAGCAGACGCCGACAACGTAGGTGTCTGCACCGAGCTTGGAGTTCAGATTCCAGGAACCCTCCACTCCACCGGTTGTGGTATTAACGGTGAACAGATATGTGCCGTAGGTTGCGACCAATCTGCCCTGCCCGGCAACGGAGGGCGCCCAGGTCATGTCGGTATAGCCGGCATTCGAGGTGCCGATCTTCGTCAGGGAGTAGTCCGCACCGACGGTATAGAGCGAGGAGATCAACGCACCGTCCTTGGTCTCATAGCTGGCGGCATAGGTCGTGCCGTCGGCTGCGGCGGCCACGGAGATGATGGTCTCGCTGCTTGCGGCGGCGGCGAGCTTCGTGAAGTTGGGCAGATTATCGGTCCGGAATTCGGAGAACCAGCTCTTGCCGTCCGCATCCCAGATCGAAGCGGTCAACGTCGCGGAAACGGCAGTGACCTTGACCTCGCAGGAAGCGGTGGCCTCGGGATTTACGACGGAGGTAGCGGTGATGGTGCAGGCACCTGCGCCGACAGCGGTCACAACGCCGTTTTCGACGGTTGCGACGGTCGGGTCGGAGCTGATCCAGTCACATCTGCGGTTGGAAACGGTCCAGGGCTTTGTGGAAACCTCAAGGGTCTTGGTCGCGCCAAGGAACATTTCAACCTTCTCTTCGCTCAGGCCGATGGAGATGACTTCCTCAGAGCCGCCGAAGGACGGAGAGGACTTGGTGGGAATGAACATACCCGTCAGCTCGCAGCGATCCATAGAGCTGACGATGGTCGGCAGACCGGTCTTCAGGTCATAGGTCACGAGCGTGGTGGTCAGCGTAGACGCGGCATAGCCATAGTTTGCGTGATACAGCTTACCGGTGTTGTGGTCGTAAGTCATCGACTGGAGGTACTGGCAGGGCATACCGGTCAGGTTCGGAGCCGGCGTAACCTCGAAGCCATACTCTTCGTCGAAGGTGATGGTATACAGGCGGGAGTTGTTCGCGTGGTTGTTGACGCCGTAGAACGTGCCGTCGGTGGAGATGGCGAGCGTCTGGAGCGTCTGGCCGTTGCTCATCGGAATGGTGCCGATCAGCTCGACCGTGCCAAGGAACAGATCGATCGAATAAATACGGTTGTTCGTGGTCAGAGCATACATCTTCTTATCGCGATAGCTGTAAGCCATATCCAGAACTCTGGAGGGCAGATCCAGCGTCTCGATGAAGGTGCGTTCCTCAAGATTCTCGAACGGAGCGACGTAGAACTTCTTTTCCTTGTCAACGGAGAAGACATAGCCGTCAACATACTCGGCAGCGTCGATGGCGCCGTCGCACTCGTCAACGGAGTTGCCCATATCCTCGGGAATAAAGCTGATCCACTTGTCGGTGTAGGCATTGTTCGCGTAGATACGCTGCGTGACGTCTTCCTTCTCACCGCTGCCGATCTCGATGGTATAGGCAGAGATGTTGCCGGCATAGTCAACCGCCAGCAGGCAGACGGAGGAGCTCTGGATGTCGGTCACGTCGATTTCCAGATCGGTGCCGATCCCCGGCGTGGTCTGGTCGACGCTGGCGCGGGTGAGCACCTTGTTCTGACGCAGATTCGTTACAAGAACGGCAGCCAGATAGCGATCATCCTGTGCGGAAATGTTCAGCGTAGCCTTTCCGGTCACAAGGTTGCGGTGCAGGGTCGCAGCGGTGATTTCCGGAGCGGTATTGTCAACGGTGAAAATGGTGTTCCAGTAGGCGCCGTCAGCCAGCTCGCCGACAAGCTCGCCCTCGGTGCGATCCCAGTTGTATTCGGGGATGGCAACGATGGAATACTTGATCTTCGTCCCCTCGGGCAGAGGATTGCCGTTGCTGTCGAGCGGCACCCAGTTGTTGACAAACTGCGTCTGGTAGTTTGCCCACGCACCGGAGGAGGTGCTGTAATAGGCACTGTACTGTGCGGCGAACTGCTTGGTGTAATAGATCTCGCCCGTCTCGGCGTTGGAGATCACGGTCATCGTAGCGCCGCCGGCGTTACGGATGAGCGTAGCAACCGCGCCGTTGATGTAGTCGCCATTGACGGAGTTGATCGCGGTACGATCTTCGATCAGTCCGGCAACCGTCCCGTAGGGGTTCGGGGTGACGAGCAGACCGCTGCCGCCGGTCCTGGTAACGACATAGTTTTCCGGACGAACGCCGGTGTAGGACATGGCCTCGGTGTTGTAGTAGTCACGCAGGGTGATGTACTTATCGAACATCGACGGCTCGGTCCAGTTGCCATAGTAAGCCAGCATCGGGAACGACAGCTCGGGGTTGGCGGCAGTGGGATCATCCGCATAGATGAAGCCTTCCACATAGCAGCCGTTCGGGTAGTTCTCGGCAAGATACTCGCGATCGGCATCGCTCAGGGTCACGGTAACCTTGATTTCAATGGAGCTGCCCGCGGGAACGGTGTAAGCGGTATCGAATACGTTGATGGCATCGTTCTTGCCTTCGAGGCACTCGAGGAAGAGTCGCGCGTCATAGGAGGTGACAACGCCGTCTTTGTCGAGGTCGCACAGGAGCTGTTCGCTCTCGCTCGCGCTCTTGCCGTTGGCAATGGCCAGGATGACGGAGGCATCCTGCTTGTCGAGCTTGCCGTCGCCGTTCAGGTCATAGACGAAGGAATAGGCGGCCGACGTCTCGAAGCTGACCAACGGGCTCAGCGCATAGGCGGTGTCGGACATGTAGTCCTCGCCGTTCACGGTCTCAACGGCCATGGAGTTGATCTCCGCGCGGAGGCGATAAGCCAGCGTCTTCTGCGTTAGGCTGTTGATGGTGAAGGAGAATTCGTACTTGCCCTCGCGATCGGGGTCGTCGCCGAGCGTGACCTTGACCTTACCGTCGGTGGTCAGGCGGTTATCGGTCAGCAGGAAAGCCGGTGTCGTCACGGCGTTGTAAACATAGCCGAGACCGGAGCCCTGTTTTCTGGGAGAGTAAGCGATCGATTCGCCGTTGCCCAGATCCTCACGCAGGACAAGGGAGGTGGACATCAGCAGTGCCTGGCTCAGGGAACGAACGGTCATACCCTGAAGCTGATTGAGCTTGTTCTCACGGATGTACTGCGCAACAACGGCAGCCATACCGTTGGCATTCGGAGCGGCCATGGAGGTACCGGACATCGTGCCGTAGGTGCCGTCGGTCAGCGTGGACCAGATGTTTCCGCCGGGTGCGGCGATCTCGGGCTTGAGGTCGAGGTTGCCGGGAACGCCCCAGGAGGAGAAGTTGCTCGGCTCATAGCCGCCGCTGACATTCAGCACGGTGCGAATTTCGTTGGACATTGTCATCGTGCCGCTGTAGAGTCCGTCGTCGTTCTTCTCAGAGCGGTCAAGGATTTCCTTGGCATAGCTCAGCTCGATGGTAACGGCAGGATTCTTGTAGGTATAGCCGGTGAGGTTCATGTTAATGGAACCTTCAACGTTGTTGTAAACAACGATCGCAGCAGCGCCGGCAGCCGCGGCATTGTTCGCCTTCTGGAAGAAGGAGACCCCGCCGCCGCGGGAGATAATAACAATTTTGCCGGTTACATCAATTCCGGTAAAATCTTCTTCCGCGCCGTAGATGTTCTCGCCGGTGGTCGGGTCACCGAGGAAGACATAGGGATAATCCGTGCCGGTCCCCTCAAGGGAGGTATCGAGCGTGGTAAAGACATTGATCTTATACTGCTCGCCGGTATCGGAGTAAGGAACAACAACGCCGTTGAAGCTCGGCATAACGCCGGTCAGGCCGTAGTTGTTGATGGAGGCAACCGCAAGGGAGTTGCGGAACGCACCGGGCGAGCCGACGGTGTCGATCACGGTGTCGGTCGTCAGGTTGAGATATGTACCGGTGGTATTGAACTGCGCATAGCTGTACTTGTTGCCGGCGGAAATGGTAACGACGATGTCGCTGTCAACCAGGCTGGCAAAGAGCTCTTCGTAGTTGCCGTAGGTGTGGCCGGGGTTCGCGCTGCCAAGCGACAGGTTCGCGGTATCGCAGCCGAGCAGGATGGCATCCTCAAGGGCAGCCATGTAGTCGGAGTCATACGCACCGCCGGAGGCGCCGAAGACCTTCATCGGCAGAATCTGCGCGTCGGGAGCAACGCCCACAACGCCGTTGGCCTGACGCATTGCGACGACGTCACCGTCGGCGTCCTTGCCCCAGACATAGGTGTTGGCGGTCGCGATACCGGCAACGTGCGTGCCATGATCGCTTTGGGAATCGTTGTCGTGCGTGACATTCAGGTTCTCGTCAACGTAGTTGAAACCGAACGGAATCTTCTCGTTGATATAGAGATCCTCGGCCGTCACGTCCTTCAGGAGCTCTGCGACGTGCAGGCGGGGCAGAACGGCAGCGATCTCGGCGATTGTCAGCAGTTTGTAGTCGCTGACAGTCTTCCCGAACTTCGCGGCGGACAGCTCCAGGCCGTAGCGGAAGCAGCTCGCATCAAAGCTGGGGTGGTCGGTGTCAAGACCGGTATCGATGATGGCGATACGGCTGCCGGCGCCGGTGTAACCATTCGCCCATGCACGGTAGGAACCGGTCATATCACCGGAGGTGCCGGTGTCGGGCTCTGCGATGACATCGGGCTGGTAGCGGTTTTCAATGTAGACCGCGCGGACATTCGACAGTTTCTCAATCGCAGGAATCTGGTCGTAACGGACGGTGGTAGCCACGCCGTTCACGCCGATGGTGAAACGGTAGTGGACGGGCAGCTCCGTACCGACAACGCGCTCAACGGCCTGCATAGCCGTCTCCTGCTTGCCGATCAGCTTGGAGCTGTAGGCCAGAGCGTCGTCGTTTTCGGCCAATCCGGCAGTGGAGTAGCCTTTTTCGACAAGGGCTCTGTCCTTGAAGATGATGATGACTCGAAGCAGCTCATCTGCTTCGGGGGTGTCCAACACCTTGGTCTGCGAACTCGCGTTCGCCAAGCCCGATGCGTTTGCAGCCGTACTGTTAAGCTGCAAATCATAGGACTCGGACGCTGCACCGGCTACGAGCGGGATGCTCAGAAGCAGGCACAGAGCGAGAAGCACAGAAACAAGGCGCAGGACCTTTTGTTTTCTGCTCATTCGGTTCATCCTTTCCTTAATTACTCTCTTATCGAGTTTTTATATTATACCATCTCGTGAAAGAATAATCAATCGTTTGTGCATAATTATTTCAAATTCGTAATTACTTACAAGAAAATGTAAAGAAAGGCCGCATCAAGCGGCCTTTTTTCGTGGAAAATATCCAGTATCTTTTCAGTTTAAATGAAATATCAGGGCCTGCAATTCTCAAAGATGGCAATACAGCCCTTATTTTTGGCATTTGAAACGTCAAATCGTGAGCGCAGCGTCCACGATACCTCCTGTACACCCCACAGCCTTCGACAAAGCCGCAGCGAAACGTTTCCACGTGCCTCGTAATTGTATGCAATAAAATGGGGTACGGTCATCACATTGCCCAAAAGGTATGTCATCGCCCACAGCAGCGGCTTCGGGATCCCGATCTTCTCATGCCTCAGGTTGCAGGAAAGCTGCCCGCGAATCACCTGCGGGCGGTTTTTTCTCAACCACCAAAGCACCCGCGGATCAAACGACTCGATACAATACGTCAGCTCCGGGAAGTCGTCCAGACAGCGGCAGGTTCGAGCGGTCAGCTCGGCATAATTTGCTTCGCAAGTCTTGAGCTCGATAATGAGCGGCGCTTTTCCCACAAACAGCGTCAGTACCTCATGAAGCTCCGGGATCTTCTCCTGCGTACCCTCCAGTCGATACCGTGCAAGCTCGTCAATTGTCAGATCACAGATCCGAACGTCTTGCCCAGCTGTGCGCATAAGGTTTTCATCGTGCATCACGACCAAGCCGCCGTCCTTCGTCAGATGCACATCCAGCTCTGCGCCGTAGCCCGCCTCAACGGCGCGGCGAAATGCCGCAAGCGAGTTTTCGGGGATTCCCTTCGCACGGTCATGCAGACCGCGATGCGCATAATCAAAACCCGCCAGCCCGTAGAAGCCCGGCTTTCTCCGCTTGCCGCGTATCAGCAGCAGCCACAACAGGAAAAGCCCTGCCGGAACCGCCGGTATGATCCATAAATACTTCATGCTCCGTTCTCCTTTTGCAGCGCCCCAAGCAGCGCACGGATGTCAGAAAGGATCGCCGTCGGCCGCTCCGGGGAGTTTTCCGCATCCCGCTCCGTCGCTTCACCGGAAAGCACAAGGACACTGTCAATACCCGCATGTACACCGCAGGCAATGTCCGTATATACCCTGTCTCCTACGAGCAGCGTCTGCTCCGGCGAAAAGCCGCAGCGCTGCATTGCCAGAAGTGCCATTGCAGGCTCGGGCTTGCCGATAAAGCGAGGACTTCTGCCGGTCGCACGGCGCAGCATCTCACAGATGCTCCCACAGTCCGGGATATAGCCGAACTCCGTCGGGCAGGTCCAGTCCGGGTTGGCCGCCAGAAAGGGCACGCCCCTGTCCAGCAATCTGCAGGCATCGACGAGCTTCTGATAGACAAGCTCCGTATCAAAGCCGCAAACCAACAGCCCGACATCGTCCCCGGGCACGTCGGTAAGGGAAAAACCGGCATCCGTAAGCTGGGCGCGGAACGAAGCCGTCCCCAACGCATAGATGCGTGTGCTCCGGAAGCCGTTTCGCTTCAGATCGTCGATCAGAGCATCCACGGAGGTCAGATAATCCTCCCTCTGCGTCCGGATCCCGAGGCGCTGCATTTTTTCAATGTATGCCTGAACGCTCCGCGAGGAATTATTCGTCAAAAACAGTGTTTTTCCGCCAATGGTACGCACATAGTCCAAAAACGCAACCGTCCCGTCAAACAGGCGGTCCCCCAGGTAGACGGTCCCGTCCATGTCCAGCAGGAACAGACGTTTTCCGCGCAAAAAAGCAGTATCCAAAGCATTCCCTCCCCTGTCCGGCTCGGCATATTATACACCGTTTTTTTCGTAATTGCACGCATTATTTTTCCCGAAAAAGATGCGGATAATCTAACCGCGCCGACACAAACTAGAGAGGAGAACGATACGCGGGAGGAATTTTATGGCGCACATCGGCAAGCGCAGTCTGCGCTTTGAATCGCAGCCGGCCATCGTGGCTTACGCTGCCGTTGCAGGAAAAAAAGAAAGTGAAGGCCCGTTGGGAAGCTGCTTTGACATCGTTTCGCAGGATACCTATTTTGGGCAGAAAACCTGGGAAAAAGCCGAAACGCAGATGCAGAAGCTCGCCATGCAATCTGCACTGCAAAAAGCGGACCTTCAGGAAGAGGCCCTTGATGCCGCGTTTGTCGGCGATCTTCTGAACCAGTGCATCGGCTCCAGCTTTGCCATGCGCAATCTGAAGATTCCCACCTTCGGGCTTTACGGTGCCTGCTCTACAATGGCGGAGGGGCTTCTTCTGGCCGCGATGGGAATTGACGGCAGACAGCTTCGCCGCGTGCTGGCGCTCAGCTCATCCCACTTCGCTGCCTCCGAACGGCAATATCGCTATCCGCTTGGCTACGGCGGTCAGCGTCCGCCGACGTCACAGTGGACCGTTACGGGCGCAGGCGCCGTCATTTTGGCCGAACGCGGCGAAGGACCGTTTCTCTCCTGTGCGACAATCGGAACCGTTGTAGATATGGGCGTCACAGACGCAAATAACATGGGCGCTGCCATGGCCCCCGCCGCTTATGAAACGCTTTGTGCACACTTCGACGATCTGTCGCTTACACCGGAGGACTATGATCTGATCGTCACGGGCGATCTGGGCAAGCTCGGGAGCAGTATCGTACGCGAACTGTTTGCGCGCGACGGCGTTACGCTTGGCACAGTCTATGACGACTGCGGCTGCCGTATTTTCGACCTGCAATCGCAGGACGTCCACTGCGGCGGCTCAGGCTGTGGGTGCAGCGCCAGCGTTCTGTGCGGCGAGCTGCTCGGAAAAATGCGGCGCGGCGAACTTCGCAGGCTCCTGTTTTGCGGGACGGGAGCGCTGCTGTCTCCTCTTTCGACACAGCAGGGGGAATCCATCCCCGCCGTTTGTCACGCAGTCGCGCTCAGCGCGGAAAGGACATGACATGGACTATTTTAAAGCATTTGTTTTCGGCGGCGCTCTGTGTGTGATCGGTCAACTCCTCATTGATAAAACTAAGCTCACACCGGCGCGGATTCTGGTCAGCTATGTCGTCACGGGTGTATTGCTCGGTGCGGTCGGACTCTATCGGTATTTTGCTGATTTTGCAGGTGCGGGTGCAACGGTTCCCCTGACCGGCTTTGGCTACTCCATCGCACGCGGCGTGAAAGAGGCGGTCGACGCCGAAGGCTTCTGGGGCATATTTACGGGCGGGCTTGGAGCAACCGCAGGCGGTATTACCGCGGCCGTGGTTTTCGGCTGCCTCGCGGGGCTGATTTGCAAGCCGAAGGATAAATAAGTGCAGTCGGGGTAAACTAGGCTCGCGGCTCAACCGCAAACCAGACAAACGGAGGAAACGGATCAATGGAAAACCGGAATCAGAATCAGCAGCAGAATCAGCAGCAGAATCAGAACCGTCAGAACCAGAAGCAGAATCAGAATCAGCAGAATCAGCAGAATCAGCAAAACCAGCAGCAGAATCAGCAGAACCAGAACCGCAAGTAAGCAAAGTGCCCTCCCCGCCGGATGACGGAGAGGGCATCATCTTTTATTCCTTGACAGTGCCGTCGGCATGAAAGACCGGCAGCTTTTCCAAATAGATAATATCGTCTCGGCTCTGCGCGTCGCCTTCGGCGAGAATTGCCATACGCCCCGCAACAATGCCGCCGGCTTCCAGCACGAGCTTCTCCACGGCGGCCAACGACTCGCCGGTGGAAATCACATCGTCAACGATCAGAATCCGCTTGCCGCGCATCAGCTCGGCATCCGCGGTGTCGAGGTAAAGGTGCTGCTCCTTCGCGGTGGTGATGGAGCGAACCGCAACGTCAAATACGCCGGACATATACAGCTTTGCGGCCTTTCGGGCCAGAAAGTATTTATTCTGGCCGCTCTGACGCGCCATTTCATAGATCAGCGGGATTCCCTTGGCCTCCGCAGAGATCATATAATCATACTCCGGCGCCTTTTTCAGCAGCGCCTGCGCGGTGGCAACGGTCAGCTCCACGTCTCCGAAAATCACAAATGCGCCGATATACAGGTCATCCGTGACCTTACAAATCGGCAGATCGCGCGTCACACCGGCAATCGTCATTCGATGAAACATAGGACATTCTCCTTTTCTATCGGTCCGAAAGACCTCTATTACCAACCTATTATAAGCTCGGAGAAAGCGCTTGTCAATGTCTTTTTCGCGCATAGCGCCACAGCTTCGGAGGCAAACTAGCAACGAGGTGAAGGAAATATGCAAAACGACCACGAAATGCTCAATTCCATCCGTCAGACCACGCAGATGGGCTGCTACGGAATTCAGACTGTTCTGCCGGAATGTGAGGATCCGGAGCTGGCCGGCGCACTGCGTCAGCAGCTCAGCGAATATGCACGGCTTTTCGACGAAGCCGATCGTCTTCTTGACGTCCACGGCGGCAGAAAAAAGGACATTAATCCGATGGCAAAATACGGAAGCGCAATGACCTCCATGATGAAGGTACGCGCCAGCCGCGACCCCGGCAGCAAAATTGCCGAGCTGATGCTTCAGGGAAATACGCGCGGGATGATCAAGAGCATTCACAACAGCAGGACGATGGAAACGCTCGATCCGAAGGTCTCTGCCCTGTCCAATCGTCTGCTTCAGACCGAGCAGGCCAACATTGATCAGATGAAGCGCTTCCTGTAAAAAAATCTCTCCCGGTGGTGGGAGAGATTTTTTATGACTTTATTACTTCGTCTTACGGGTGAACGTGATGTGAATGTCCTCCACGTCTTCGTCGTCCGTCTGGGGCACGATGGTCACAACCAGCGTATCGCCGTCGAGCTGATACGCCTCACCGTCACCCTCGCTGAATTCCTCGTCGGCATCGCAGATATAGAGCACGCCGTCCTCGGCTTTCCAGTGCTGCGGCTCCAAGGCAGCAAATTCGTCGGTGATCTGCGAATAGATCGCATCGACGTCAATCGTCGATTCCAGATAGGCCTTCAGACCACCGTAGGGCTCATAAGCCGCGTCTGCCTGTTCACGCGAAATGCCCTGAGCCTCGCAGGCTTTGTAGGTTGCTTCCACAAGGACATCAAGAATCTCGGCCATGTACGCCTGAAGATCCTGCGACAACGTGGTCTCATCCAGCTCCATCGTAGCGCTCTGATCTGCGTTGAGCGTCATCGTCATGCGCAGCACAACCTTGGTCTTCGGTGCATCGCCCTCTTCCATGCCGTAAGCGCCGAGCATCGAGTTGATCATGGCAGAGCAATCCAACTCGCCTTCCCAAACGCTCACAAGGGGGCGCATCTCCTCGGGCAGGCCGCTGACATCCTGCGTGGGTGCGGGAGCTTCGGTCGGCTCCGAAGGCGTATCCGTTGCCGGCTCCGTAGAAGAACCGTTAGACGGTTCACCCGTTGACGCATTCGAGGGGTTGACCGTCGTCTCCGTCTCGCCGGGCGCACAGGCGCAAAGCGACAGAAGCATCATTGCTGCCAGCAAAAGTGCAATCAGTTTTTTCATTGAAAAGATTCCTTTCTTGCCGTGTTTCGCGGCGGCTATCACTCTATCACAGCTTTTGTCCCTTGTCAAGAGGGAACTCTCCCCCGGCCTCGCGCATAGACTATCAGAGAATAGATAAGGAGGTTTTTTATGCCGACAAACGGATTTTTACAGGTGCGCGTCTACACCTCGCGTGCCCAAACGCCCATTTCCGGTGCAATCATCAACGTCACGCAGCGAATCAAAGGCGGCTCGCGTCTGCTTGCCTCGGAGCTGACAAATGAAAACGGGCTGACGGGTGTTCTTGCCATCGAGGCGCCCGAGGCCTCGCAGAGCCAAAGCCCCGGCAGCGTCCAGCCCTGGACCAAAGTGGACATCACGGTCGATCAGCCGCGCTATGAGCGCATCCTTGTGGAGAATGTGCAAATCTTCGCCGGTGTCCTGACGCAGCAGAATCTGGAGCTGATCCCTTACGGAGAGCTGCCGGAAAGCTGGAATATGACCGAAGTGTTTGACATTTCGGATCAGCCTCTGTAACGCCATGCCGACCGTATTACCGTACATTCCGGAAACCATCACGGTGCATCTCGGCGCGCCGAGCGCCTATGCGGCCAATGTGACCGTCAACTTCTCGAACTATGTGAAAAACGTCGCCTCCAGTGAAATCTACCCAACCTGGGAGGAGGCCGCGCTGCGTGCCAACATTCTGGCGATTATCTCCTTTGCGCTCAATCGTGTCTATACGGAGTTCTACCGCAGTCAGGGCTACGACTTCGACATCACATCCTCTACAGCCATTGATCAGAAATTTATCAACGGCCGAAATTACTTTCAAAGCGTTTCCCGTATCGTCGACGAGATCTTCAACAACTACCTGCGGCGTAAGGGCTTCGTCGAGCCGTTGGCGGCAAAGTTCTGCAACGGCACGACCGTCACCTGTGCCGGGCTGAGCCAATGGGGTTCGCAAAGCCTTGCGCAGCAGGGGCTGAACTATGTGCAGATTCTGCGGCGTTACTACGGAAACAGCGTTGAGATCGTCACGGACGCACCGATTCGCGGCTACTCCCCTTCCTATCCGGGCACACCTTTACGTTCCGGCTCCCGTGGTGTGGGCGTTGTCCAGCTTCAGGTCATGCTGAATCGGATTTCCGAGGACTATCCATCCATTCCGCGCATCGACCCGGTCGACGGTATCTTCGGTACACAGACGGAACGCGCCGTGCAACGATTCCAAACCATTTTCAGTCTGGCGCCCGACGGGGTTGCCGGAAAATCCACATGGTATACCGCCGTGCGTATCTACGTCGGCGTCAATCGTCTGTCGGAGCTGGAATCGCAGGGACAGACCTTCTACAGCTTCAACTGGCAGCTTGTCAACAACCTGAATTCCGGTTCGACCGGCGGTCAGGTTCGGCAGCTTCAGTATATGCTCGCTACGCTCTCAGAGTATATCAACGCCATCCCGAACGTCGCTGTCGACGGTATTTTCGGCTCTCGGACGGAAGCTGCGGTCCGCGCCTTCCAGCGTTTCGCCGGGCTGAGCGTCGACGGTGTTGTCGGCCCGGCAACGTGGTATGCGCTCTATGACCGCTTCACCGGCATTGTCTCGACGGCAAAGGGCATTTCGCCGCAGTATCCGGGCACGCCGCTGCGTCCGGGCGACACGGATTTTGACTAGGAGGAATCATGGCAAAGCAAAGTACTTCCATCTACGATCTACAAACCATGCTGCGTTGGCTGGAAACGACGGACAATCTGGCGCGCGACGGTATTTTCGGCGACGAGACCGAGGCCGCCGTCCGTGCATTTCAGCGGGAGCATCGTCTTCCCATAACCGGGACGGTGGACCAGGAAACCTGGGATGCTGTGCGTAGGGCTTATGCAGAGGCGCAGGTACGCCGAAACCCCGCCGAGCCACTGCAGCTGGCGCTCCAGCCGAATCAGAATATTGCCAAAGGCTCGGATAACCTGCATCTTCCCCTGATCCAAGCAATGCTGTTTACACTCGGTCAGTTCTTCCCTGAGATGCCCCGGCTCCGTATTACGGGGATTCTCGATCCGGCCACCTCCGAAGCGATCATCTGGCTCCAGGCGCTTTCCCGCCTCCCGCAGACCGGTGAGGTCGATCGCCATACCTGGCGACAGCTTGCCAACCAGTATCGCCTGACGTTGGGCGACGGCAGCGGCACTTTCCCGGTTCGCACCGCGCCCAAGGGTACAGATACGCAGCGCATCTCCACCACACGCGTCCAAACGGAGCAGACGCAGCCGTAACACTTCGTCCCTTTCATGCGCCGTTGCGAGGAGCAAAACGGCAGGGCCGTCTGAGGTACGGATGCGCAATAAAAGCCGCCATTTGGCGGCTTTTATTCTACTCCGGTGAGTGTCGATTCCCGACGGAATACGGGTTTTTGTTCCTTTTCGGCAGATCCGGCGTATCGCCGCAGTGTCTTGCCCAGCCGATCAGCAGCATCCGAAGGATGATCCCCAACAGCCACAGCGCCGCAGCAAGCACTGCCCACCACGGCGACCATCCAAGCCAGAAATGCAATCCCAGCAGGACTGCCGCAGGAAGAATCCCCTCAAGGTTCCACAACAGGTTGAACAGCAGCGACGGTAAAAAGCCGCCGCACCGCCGGATTCGTTTCATCGTTGGCGCCCCCCTTTCCCTAGGAGCAAAGCACCCGCCGCAGGGCGGGTGCTTTGCTAAAAACGTGATTGCTCAGTTTGTCTGCTTTGAAAGCAGGAGCACAAGTCGGAGCATCAGCGTGGCACACTCGGCGCGGGTTGCATTTGCAGCCGGGCGCAGCGTGGCATCTTCATAGCCGCGGAGCAATCCCTCGGCAACCGCCCAGCGCAGAGCCTCCGCAGAGTACTCGGAGACGGCGGTGTAATCGGCAAATTCTCCCAGCTCCGCACGCTTGCCGCTGTCTGCGCCAAGACGTGTCGCCAAACGGAACATCATGGTTGCCGCCTGCTCACGGGTGATGGGCGCATCCGGCGCAAAATGCGCCGTGTCGATACCGTTGGCGATCCCCTCCGTATTCGCCCAGACAATCGCCGCAGAATAGTAGTCGGTCGGCTTCACATCCTCAAACGGCTGGTCGTTGCCGGCATCGGGGCAGCCCATCGCGCGCCAGAGCACCGTAACGAACATACCGCGCGTCGTCACACCATCGGGCGTGAAGCTGTGCTCATCCGTTCCGTTAAACAGGCCAAGCCAGATTGCATGGCGGATCTCATTGTAAGCCCAGTGGCCCTGAATATCCGTAAACTGCGCGTCGATCTGCTCGAAGGTTCTGAGTTTGTCGATCAGGAGCTGCACAACGTGCAGGGGATACGCCAGCTCGCCCCTCTCGCCGGACGTCAGATTGTCGCTCTCAAGGAGATCGGTCAGACCGGAAAGGTCTTCCTCCAGCTGCGTAAGCGTGAGATTCACCTCATCAAAGAGCCCAATACCGCCGTAGCGCTCCTTGTACAACGCGAGCCTCCCGGCAACCCAGTTGATGCGGCCGAAAAGCGTTTCGAGCTTTTCGGAGTGGCGCGCAAGCAGCAGCTTTTCCGTCTCCGTCAGGTTGCCGGAATACCGGGAGCAGAGCGTGCCGATATTTGCAAGCAGCTCCTGCAGCCGCTGTGTATCGTCCGAGGTGACATTACGGACGGTCGTGGTTTCCAGCTCTGCGGCAATCTGTTCGAGCGCCTGCTGAACCATTTCGACCCGTTCAATCATATCCTGGAGATTGTCAAGTATATAGTGGACCATTTCGGTCTCACTTTCATTCAAATGGCCGTCAAATGCCAATTCGAAAGCCTCTTTATACAGTGCAGCCAGTGCGTCATACTGCGTTGTCTTGACGGAATCAATCGAGTATCTTTCATACTCGCGCAGGACATACAGCAAACGGTCCGCCGTCTCGCGCAGCAGTGTGAGCAACGCCTGCACATCACCGTGCAGCCTCTCAACCGTTTTGCGTTCGTCGACGGTCAGGTTATCGCCGTCGAGCAGACCTCCGATTCGCTGCTCCAGTGCCTTCAACGCGCCGCGGTCAAGTGATGTAACATAGTAATTCGGAGCCTGATAGGCCGCAACCTCATCGACCAGCGCGAGCAGACGGGTTTGGAATTCATCGAGGAAACGCAGCAGCGCTTCGGCCTTTTCGATCCATCCCGGAACCTCCTCGCGTTCATGGTCGGACAGATTATCTCCCGCAAGGAGCTCGTTGAGCTCAGCAATCGACTGCGTGAGCGTCGCTTTATCGCTCGACTTGACGTTGCTTTCCTCCAGAGCGGAGGTCAGCGCACGCGCACGATCCAGAATCTCAAGGACCTCCGCAACCCGCGCCAGCAACGCCTGCCCGTGGCGCTTTGCGGTTTCCAGCTCGTCACGCTGCGCTGCCGTCAGGTTGGAGCCCTCCAGCAGACGGTCGGCAAGCTTGATAAAGCTCTGTATGTCGCTGCCAAAGACAGAGCGAACCGTGTCAACGTTATGCAAATACAGTCCCTGGCAGAGTATATCAACCACCGTGGCGGTATTCTCGATCTTTTTAAGCAGTTCGCTGATCGCATTCTTCTTCTGCGCAAGCGTGTCGCGCTGCGCGCTTGTCAGGTTGGTGCCGTTTTCCAGCGCGGTAATGTCCGCGAGAAGTCGTTCAAGATCGGCTTTATCGTCCCCCGTCACGGTATCGACATCATAGCCGTCCACCGCAGCATTGATACGACTAAGCTCATCCGCAATCGCGTCGATCCGGGCAAGCAGCACCTCAATAGCCTGCTTCTTCTGCGCAAGTGTGTCGCGCTGAGCCCCTGTCAGGTTGGCGCCGTTTTCCAGCGCGGTAATGTCCGCGAGAAGTCGTTCAAGATCGGCTTTATCGTCCCCCGTCACGGTATCGACAT
>CAKUGQ010000006.1 GCA_934654755.1 uncultured Oscillospiraceae bacterium | reverse complement strand
CTGGATCTCGGGTGCAGTAAAGCATAGATTTTTCAGAAGGCAGCGTGCAAGTTTTCGGACCTGCAAGCTGCTTTTCTCTGTAAGCTCAGAGCCGATTTTGCTGCCGCAAAGCCTCTGGGAACAAAATTTGAGCGGTTGTTCGCAGCACCTCTCAGCAACTCATTTCGCGCATTTTCTGGTACGAAACCATTCAGTACAGAAAAATTACTGGCTCATATTCGTGCCGTTCTCCGCAACCACCGGCAGAGAGTGAAAAATAAGAATACAGCCAGTGGAAACTGTCAGCTTCAGGATTTGTTGATTGGCTATGAAAAAAGGCGGATCTTTGTCGGAAAAAACGAAATCGACCTGACATTGGCGGAGGATGGATTTGTTGCAGATTTCTTTCTTTGACGAACATAATCTGATTCTACATATTTCTCAAGTTCCCCTCCAATAAACAGCAAAAAAGATCAACCTCTCGTTTCTTTAGGAAACGAGAGGTCATCTTAGCGTTTGTTACCTCTGCACACCGAATCCGTCAGCCAACAGCAGTAAGTTTGAATTAGCTCCTTATCACTGTTAAATCAACCGTGCCGAATGTTTTTTCTTCGATCTGTGATTTCCGGCAGTCAATCACAAGAACCCAGGGGTTCCGTCGGACTTTTCACCGCTCTGCGGACCTCCATTACAGTCAAACGGCGTGACCGGGAAGGCCACGCCGTTTGCAATATTCTCCCGCCATGCAAGCAGGTGCAGGGCCGGCTGTTCTCCTTACCGGGCTCTCTGCTCCTTCGCTCTCTCGTAGAGCCTCGCATAGCTCAGATAGCGCGTCGACTCAATACGTCCTTCGTTCAGTGCCGTGCGCACGGCGCAGTCCGGCTCCCGCAGATGAACGCAGTCGTGATAGCGGCATTTCCCCAAATATGGTGCAAAGTCCGGGAAAGCATACTGAAGATTCTTCTCGATCACAAGGTCCATCCGCTCGACGTCAAAGGAGGAAAAGCCGGGAGTATCGATAATGCAGGTACCGTCCGGCAGGTGAAACAGCTCTACGTGGCGCGTAGTATGCCGTCCTCTGCCGAGCTTTTCCGAAACCTCACCCGTCCGCACGGAAAAGCCCATGCAGTTCAGCAAGCTGCTCTTTCCGACGCCGGAATTTCCGGTAAAGGCCACCGTCTTCCCGGCAATGGCACGGTGCAGCGCCTCAATTCCCTCCCCTGTTACGGTACTGGTAGGGAATACATCGTAGCCCGCATGCCGATAGATCGCCGTCAGGCGCGCGCCGTCAGCCAAGTCGATCTTGTTGATGCACAGCACTGCGGGGACCGAGCGGTCACCGGCAATCGACAAGACGCGATCTATGAGAAACGGATCCGTAACCGGGTTTGCCTGCGAGGCCAGCACAACAAGAACGTCTACATTGCTCACTGCGGGGCGGAGGAAGCTGTTCTTTCGCGGAGCAAGTTCCCAGATCGTACCGTGCCCACCCAGGACGGTAAACTCCGCCAGGTCACCCACGAGCGGTGTAAGGCCCTCTCTTCGAAACCGTCCACAGGCACGGCACTCCGTCAAAGCACCATCCTCCGTTCGGACATAATAGAAGCCGCTGAGTGCCTTTTCGATTCGGCCGCGATGGGTCTGTGTCATTGACCTATGCCTCTGCGTGCGGGACTCCTCGCCGGAGTCGCGGACTCGCTGGGCAGGGTGGGCTGCTCCGGATCCGTAGGCATCGGTGAAGGCGCAGGCCCCTTTGAGATCTCCAGAACCACGATGGTGTCCTTTTCCACGCGGGCGTTCGGCGCCTCACTCTGGCTGACGACCTTGCCGGCCTCGACCGTATCGCTGTAGACCTCGTTGATGGAGTAACGTAGCCCCGCATCGCGCAGCAGCGTAATCGCATTCATCATATCGAAGCCCAGCACCTGCGGAACCTCGATTTTTCCGTCTCCGGAGCTGACATATACCGTCAGGCGCTGCGACTTACCCATCGTACTGCCGGGAAGCGGATCGGTACGGGTAACGCAGCCGGCGGGTACATCCTCACTCTGTTCCTCCAGGTATTTGACAATCAGATTCAGGTTCTTGATCATCTCGTTGAGCAGTTCCTTGGCGTTTTCGAGCGTCTCTCCCTTCAGAACCGGCAGCGTCGTCGGGCCGAGACTGACATAGACCAACACACGCTGGCCACGCGAAAGCTCCGATCCGCTTTCCGGTTCGGTACGCACAACGTTTCCGATAGGAACGGTATCGCTTCCTTCCTCAACCACACGGATCTGCAAACCGTAATTCATAGCCGTGAGCTGCGCACGGGCAGCGCTTTCGGTCTGCCCGACCAGATCGGGCATCTGGTTCATCTGGCGGCCCAGGCTGACCGTCAGCCGCACCGTGCGTGATTTTCCGCCGCGAACCTCTTCACCGGGCTGCGGCGACTGGTCCATGATCTGTCCTTTTTCATAAATCTCGCTATACTCAAACGTCGCACCGTCCACATCGATAATCAATTCGGGGAAGGCCGAAGGATTGATCTCGGAAAGCTGTTTGCCAAGCAGATTCGGTACGATCACGTTTTTGCTTGAGCTTGTGTTTTCGGAGGTGCTTGGAGTGTTGCCGTCGCCTGTGCGGAGCACCAGAACAATCGTTACCACCGTTGCCACAAGCAGCAGTGCGGCGACGATAATAACCCATGTGAGTACCCCTCTGCGCCTGTCGCTCTGTTCACGGCGTTCACGCTCAACACGCGCGGCGCGGCGTTGCTCCGGTGTCAGCCCGTCCGGCGCGGCAGATCGCTCCTCCGGGGATGCTTGCGGCACATGGACAACGGAAGTGCCGCCCTCGCCGTCAAAGGTGAAGGTGATCTCCGGATCCTTCCGGAATTCCTCCATATCGTGCAGCATTTCGGCTGCCGAGCCGTAGCGAAGATCGACATTGGCAGTCATGGCGTGCAGCGTAATCTGCTCCAAGCCGCGCGGGATTCCGTCAACAAAACTGCTCGGCAGCGGCGCGCCGCCGCTGATATGCTGAATGGCAACAGACACGGGCGTTTCGCCGTCGTAGGGTGTGCGGCCGGTGAGCATCTCATACATCACAACGCCCAGAGAGTACAGGTCGCTTCGCGCATCCACCCGTGCGCCCTTTGCCTGTTCCGGGGAAATGTAGTGTACGGAACCAAGCGCTTCGCGCGTCAGCGTGTTCTGCGCCGAAACGATGCGGGCAATTCCGAAATCGGCAACCTTGATGCTTCCGTCACGCAGAATCATGATGTTGTGCGGCTTGATGTCGCGGTGAACGATACCGCGGCTGTGCGCATGCTCCAGCGCCTTGGCAATCTGGATGGAGAAATGCAATGTTTCTCGCCAGTTGAGCGCTCCCTTTTTCTCCAGATACTGCTTCAGCGTGATCCCCTCGATCAGCTCCATGACAATATAGTCGGCATCATCCGAGCGGGAAACGTCGTAAACACTGACGATGTTCGGATGTGAAAGCATTGCAACCGCCTGCGATTCGGCGTGAAAGCGGCGGCGGAATTCCTGATCGCGGGAGAACTCATCCTTCAGGATCTTGACGGCAACCAGACGGTTGAGTCGATGGCACAGCGCCTTGTAGACAACCGCCATTCCGCCGGTTCCTATCACTTCCAGTATTTCATATCGATTGTCGAGCAGCTTACCTATGTAATTATCCATGGTAACTCCCTCCGTTTCTGGGGTATTGATCGGGGCATACCCCGTTTTTTTCTTTCATATTATGCCTCCAAAAGCACGGAGGTCACATTATCCGGCGCGCCGCGGCGCTTAGCAATCTCCAGCAGCCGCCGGCAGCAGTCGTTGTGTGTCTCGCCATGAACCACCTCAAACAGGATCTCTTCGTCGGCCATTTGATTGGAAAGGCCATCCGTGCAGAGCAGCAGGCAGTCGCCCTCGTTCAGTGGCAGGGTAAACACATCCGCAAGCACCTGCTTTGCCGTACCTACGGCACGGGTAATCAGGTTCTTGCGCGGATGCGTCCGCGCTTCGGCAGCCGTCAATTCGCCACGCTGCACCATCAGCTCGACAACAGAGTGATCAGTCGTAACGCGCCGCAGTCCGTCGGCATTGATGAAATATGCGCGGCTGTCTCCGATATTCAGCACCCACGCCGTTCGCGCACCGACCAGTGCGGCAACCAACGTTGTACCCATGCCGGAAAACTCGTCGCTGAGCTGCGAATGCTCATAGACGGTTATGTTTGCCAGCGCGGCAGCTGTGCGGAGCATCTGCTCCGTTTCCTCCGGCGTACTTCGCGCACGGAACGAGCGCTTGACCTCCTCGGTAAAGACCTCGCAGGCAAGTGCACTTGCCACATTTCCGGCTTTCGCGCCGCCCATGCCGTCGCAAACGACAGCAAGCCAGGCATCGTCAAAGTGTTCAATGCGGTAAGCATCCTGATTTTGCGTCCGGACATTTCCGATGTCCGTCAGTCCCCAGGCCTTCATCGGTCTTTCCCCCTTTCGATCAGATTTTTTTCGCTTCAAACTCGCGCCGGAGCTGTCCGCAGGAAGCGTTGATATCGCTTCCCAGCGTGCGGCGAACGGTGGCAGGAATCCCCGCCGCCTCCAGCGTCTGCTGGAAGCGCCGCAGCACCTCCGGCAAGCTCGGCTTGAGCGGGCTTTCGGCGATGTTGTTCAATGGGATCAGGTTCACATGGGCGGCCAGGCCATGCAGCCGCCGGATGAGAAGCTGTGCCATTTCCGGCGTGTCGTTCACACCCCGGATCATGGCATATTCAAAGGAAATACGTCGACCGGTCCTGTCGTAGTAACGCCGACAGGCATCGAGCAGTGTCTCAACGGGATAGCGCCGATTGACCGGCATAAGGCGGCTGCGAACTTCATCATCCGGCGCATGCAGAGACACCGACAGCGTCAACTGAAGATTCTCCTGTGCCAGTCGATCGATGCGGTCGACCAGCCCGCAGGTGGACAGACTGATGTGCCGCATTCCGATGTTCATTCCCTCCGGGGAATTGACCAGTGTCAGAAAACGGCGTACATTGTCGTAGTTATCCAATGGCTCGCCGATCCCCATCAGTACGATATTACTGACAGGCAGGCCGGAATCCGACTGCGTAAACAGCACCTGATCCAGCAGCTCCGACGGCTCCAACCGCCGCACCAGCCCGCCGCGTGTCGAAGCGCAGAAAGCACAGCCCATCGCACAACCAACCTCAGAGGAAATACATACGCTGTTTCCGTGGTGATAACGCATCAGGACGCTTTCGACACAGTTTCCGTCGCTCAGACGCCAAAGATATTTGACCGTTCCGTCCTTCTGCGAAACAAGCTTCCGCGCAACCGTCGGCGGCGTAAGCGCATAGTCCAGCGCCAGACGTTCGCGCAACGTCTTGGACAGGTTCGTCATCTCCGAGAAGCTTCGCACACCGGAATGCAGCCAACGGTAGACCTGGCCGGCGCGAAACGCCGGTTCGCCGAGTGCAGCAAAATCATCACGCAGCTCGGAAAGCGTCATGGATTTGATATCCTTCATGCGTCTCTCCTGAATTTGCAAATAAAGAAGCCATCCGTCCCGTGGTCACAGGGCAGCAGTGTCGTCATGGCGCCGTTCGGAATGCCGGAACCGGGTGGGAAATCCACCGTTTCCGGGCGGAATTCCGGGTGACGCCGCAAAAACTCCTGTGCAACCTCCTCGTTTTCGCGCCGCAGAATCGTACAGGTGCTGTAGAGCAGCACGCCGCCGCGCTTGACATATGCGGACTGACATTCCAGAATTGCAAGCTGCAATTCCGGAAGTGCCGCCGTCTGTCTCAGTTCCTTGTAGCGGATATCCGGTTTTTTCCGGATCACTCCCAATCCGGAACAGGGCACGTCCGCCAGGACGACATCCATACGCCCACGCCACTGATCGACGGAGCGGCTCGCATCCTGAAGCTGTGTCCGGATAATGCGCACACCAAGCCGCTGCGCTCCCGCCTCAATCAGGCTGAGCTTGTGCGGATGGATGTCGCAGGAGATCAGCTCGCCGCGATTTTTCATCGCAACAGCGGCTGCAAAGCTCTTTCCGCCGGGTGCGGCACAGCAATCCAACACGCACAGGCCGGGCACCAGTCCCGCCGAGAGCGCCGCCAGACGCGCCGCCGTATCCTGTACATAGAACAGTCCTTCACGGAAGGCGGTAAGCTGTTCCAAGCTTCCGGATGCCGAAATCGTCAGGCAGTCCGGCAGCCATGGATGCAATGTATATCGAACGCCCGCCGCATCCAGTGCGGCGCAGAGCGTCGGGGTATCGGTTTTTAAGGTATTGCATTGAATAACCGTCTCGGGCACCTCATTGTGAGAGAGAAGCAGCCGCGCGGTTTTTTCCGCACCATATTGCGCAGTCAGCAGCTCCACCAGCTCCTGCGGGTGGCTGTAGCGGATCGCAGGGTCGTTGGGCAGCTTCAGCGGCAGCGCCCGCTGCACGGAGCGCAGAACGCCGTTAACCAGTCTCGCCGCCTGCGGATTTGCCACACGCTTCGTCTGCTCCACTGCCTCGCAGATTGCTGCCGAAGCCGGGATGCGATCCATAAAGCAGAGCTGGTACACACCAAGGCGCAAAACGTCACGCACGGCAGGGTGCAGGCGTCCATTGGTGAAGCCGTCGATCCACCAGTCCAGAAGCAGGCGGTTTTGCAGCACGCCATAGCACAGACGACTGGCCAGCGCGGCCTCGCGCCGCTCCATACCAAACAGCGCCTGCTTGAGCGCACCGTCGGACCACGCGCCCTCCTTGCGGCATGCGCTCAACGCGAGCAGCGCCGCATCTCTTGCCGATTTTGCCATAGTGCTACAATATAATCGGGTGGCCGCGGAAGTAATCCGCCGCCGCCATCTGTTTTCCGCCGTCCGCCTGGAGACGGGTCACGGTCACGACCTGTCCGTCACCGCAGACAATTTCAAGGCCTTGCTTCGTCAATGCCAGAAGCGTTCCGGCGGGACGGTCGCTCGTCTTTCCGGCAAGGCGGATGCCGTAGAGCTTAAAGCGCGTGCCGCCCAGCTCGGCCGTAGCCACCGGCCACGGGTCAAGCCCTCGCACCCGGTTGCAAATCTCCTGCGCCGGGCACGAAAAATCCACCGGGCTGAGCGCTCTTGTCAGCATGGGCGCCAACGTCGCTTTTTCATGCTCCTGCGGCGTGCGCTTCGCCGTGCCGCACTCAACGGCGCGCAGGGTATCGCACAGCAGCCCGGCGCCGATCACAGCCAGCCGCGCCATGAGCTGTGCGGAATTCTCCTCCGGCTCAATGGGCGTTTCGCGGATCTCAATGATGTCACCCGCATCCATCTCTGCCGCCATATACATGGCGGTCACACCGGTGGATGCCATACCGTTGAGAATCGCCCACTGCACAGGGGCGGATCCGCGAAGCTGCGGCAATACGCTTGCATGAATATTGATACAGCCGAGCGCCGGAATATCCAGCACCCGCTGCGGAAGAATCTTTCCGTAAGCAACAACGGCGATCACATCAGGCCGCAGCGCACGAAGCTCGTCAACGGCCGCATCGTCGCGGAAACCCGTCGGCTGGAATACCGGCAGGCCGTTTGCCAGCGCAAGCTTCTTGACCTCGGACATTTCCAGCTTCATCCCGCGATTCTTTGGCATATCCGGCTTGGTATAAACGCCTGCAAGGTCAAAGCCGGCCTCAATGAGCGCCTGAAGGCAGGTCGCGGCAATGGCAGGGGTTCCCATAAAAACAACTCTCACGCATTTTCCTCCTGCATGGCTTCGATTTCTTCCTCGGTCAGACGATGATGCGCAAACTCCGTATACAGATGGCCGTCCAGATGATCGATCTCATGGCAGAAGCAGCGTGCAATCAGTTCCTCGCCTTCTGCTTCAAACCATTCGCCGTCCCGATCCTGTGCTCGGACACGCACGACGTTCGGCCGTTTGACCAGCCAGTATTCCCCCGGCACACTGAGGCAGCCCTCCATACCGTCCTGTTCGCCGCTCTCCTCCAAAATCTCCGGATTCACCAGCTCCAAAATCTCCTCCCCGGTGTCAACAATGACCACGCGGCGCAGGATTCCGATCTGCGGTGCAGCAAGACCGACACCGTTGGCGTCATAAAGCGTCTCCGCCATATCGTCAAGAAGCGTGTGCAGCTTTTCGTCAAACTGCGTCACGGGACGGCAGTGCTTGTGCAGCGCGGGATTTTCGGCGGTCAGGATCTTTCTCAGTGCCATACTGTTTCTCCTATTCTTCACTGTTTACGTCGACGAAAACGCCTACACCGGCATTCTGCCGATCCTTCAGAAACTCACGGATCAGGAACGCAACAAGCTGGCGCAGCGGCCGCGTGTTACGGCAGCTCAACGTCAACCGACAGCGATAGTTGTAATTGATCCGCGCAATTTGCGCGGGGGCGGGGCCGAGCAAACGCACCTGCTCGGCACGGTAATAGTCTGACGCAAGCTGCACCCGAAGCGCGTCACGGAAGCGTCCGGCGGCCTGCCAGACAGCCTCCTCGATCCGGCCATGGAAGGTCAGGCGCAGCAGATCCGCATAAGGCGGACAGCCGCGCAGCTCACGCAGCGGAAGCTCGGCCCGGTAGAAGCCGTCATAATCCTGTGCGGCGGCAAGGCGGAGGACGGCGTTGTCCGGCGTCATGGTCTGCACGGCGGCACGACCGGGCAGCGTCCCGCGCCCCGCACGGCCGATGACCTGCGTGATCATCGCAAAGGCGGTCTCCGCAGCTCGATAGCTGGGCACATAGAGGGTCATGTCCGCATCCAGCACGCCGACAAGCGTCACGTTTTCAAAATCCAGTCCCTTGGCAACCATCTGAGTGCCAAGCAGAACGGGAACACGTTCGTCGCGGAAGCGCGCAAGGATCTTTTCGTGCGGGTTTGTTGCCGAGACGGTGTCCGCATCCATGCGGAGCACCTGCGTGCCCGGCAAAAGCGTGTGGAGCTGTTGCTCTACCTTCTGCGTCCCGAAGCCGATCTGCTTCAGATGCCCGCCACAGGCGGGACAGCGATGCGGCAGCAGCTCGGAATGGCCACAGTAATGGCACATCAGGCGTCCGTTCGCCTCGTGATAGGTTAGGTTGACCGTACAGGCGGGACACTGCGGCACATAGCCGCAATCCACACAGGCAATCATCCGGCTCGTACCGCGGCGGTTGAGAAACAGGATCGATTGCCTGCCCTGCGCCAGATTCTCCCGCAGGGCCATAAGCAGCGGTTCGCTGATAGCGGTCGCGTTTCCCGATTTCAGCTCGCGCTTCATATCGACGATCTCAACCGGCGGCAGAGCCGCGGAATTATATCGTTTCTTCAGTGTATACAAAGAATACACACCGCTTTCGGCTCGATACATTGTCTCCACGCAGGGAGTCGCCGAGCCGAGCAGCGCCAGCGCACCGACCTGCGCGGCGCGATAGATTGCCACCTCGCGGGCGTGGTAACGCGGTGCGTTTTCGGATTGGTAGCTGTGCTCCTGCTCCTCATCAAGGATCAGCAGCCCCAGCTCGCGCACCGGGGCAAATACCGCCGAGCGCGTGCCAAGCACTACGCGCGCCTCCCCGCTGCGAATGCGCTTCCAGGTATCATAACGCTGCGTCAGACGCAAGCTGCTGTGCAGAACGGCAACCTGCTCTCCGAAATGTGCCGCAAAAATCGCAAGCAGCTGCGGTGTCAGAGAAATTTCCGGCACAAGCACAACCGCCCCCCTCCCCATCGTCAGACAATCGGCAATGAGCTTAAGGTAAACGGAGGTCTTTCCGCTGCCGGTCACGCCATACAGCAGCGCAACCCCCGGCTTCGGCGCAAGCATCTGCTTATGCAGACTACGGTAGGCTACCTCCTGTTCGCCGTTCAGCGTCAGCTCACTCGGCGCAGGTGCAGCGGCGGGCGGCTCCACACGCAGAACCTCCTGCTCTGACAACGTCAGATAACCCAGTTTTTCCAGACGGTTGATCGTCTGCCCCGTGGCGCCGGTGAAATAACACAGCTCCTTGCAGGCGCACCGTCCAACCGTAGCGAGGAGCTCCAATACGGCGCCTTGCAGCGGCGCGGAACGCTTTTTCGACGCCGCGTATTGCAGTGCCTCCTCGGGGGAAACGGCAAGCGTCGCGATGCGTTCCGTCTTGTCTCCCAAGCGCCGCCGGTGCTCCGTTGTACAGGACAGGAGCTTTTTTCGCACGAGTGAGCGCAGTGCGCTTTGCAGTGGCGCCTCGTCGAAACTGCGGCGCAGCACCTCATAATCCGCCGCGCCACCGAGCGCTTCCACCGTCTGCATAACGGAAGCCTGCACCGGTTGGCACACGGTCGCCCGCCAGTTTTCCGCGCGGATCTCATAGCGCTCGCGTTCCCGAAACCAGACGCCTGCAGGCAGGATTGCCTTAATTGCCTCATAAAATGTGCAGAAGTAGCGCTCACGAAGAAACGCAGCCAGACGCAGCGCACGCTCGTCGAGCAGCGGCTCGGGATCGAGACACTCGACAACAGGCTTGAGCGTACTCTCTTCCCCCTCACCCAAAGCCAGTACCACGCCCTCGCAGCGCTTATTGGAGCGGCCGAAAGGCACGGCCACGCGCTGGCCGGGCAGCAGCTTCAGATTCGGCGGCACACGGTAGTCATACGGCTTGTCTATGGCATAGACCGCCGCACTGACGGCGATTTTTGCGATCACTTAGTCGTCGAGCTTTGCGACCAGCTTGCCTTCGGCGACCTCGCGGATGGCAAGCGTGACGGGCTTATCGGGAAGGTGCTCATGCAGCTCCTCGGCTTCGATGGAAATCTGGCGTGCGCGGCGTGCCACGACATTGACCATCAGGTAACGGCTGTCGATGTGCTTAAGCAGCTCGGACATTGCAGGATAAAGCATATTACGGTTCCTCCTCAAACGGATTGGATTGGTATTGCGTTTTGCAAGCTTCGGCGGTGATAATGGCGCGCAGCCGCGCAGCCGCCTGAGCAACGGTATCGTTGCAGATCATGTACTGGTAGTGTTTCGCCATACGGCACTCCTCATGCGCGGCGGCAAGCCGCTTTTCGATGCTCTCCGGCGCGGTATCGCCGCGGCCGATCAGACGGCGCTCCAGCTCCTCAAATGAAGGCGGCAGGACAAACACGGAAATGGCATCCGGACGGGCACGCATAACCTGCATCGCGCCCTGCACCTCGATCTCCAGCACCACGCTGATGCCCTGCGCAAGCGCCGCATCCACCGGTTCGGCCGGCGTTCCGTAATAGTTTCCGGCATAAGAGGCGTATTCCAACAGCTTGCCGCAGGCGATCATTTCTTCAAAACGGGGCCTGTCCGTAAAGTAGTAGTGTACACCGTCCACCTCCCCCGGACGCACGGTGCGGGTCGTAGCCGACACGGAGAAGCGCAGCGTGGGATCGCCGCTCATGACATTGCGCAAGACGGTTCCCTTGCCCACGCCGGACGGGCCGGAAACAATGATAATTCTACCCTGTTTCATTCGGTTTCCTCCTCGGGCCGCCCATCTTCCTCGTGCCCTGCAAGGCGGCGGGCAATGGCCTCCGGCGTTACGGCCGAGAGGATCACATGGTCGGTGTCCGTTACGAGCACCGCACGGGTTTTACGGCCAAAGCTTGCGTCGATGAGCATGGCGCGCTCCTTTGCCTCCTGCACGAGGCGCTTTATGGGCGCAGAGTCGGGGCTGACGACCGTCAACAGACGGTCGGACGACACAAAGCTGCCAAAGCCGATATTGATCAGTTTCATAGTCACTCGATGTTTTGCACCTGCTCACGCAGTTTTTCCAGTTCGTTTTTGATTTCAAGCACACAGCGTGTCTGTGTCACGTCGTTGCTTTTCGAGCCGATGGTGTTTGTCTCACGGAGCATTTCAGGCAGCAGGAAATCCAGCTTCTTGCCGACCGTTCCGCCCGCAGTAAGCAGCGAATCGAACTGCGCCAGATGGCTGCGCAGGCGCACCGTTTCTTCATCGACGGCAATTTTATCGGCATAGATTGCCACCTCCGTCAGGAGACGGCTCTCATCAATGCTGCTTGCGCCCAGCAGCTCGTGAACCTTTGTTTCCAGACGCATGCGGTACTCACGCAGGCGCTCCGGACCGCAGTCCTCGATCTTCGAGACGCTGTGCTCAATCTTTGCAGCGCGGCTGCGAAGGTCGGTCTCCATGGCTGCGCCCTCGGTAGCGCGCATTGCCGTAAACGCATCCAGCGCCTTTTCCACGACACCAAGCAGCTCGGCAGTCTGTTTTTCCTCGTCCTGCTCCGGTTTTTCCACAGTCAGAAGCTCCGGCAGTCGTGCCAGAGACATCACAGTCACATCATCGTGCAGAGAATACTCCTCCGACATCGCGCGCAGCGCCTGCAAATAGCCTTCCAGCAGTGGTCGGTTCAGTGAGATCCTCGCCGGCTCCTCATCCGTACCGCCGAGACCGATAAATACATCGACCTTGCCGCGCGAAACGCGCTTTTTTACGGTGGAGCGAACTGCCTCCTCCGCATACGACAGAGCACGCGGGAGGCGGATATTCAGATCCAGAAAGCGATTGTTGACCGAGCGCAGCTCTACGGAGATTTCTTTTCCGCCAAAGCACTCGACCGCCCGGCCGTAGCCGGTCATACTGTAAATCATTTGTTCCTCCTATCGGCAGCAGTTGCACAGACAGTTCATGCACATCAGCGAGCTGCACAGGCCGCAAAGCTCATCGCTCGTGTCGCCGCTCTGCTGCGTTCGATATGTGTATGCGCCGCGCCCGCTTACGGAATTGAGCGCCGCGCGGTATTCCATATTATTCGGGTCCATATTGACGGCAATGCGGAAATTCTGTGCCGCCTCGTCGAGCCAGCCGCGCCGCTGCGCAATCGCACCGTGCAAAAAGTACCACTCGGCATTGTGGTTGGCAATCCCGTCGAGCCTGGACTCGGCCGCATCCAAATTCCCGGTCTGGATCAGACGGCGGATCTCGTTATAGATCGCGCTGCCGGAATAGCTCTGCTGCCCGGAATACCCCGGCTGTCCGGTATAACTCTGCGGGCCTGACTGCGCACCCCCCTTGGTCAGCGCGTCGTAGGCCTCGTTGATCTCCTTCATCTTCTCCTGCGCCAGATCCGCAAGCGGATTATTGGCGTAGTTGTCGGGATGATATTTCCGCGCCAGCTCGCGGTAAGCCTTTTTGATCTCCTCGTCGGACGCGCCGTGCGGCACGCCGAGCACTTCATAGGGGTCCTTCATTGCCTGCTCCTTCTGTTCCGTTTGCGAAAGGTGCCCGCCGCAACGCCGTGCAGCACCGCGGGCAATCCGAGATAGACGATATTGCGGACGATCGGATCCGCTGCCGCTGCGGGCAGCAGCTCCAGTGCGGAGGCCGCCAGGGAGATCGACGCTTCGATCGAATCGATCAGCGCGGCGCTGTCTCCGGCGCTCAGCGCGCCGTCCATAAGCGTATAACGATAACGCAGAGGGTTATATGCACCATGCTTCACATCCTTGGGCAAATCATCCAATGCATCGACGAGATACAGGTAACGCCCGATGTGATATAGAAGCATTTCCGTCGCGCGGCGTTCCGATTCCGGGCAGCCCTCCGCAAACCCGCGCAGAAGCGCGGCAAAGGTGTCTGCCGTACGGTCAAGACTCGCGCATTTCGCGCGCTCCAGCGCGTGCAGCGCGCTCAGCTTTTCATTGAGCAGCCGGTCAATCTCCGGCAGGCGTGCGGCGGCACGGCGGTAGCTCCGCCGATACAGCAGCAGCGCCAGACGTGCATCAACACGAAAACGCCCGTCTTCGCAGGCATCGCGCAGCTTCCAGCAGCTCAAAAGTACACTCAGCTCTGCCGCATAGCGCAACGTATCGTTTTCGTTTACACAGGTTTTTTTGCAGCCGAAACGTGCCGGGCAGCGGCAGCGGCCGCTGCTCTCCTCCCGTCCCGCATTCAGCACAAAATAGAGGAACACCATGTCGTAATTGACCAGAAACCGCGCAGAAAAGCCAAAGCTCTCCTTTAGGCTGCGGCACAGGCCGCAATAGGCGGCTGCGTAGCGTGAACGCTGCGCTTCGTCGAGCCTGTCCCTGCGCGGAAGCACATAGCCGAACATCTACGGCTCGTCCACGTCCTGCGGGTCAACCGCAACGACGGGAAACTCATATGGCCCGCCCCAGACACCGGCGGTATTATCCTCCGGCAGGCGGACATCCACCGTAACCGTATTGGTCAGCGAGTTCAGGTCACGCGCAAGGTCCGCCGTCACGACCAGATTCTCCGCCTTCAGCTTCTGGATCATCTCTGATCTGCCGCGGATACTCACGATAATGACCGCCCCCTCGGGCAGTCCGAGCTCCGTCATCGTGTCGAGCCGCAGAACCGACTCGGCGGGAATTTCAAACTGATGAATCACAATGCCCGAGAGCACAGCCAGGGTGGTGATGCTCTGCGGATCATTCCGCACGGTCACATCATCCGGCAGGAGCTTTTCAAGACCGTCGGCATCCGGCGTGGCCAAGGTGCCGCCGTTGAAGGTTGCAAGATCGATCCTGCCGACATACAGCACACTGTCCAGCTTGGCAAGCGTCTCCGGCGTTCCCGTAACCGTTATCGAAGGAAGACTGCTGGTAAATTTCACGTCCGCAGCCGTCACGCCGCATCCATCCGTGATCCGATAAGCAAGCTGAAGCTGCTTGGAGTGGTAGACCGGAAGCGTGACGTGCACCGCATCCGCCGAAATGGTGCAGTAGCTGCTCAGGGTCAGCGCATTTCCGTCCTCATCCGTGTAGTAGATAGGAAATTCGCTGTCGATCTTCTCGGAAATGCCCGTCTGCGACAGGCGCACAACCGCCTGTTCGATCCGGTCGACCTCGGTCGCCGGTCCGCGCACGGTAACGCTTCGGGTATCAAGCGAAAGCTGGCTCAGAGCCGTCCAATAACCGTTGGCAGTTGTCACGTCAAACAGTACACTGATATCCATATCCGTCAGCTCACGTACCTGCGAGACAGGGACGGTAACGGTCGCCTCACTGCGCTCCTCAACGGAAATATCGCCGGCGGCAACGGTCGGCGGAAACTCCAGCGTCCAGCTCAGGACCGTGTCCCCCGCCTCCGTTACGCGGCCAAGGCTTGCCACGGCCACAACGGTGTCCTTGTTCAGTTCCTTCAGATCGGAACGCCGGCCGCGCAGCTTTACGCTCACTCGGAGATCCTCGCCGCCGGTCAGCATCAAGCCGCGCGCGGTGAGAATGTCGGTGCCGTCCAGGCGGACACGGATATTGCTGATGGTCTTTGTATCATCGGGATTGACGACGGTCACGGCATAAAACCACAGGCAGATCGAGCAAAACAGCGCAATGCCGAACGCGAGGAGCTTATGCTTCTGCATCATGATCTTCGTCCTCCTTTTTCAAGCCGCCGACCTTGCGGCGCAGAAGTGTCAGGGGATTGCGCGTCTGCGTCTCCTGCTCGGGCGCAAGCTCATTGCGCAGAAGCTTCTCCAATGTCGATGCAGTCAGGTAACGTTTCAGCATCCCGCCGATCGCGACGGAGATGGTGCCCGTCTCCTCCGAAACAATCACGACCACCGCATCGGAGACCTCGCTCATACCGATGCCGGCGCGGTGACGTGTACCGAGGTCGCTGCTGACGGTATGATCCTCCGTCAGCGGCAGTACGCAGCCGGCTGCGGCAATACGGTCGTTGCGGATGATAACCGCACCATCGTGCAGGGCGGCCTTCGTAAAGAAAATATTACGCAGCAGCTCTGAGGAGACCACGGCATCAATTACCGTACCGGACTTCTGATACTCCGTCAGAGACGTCGTACGTTCAAAAACAATCAGAACGCCCGTGCGTTCCTTTGCCATGGTTGCGCAGGCATTGACCGTCTGAGAGATCACACGGTCAATGTCGCGCTGTTCCTCTTTCACGGTCAGAATCTCACGCAGGCTCTTGCCTCCGAGCCTTTCCAGCATCCGGCGCAGCTCCGGCTGAAACATGATGACCAGCGCGATCAGGCCGATTTCCAGCACCTTATCGAGCAGGTAGTTCATCAGGTACATATTCAGCGCTTCGGTCAGCACAGTCAGGACAAGGATAAAGACAATGCTCTTGGCAATGCGCGCCGCACCGGTGGACTGGATCGCCAGAAGGATCTTGTAGAGTATGAACGCAACAACCAGAATGTCCACGACGTCCATGAACTTCAATTCCGGCAGCATCAGCGCAAGATCCCGGAAATATTTTATTATGGCTTCCATAGGCAATACTCCGCTTATCCTTTTTATTCAACTGATTATAGCCGATTTTGCGGACAATAGCAAGAGGGTTCCGCCGGTTTTCTCCCGAAATTCAAAATAGTTTCATACAAAAGTTTGCCGCACGCAGAATTTCCTCCTCAGTATTGAACGGCGACACGCTCAGGCGCACGGTACCGGTTTCAAAGCTGCCGCCGCTATGATGCGCCAGCGGTGCACAGTGCAGCCCGGCTCGCACCGCAACCCCCTGCGCAGCCAGACGCTCGGCCGCGGCCTCACAGTCTCCGTCCGGCGGGATAAAGGACAGCACGCCGCTCTGCTCCGCGCCGGAAAACAGGCGCAGCCCCTCAATGCGCGACAGCTCACGCCGCGCCACACCGACAAGCCTGCGCTCATGCGCCAGGATCGCCCCCGGGTTCTGCCGCCGCAGATAGCGCAGCCCGGCCGCCAGTCCGGCAATTCCGGGGACATTATGCGTCCCCGCCTCCAGCCGGTCCGGCAGAAAGTCCGGCATCTCCTGCTCGGCAGAGTTGCTGCCCGTCCCGCCGTAAATAAGCGCCTCTGCGCCCGCCGCACAGAGCAGCAGACCCGTTCCCTGCGGACCGAGCAGTCCCTTGTGCCCCGGCATAGCAAAAAAGCGCGCACCCGTTCGGCGAAGCGACAGCGGCAGATGCCCCGCCGACTGGGAACAGTCAACGATCAGCGGCACACCTGCACTGCGGCAGCGCTCCGCAATCTCGCGCAGCGGCAGAATATAGCCGTAGACATTGGAAACATGGGTAAAGACCGCCGCATCGGCGGGTGTCTGCAAAGCCTGTTCCAACTCCAGAAGCAGCCCCTGCGGATCAAACAGCCTGCGCCCGACCACACAGAGCCGCGCATTGCGTGCATGAAGCGGCCGAGTGACGGCATTATGCTCAAAGCCTGACACAATCACCCGCCCACCCGGCGGTACAAGCGACCGTACGGCAATGTTCAGACCATGTGTCGCGTTCATTGTAAAAACAACCTGTTCCGGCGAACAGTCAAAGTATTCCGCCGCCTGAACGCGGCAGTCAAACACGGTCTGTGCCGCCTCGGACGCTTGCCGATAGCCGCCGCGCCCGACGCTGCTGCACAAGCGCAACGCACGCAGCATTGCCCGGCTGACTTCCGGCGGTTTTTGAAAGCTGGTCGCAGCGCTGTCCAGATAAATCATTGCACCACCTCCGCCCACGTCCCATCCGGTTCGCGGCGGAACACCCGACTGAAGCCGTAATCCTCCCTGCGCAGTAATGCCAGACAGTCGACAAGCTCACCGCGCCGGACGCGCAGGCTGTAGCCGCAGCCCTTGGCCGACAGTGCGCGCGGTGTGCGCACCAGCTCGGTGCGGATCCACGCGCGGTCGAGCCTCCGCAGGGCGTTCATCGCGGCGGTAACAGAACGAAAAGTAACATAGTATTCCTGCATAGAGCACCCCTCCCACTCCATCGTATGCCGTTCACCGCAAGAGGTGTCGGGCTTCGACAGGAATGACCTCCACGCAACTTAATACAAACTTAATCTCTTTTCCGTTATATTTTTAATAATTATAGGGTATGATTGAGACGGCAAATGCGACAGAATCATCTTTTTCATTTTCTCCTCTCATCATACGATGATGCCGGGCAAGACCTGTTTCTTGCCCGGCGATCAAAAGACTCCTTTCTTTCTGTTTTTCGTTTTTTTTGAGTCCTTTCTAAGTCAGTTTGGTTCACTTGGTGGATGTGGCCCAAAGCAAAAGACCGCCCTGTGGGGCGGTCTTTTGCTTTCCGACTGCCGTATTCGGCAGCTTCGCCTTGCGGCACGACAGTCGCAGGGCTGCATAACGACCCCGCAATGACGCTGCAATCGACTCACGGCTGCGTAAAAGCATCGCCGTGCAACACAGAAAATCAATAGGCAACGCCCCAGAGAATCATTTTCGTCGCAGGCTTGCCGCAGCAGGCGCAGGTATCGCCGAGGTGTTCCTGGCGGAAGGGAATACAGCGGGATGTCATACCGGCCTGCTCCTTCATCTGAAGCTCGCAGGCTTCGTCGCCGCACCACATGGTTTTGATGAAGCCGCCCTTCTCCTGCTGGAGCCGCTTTGCCTCATCGATGGATCCGGCCGGGTAAATATGCTCCTGAAGATTCTTAAGTGCACGGGAATAAAGTCCGTCATGGACGGCCTGAAGCTGCTCGGCGGCGGCAGACTCAACCTGCTCCAGCGCGGCAAAGCTCTTTTCGCCGTTATCACGGCGAACCATGCAGCACTGTCCCTGCTCGATGTCCTTCGGACCAATTTCCACGCGAACAGGAACGCCCTTCATTTCATACTGTGCGCATTTCCAGCCGAGAGAGTTGTCGGATTCGTCAAGCTTGACACGGTAGCCGGCAGCGGCAAGGCGGTCGCGCAGGGCACGGGCGGCATCAAGGACGCCGGGCTTATGCATGGCAACGGGGACAACGACGAGTTGAACGGGGGCGATCTTCGGGGGCAGAACGAGGCCGCTGTTGTCGCCGTGAGCCATAATGACCGCACCGATCATGCGTGTGGTAGAGCCCCAGGAGGTCTGGAAAGGATACTGCTGCCTGTTGTCACGGCCTGTAAATGTCACATTGTAGGCCCTGGAGAACTTGTCACCGAAATAATGGCTGGTGGCTCCCTGGAGCGCCTTGTGATCCTTCATAAGACACTCGACGGTATAGGTTGCCTCCGCGCCGGCAAACTTCTCCTTCTCGGTCTTTTGACCGGGAACGACGGGAATCGCAAGAACGTTTTCAAAAAAGTCCGCGTAGCACTTGAGCTGCTGCTCCGTCTCGCGAACGGCCTCCTCCGCCGTTTCGTGAATGGTATGACCCTCCTGCCACCAGAACTCACGGCTGCGGAGGAACGGGCGGGTAGTCTTTTCCCAACGGATAACGGAGCACCACTGATTGTAGAGCATCGGCAGCTCGCGGTAGGTCTGCAAAACCCTCGACCAGTGATCGCAGAACATCGTCTCGGAGGTCGGGCGGAAAGCAAGGCGTTCTTCGAGCTTTTCGCTGCCGCCCATCGTGACCCACGCGACCTCGGGTGCGAAACCGTTGACCAGCTCACCCTCCTTCTTCAGCAGGCTTTCCGGGATCAGAACCGGCATCGCCACATTCTCATGGCCGGTCTTCTTAAATTCCGCGTCCATGATATGCTGGATATTTTCCCAGATTGCGTAGCCGTAAGGCCGCAGGATCGTGAAGCCCTTGACCGAAGCGTACTCAACCAGCTCCGCCTTACGGCAGATGTCGGTGTACCATTGGGCAAAGTCGACCTCCATATCGGTGATCTGCTCCACCTTTTTCTCTTTTGCCATACTCTCTGCATCCTTTCGTTTTTGTAGATATCATCGGTTTATTATAGCACGGCTGTCAAGTCCTTGCATAGAATGGTCTGCAAAGGAGGGGATGCTCTTATGGTAACACTCTGCCTCGACCCCGCAACCTTCGGCTTCTACCGCCGCATTGCTGCGCAAACGGGTCGCCCGGTCGAGCAGGTGCTCGCCGACGCCCTGTTTAAGCTCGCAGGCGAGCTGGCGCTGGAGGCGCTGAAAAATAATACATCGCAGGAATTGTAATTATTCAAAATATATGATATAGTTGTGACGATCTGAACCAAGAGGGGGAATGCCGGATGAAATCCATCCGCGACGTTTACAAAACCGGTAAAGGACCGTCCAGCTCGCATACCATGGGGCCGGAGCGTGCGGCGAGGCTGTTTCTGGCGCGTTATCCGCAGGCCGACCGTTTTGTTGTCAGGCTTTATGAGTCGCTGAGCAAGACCGGCCGCGGCCATGGCACCGACCGCGTACTCTACGAAGTACTCGGCAAAAGCCGCACGACCGTGCAGTTCTGCGACTTCAGTACCGAACCTCTGCCGCATCCGAATACGATGGATCTTTTGGCCTATCAGGATGACGAGCAGATCGGTCAGATACGCGTCCTGTCCGTCGGCGGCGGCGACATTGAGATCGTCGGCGAGCCTGCCGACGCAGGAAACGAGGTCTACCCCGAAAACTCGTTTGCCGAAATCGCGCAGTTCTGCGCATGGCGCTATATTTCTCTCAGCGAGTACGTCGAGCTGAATGAAGGTCCGGAAATCTGGGACTTCCTCGCGGAAGTCTGGCGCAGCATGAAGCGCTCGGTCTATATTGGTCTGCACACGGAGGGCATTCTGCCCGGCGGGCTGAACGTCGAACGCAAAGCCAAGCGTCTGTTTGAGCAGGAAACACCGGACGAAATTCCGCAGCTCCGTGAGCTGCGCATCGTTTGCGCCTATGCCTTCGCCGTCGCGGAGGAGAATGCGGCAAACGGCACCGTTGTCACCGCACCAACCTGCGGCTCCTGCGGCGTGCTCCCGTCGGTGCTGCTGTATATGCAGGAGCGTTATTCCTTCTCCGACGAGCGCGTGTATCAGGCATTGGCTGTAGCGGGACTGATCGGTTCGCTTGTCAAGCGGAACGCATCAATTTCCGGTGCTGAGTGCGGCTGTCAGGCAGAGATCGGTACCGCCTGCTCCATGGCTGCCGCCGCTCTGTGTACGCTCACGGGCGTGTCCGTCGCGCAAACGGAATATGCCGCAGAGATCGCAATGGAGCACCAGCTCGGCCTGACCTGCGATCCCATTTGCGGACTGGTACAGATCCCCTGTATCGAGCGCAATGCCATTGCCGCCAAGCGGGCAATGGATGCCTTTAACCTCGCCGGTCTTCTGGTCGGTTCGCGGAACATCAGCTTCGATATGGTCGTACGCACTATGAAGGAAACCGGTCAGCACATGAATGAAAGCTACCGCGAAACCTCCGAAGGCGGTCTTGCACGACTGTATAACAGGCGGATGTACGACTGATTCCCACCTTGACAAGCGGCAAATCCTATGCTACAATAGTCGTGAGAATGAGAGAAGGAGGGAGTCAGATGCTGAAACGGCTTCACTGTCAGAGAAATAACGGTTTGACCCCCCCCCGAATTTATTTGCTTAAACAGCTGCATTTCAAAGGCCGTCAACGGGTGAGTTATGCCCGTTGACGGTTCTTTTTACATTTTACCGCTCATGAAGGAGGTGTAGGTATGCGCGCCATCAGCATTGTTATGTGTCTATTATACGTTGTCTGCGGTCTGTTTACGCTGCGTTTTCTGAAAAAACACCGTCTGCACGTCGCCTATGTACTGTACTTTGCGTTGTTCTTTGTGCTGCTGGCCTATCTGCCGTATCTTACGGGTAGTCGGCTGATGCTGCGCTTCCTTTCGAATTTCCTGCATGAGCAGGCGCTCGGCATTCTGGAAGCCACTCTGCTGGAGCCCTTGAGCGTCGCCATCCCCTGCTTTACCTTCTCATTTATTGTTGCCATATTTATCTCGCTTCTTCTCTGTGTCGCCGTGGCGCTGTTGGCGCTCACGGTCTACCGCTATGTTGCGCGAAAGCTGCGCAAGCTGTTTGCTCCGCAGTCTGTCAAGAAGAAGCTGTACCTGCTCTCTCCTGCTGCGCCGATCCCCCCTGAACGCGCAGCTCGATATATATTCTGTCGATATAACTGTTGATACTTCCTTTTAAAAGTTCATATGGAGTAGTAGGAGCGCAAAAATGACGCGCCCAGGGCCTTCCCCTCGAGGGGAAGGTGCCGAGCACCGCGAGGCGGATGAGGTGTCCGCCGCGCGGCGGTCATGTCATTGCGAGGCCCCATAGGGGTCGGTGGCAATCGCTGACGTGTCATTGCGAGGCCACGTCAGTGGCCGTGGCAATCTCGTGCACCGACAACTGTCATTGCGAGACTTGCGCCAGCAAGTCGTGGCAATCTCCTGTGCGGTTTCGCACGCACACCCTACTCCTCCCCAAAACCCGCGCCCAAGGACGCGAATGATGAAATTTAAAAGGAGAAATATCATGTTAAAATTGAATAAGAAGGGCTTCACGATCGTCGAACTGGTAATTGTGATCGTGATCGTCGCCATTCTGGCGGCGGTGCTCATCCCGACCTTCATCGGGCTGATCCGCGCAGCGAACACATCCGCGGACATCCAACTCGTGACGAACCTGAACAAGGCTCTGGCCATGCAGGAAGCGCTGGACGGCAAGAATGCAACGATGCAGAACGCGCTGGACGATGCGCTTGCCAACGGCTACGATATGCCCAAGCTGACGCCCACCTCCGAGGGCAATGACATCGTCTGGAATCAGGAGGACGACCGCTTCGCTCTTGTGACCAAGGTCGAAGGTGGCAGCCTGAACGTCATCTATGACCGCGAGAACAAGGACGGCAAGACGGTAGTCGCCGCCGACGTCTACAAGTTCTGGAAGATTTATGACGAAAAAACCGGCTTCCCCACCGAACAAACCTACTCCATCTACTGGGGCGGCACAAATGCTCTTGAGAGTTTCAGCGGAAATGTCAGTGTCGGTGTCGATACCGGCAAATGCTCTTTTGACATCAGCTATACATCCACAGCTGTACAAGATGTGATTTTCCGCACCAACGGCGGCACGCTGACGGTAGACAATAAAACGGACGGTAGCCATCAGACCCATTATGGGACGCTTACCAAAGCGGACATCAAGACCGCAAGTAACTGTTTCATCACTCATGGTCAGATCGCCGCACTGGAACTCAAGGCGGGTAAGGCCATCGCAGATAAGGGCGGTTATCTGATCGTCAGCAGCGCGCAAGGAGGAACGATCGTCGAATATGCCAACGGCGGTATTGTTACGAAATCGGATGGTGCCAGTGTCGCAGGAGCTACGGTTACAGAGTCTTCCGGGGCGGATTTGGCTGCCTTCGTCATTGAAATCAAGACCGCTGCCGACCTGGCAGCCTTCCGCGACAGCGTCAACGGCGGCATGACTTACGCCGGTCTGACCGTAAAGCTCACCGCGGATATTGACCTTTCCTCGCAGGGCAACTGGAACCCGATCGGTAACAGATATGCGCTTAATGATGATAAAGTTGTTGATACGACGAAAAATGAGAACAAAGAATATCGCAAGGCATTCATGGGTACGTTTGACGGACAAGGACATATGATAAGCGGATTGTTTATCAACACCGCAGATGCAAGCTATAAGGGTACTCTCGCAAATGGTCAGAATACCTCGTCATACGCCGCATTGTTCGGATATGTAGATAAGGCTACCGTTAAAAACTTTACCGTAAACGGTCTTGTATCCGGTTGCGATGTAGCGGGCGTAATAGGCATTCTCGGAGATAATTGCACCGTTGATAGCGTTGTTTCCAATGTTACTGTCGGTGGACAGACCGGTGAAAACGAGGAAGCCCTCTTAAGAGGAAAAGCCGGCGGCATTATCAATATGACAAAAGGTAATGGTTCCAAAATAACCAACTGCACCAATAACGGAGATGTCCGTTCCGACAAGGTGACAACTGGTAACAAAAACAGAGGCGATTATGTCGGCGGAATTATTGCGCTGATTCAGCACACTACGACTATTGAAAACTGCAAAAATACCGGCGCTGTCACTACTAAAAACTATCATGTCGGCGGAATCGTCGGCGGCGCATCCGTTGCTGAAACTGACCCCATGTTTGAAGTTAAAATAAATAATTGTGAAAACACCGGCGACATAACTTGTGCGGATGCCAATGCCAATGACAAAAATAGTAGTGTCGGAGCAATCATCGGTTTGTGCGGGGCATCCTCAGCTGTTAGTATTAACAGTTGCACTAATGCAGGAAGCATAACCGGTGGAACGCAATATGATACAAATTCGCTTGTAGGCGCTAGTTGGCCTTCTACAAACGGCAAAGCTGTTACGATAACTGGCCAACCCTGAAACATCTTTCACCACTTGACTTTCGCTCTCTTTCCCCCGCGGGGCGGCATTGCCGCCCCGCGCTTTTTTGCCGCCATGCGGCGGAAAGGCCCCCTTGTGGCAAGGGCTGCGCCCGCAGGCACATTTCGAAGTGCAACCGCCGCACAGTGGCGGCAGGGCTTCCCCTTGAGGGGAAGGCTTTGGGTGCGGCGCTCATAACGTGTCATTGCGAGAAGCGAAGCGACGCGGCAATCTGATGCGGGATTCTACACGAGATTGCCACGGGCGGCAGAGCCGCCCTCGCAATGGCACATTTGCCGCCGCAATGACATTCCAATGCGGCAAATGCAAAGCGCCCGGCAAAGCCGGGCGCCCGCGCGGGGATATGAAGCTATTTTTAAGAAGAGTTGGTGAGTTAGTTGCTGCTCTGAGACACCTCCTCGATTCCAAACAGGTAGATGTCTTTGTACGGATCCGACTGCGCGGTTGCAGTAGCGGCCCACTTCTTGCCTGCCGGTACAGTAGCAGTCGGGGACGCTTCAGCCACGTTCTGAGCTACCGGCTTGGTGTCAATCTGACCTGCGGTAATGACGAAATAATAATATTGGTCAGTGGTGCCGCTCTTCAAAACCCGGATATAGCCATACTGATCCGCGAACGTCTCAGGGTTTGCGGCAGTATACTGCACCCAGAGGTTTCTGGCCTGGGACTTAGCAGAGGAATCCTTAGCATTGCTGATCACATTGCTGAACGTCGGAATCAGCACGGCGGCGAGGATCGCAATGACTGCGATGACGATGACGAGCTCTACGATGGTAAAGCCCTTTTTGCGGTTGTTCTTCATTTCGGAACTCTCCTTTGATAAGATATGTATTTCACCGGCGGCGCCGGAGAAACCCTGTTTTACGCCACCCGGCGTTTGTAAACTTACTATAGCACAGAAAATGACTTGTGTCAATAGTCATATTCTGCGTATGGCAAGGTTTATTCGGTGCGCCGCCCGTGGTAGAATAAAGAAAAAGGGAGGGCGAGCGCATGAAGGCGGAATACAAGAGCTATTATGAAGCGCTGGGGCTGAACATCGCGCTCTACCGCAAAAAGCGCAAGCTCACCCAGCTCCAGCTTGCCGAGCTGGTCGAGATCGACCGCAGCCATGTTTCCGCCATCGAGCTGGGCAACATCGGCGTCAGCCTGGACGTCCTGTTCCGTATCTGCACGGTGCTCTGCGTTGCGCCGCGCGAACTGTTTGACTTTCGATAAAAACCGCCTGAGCTGTCGCTCGGACGGTTTTTCATTTCCGCCGTGCGCTTGCCATCGGCGCTTGCTTGTGCTATATTATACAAAGACAATACAAAACGGAGGATCCGATGATGCAATTTTCCGAAGCGATCACCCGGCGGGTCGAGGACGCCTTTGCACGCAATATGGCGCTCTACCCCACGCAGCGTGAGGAGGTCCTGCGCTACTGCGCCGCACTGACCGCCGACCGCCGCACCTGCCTGAAATTTCTCTATTCCTGCATCCATGTGAATGATCTGGTAAGCTACCCCGTTTCGCTGTTTGACGGTTATGTCCGCGCAAGTCTCGCCGCCTACGAAGCGATCGATTATGCAAAAACCGTCCCCGAAGAGTTGTTTCTGACCTTTGTCCTCCCCGCGCGGATCAACAATGAAAATCTCGACGGCAGCCGTGCAAGGCTGATGCAGGAGCTTCTGCCCCGCATCGACGGCAAAACCATGGCGGAAGCGGCGCTGGAGGTCAACTACTGGTGCTATGAACACGGAACCTACATTCCTACGGACGACCGCACCGTCTGCCCGGACACCTTCCGCAAGGCTGCTCTGGGACGCTGCGGCGAAGAATCCGTCTTTCTCGTCAGCGCGCTGCGTGCCGTCGGTTTGCCTGCACGGCAGGTCTATGTGCCCCGTTGGTCGCACTGCGACGACAATCACGCCTGGGTCGAGGTCTGGGCGGACGGCGCATGGTATTACCTCGGCGCGTGTGAGCCGGAGCCTGTCCTGAATAAGGGCTGGTTTACCGCCGCCGCATCGCGGGCAATGCTCGTGGCTGCGCGCAGCGACGGCTGCCTGCTGGACGAGGGCGTCACGGCGCAGATGCCGCTGCGTGCGTTGGTCAACGCTACCGGAACCTACGGTGAGTGTGCCGAGCTGAATGTTCTCGTTACAAAACACGGTGCGCCCGTCGAGGACGCGGAGGTTCTGTTCCAGCTCGTAAATTACAGTGAGCTGTTCTCCGTCCACAGCGCGAAAACCGACGAAGCCGGCCGCACCTCTCTGATGCTCGGCCGGGGCGATGTGATGGTGCAGGTCTGGCATGACGGCGTCTTCATGACACAAAAGGCCGATCTGCGCGAAACGACCGCACTGCATTTTAAGCTGGAGGAGGGTTCAGCCGTCGAAGCGCTGGACGGATACGAGGAAGCCTTCGACCTTACCCCGCCGCAGGAGCGCCCGCTGCCCGAGCAGTCTGCGGCGGAGCTGGCGGCACACGAAGCGCGCCTGCGCCGCTGCGAGCGTGTCCGACGCGCCTATACGCGGAGCTTTGCCGATGCTCCGGACGTGCTTTCCGCTGCCTGCGGAAACGAGGCGGAGCTTTCCGCTTTCCTTGCCACGCCGGAGTTTGACGACGCGCAGAAAGCCGAGCTGCTCTCCACCCTGCGTCCAAAGGACCTGCTCGATGCCCCCTGTGAAATGCTCCGCGACTGCCTCGCCGCAGCGATTCCCTACCGAGGGCATTTTGACGAAGAAATCTATCGAAGGGACATTCTTTGTCCCCGTATCTCCGACGAAATGCTCGTTCCGCAACGCAGCGCGATCCGCGCAATGTTCCCGCAGGGTTTCGTCTCCGGCCGCGAGATACTGGATGCACTGCGCGAACGTCTTACGCTCAAGCCGGAGTACGGAATGCGCAACTTCTTCGCCACTGCCGTAGGCAGCCTGCGCTGCGGTATGACCTCTCCACGTTCCTTCGGCGTGGTATTTGCCACGGTCTGCCGCTGCTTCGGCATTCCTGCACGGCGCAACGCCCTGACGGGTGAGGTCGAATGGCTGGAAGGCGGCCGCTGGCTGTCCATTGAAACCTCCACGCCCGGCGAAACGCCGCAGTCCTTCCGGCTGACGCTTCATACCGAGTCTCCCCTGCACTATGAGGAGCAGTTCACCGTCGGCCGCTTTGAGAATGACCGCTTCGTGAGTCTCGGGCTGGGCGACTACACGCTTGACGGCACGGACACGCTGGAGCTTCCTGCGGGAATGTACCGCATAATGACAAACACCCGTCAGATCGACGGCACCGCCAGCGCATGGATGTATTATGTAAACCTCTCTTGCGACCGCGTGGTCACGCTGCAATGTCAGCCGGACAAGACACGTTCCGCGCTGCACGCCGTCGCAACGGACTTCCTGCCGGACGGCAACGCAAAGCGCTGGCTCGCACAATCGGCAGGGGTAAAGCGCGTGCTGCTTTGGGCGGAGCCCGGTAAAGAACCGACGGAGCATCTGCTTCAGGAGCTGCTTGCCGTGAGCGATGCCTGCCGCGACTGCCGCGTCGGTATTCTGCTCGCGCCGGATGCCGAAGCCAACAATGCAACGCTTCAAGCCGTACTGCGTGAACCGTGGGCGGAGCTTCTGGGAGGTGACGCAGCCGCACTGCCCGCGTTGCGCCGCGCACTGGGTGTGGGCGATGAACGCCTGCCCTTTGCAGCCGCGATCAGTGCCAGAGGCACAGGCCTGTTTGCCTTTGCCAACTACAATATCCACACCGCACAACGGCTTTTGAGTATTCTGCACATTGCTGAGGAGGACGACCGATGAAGCGCTATCCCGACATCCCCACACCGCGCATCGCCATTGAACCGCCGGTTTATTTCTGTCCGCGTGCCAGAGGCAAGCTGAAGCTTGACGGCGATATCCGCAAGGAATTCTGGCAGGAGGTTCCCTTTACGGAGGATTTCGTCGATATTTCCGGCCGCGACTTCCCAACACCGCGCTTCCGCACCCGTGCGAAGCTCTGCTGGGACGACGAGAATCTCTACATTGCCGCGCTGCTGGAGGGCAACGAAATCTGGGCCAATTTGACCGAGCGCGACTGCGTAATTTATCTGGACAACGATTTTGAAATCTTTCTGGATCCCAGCGCAACGACGCACGACTACCTGGAGCTGGAAATGAATGCCCGCAACACGCAGTGGGACCTGATGCTCACCCGGCCATATCGTGACGGCGGCCGCTCCGTAAGCTGCTGGGACATCAAAGGGGTGAGAACCGCCGTGCACATTGAGGGAAAGCTCAATGATCCTGCCGCGGATAACCGCTTCTGGTCGGCGGAAATCATCCTGCCCTTCCGACCACTGATGGAAACCTACAGCCGTGAGCTGAATCCGCCCGAGCTTCCGCGCTGCTATCCGCCGCGCCACGCACCGCGCGCCGGTGAATTCTGGCGGATGAACTTTTCGCGCGTCCATTGGACGACCGACGTAATCAACGGGAAATACGTCAAGCGGACAGGCGAAAACGGAGAGCCTCTGCCGGAGGACAACTGGGTCTGGGCGCCGACCGGTCTGATCGACATTCACTGCCCCGAATTCTGGAGCTTCGTCTTTTTCACCGAGGACGGCAAGCCGCTGCCCGTCCCCGAAAACGAGCGGCGCAAGCTGGCGCTGCGCCGTCTGTACTACGCCGAATATGCCTATCTGCGCGAACACGGTCGCTTCACAACAGACCCTGCCGCGCTTGACATTGCGCTGCCCGACTTCTCCGTCGAAATCGAAATTACCTCCCGCCTGTTCGAGCTTTCCTGCGCCGCCGAGGGCGGCGGGCTGGTCTGCCTGCGCAGTGACGGTTACACTTATCTGACACGCGAAGTCGCCTGTCCTTGAACAACCGCAAAATGTCCGCCATTTTGACAAATAGGCGGGCATTTTGTTTTCTTACAGCACCATTCAATTTGCTCTGCTGCTTTCCCGAAATTATGTGCACTTTGCACATAGCGAAGAAAAGCGGATACGGATTATAATAGACGTGGTATGGGGAGACAGTGCCCCACTGCCTTTCTGCTGGGAATCTGTGGTTTTCGACAGAATTTCACGAATATTCACAAAGCGCACACACCGATATGCTATGATATCGACAAGGGACGGCCGTCAACCGGTACGCCGTTTCCCGATTTGACTCAGACGGAGGCGCCCATGGAGCTGAGCTTGGAATCGATTTGCCGCGCGCTGGATATGCAGAGCGCACATATCATTGCATCAAATGATTTTTCCGCCCGTCAGGCGCACCTGCGTGCGCCGGCTCTCTGGGTCAAAGACGAAGCAATGCACGAGGAGCTGTGCTATGTGTTGCCTGCCACGCAGCTTGGCGAGGGCTTTCGTTGCCCACCGCGCAGCAGTTTGATCGTTGTCGGTCAGGCGGATGACACATTGCTGCGGTCGCTCGAGGTTGACGCGCTCGTACTGGAAACGATATCAAAGCGTCCCCCATTCAATGCGATCTTTAACCGTATTACCCAGCTTTTTGCTAACTACCAGAACTGGGCACAGCAGCTGAGCGAGACACTGGCAAAGCCCCCGTCGCTTCAGGAAATCGTCGCGCTGGGTGAGGATTTCTTCGGCAATCCCGTACTGGTCTTTGACCGCAACTTCTGTCTTCTGAGCAAGTGCGATTTTCCGGTCGGCATCGAATGGGCGCTGCACCCGCGCACACAGGAGCGGATGCTCCCGCCTGAGATCATTGAACTGATCCGTGCACGCTCCTCGCGCGGCGAATTTGGCCGCAGCTTTCTCATCAGCGAAGAATACCTGCCGCATAACGTGCGCTTTCTGCATTTTAACCGCAGCAATACCATCTTCACCGTCGCCGTACCGGAGCTGACCGCTCCGCTGCGCACTCTGACGGACGATGCACTGCAATACCTGGCCCACGGCATTCACAATATCCTGAGCAAGTCAAACTTCCATTCCGGACACAATCTGCGGTTTGAGGAGTTTGTCAAGAAGCTGCTGTCAAACGAACAGATCGAGCAGGCAGTTGTGGAGCAGTATCTGCTTTCCATGCGCTGGCTCAACAATGAACACTATCTTTGCGCCGCCTTTGAAATCAACCGCTGGGATCGAGCCAGTTCGGTGTATCATAGCGTATGTACGGACATTGAGAGCCGCTTTTCTCAGAGTTTTGCTTTCCTGCACGACGACCACATCATCGCGCTGTTCAATCTGGACAAATCCCCGCTTCCGCGTGAAACGCTTGTTCAGCGACTGACGCTGTTTCTCCGCGAGCATCTGCTTCGCGTCGGCATCAGCTACGTATTCTTCGATTTCAGCACCGTCGTTTCCTACTATAAGCAGGCTGCCGCCGCACTGGAGATGGGTCATCTGTATGCACCGGATCTCTGGTGCTACAAGTTTGAGGACTATGTCCTGCCCTATTTCATGCACTATGGCACCAGCCGGATCAATGGCCGCCATCTTTGTCATCCCGGCCTCGTGCGGCTGTACCAATACGACAGAGCGAACGGCACCGAGCTGCTCGCCACGCTTCAGGAATATCTGACCAGTGGCCTGAACGCGACGGCAACCGCCAAGCAGCTCTTCATCCACCGCAACACATTTTACCAGCGGCTGGAAAAGATTGACCAGCTCATCGGTGCAGACCTGAGCGACCCAAATGTGCGGCTGTTCATGCTGATGTCCTATTCCTTTGTAGATTTACTGCGGCTCAAACCCGTTGAAGAAATACTTGCAAAGCAAAGCACCCACGATCCCGCAGAATAATCATCCTTTACACAGAATCAGGAGGCTTTTTATGATTATCATCGGTGAAAAAATTAACGGCTCCATTCCCGCTGTAGCGGACGCCATCGCCAGACGCGATGCAGAATTCATCAAGCAGCGCGCCATCGCCCAGACGAACGCAGGCGCCACCTTCCTTGACTGCTGCGCCTCCGTGCCGGAGGCCGAAGAGGTGGAAACGCTGCGCTGGATGATCGACTGTATCCAATCCGTCAGCGATCTGCCCATTTCCGTCGACAGCCCCAGCGTAAAAGTTCTGACCGAAGCCTACAAGTTCTGCAATAAGCCCGGCCTGTTCAACTCCGTCTCCGGTGAGGGCAACAAGCTGGACGTCATTTTCCCCATCATGGCGCAGAACCCCGGTTGGCAGGTCATTGCCCTGCTCAGCGATGATACGGGCATCCCCAAGAATGCCGCCGACCGTCTGAAGGTCTTTGACAAGATCATGGCCAAGGCAAAGGAATACGGCATCGCGCCGGACCGCATCCATATCGATCCACTGGTTGAGATGCTCTGCACCTCGGAAAACGGCATCGAAACGAATACGGAGGTCATTTCTACCGTCCGTGCCAAGTACCCCACCATCCACATTACCGCGGCAGTGAGTAACATCTCCTTCAATCTGCCCGTGCGCAAGCTGCTGAACCTCGGCTTCACTGTGCTGGCAATGAACGCCGGTCTCGACAGCGCCATCCTCGATCCAACCAACCGCGACATGATCGGACTGATTTATGCCACCGAGGCGCTGCTCGGTCAGGATGACTACTGTATGGAATACATCGGCGCTTACCGCGAGGGTATCTTCGGGCCGGTCAAGAACTGACCGAACCCCTTTCAGGATTACACATTACACATAAGCCACTACACATAGCATCTGGGAATCTGCGGCGGGCTTCCGGAAACTTCCGCCGTTTGAACACACATAAGGAGGAAAAACAAATGTCTAAATTACAGGAACTGGCAACCGCCGTTGCGAACGGCAAATCCAAGCTTGTGCCCGGTCTGGTGCAGGAGTGCCTTGATGAGGGCGTCGCCCCCATCGACATTCTGAACAAGGGCATGATCGACGCAATGGGCGAGGTTGGCGAAAAGTTCAAACGCAACGAGATCTTCGTTCCCGAAATGCTTGTCGCGGCCCGCGCCATGAAGAAGGGCGTTGAAACCCTGAAGCCCCACCTCGGCGGTGAAAACAGCGGCAAGATCGGCAAGATGGTCATGGGCACCGTGTACGGCGACCTGCACGACATCGGCAAGAATCTCGTCGTCATGATGATCGAATCCACCGGCTACGAGGTCGTTGACCTCGGCATCGACGTGCCTGTCCAGAAGTTCGTCGAAGCCGCTGAGGATCCCGAAGTCTCCGTCGTCGGCGTCAGCGCCCTGCTGACCACCACCATGCCTGCCATGCGTGAGATCGTTGCCGCACTCAACAAGAGCCCGCGCCGTAAGGATTTCAAGATCATGGTCGGCGGCGCACCCATTTCGCAGGAATTCTGTGACGACATTGGCGCGGACATCTATACCACCGATGCCGCCTCTGCAAGCCAGGCCGCCAAGGCTCTGGCCATGGAGCGTATGGCGCGCGAGGACTAATCTGCAAGCATCCATGAGCCCGGGGTTTTACCTTTCTTCCCCGGCTCAACTCCACAACGGCGCGGCGGCGGCCTTAGCCTCACCGCCGCTGCGCCAACAATACAGGCACGGGCTTTCCGCCCGTGCATTTGTTTTCAGGAGGTCTTATGATCCATATTCGTCTGGAGGAACACGGCGGCTTTGACGCCCCGGAGGGCATCGATCTGCTTCAGGCGCTGACGCAGGCAGGGTTCTTCCTCGATGCCCCCTGCGGCGGACAGGGAAAATGCGGCAAGTGCCGCGTGCTGGTGGACGGTGAGCCGCAGCTTGCCTGCCGCTATACATTGACCGGAGATGTCACCGTACGGCTGCCGCAGGCGCAGGACTATCGTATTCTTGCAGCAGATTCTGCACCTCTCCCCTGCGACGGCACAAACCGCTATGTGCTCGCCTTTGACATCGGAACAACGACCGTCGTAGCCGCTCTGATGGACGGGCACACCGGGGTTCAGCTCTCACAGGCAAGCTGCCTGAATCCGCAGGCACAGTTCGGTGCAGACGTCATTTCACGCATCCAGTATGCGCTGGAGCAGGATACGGACGCACTTACCGACTGCATCCGCTCTGCGCTCTGCGCACTGACCGTTGAAACGGCGCAAAAGGCCGGCATCGACAGTACGGAGGTCACGCTTGTCTGTGCGGTCGGCAACACGGCCATGCACCATCTGCTCCTGGGGCTGGACGTCCGGCCGCTCGTCACGCCGCCCTATATGCCCGCACGCCGTGAGGCGACGGAGCAGCACGGCTGCCCGTGGCTTCCCGTTCCGCCGGAAGCCACGCTGCGTGTGCTGCCGAATATTGCGGGCTTTGTCGGCGCAGACACCGTCGGCTGTCTCGTCGCAACGCACTTCGACACGCTTCGCGAGCTGACGCTGCTGATCGACATCGGCACAAACGGCGAAATGGTACTTGGAGACGGTACGCACCGGATCGCCTGCTCCACCGCCGCCGGCCCTGCCTTTGAAGGCGCGAAGATCTCCTGCGGAATGCGCGGCGCAGCCGGTGCAATCGACCATGCATGGGTGGAAAACGGCGCACTGCATCTGCATGTACTGCAAAACGTTTCCGCCGTCGGCATCTGCGGCTCCGGCTTGCTGGACCTGATCGCCGCACTGCTGGAGTTGGGAGTTCTCGATCCCTCCGGCCGACTTTCCGGCGGCGAATACCGTCTGCCGGGAACCGAGCTGACGCTGACGCAGCAGGATGTGCGCGAGGTGCAGCTTGCCAAGGCCGCCGTCCGCGCCGGTATTGAGCTGCTGTGCAGACAATTACACATAAAAGCGGACGACATCCGGCATGTCTGTCTTGCCGGTGCTTTCGGAAACTATCTGAACCCCGCCTCCGCCTGCCGCATCGGAATGATCCCGCCGGAGCTTCTGCCAAAGATTACCGGCATCGGCAATGCCGCAGGCGACGGTGCCAAACGGTGCGCGCTCAGCCGCGCGGAATTCGAGCGCGGCAAAACGCTTGCCGCACAAACGGAGTTTCTGGAGCTTGCATCGCGACCGGATTTTCAGGATCGCTTTGTAGATGCACTCAGCTTTGAGGAGGAGGAAGAATGAATTCGGAAGAAATGCTGACACTCGCAAAAGAGCTCGGATTTTCACACGCCGGGCCGCTTGACCCGGCAACCATTGAGCTGAAGGACGAGGTTCGTGCCATGTGCAACGGAAATTCCTGCGGGCGCTACGGCAAATGCTGGAGCTGCCCGCCTGCCTGCGGGACGCTGGACGAATGCCGCAAGCACCTGATGGGCTTTACGCGCGGAATTCTGGTGCAGACAACGGGCGAGCTGGAGGACAGCTTCGACATCGAAGGCATCGAGGAAGCACAGAAGCTGCATAAGGAGCATTTCGACGCCATGCATAAGCTCCTTGAGCCGCGCTTCGCGCACCTTCTGGCGTTGGGTGCCGGCTCCTGCACCCGCTGCAGGCTCTGCACTTATCCGGATGCCCCCTGCCGTTTCCCGCGTCTGATGGTCTCATCCATGGAGGCCTACGGGATGCTCGTATTGGAAGTCTGCCGAAAAAACAATCTGCCCTATTACTACGGGCCGAACACCATCACCTATACCGGCTGCTTCCTGTTCGAGTGAGCAATCGCCGTCCGCGCCCGACCAACAGAGAATACCCTCCGATGCCGGATCGTAAGCCGCATCGGGGGGTATTGTTACATAACTGCCGGAGCTTCACACCTCCGGAAGCGTGGCCGTTTTTATACGCGCGGCCTCAGTTTTCCATCTGTTTGCCGAGAAAGCCTGCAACCGTCTGGGCAAGCTTCTGCTCCGATTCACTCAACGCCGGGTCATTTTCGTTCATCAGCAGCATAACGCAGCCCATCAGATCTCCCTCGGCAATGATCGGCGCAGCTACTCCAAGATGGTAGCGCTCCACGGTCTCCGCTACGCGCAGGCGCGCGTCGCCGGAGCGATAGCGATAACTCTTTCGCTGCTCCATGAGCTGCTCCAGCTCGGCAGAGTTTCGTTTTTCCAGCAGCTCCCGCCTTGGCGCTCCGGCGACGGCAATGATGCTGTCGCGGTCGCAAATCGCCGCAATATGGCCGGTGTTCTTCCCGATGGAATCGCAAAGCTGCGCCGCAAATTCCTGCAGGTCCCCTACCGGAGAGTACTTCTTGAAGATAACTTCTCCGTCCCGCTCCGTAAATATCTCCAACGGCTCGCCCTCGCGAATACGCAGAGTACGGCGGATTTCTTTTGGAATCACGATTCGTCCGAGTTCATCAACCTTTCGGACGATTCCGGTTGCTTTCATAGTGCATTTCCTCCTGCTCTCAATTCACACTGCTATTCTCTGCAAACGCTGGGGGATTATGCAAAATCGTGTAAGAGGAAAGTTTTTGCATTTTTTGCGCCGTTTTATCGTCGCACGACCTTCTCGGCTCCGCCGATCTCCGCCGTTGCTGCAAAAAAGAACGGCAGTCTCATAAGGCTGTCCCCCGGATGCGTGTGAAGTATGCGGCTTTCTATCCGATTCTGCGCTTTTCCGGGCGTAATTCTCAAATAGTACTGCCCTCTCAGAAAAAAACAGTAGCAAAATCCGTCGCAGCACGTTATAATGGTATGTTAGAAAGGTATCAGGAGGACTGCAAATGGCTGATGTCACGCCTTTAGGCAATGCGCCGCTCATGCAGCGGCTGCACGCCGCGCTGGAGCGCGACCGAATACCGCACGCACTTCTGATCACCGGCCCTGTCGGTTCCGGAAAGCATACGCTTGCGCGTTGGCTCTGCGCTGCGCTGCAGTGCACCGGCGAATCACGTCCCTGTCTGCGCTGTGCGCAATGCCGCAAGGTACTCGATCAGGCGCACCCGGACGTGATTGTTGTGGACGACCCGGACAGAACCTCCCTGCCGGTCAAACTGGTGCGTGACGCCTGCAGCTCGCTTTCCGTCCGCCCGAATGAGGGAAATAAAAAAATCTATCTCTTTCCCGATGCGCAAAAGCTGAACGCACAGGGGCAGAATGCGCTGCTCAAGTGCATGGAGGAACCGCCCGCTTACGGCGTATTTTTGCTGCTGGCCGAAAACTCGGAACAGCTTCTGCCGACTGTGCGCAGCCGCTGCGCAGAGCTGCGGATGAGTCCGTTGACGCAGGAGGCACTGGTAAAAGCGCTTTCCGAACGTTTCCCGGGGCAGACACCGCAGGTGCTCGCCGCCGCCGCGCGGCGCAGCGAGGGCTACCTTGGCCGCGCCGAAACGCTGCTGCGTGAGGGCGATGCTCTTTTGCCTCAGTCGCAGAAATTCCTTACGGCCTATCTTTCCGATTCACCGGGCGAGCTGCTGCGTCTGCTTGTGCCGATGGAAAAGCTCAAACGCGATGCGCTGCGGCCGATCCTCCTGCAGTGGCGCGAGCTGCTCTATGCGGCGCTGGCGTTCAAAAGCACGGGTATCGCCCCGTGGCCGGAGTGTGCGCAGATCGCACAGCGCCGCTCAGACGGCGCGCTGCTGTCTGCCGTTGATGCGCTGAGCGATGCCGTTGCCCGGCTTGATGCAAATGTTTCGCCCGCACATCTGTGCGGCGCGCTCTCGATCTTACTACATTAAGGAGTCATTATGGAACCAATTCTCTTTCCCCCGGAGCCTACGCCCGTCGAAAACGCCGGCGTAACCGTATGCGATGTGCAATTCCGCAGCGGCTCCAAGATCTATTTTTTCGATCCCGGTAAGCTGACAGTCAAAACCGGTGACGCCGTCATCCTCGATACTGCGCGCGGAGCGGAATACGGCACCTGCACGCGCGGCAACCATATCGTGACCGAGCGTGAGGTCGTTGCGCCGCTGCGTCCGGTGCTGCGTCTGGCCACCACGCAGGACAAGCGTACGCACGAAGACAATCTGCAGCGCGAGAAGCACGCACTGGCCGTTTGCCAAAGAAAAATTGATGAGTTGAAGTTGGAAATGCAGCTCGTATCGGCAGAATACGCCTTTGACGGCAGTAAAATTCTGTTTTTCTTCACTGCCGACGGACGTGTGGATTTCCGCGAACTGGTCAAAAATCTTGCGTCCGCCCTGCGAACACGCATCGAACTGCGGCAGATTGGTGTTCGCGACAAGGCGAAGATGGTCGGCGGACTTGGCATCTGCGGTCGCCCCTTCTGCTGCCGCGAGTTTCTGGACGACTTTCAGCCGGTATCCATCAAAATGGCCAAGACACAGAATCTCAGCCTGAATCCGACGAAAATCTCCGGCACCTGCGGGCGACTGATGTGCTGCCTGAACTATGAGCAGGAAGCCTATGAGGAGCTGCTGCGCACCAGTCCGAAGGTTGATTCCTTTGTTGACACCCCCGATGGCCGGGGCACCGTCACCTCCGTCAACCTGCTCGGTCAAAGCGTACAGGTACGACTGGAAAAGCAGCCGGATACCTGCGTGTGCCATAAGAACTGTGAAATCTGTGTCCTGCGCAACGGCAAGGCGAAGAAAAACGATGAACCGATTCCGGACGACCTGGCGCCGATTTCCGGCAACGGCCCGAGAAAGGTCGAGCAGCCCGAACCGCCCTTCATGACCTATCTGGAGCCGATTGTGCTGCGTCAAACCAATGAGTCTCTTGTCACGGAGCGCGAGGAGCCGATCTTCGCAGATGACGGCATGGAGCCGCGAAACCGTTCGCGCCGCCGTCGCGGCGGGAAGAATCACCGTCCGAAGGCGGAAAACCGTGCCGAGAATCGTTCCGAGACCGCCGTGCGGCCGCAGAAAAACGAGCGTTCCTCCAAAGCCGCAAAACCGAAGCAGGAGCACCGCGCCGCGGATGACACGGCGCCCGAGCAAAAGGAACGCAAACCGCGCTCCTCGCACCGCAAGCGCCGCAGATTCGGCCCAAAGCCGGAATAATCTGCAATGAAGGATCTGCCCGTTTTTACCTGCGAAGCAGGCATTGCATCCCTGATCCTGCATGAGGTTCCTTATCGCCGCGAGGCCTATATTCTTGTCCGCGCAGCGTTCGGCCCACAGGATACACTCCTGCGCGAATGTGAAAGCTTTTGCCGCGCCGCAGGCGCAGAAAAGATCTATGTCGGCGGCGAGGGCGATTTCTCCGGCAGGCGCATCTACGCACGTTTGCTTGAACGCTCCGCGCCGCGCGAGATGCTCAATCCCTGCGCGCTGACGCTCCGTTCCGCACAGGAGCTGCGCAGCTGGTCAGAGGCATACAACGCGTGCTTCGCCGCCGTACCGATGGCAAAAACCTGCGACGAAGCGGAACGGCGTGCGCTTGCCGCAAGTGGGCAGGCTCTCTGGGTCTGCGACGGAGATAAACCCGTCGGCCTCGGGCGCACGGAGGATGACGAGATTCTGTGCCTTGCCGCATTGGAGCGCGGTCGAGGCGCCGAGGTCTGCCGTGCATTGGCACAGCGTACCGTTGGTACGCATGTGCGCGTCTTATGTGCAGAGGAAAACACGGCAGCCATGCGCCTGTATGATCGGCTCGGTTTCGATCACGGCCTCGTAAAAAGCTGTTTTTACTTTCTCAAATAAGGGCTTGCAATCACCGAAAACTGTGCTATAATAATGCCGTTCCGAATGGATTTTATCCAAAACCAACCGATAAAAATGCAAAAGGAGTGTTTGATATGGCATTGGTCACAACGACTGAAATGTTCAAAAAGGCATACGCGGGCGGCTACGCCATCGGTGCCTTCAACGTCAACAATATGGAGATCGTGCAGGGAATCACCGAGGCCTGCGCGGAGACAAATGCGCCGGTCATTCTTCAGGTGTCCAAGGGCGCGCGCGCCTATGCCAACCACACCTATCTTGTCAAGCTGGTTGAGGCTGCCGTTCTGTGCAACCCGAATATTCCTATCGCTTTGCACCTGGACCACGGCCCCGACTTTGAGACCTGTAAGAGCTGTATTGACGGCGGCTTCACTTCCGTCATGATCGACGGCTCCAGCCTTCCCTTTGAGGAGAATATCGCGCAGACCAAGCGCGTTGTGGAATACGCGCATGACCACGGTGTCGTTGTCGAAGCCGAGTTGGGCACACTCGCCGGCATCGAAGACGAAGTCAAGGTCAAGGCAGAGGATTCGTCCTACACTCGTCCCGAGGAGGTCGAGGAGTTTGTCACCCGCACCGGCTGCGACTCTCTTGCCATCGCCATCGGCACCAGTCACGGTGCATATAAATTCAAGCCCGGCACCAAGCCCCAGCTCCGCTTCGACATTCTGAAGGAGGTAGAAAAGCGTCTGCCCGGCTTCCCGATCGTGCTGCACGGTTCTTCCTCCGTCCCGCAGGAATATGTGCAGATGATCAACACCTACGGCGGTGCGATGCCCGGCGCCATCGGCGTTCCGGAGGATCAGCTCCGTGAGGCGGCGCGTATGGCCGTGTGCAAGATTAACATCGACTCCGACCTGCGTTTGGCCATGACCGGCACAATCCGCAAGTACTTTGCGGAGCATCCGGATCATTTTGATCCGCGTCAGTATCTCAAGCCTGCGCGTGAGAACATCAAGCAGCTCGTCAAGCACAAGATCATTGACGTCCTCGGCTGCAACGATAAGGCGTAAACCAAACAAGAAGCCGCCTCCTATGGAGGCGGCTTCTTGTTTGACGTAAAGGGACGGACGACGGCAGGCACCGGTTTTCGGCAGCCATACGCTTTTATTTTCCGTTTTCCTTCCAAACGGTCTGTAAGCAGGTCATACAAAGGTATTTCCCGCGATACGGCAGCAGTCCTCGCTCCGAGCCGCAAAAAACGCAGCTTTTGCTGCTCTTACGGAGCAGGATGCTCTCTCCCTCGAGACGAACTTCAACCAAATCCCGTTCTGCAATACCCAAACTGCGGCGCATTTCAACAGGTAGTACGATTCGTCCCAATTCATCCACACGGCGGTGTATTCCGTTCATTTTCACAGGCTCCCCCCTTCTTTTTTTACAATTATATCATGCTGTCGAAATCTGTCAAGCAGTCATAAAGCAGGTTTTTGCACATAAGCTCTGACTCGGGGGGATGTCCATGCTGATGGGTGCAATTTGGGCTGGAATGCTGTTGCTGGCACTGGGTGCATCGCTGCTGACAGGCAACGGAAATCTGAGCGCTGCCGCTATGGAGGGCGCGCAAAATGCCGTTACGCTGGCGCTGGGACTTGCGGGATCCCTATGTCTCTGGAGTGCCGTAGCAAGGTTGATGGAGCAGGCCGGTCTGACGGCGCTGCTCGCACGGCTGATGCGGCCGATTCTTGGCAGGTTGTTTCCGCAGGCCGGTCATGATGACAAGGCACTCGGTTATCTGAGTGCAAATGTCTCAGCCAATCTGCTCGGTCTCGGTAATGCCGCTACACCGCTCGGCACCGCTGCCGTAAAGCGGATGCAGGTTCTTGCCGGCGGTACCCATGAGGCGACGGACGAAATGTGCCTTCTGATCGTAATCAATACCGCCTCCATCCAGCTTCTGCCCACAACCGTAGCGGCCGTCCGCGCCGCGGCCGGCGCACAGGCGCCGTTCGATATTCTGCCCGCTGTCTGGCTGACCTCCGTCTGCTCCGTCTCGGCGGGTGTCGCTGCGGCGCTGCTGCTGCGCAAAAGGAGACGGCGTGGTTGACTATCTGATCCCGCTGCTGATGTTGTCCGTCGCCTTGGCCGCGCTGACAAAGCGCCGCGATGTCTACCCTGCTCTGCTCGCAGGCGGCGCCGATGGACTGCGCCTTCTTGCATCCATCGTTCCGGCACTCGTCGTGCTGCTGAGCGCGGTTTCCATGCTGCGCGCTTCCGGTGCCGTGGAGGTGCTGACACGCTTCCTCACGCCGGTGGCAAATGCCGTCGGCCTGCCTGCCGAAACGCTGCCGCTGGTGCTTCTGCGCCCGTTTTCCGGCAGCGCGGCGTTGGCCGTCGGCGCAGAGCTGATGCAGACGTACGGCGCCGATTCCCTGATCGGCCGCACGGCAGCCATCATGCTGGGCAGCACGGAAACAACGTTTTACACCATTTCCGTCTACTTCGGCGCGGCAGGCATCCGCAAAACGCGCTACACGATCCCGGCTGCGCTTATCGCCGATCTGACGGGCTTTCTGGTCGCCGCGCTGACAGCAAAGCTGTTCTTCTGAAAATGGGACTGCCTCTGTGTGAGGCAGTCCCATTTTTCGTCCCCTCGACTCAGTTAAAGCTGCCCGCCTCGTTTCGCCAGGTCATCCAAAAGCGAATCCTTTATCATTTTATCCTGCAGCGCCTCGTCTTTCGAAAGCAGATTTGCATTCGGCTCGATGAATTGACCTTCGACAAGCTTGCCTCGTTCAAAGGTGCCCAGAATCCAGTAATAATCCGACGTGATGTAAAGCCCTTTTCCATGGGGCTGCAGATTGACCTGCTCCCCCTCATATGACGCGTTGCCGTCATAAAAGATCCGTACCTTCCCGACCGGGAGACCGCCCTCCCAGCGGCCAAGCATCTTCATCACGTCGGGGATCGTAAGACAGCACGGCCCGGACGGAATCCCGTTTCGGAATTCACCCTCGCAGCTCACGCGGTACACCTGACCTGGTTCGTCATACTCCGGCTTTGCAATGGGATCTATATACCTGTATTCCTGTGAAACATAAAGAATCCCGTGTCCGTTTGGCTGTCCGTCCTTCCACTCGCCTTCATAGTCCGTGCCGTCTGCGAAATGCATCTTTCCGAAGCCGTTTCTCCGACCGGCACGCCATTGACCCTCATAGCGCTCGCCGTTCGTACAGCAGAAAACGCCCTGTCCGTCCCATTTGCCGTCTTTCCAGTCCCCCTCGTAGGTGTCGCCGTCGGCATTGCGCTCTTTTCCGAATCCCTCTTTTGCACCATCACGCCATTGGCCCTCATAGACAGCACCGTCCGCCCAACGGCGGGTGCCCTGTCCGTTCTGGAGATTGTCGCGCCACTCGCCCTCGTAGGTGTTGCCGTCGGCACAGCGCTCTTTTCCGAATCCCTCTCTTACGCCGTCATGCCATTGGCCCTCATAGACGGTACCGTCCGCCCAATGGCGGATACCCTGCCCGTTCGGGAGATTGTCGCGCCACTCGCCCTCATGGAAGCCGCCGTTCGGCCAGCGATAACAGCCCTTGCCGCAGAACACGCCCCGGCGCCACTCACCTTCGTAAACGGAACCACCCGGAAAACAGCACTTTCCGCAGCCCTCCGGGTCGCCCTCAAGCAGCTCGCCGTCATAGTTCCCGGCCGGCTTGCCATTGAAGTAAAAGGTCCAGCGTCCCTTCCCCGTCCATGCCTCTCCGTTACGGAACTCGCCCTGCCAGACGGAGCCATCCGCCTGCGTCAGCTTTCCCTGACCGTTCCACTTGTTGTCCTTCCATTCGCCCTCGTAGATGCGGCCGTCGGCATAGTGCATCACGCCGTAGCCACATACGGTATCGCTCCGGAATTCCCCTTCATAGCGTTGTCCGCTCGGCCATGTAAAAACTCCCCTTCCGTCCCAGGCGCCCGCCTTCCAATCACCGTCATATACCCGACCGTCCGTCAGGCGCAGTATACCACGTCCGTTGAATTTGTCATCCTTCCACTCGCCCTCATAAACATCCCCGTTTGCACGATGTTGTGTGCCTTTGCCGCTGCGCTTTCCGTCCTTCCACTCGCCCTCATAGACGTCTCCGTCGGCATAATACATCGTGCCAGTGCCATTGCATTTGTTATCGCGCCAGCTTCCGGTATAGCGATTTCCGTTGGCAAAGGTCATCGTCCCCTCACCGCTGCGCTTATCGTCCTGCCATTCGCCTTCATAGATATCGCCGGAGAGGAACGTAAAGCGTCCCTGCCCGCTGCGCTTTCCCGCATGGAGCGCACCTTCATACACGCCCTCCGGGAACTCAAAGCAGGCGCCCGGCATCACGTTGAACTGGTCGCGGATCACGTCGATCAGCTCGCGCGCGTGATTGGGCGAATCAAAGCTGAGATAGGTCGCACGGTCGGAGAAGGTACGCGCCAGAAGCGCAATGCGCTCGGTATCCAGCCCGTAGCGTTCCAGCTCCTCGTCGGACAGCGCACCAAGGGACATCAGAATACGCGAGGGCTTCTGCTGCGTCAGATTGACGCAAAAGTAGCTCTTTGCTCCGCCGCCCGTCCCGTGCAGATCCGTTGCGATCTCAATCTCGGTCTGAATGGAACGGCTGGCAAAAAGATCGCGACTGAGGAAGAAAATCACGCCGCTGCAGCGCGGATTGCGGATATAATTCAGCACATCCTCATCCCACGGGACGCCTGCCTGCAACGCCTCCCGGTCGTAGCAAAAACGCACGCCCGCGGCGTAAAGCACCGCAAGGTCGGAATAGACCGCCTTGTAGTCGCGATGCGAATAACTGATAAACACATAGTTTTGGTCGTCGCGTAAGGGTGGCATGGGAACCTTCTCGCAATCGGCGATCGATTGCGAGGCTCTGAGTTTGGTCTGGTAAGCCGCTACATCAAACATGTTCTTTCTCCTCCTTCGCTTTGGTGTCCGCCTGCGCCGGACACTGTCGTCGCGCCGGCCTGCGAACGGGTTTCAAGGCGTGTTTTCGGGAAACGTCCGCCGTGGATGCCTCGCCGCTCAGCCGCAGCATCTGTGGCAGTCTGCGAACAATCTCAAGATCGTTCCATCGGAAATCTCTGCGCTCCCGCGTTGGGAACGCCTCGTTCAGGGTATCGGACAATGCGTTGAGCTCCTGCCAGGGAATCAGGCACGCGTGGAGCTTGGCTGGCGGCCACTTCGCACCGTAGCCGTTGGCCGGTCCCGCAAATTGCAGCATCCGGTCCGTCGAACGCCAACCCTCGCTGCGCAGGAACGCGCACCAGCGCTCATGCTCCATCTCGCCCAGCGCCTCCAGCAATCTGTCCCCGCCCTTTGTCAGTGCCTCTTCGTAAAGCTCCGCAGTGCGTCCGGATAGCTCGTTCAGCGCCTCCGCCCGCTCCGACTCTCCGCAGCCGCTGTCGCGAAGGGCCACATAGACCTTGGCAGGGATGTGCAGTGCCGCGGCCATCGATGAGCGTCGGCTATACTCGCTCTTCCAAAACTCTTGGCTGCACACCTCCGCTCTTTCCCGGAATTCCGGGCTGTCCTCCGGATATTCAAGGGCGCCCTGATAGGACAGTGCCACCGCATAGGTCAGCCGTTCCAGCTTGGAATCAAGCAGCATCGGCTCGGAAAACAGCTCCTCATTATCGCCAAAAATGTGAATATTACGCTTTTCCAAATAGCTGCTGCGCTCCGTTCGCAGATTTTCCGCCCGCACATCATCGCGCACGCGCATGAATATTCTGGACCCCGGCCGGTCGAATTCACCGCCAAGACGGATCATTTCAGCACGCAGACGAGTCGCGATCTCGATGTTCAGGTCGTCATCGGCGGTTGCAATGACGACGTAGGTCGCCTGATAGAGCTTTTCCCGCTCCAGAAGCTCCAGAAATTCCTCGCCGCACGCATCCACCCCGCCGAAGATATCCAAGTCATAGTGCCGCAGTTCCGGTCCGGCTGCAAAAAAGCGTGACGCGGCCGACGGATCCACATCCACGCCGCGCAGCTTCAGGGAGAGTCCATTAATCTGCCCCGCCCAGACCATACTGCGGAGCATCTGCTCACCCGTACGGCCACAGCCGATCACAAGACCGAAAATCTCCGTCTGTCCCTCGGGGAGCGTATACAGCGGGTAGCGAAACAGCAGGTGGTCACAGAACAGAGCCACCTCATCGAGAAACCGCACCCGGACATTGCCCGCCGGCTGTTCCTCCGCCACACAGATGGAAGCGCCGCTTCTCGCAAAGGCATTAACAGTGAGCTTTCCCTCTGCTACGGCGCTGTGCCGCGCAAGTATCCTGCGCACCGGTGCGATGTTTTCCTCCTCGCGCATTGAAATCAGATAAAAGGTGTAGTGCCTGTGAAAGCCGGAAACGCCGAAGTCCGTGATGGGTTGATACAGGCAAATACCGCCCAAGCGCTTGGCCTGCGTAATAAGCGCCGCATCGGCGCTCTTTGTATCACAGAATACAAGAACGCCGCTGCGTTTTTTCCGAAGCCCCTCGGCAAGCCGCAGAGAATTCGCATTCAGCTCGGAGAACACATGACAGTCACCGCCCGGGTGCAGCACATAACGCAGCTTTTCTCCCATATCTGCGAAGCAGGATAGGATCAGGCTGGAGGTAATGATCGGCGCGCAGGCCGTCATCAGATAGTTCAGAGCAATATAGGCGGTTTTCCAGCCGCCGTACAGCGCTATGGACTCATACTGCGTGATGCTCTGACGCCCGCCAAGCGTCTTAAGGCTGTGCAGCAACGCGGAGAGCAGCCGGAAGCGCAGCGGCGAATACACCTGCGCAGGGTCAGAATACCATGCCGTCGGCAGCACCATGAAAAAGGTTCCGAAAAAAATACCAAGCAAAACGCAGGAAATACAACGGCTGGCCGTATGCCGCCAGCGCCATGCCGCACAGAGCATGAGCATCAGTACCATTACACCGGCTAAAACAAGCAAACAGGTGTCCATAACTTCCGTTCCTCCCGTATGATTCTTATTTAAGTATAGAAAACGGACGGCAATTTGTCAAGAAATTGTGACCGAATTCCGCAAAACCCTTGAAGTTTTTGGATAATCACATCCGGATTCTCACCAAAGAATCAGATATCCGCGCCCCGGGCAGGGCGCGGATATCACACTATTTGTTTGCCGGTAGTTCCGTACTCTCCGTCCGAATCAATCCGACTCCTGCTTTGGCGTTTCCCGTCCGGCTTCACGTCCTTTTCTCCTCTTTCTCCTGCGTTCATAATAGCTCTGCCATACAACGCATACGGCAGTCGCCAGCATAAACAGAATTCCCACTGCCAGATACCAGGATGCCCATACTCCTCCCATTTCCCTTCCTCCGTAACACTTATATCCGTCATTTCTCGACCTCCTTCATTATATATCCTTATATTATTCGCGTCAAGAAAAATAGGGAATTATTTTCCCCGATAATGTTTCCACACGGATTTATACTATATGTGTACGGAGGTGGAACGATGGATTATCAGAAATGGTTTTCCGAACGACTGGCGCAGCTTCGAATGCAGAAGGGTGTCTCAGCGCGGGATATGAGTCTGTCGCTTGGACAAAGTGAGAGTTACATCAATAAAATTGAAAACAGGTATGCTTTTCCCTCCATGGTTGGCTTTTTCTATATTTGTGAGTACCTCGGTGTCACGCCGCAGGCTTTTTTTGACGAACGCCTGTCCGAGCCGCAGCAGTCGGCAGAGCTTCTACAGGCCATCGACCGGCTGGATCATCGGCGTCGAGAGCATGTCCTCCGGCTCATAGAGGATCTGTTGGAATAATCAAAACGGTTCGCCGGCTGAAAACAGCAGCGGTAGTCCCGCAGGGTTTGGCTAATTTGGATTGTCATACCGCCTTGCTCCCTGTATGCCGTGAACCGGAGCAGGGGATTAAAAAAGTGCCTCCCAACGGGAGGCACTTTTTCGCAGGCAATTACTTGCCCTGATTCATCTGCTTGGCAACCTCGGCAGCGAAGTCTTCCTGCTTCTTCTCGATGCCTTCGCCCTTCTCGAAACGAACCGCATCAACAAACTTGACACTTCCGCCCAGCTCTTTCGCGGCAGCGGCGATATACTGTTCGACGGTCACGGAGCCGTCCTTAACAAACGCCTGCTGGAGCAGACAGTTCTCCTCGAAGAACTTGTTCAGTCTGCCGGCTGCAATCTTCTCCTTAACCTGCTGAGGCTTGGATGCCATCTTTTCATCGTTATCCATCTGTGCGACCAGGATCTTCTTCTCCTCATCGAGCACATCCTGCGTGACCTGACTCTTGTCCCAGAAACGGGGGTTGAGCGCAGCAATCTGCATGGCAATGTCCTTACCGATCACAGTGGCGTCAATGCCGCCCTCGACCTGGAGGTTAACCAAAACACCGATCTTGCCGCCGGCATGGACATAGGCAACACTGGTATTTTCGGCAAACCGGGCAAAGCGACGAATCTGGAGGTTTTCACCGATGGACATAACCTTCTCGGGCAGGATCTCGGAGACCTTCAGCTCAGTGCCGGGGTACTTGCACTCCTTGAGCGCTTCGACATCGGCGGGAGCATCGACCAGAACGACCTGGCAGATATCCTTAACAAACTGCACAAAGGGAGCGGACTTCGCACAGAAGTCGGTCTCGCAGTTGACCTCGACAACAGCGCCGACACCGCACTTTTCGCACACGGTAGCATAGGCCATGCCTTCGGCTGCAATACGTCCGGCCTTCTTGGCCGCCTTCGCCAGACCCTTCTCGCGCAGCCATTCGACTGCCTTATCCATATCGCCGTCGCTTTCGGTCAGAGCCTTCTTGCAGTCCATCATACCGACATTGGTCATTTCACGCAGTTTCTTTACATCAGCAGCAGTAAATGCCATATTATATTTCCTCCGTTCATTTGTTTTGGAAAGTGCCCGTCAATCGCTTGGCGGGCACGGCAGGTTTCTTACTCAGCAGCCTCGGCCGCGGGGGCTTCAGCAGCCTCGGCGGGGGCAACCTCATTGTTCGCCTCACCCTGACGGCCTTCCTGCACGGCGTTGGCCATAGTGGCGACGATCAGGCGGATGGCGCGGATGGCGTCGTCGTTGCCGGGGATCACATAGTCGATCTCATCGGGATCGCAGTTGGTATCGACGATTGCAACGATGGGGATGTGCAGCTTGCGGGCCTCGGCAATAGCGTTGCGCTCCTTGCGGGGGTCAACGATAAACAGAGCGCCGGGGAGCTTCTTCATGTTCTTCACGCCGCCGAGATACTTCTCGAGCTTCGCGATCTCGCCCTCGTGCTTGATAACTTCCTTCTTGGGAAGCATAGCGAAAGTGCCGTCCTCCTGCATCTTGCGCAGCTGTGCCAGACGGTCGATACGGGTACGCATGGTCTTGAAGTTGGTCAGCATACCGCCAAGCCAGCGGGCGTTGACATAATACTGGTCGACACGCTCGGACTCTTCCTTGATGGCATCCTGTGCCTGCTTCTTCGTGCCGACAAAAAGGATGCTCTCGCCGTTGGCTGCAAGCTCACGGACGAAGTTGTAGGCCTCTTCGATCTTCTTCACGGTCTTCTGAAGGTCGATAATATAGATGCCGTTGCGCTCCGTGTAGATGTAGGGCGCCATTTTGGGGTTCCAGCGGCGGGTCTGATGACCGAAATGCACGCCGGCCTCGAGCAGGTTCTTCATGGATACGACTGCCATTTTGTTGTTACTCCTTTTCGTTTTGACCGCCATTCCCCTCCTCTCCCCCGTCCACCGCAGAGCGGCACTGGGACGGAAAATCCGGGAATGTGTGGACTGAATATTGTCGCGGAATCCGCGCCGTACTATTATATCGGAAGTGTTCCCGCTTTGCAAGTGTTTTTTTCGGTTTTTTCGGACTTTTTTCGGTTGTTTTCAGGAGCTTTACCCGCTCCGGCGAGGGCGGACGGCATATACGCAACGGCAGCAATGCATACGGACATACGGCCGTATCCGGTGAGAATCCGTTTTCCGTCGTGTGCTAAACGGGTGTCGTTTGAAAGCAGCACCCCAGCCGCAACTGTGACTGGAGTGCTGCTTCGGCGTGCCGTGCGCTACCGGTCGTCAAGAACCTGAAGCATCCGCTGCGAAAGGCGGCGGATGGCGGCGGTGTTCGTCCGGTATTTATTTCTTCCGTCGATCACCTCACGGTTGATCAAACCGGCGCCGATCATATTATTCAGATCCCGGAACACCGCGCCGGAATGCAGACCCAGCTCGCGCACCAGATCCTGCCCGGTCTTTGCAGAGTCCGTCATTGCCTGAAGCATGGCGACACGGTCGGTATTTGCCAGCAGACGCAGCGCGGCGTTCTCCTTCTCCGAAAAGCTGCAGTCGGGTCTTTTCTCCGCCGTACCGATGTTCAGACAGAGTCCAAGCAGACAGCAGGCCGATCCGACCGGAGCAAGTGCCTTTACATAGCCGCCGCTTTGGGGGAAGTAGCGCAGCGCCACCTCCAGGTGCTCGCACTGCATCCCGTTCAGGCCAAGACGCTTCGTAAAGAATTCGTCGCCCTCCGGTCCGCGAAAGAAGGCCTCCCAACGGCCCAGCAGCGGGCCCGTACGCTCAACCCACGGTGCAAGCAGCGGGGCGAGCCTTCTCGTGACCGGCCGCAAAAGGTCTACCAGCCAGCGCAGATATTGCTCGTAGTTGTAGATGACATCCATCAGTTGGTTCTGCGCCTCGGCAGAGACCGGCAGTTTGGAAAGCTCGCGCGACAGCGGAGTCTGCTGACCCGGCGCAGCCGTATCAATGGAAAGGCAATGACTGTCCATTTCCGCTACGGTATAGGGCCGTTGAATGGCGTTCCAGTAATCCAACAGGCTCTGAGCCAGACAATCCGGATCCGGGGCCGGTGAGGTCAGATTTCCGTAAAGAATATGACTGGCAATGCACAGCTCCCTGCCATGTCCGCGCGAAACACGGTTTGATGAGATCGGGTGAAAAAAGAACTGCACAATATCGCTGCCGCGGTCCAGATCGCCGCAGGCGGCGTCACGAATCGCCGTTACGTCGGCCAGCGGAATGGCGAATTCCCCCGTACCGGCAAGCTGCTCCGGCGCCGACTGATTCACAAAAGAGTAGACCAGCTCCATGGCCTCAAGCAGGAGGCACGGTTCGGGGCAGATTCGTGTATTCACTCGAGCATTCCTCCTACCAAAACTTTCTATTACCATTATACCTCCTGTCATTGCGAAACGCAAGCATCGTTTTTAACGTCGCCGCGCATAGGTTCGCCGGAAGGCCCCGAGGGGCCTCCCGGCTTTTGAAAGGGCTGGGATAAGCGCAAGCGTCAGGAGCAGGGAAAGAACGCGTTTGAAATTACTCTTTTTCATTCGTAGTTCCTTTCATAATCTCTGTGTCGTCCGAAACACTCGGTACCGGCGATGCAGGATCCGTCGATCTCTTACTTGACCCCAGCATGACGTTTATTGCATCATACCGCAAAACTCACACTTTTGCGACACAATCCACCTCATTTTTATGCTATCATTTTTCACAATTATTATCATCTATTTTTGTGCGATATTCGCATAAATAATTTTTACATTCATTTTCCGTTGATGCAAGTTTATGGACGTCACCCTCCCGCAAAAATGCGCCCACACTTTTGCGGCAAAAGTGAAAAAGCCCGCTGATATGGGTCAGCAGGCTCAACGGAGTTTTGAAAGGCATCCTGTGCCGTCAGGAAACCCGTGAAGGCGGAGAAACGGTCAGAAAAGTCCCTTGCGGCTGCGGGGATGCAAAAAACCGCCCACGTTGCCCTCGACAAGGATCAGATCATCTCCGATCTGACGGATGCACTCCCAGGGGATCACATAGTCCTCGTGTCTGCCGAGGATGCCGCAGAAGCGGCAGGGTCCGGGGATGATGAGCGCCAGAATACGCCCGCATTTCAGGTCGACCGTTACATCCGCAACATAACCCAGACGGCAGCCGTCACAGACATTGACGACCTCCTTGCACTTCAGATTGGAAAACCGGTTGCTCATTCGATCACGCTCCTTGCTCCTCCCATTCTATGCGCCCGCCACGAAGAAGATGCTCTTCCGCTTTCGTCGTTTTGCGCAAAAATCCCGTTGAATTTTGTGGAAAGTGCGGGTTTGACTTTGCCCGTCTTTCCCGCTAAAATAGAGTCACTAAGGTAGGCGCGTTTGCTCCACACGGAAATGGAAACGTTTCCAAACAAGCGCGGACCGCCACGAAAGGAGTTTTCCCATCCGCAGGGCTTGCGGTGCGGCAATGTGGAGACTTGCCGCAAGGCGTGCCGCCCCGGCGCGGGCGGACGTGAGGCCGGGAGTGCGGAGGCATCCCGTCCAAGGCCGTCATTTATGGCAAGCGTATCGCTCAAACACATCAAGAAAGTCTATCCCTACACCGAAAAGAAGAAGAAAAAGAAGAAGGATGAAGAAGCGTCCGCTCCCAGACTCAAAATCACCGAGGAAGGTGTCCTGGCTGTAGACGATTTCAATCTGGAAATCGCGGATCGCGAATTTATCGTGCTGGTCGGCCCGTCCGGCTGCGGTAAATCCACCACGCTGCGCATGATCGCCGGTCTGGAGGAAATCTCCGGCGGCGAGCTCCGCATCGGCGACCGGCTGGTCAACGACGTGCCGCCCAAGGATCGTGACATTGCCATGGTGTTCCAGAACTACGCGCTCTACCCGCACATGACCGTGTTTGAAAACATGGCCTTCTCGCTCAAGCTCAAGAAGGTTCCGAAGGATGAAATCGCAAAAAAGGTCAACGAAGCCGCACAGATCCTCGGCATCACGGAGTACCTCGACCGCAAGCCGAAGGCGCTCTCCGGCGGTCAGCGGCAGCGTGTCGCCATTGGCCGCGCCATTGTGCGCAACCCGCAGGTTTTGCTGATGGATGAGCCGCTGTCAAACCTCGACGCCAAGCTGAGAAACGAAATGCGCGCGGAGATTATCAAGCTGCGCAGCCGCATCAATACCACCTTCGTCTATGTTACCCACGACCAGACCGAGGCCATGACGCTCGGCGACCGCATCGTGATCATGCGCGACGGCCGCGTCCAGCAGATCGGCACGCCGCAGGAGGTTTTCAACCACCCCGTCAACCTCTTTGTCGCCGGCTTTATCGGTACGCCGGAGATGAACTTCTTCCGCAACGCGAAGCTCATCTGCGAGGCCGGGAGCTATACCCTCGAGCTGTTGGGCAAACGCATCGCGCTGTCCGAAGCGCAGCAGGCCGCGCTCAAGGCGGCAGGCAAGGGCACGCAGGAGGTCATTGTCGGCATCCGCCCCGTACACCTGGAGCTGGCGGACGAAGGCTTTGACGCCACGATCGACGTCTCGGAAATGATGGGCAGCGAAATGCATCTGCACATGACCGTCGCCGGGCAGGATGTGATCGGCATCATCCCAACGGCTGGGCTGACACTTGACCGCGTGCGCAACGGCAGCGCCGCGCATTTCCGCTTCGACCCGTCGCTTGTCCACCTGTTTGACCCCGAAACGGAAGAAAATCTGATCTGAGACACCGGTCTCCGACAATGCAATATGAGAGAGAAGAAGGCTGCGCCGCCCGGCGCAGCCTTCGACTTTTTATGGCGGTATCCCAACACCAGCTCAACCGTCGCTCACTCAACCGCAGGAGAAAGCTTTTTGCAAGAGTCTGCTTTGTTGGATTCAACCCGCGCAGCAACTTGGCAACGTCACGTCATCGGTCACTATCCAATTTTGCACTACCAGTCAAAAAGGTATTGCTTTATTATACGGATAGCGACGCGCTGAAAGTTATGGAAATTCACGGAGATAAAGTTGAGAAAGACTCTGCAATTAAAAATGTTGAGAACACCGATTCCGGAGAAGGACGAAAAGCACCTCCTTGCGACAAAATCGGTATAGACCATTTCGTGCAAAATGCATCCGCGCTCCGTTGGGCGCACGATTGTCATGCAAAGAGTGCAAAATCAAAGCCTTCCCGTACGGGAAGGCTTCTTTTTAACTGCAAAGCTGTTTGCGGATTGCGGACAGCGCGTTCTTTTCCAGCCGGGAGACCTGTGCCTGCGAGATACCGATCTCCGAGGCGACCTCCGTCTGCGTCTTCCCGTCAAAAAAACGCAGTGCAAGGATCCGTTTTTCCCGCGCGCCGAGTGTTCCGACCGCCTCGCGCAGCGCGATGCGCTCCATCCACTGTTCGTCGGTATTTTTGGTATCGCGCACCTGATCCATCACGGTCAGCGGATCGCCGCCGTCGCTGTAGACGGGATCAAACAAAGATACCGGCGCAGCAATGGCGTCCATCGCCGCCACGACGTTTTTCACCGGCAGCTCCAACCGCTGCGCGATCTGCTCCAGCGTCGGCTCGCGTCCCAGCTCCGTAACAAGCGCCTCCTTACACTGCAGCACGCGATAAGCCGTATCACGCAGGCTGCGCGTCACGCGAATGGAAGCGTAGTCGCGCAGAAAGCGTTTGACCTCCCCTTCGATCATCGGCACGCCGTAAGTGGAAAACTTCACCCCCAACGTGCAATCAAAGCGTGCTACGGCCTTCAGCAGTCCGACACAACCGACCTGAAACAGATCGTCCGGGTTCTCTCCACGTCCCATAAACTTCTGGATCACCGACAGCACCAGTCGAAGATTCCCCTCGATCAACGCCTGCCGTGCCGCCTCGTCTCCCCGCCGCGCACGCGCAAACAGTACGTCCATCTCATCGTTTCTCAGGGTTTTCAGGCGTGCCGTGTTCACGCCGCAGATTTCCACCTTGCCCTGCATTGTTCTATCCTCCGTTTTCTGCACGCTTCCGCGCATCATGCAAGCAGTATTCCCCGGAAATATCCGTTCTACGCCGCGTCCTTACAGGCAATTCATCCATCCTTGCGTCAGTATTCGACCCATTTCCGGGTTTTACGAACTTTTTCACCTGTTTTTTCCGTCGTTTTGTTTACATAATTCATAATTATTCGAGGGCGGGAAAAATTATGAAACAGCATATCCATTCAATATTCATTCATATACGGTACATGCATCCGTGTATTCAGAGCGGGAAAAGTGCGCATTCATCGTCTCTACGCGAGTTTTGCACACAATGCACAGAGTTTTGCACAGCCCCCTCGGATTGAAAAAAATACATCCCCTGAATACCGTGTTTACATAACGCATTTTCAAGAAATCGGCAAAAAACGCGTCAGCTCACTGTCGGATATTTGCGGGTGCAGCACACGGTTGAGCGCCGCCGCCAGCAGATGCGCCGACTGCCGAATCTGCGCGTCAATGTCGCGCGGCGTGAGGATCATATCTCCGGCACCGCCGAAGACGCCGGACGAGGCAACGGTCGGAATGCCGAGGGCGTACACGGGGACACCGAGCGTCTGCCGCGTCAGCGCCGCACGATGGTTCCCTACACCGGAGCCGGGGCTGATGCCCGTATCGGAAAGCTGCACCGTTCTGCACAGACGTTCCGGCGCAGCAGCAGCCAACGCATCGACGGCAATCACACATTCGGGCCTTGCATACGCTACGGCGCCGCGTACCAGCTCGGCAGATTCCATGCCCGTCGTAGCAAGTACACCGGGGCAGATCGCACTGACCGGGCGGCAGCCGGAAAACTGCTCCGGCAGATGCTCCAGAAGATGCCGTGTCAGAAACACGCGGCCAACCGTTTCCGGTCCAAGTGCATCGGGTGTCACCGCGCGGTTCCCCAGGCCGACCAGCAATACCGACGCATTGCGGTCAACCGCGAGCATCAGTCGCAGTCGGCGCGCCAAAAGCGCCGAGAGCTGCGGCACATCGTAGGTCAGCGGATCAAATTCCACCGTTTCATAGCGCCCGCGCGGTTTTCCGAGCGCCCGTTCTCCGCGTTCGTCGAGGATCTCCACACGTTCAAGCGCCGCGCCGCGCAGCTCTCGCCGACGCGCGCAAACCCCCTCAAGACGTGTCGTCTCATCTGCGTTTTTCTCAAAAAGTGCCCTTGCCTCGGCAGCAAGGTCGGTTCGAACGGTCATTCTTAGCGCCTCCTTTTTGCCTAGCATTCCCGATTTTTCAAAAAACGCAAAATTTTTTGCAAAAAAGAGAAAAAAACGCTTGCTTTTATTGCGGGACAAGGCTATAATGTATTTCTGCGTGAAGATAAAATCGTCCGGGTTTCCGGAGAAGATATCGCAAGGAGGTGGAATCCGTGCCCAACATCAAGTCCGCAAAGAAGAGAGTCTTACTTTCCCGTGCTGCGAATGAGCAGAACAAGATGGCGAAGTCTGCGCTGAAGACCACCATCAAGAAGTTCGACGCCGCCGTCGCCGCCGGCGACCGCGCTCAGGCTGACGTCGCCTACAAGGCAGCCGTTGTCGCTGTTGATAAGGCCGTCAACAAGGGAATCCTTCACAAGAACAATGCCGCCCGCAAAAAGAGCAGCATGACCGTGAAGATGAACGCGATGGCGTAAAGCAAAACCGGAAGTTTTTCCGCCTGACGGACATGTCCGTCAGGCTTTTGCTTTTTTGTTGCCATTTCCCCTTAAATGCGTTATAATAAAAACAGGGTGGTCGGCACGCCCCGTCGCTCGACGGGGCGTGCCGCCGCCCATGCGGTGCTCCCGGCAATGAAAAAGCCGTACGGGATCGCATACACACAATTTCAGGGAGGTCTGTCATGTCGCACGAAAACGATCCCGTTACCGTGCTGCCCGGCGTAGGTGCAAAACGCGCGGAGCTGTTTGCCCGGTTGGGCATTCAAACCGTAGGCGAGCTTCTGCGCTTTTATCCGCGCGACTACGATGACCGCACGCGGCTTGTGCCGATCTGCGAGCTGGAGGTGGACAAGCCGGCCTGTTTTATCGCCTCCGTCGTTACCACGCCGCAGACCCACCGCATCCCCAAGCCGGGGCAGCGAATGTTGGAGCTGACAAAGCTGACCGTCGCCGACCACACCGCGCGGCTGAATCTGACGTTTTTTAACGCGCCCTATGCCGCCTCCCGACTTCAGCGCGGAGAGACCTACTGTTTCTATGGCACGCTGGCAGGCGACTACCTCGGCTACGCCATGACAAACCCGCTGTTTGAAGCGCCGGGTGAGGCCGGCACGGTCACACGCTGCATTGTTCCGATCTATTCTCTGACGGCAGGGCTGACAAACAAAATGGTCATGCAGGCCGTTGCCGGAGCACTGCGTCTGTGCGCGGCGGAATATCCGCAGCGGCTCCCATGCGAAACCGAGGAAAAATACGGCCTTTTGTCTGCGCAGAAAGCGATCAGCCAGATCCATAATCCGCAGAGCGCGGAGCTGCTGATGCAGGCGCGCCGTCGGTTGGCCTTTGAGGAGTTTTTCGTGTTCTCTGCGGCGCTCATGCTGCTGCGCGACAGGCGCAGCGCACACGGTGCAGCGCTCTTCTCGGCAAAGGAGATGCCGACATTTTACAAAGCGCTCCCCTTCTCTCTGACCGCCGCACAGCAGCGCGCGCTGGATGAGATACTCTCCGATCTCGGTTCCGGACGACAAATGAGCCGTTTGCTGCTCGGCGATGTCGGCAGCGGCAAGACCGTTGTGGCGGCAGCAAGCGCGTGGTGTGCCGCCGTAAACGGATATCAGACGGCGCTTCTGGCACCGACGGAGATTCTCGCACGGCAGCACTATGAGCGGCTCGCGCCTCTGTTTGAGCGGCTTGGCGTGCGCTGCGGCCTGCTGGTCGGTTCGCTCTCTCCGCAGAAAAAAACGGCGCTGCGTGCAGCACTGGCAGATGGTACGCTCGGGCTTGTAATCGGTACGCACGCGCTCTTGACCGAATCGACCGGGTTTTCCCGTCTGGGGCTGGTCATTGCCGACGAGCAGCATCGCTTCGGCGTAGCACAGCGTGCGGCGCTGCTGGCTAAGGGCGACCGGCCGCATCTTCTGCTGCTGTCGGCAACGCCCATTCCCCGCACCCTGGCGCTGCTTCTTTACGGTGATCTGGAGGTGTCGGTCATCGATGCGCTGCCGCCCGGCCGCAAGCCGGTGCAGACCTTTCTCGTCGACGAAAGCTACCGCAAACGCCTCAACGCCTTTGTGCGGCGTCAGGCCGAGGAGGGGCACCAGAGCTTTATTGTCTGCCCTGCCATCGAAGACGACGGAGACGAATCGGTCAAGGCCGCGAGCCAGTGGGCCGAAACACTCCGCCGGCGCGTCTTTCCGGAGCTGCGGGTGGCGCTGCTGCACGGCCGCCTGCATGCAAACGAGAAGGAGCAGATTATGACTGCATTTGCAGCGGGCGAATATGACCTTCTTGTCGCCACAACCGTGATTGAGGTTGGCGTAGATGTGCCGAATGCAACGTTGATGCTTGTGGAAAACGCCGACCGCTTTGGTCTTTCGCAGCTCCACCAGCTTCGCGGCCGCATCGGCCGCGGCAGCGCACAGTCATACTGCGTGCTTGTGTCGGAAAACCGTAGCCCGGAGACAATGGCACGGCTGCGCGTGCTCGTGCACAGCACGGACGGTTTTGCCATCGCGCAGGAAGATCTGAAGCTGCGCGGGCCGGGCGACTTTTTCGGCAACCGACAACATGGCCTGCCCGTGTTCCGCATGGCCAACCTTGCACAGGATACGGAGGTCCTGCGTCAGGCGCAGCAGGCAGCTGCAGAGCAGATCGGCTCAGCGGAGACCCTGCCCGAGGCGCTGCGCCGTGAGATCGCCGCACTTTTGGAGCAAGGCGAATTCTCAATCAACTAGCCCGTCCGGTTTTGGGCGAATGTCTGCCCTTCCATAGGAAAAACTATAATCGCAAAAACCGCACAGGAGCCTCTGTGCGTTGAACAAAGGAGAAGAACTCATGTATAAAAACATCGAAAAATCCGCCGTTTTGCAGCTCGGCACGCTGGTCGAGTACCAGCCCGGGCAGATCGTCAGCAAAACACTCGTCCAGAACAGCCTTGTAAGCATGACACTCTTCGCCTTCGACAAGGGCGAGGAGATCTCGACCCACGCCGCCGGCGGCGACGCAATGGTCACGGTACTTGACGGTACCGGTCGTTTCACTGTCGGCGGAGAAGTCTTCCTGCTCGGTGCAGGGCAGACGCTTATCATGCCCAAGGACATTCCGCACGCGGTCTATGGTGAGGAGCGTTTTAAAATGCAGCTCACCGTTTCGTTTTAAGATGGTCCGGGCAATCGCGGGCAAATTGCCCGCAGCGGACCCCACGGCGCTTGTTGCGGAAAATGCGACAGTGCTCGGCGACGTCGTGCTCGGCGCGGAAAGCTCCGTCTGGTACGGCGCCGTTGTGCGCGGCGACTGCAACCGCATCGTCATCGGCGCGCGCAGTAATGTGCAGGACAACTGTACCCTGCACTGCGACGAAGCACATCCCCTGACGCTCGGAGAGGGCGTCACCGTCGGCCACAACGCCGTGCTGCACGGCTGTACGGTGGAAAACAATGTGCTGATCGGCATGAATGCCACCGTGCTCAACGGCGCCGTCATCGGAGAAGGCTCCATTGTCGGCGCGGGCGCACTTGTCACGGAAAACAAGGTGTTCCCGCCGCACAGTCTCATTGTCGGCGTTCCCGCTAAGGTCATAAAAATCTACGAAGGAGAAGATGCCGCGCGTGTCTGCCGCAGCACCGCCGACAATGCTGCGCTGTATGTGCGCGAAGCGCGGCTCCATTTTGCGCAGGAGACATACTATGAAATTTGATTTTACATCCGTTCTCGACCGCCGCGGCACGAACGCGCTTGCGGTAGACGGTGCCGGACAGCATCCCGGTTTTACACCCGAAGCCCCGAAGGACGGCTTCGACCTGATCCCCATGTGGGTCGCAGACATGAGCTTCCCTACCGTTCCGACCGTGCAGGAGGCGATCATTCGCCGTGCGCAGCACCCCGCCTTCGGCTATTTCCTTACGCCGGATGCCTATTATGACGCCATCATCCGCTGGCAGAGTACGCGCAACGGCGTGACCGGTCTGAAGGCGGAACACATCGGCTACGAAAACGGCGTGCTCGGCGGTGTTGTCAGTGCACTCCAGATCATCTGCAGTCCCGGCGACGAGGTGCTTGTCCACAGCCCCACCTACATTGGCTTTACACACGCCGTCTGCGATGCGGGCTACCGACTTGTGTATTCGCCGCTCCGCGCCGACGAGAACGGCCTGCTGCGTATGGACTACGACGACATGGAGCATCTGCTGCGCAAACGCGACATTCACGCCGCCATCCTTTGCAGTCCGCACAATCCGACCGGCCGCGTCTGGGAGCGCGGAGAGCTGGAGCGCTGCATGGCGCTGTTTGAAAAGTATAACGTCTACGTAATCTCCGACGAAATCTGGTCGGATCTGACCCGCCCGGGCGTGCAGCACATTCCAACCCAGTCCGTCTCGGACGATGCACGGCGGCGCACCATCGCGCTTTACGCGCCGTCAAAGACCTTCAATCTGGCCGGTCTGGTCGGCAGCTACCACATCGTCTATGACCCATGGCTGCGCGCCAGGCTGGAAAAAACCTCCGCACTGTCACACTATAACTCCATGAATGTCCTGTCAATGGAGGCGCTGCTCGGCGCGTACTGCCCGGAGGGCGAGCAGTGGCTCGATGAACTGCGTCAGGTGCTCTTCGGGAATATCGATTTCGCACTGGACTATATTGCCGCGCATTTCCCCGGCGTATCCGCCCCGCGCCCGCAAGGCACCTATATGCTCTATCTTGACTGCACGGAGTGGTGCCGCACACACGGCACAGACGTGGATGCACTGCTCAAAGCAGGCTGGGACGTCGGCGTCGCCTGGCAGGACGGTCGTCCCTTCGGCGGCGGCTGCCATATTCGCATGAATCTGGCACTGCCGTACTCACGGGTTCAGGAAGCATTCGAACGTCTGAACCGCCGGGTATTCCGAGGCTGAGTCCGCCTTTGTCCCGTTTGGCAGAGCTTTTGTCCCAAACGGCAGACATCAAAAACGACCTCTTGATTTTTTGAGCCGGCCCGATTATACTACGGGCACAATGATTAAACGAACGCTTAATTGTTTTGCCGCTACAGGCAGAACAGGCTCAGGAGGTCAGATGGTATGAACAAAAAACAGAAAAAGATGCTCGTGCGCATCCTCGTTGCCGCAGCAATGCTGGTCGCACTGCACTTTGCCCCCGTGACGGGGCTTGTGCGGCTGGGGCTTTATCTCGTCGCCTATCTTGTCATCGGTTACGACATCCTCAAAAAGGCCGGTAAGGGCATCCTGAACCGCCGCGTTTTTGACGAGAACTTTCTGATGGCAGTCGCTACGGTCGGCGCCTTCGCACTGGCGATCTATGAGAAGAGCGGCGACTACAGCGAGTCCATTTCCGTTATGCTCTTTTACCAGATCGGCGAGCTGTTCCAGAGCTATGCCGTAGGTAAAAGCCGCCGCAACATCAGCGCCCTGATGGACATCCGCCCGGACTACGCCAATCTGGAACGCGACGGCGCTCTGGAAAAGGTCGATCCGGACGAGGTACCGGTCGGGAGCGTCATTGTCGTACAGCCCGGAGAGAAGGTCCCGATCGACGGCGTTGTCCTGGAGGGTGTATCGAGCCTGAACACAAGCGCACTGACCGGTGAGAGCCTGCCGCGCGACGTCCACGAGGGCAATGAGGTGATTTCCGGCTGTATCAATATGACCGGTGTACTGCGTATCCGCACCACAAAGGAATTCGGCGAGTCCACCGTATCAAAAATTCTGGAGCTGGTGGAGGATTCCAGCTCGCACAAGTCCAGATCGGAGAATTTTATCTCCAAATTTGCACGTATTTACACCCCGGCCGTCTGCTACGGCGCACTGGCGTTGGCCGTGCTGCCGCCGCTGGTCTCACTCCTGCTCGGCTCTGCCGCACAGTGGGAGATGTGGATCTACCGCGCGCTGACCTTCCTCGTCATCTCCTGTCCCTGTGCGCTGGTCATCTCCATTCCGCTGAGCTTTTTTGCCGGAATCGGCGGCGCAAGCAAAGAAGGTGTCCTCGTCAAGGGATCCAACTACCTGGAAGCGCTTTCTCAGGTTGACCGCGTTGTCTTTGACAAGACCGGGACACTGACGCAGGGCGTGTTTGAGGTCAGCGGCGTACATCACAGTCCGTTGACGGACGAGCAGCTTCTGGAATATGCGGCGCTGGCCGAATGCGCCTCGTCGCACCCGATCAGCAAGAGCCTGCAAAAGGCGCACGGCAAGCCCATTGACCGCAGCCGCGTAACCGACATTGAAGAAATCGGCGGCAAAGGCATCCGTGCCACGGTGGATGGCCGCATCGTTCTGGCGGGCAACGGCAAGCTCATGGAGCTGGAGCAGATCGATTATATCGACTGCCACAGCGTCGGTACAATTGTCCACATCGCCATTGACGGCAAGTACGCCGGACATATCGTGATCTCGGATATTGTAAAGCCGCATTCCAAAGCCGCCATTGAGGCGTTGAAGCGCGCCGGCGTACGCAAGACCGTAATGCTCACGGGCGACGCAAAGCGTGTGGCCGAACGGGTCGCGGAGGGGCTTGGAATCGACGAGGTCTACAGCGAGCTGCTGCCCGGCGACAAGGTACGTCAGGTCGAAACGCTGCTGCGTGAAAAGCCCGAAAAGGCAAAGCTCGCCTTTGTGGGCGACGGCATCAACGACGCGCCCGTACTGACCCGTGCGGACATCGGTATCGCGATGGGTGCAATGGGTTCGGACGCTGCCATTGAAGCAGCCGACGTCGTGCTGATGGACGACGATCCCATGAAGATCGCCAAGGCCATCCGAATTTCTCGCAAATGCATCGGCATCGTATACCAGAACATCGTATTGGCGCTGGTCGTCAAATTTGCCTGTCTGGGTCTCGGCGCCCTGGGCATTGCCGATATGTGGGCTGCAATTTTCGCCGACGTAGGCGTGATGATTCTGGCAGTTCTCAACGCCATCCGCGCGCTGCGCGTGCATAAGCTCTGACAACTCCGCTCCGGTATGCCGCTATCGAAAGTGTCGAAGCCGGTTGGTGAAAATTACCGCTTGTATTTCCGCAAAATCGTGATAAGATAAACACAGACAGAGATTCCACGCAAATACTGAGCGCCGCCGGTTTTCCCGGCAGCGCTCCTTTTTATTGCATCAGTTTTGTCATCAGGCGGTGCAGCATGCAGGCATGGCGACGTTCGTCTACGGCAGCGGCGCGCAGCATCTGCGCCTGTTCCGGCAAAGCCTCCGCCATTGCGTCATACCCCTTTGCCGCCTTCAATTCGCCGCAATAGGCCTCGCGCAACGCGGCGCAGGCGTTTTTTCCCCGTTCAAGCCGAGATGTCTGCAGCCCCTCTCGCATCCCTGTCAGCAGGTATACCAGCGCGGTCAGCTCGCGCAGATGCCGGCGTTCGTCGCAAAGGATTGTGTCGATCACGCCGCCAAACTGCGGCAGCAGCGACCGCAAGGAACAATAGGCACAAATACTTGCGCGCTCCGCTTCTATTGCACTGCGCAAAAGCGCCAGCCCGTCCTCCTGCGGTGTATTACAGTCGCCGACGGACTCCGGCCGAACGCGTGCCCAGACGGCACGCACCGCTTTGGCGTCATATATATCCATAAATCACTCCTCCTGCGCCCATTCTATGCCGAATGGCGCAGCCGGTGCCTACCGGATAAAACCGATCATTGACTTTTTCTTTTGACAGGTTATAATGGAGATAAGTAAAAAGTGCCGGGAGGACGTGACATGGGAAAAGAAGATTATATCAACAGGCTCTACCGTGTGCAGCAAAAGAAAGCCTTTGCGCGCATAGGGCACTGGATCATCGCGCTGCTCATCGCCACACTTGACACTCTGAGCATCATTTGGAGTGTGCTTGCAATCACGGGTCTGATCGCAGAGAGTCCGCTTGCGATTTCGGGAAGATGCTGGAGGTTTCTGGCTCTTCTCTGCTATTCCGGTATAAGCGCCTACCGGAGTTACGATCGGGAAGAAACACAACTTCTGAAGCATTTGGAGCAATTTGAAGGAGTTGACGCCTGAGCGTAAGCCTTGCCTCGTTACGTTCGGCATCAAAGCGTCGGAAAACCCACCCGGCAAAAAGCCCCGAAATCGTTCGATTTCGGGGCTATGCGTCGGTCGGTATGTTCCGGTCAGGGCAGACTGCGGCGTTGTTTCGATCTCCTGAAACCCCCGTGTCCGACTGCCGGGCTTGTAATTGTATGTAAGGATCAGCTTTTCGTCGTAAATATGAACGGAATTTACGAATGTGTCGATGAGTTCTTTCCGGTACTCGGAAGCATAGATACTGCCGTCTCTATATCTGCCGATCCATTTCCCGATCTCCTCCTCGGTATATTGACGGCATTCCATTTGCAGCCGGGCAATACTCCTTTTCAGTGAGCTTCGCTGTTGCGTCAAGTCCTCCATGCATTCCTTGGTTGTTTCCGTAATCAAGCCCCGGCGAATGGTCTGCACCGCATCCCGTATTTCGCCCTCGCATTTCCGAAGCTGCCGCTTCAGAGCCGGCATGACCATAGCCGCCTGTTCCTGCATGGCAGTGACCGCCTCGTCAATGCGGCCGGAGGCAATATCGATCAGGACCTGAGAAACGGTCAACTCCACTACCATATCCTCGATCCAGCGTTTTTCAATGGCCTTCTTCCGACAGCCGGATTTTACTTCCATGCAGCTGCACTTGTAGTAGTGGCACTTCTCTCCCCTGTCGTCTTTGCAGCCTTCCCCCGTCATTGGCCGTCCGCAATCCCCGCAGAACAGCTTCGCGGTAAGCAGGTAATCTTCCTTTGCTTTTGCCGGAATCTTTTCGTTTTCCGGCGTTATTTGCAGCCCTTTGAAAAACTCTTTTTTCACGCTCCCCGAAAGCCTGCCCTGCGCAATCGTTTTCCCATATTTGTATTCTCCCGTGTACTTGCGATCCTTGCGAAGCGCACGGAGAATACCGATTGAATATGCATTGCCTCGCTTGGTGCGAATTCCTCGCTGCTCTGTCTCTCTGATTGCCATTTTTTCTTCCTCCCAAAAGAAATTGTTGATTTTTGCTAAATGTCGTAGTATTACTGTAGGTACGTCGGTGCTATTTGCCGCTCTATGAGAACGCAGGGGAATTGCCCGGCCGCCGTGCCACCGAACGACCGGGCAAGCGCAGGATAAAGCGTCTTTGCCGAAGGCTCCTTACCCCTTGCGCTTTAAGCATAGCGCATCCGACCATGTGCAGTAAATAGCCAGTTTTGACGTTTTCGCGTTTTTTTCGACACAGGCCGCGTCTTATGTGACGTAAGCCGCGTCGTTTTCGACGCAAATGCGTCAGATCTGACGTATACCGCATCACTATTGAAATGGGAGGATTTTTATGGACCTTTCGAGCGTTGACATAGGCGTCCTTCTTTCCGAACTTGAAGAAAAACGCCTAGCCCTACACCTATCCTATCAAAGCGTCGCCGATGCCTGCGGCGTGTCGCAAGCGACCATCATTCGGATCTTTAAGCAAAAGGTCGAGCCGTCGGCAGCACTCCTGCAAAAGATTGCAAGCGCCGTAAAATACGAATCTTCCCCCTCGGCGCTCATTCCTCAAGGCTACTCGCCGGAGGAATATATCAAATACCAGCAGGAGCTTCTGGAGCAGGAGCGGCAAATCCACGAACGCCGGGCCCGTCAGCAGGAGGCGCATTATAATATGCTGCTGCACAGAGAGCGCCGCACGATCCTGATCCTGTCCATCATTCTCATGCTTCTCGTCGCAGCCTTTATCCTCTGGCTGATCATTGACGTCACGCATCCCGATGTAGGCTGGATTCAGAGAGGCAATATGTAAGAGCAGGAAAGAGCATCCTAAAGGATGCTCTTTCCTGCTCTTATGGCATAAAGCAGCCACCCCTGGCGCCGCAAGGCCTCCGGAGAAGCGCAAAGGGTCACGGTTACAGACAAATTACAGACACGCGAAATTTAGATTAAAGTTTTCCGCTCAAAAAAGCCGAAAAACAAAGAAAAACACCTCAAAATCGCTTGATTTCAAGGTGTTTTTTGGTGGAGACTAATGGACTCGAACCATCGACCTCCTGCGTGTGAAGCAGGCGCTCTAACCAGCTGAGCTAAGCCTCCATAGCGCAACTATTATAGCACAGATTCCGGAAAAAGCAAGCATTATTTTCCGCGCCGGGCCGATTTTTCTGTGCTTCCGGCAAAAGCGTCAGATTACCGGCAGTCGAAACAAGCCAAACGGCCGCTTTACACGCTCTGCTGTGTCTATTTCTCCGGCACCGGCACCAGAACCCACTTGCACGCGGCGCAGTAAAATGCCGGTGCGCGTTTGGCGCGAAAAACCGCCGGTTCCGTCAGGCATACGCCGTTCTCCGGCTCGCCGAAAACCGTCAGGGGCGGTACGCCGCCCTCCGCCAACCACATCAGGCGGCCTTTTCCGACCGGAACATACCCCTTTTTCATCGGACGCTTGCAGAACGGACAATCCATAAAAATGTCCTCCATTTCAAATGTCGCGGCGACCCTGCAAGGCGCGCAGCAGTGTAACCTCGTCAGCATACTCGAGCTGGCTGCCCACGGGCACGCCGTAAGCCAGACGCGTTACTCGCACCTCCATCGGCCGCAGCAGACGCGAAAGGTACATTGCCGTCGCTTCACCCTCGGTGTCCGGGTTCGTAGCCATAATGACTTCGCGGACATCGCCCTGCGCCACACGCGCCAGAAGCTGCCGCACACAGATGTCGTCGGGTCCGATATGATTAAGCGGCGAGATCACGCCGTGCAGCACATGGTACACACCACGAAACTCTCTGGCACGCTCCATAGCGATGACATCCTTCGGCTCAGCCACCACACATACCAGACCGTGGTCGCGGCTCTCGTCGGCGCAGATAGGGCAAAGCTCCCGGTCGGTCAGGTTTTGGCAGACCGGGCACAAATGTACGGTTTTTTTTGCGTCAAGAATCGCGTCCGCAAACTCCTGTGTCTGCTCCTCTGGCAGGCTCAGGAGATAAAAAGCGAGGCGCTGCGCGGTCTTCCCGCCGATGCCGGGAAGACGCGCAAACTGCTCCGTCAGCCGCTCCAGTGCGGCAGGAAAGGTGCGCATCAGAGCAGGCCGCCCAGACCGCCGAGATTCAGCCCGCCGGTGAGCTTCGCCATGCTGCGGTTGGCAGCTTCCTCCGCCTTGCGCATGGCCTCATTGACCGCAGCGACGAGCAAATCCTGAAGCATCTCCACATCGTCCGGATCGACCGCTTCGGGCACAATGGTCACGCGAAGCACTTCATGCTTGCCATTGACGACCGCCGTAACCGTGCCGCCGCCGACGGTGGCTTCATACTGCGCGGTCTCCATCTCCTCCTGCATTTTCAGCATGTCCTGCTGCATTTTCTGAACCTGTTTCATCGTGTTCATGTTCATGCCACCGCCCATCGGGCCGCGATAACCGCCTTTTGCCATATTAAAACTCCTTTTTTATTTAAATTCAATAATATCCGGGTATTGCTCTCCGCGCTCGATCAACCTCTCAAGGCCACCCCCGGCCGACTGCTGCAGCGACTTCCCGAATCGCACGGCAACGCTGCGTCCGGCGATCGCCGAGGCAACCTCGGAAAGGGTCTGCATGACGGGGGGCCTGTCAACGATGCCAAGTACAAAAGCATTATCCGCGTGCAGCTCCAGCACGTCCCCCGTCAATGTGCCGCGAATGGGCGCATTCTCATTTGTCGAAAAGTAACCGAGCACCGGCGGACGCAAAGCACTTCGTGCCCGCTGCACAAACTCCGGCCAGAAACTGTTCGACCGCACCTCTGCCGGTAATTCGTCCTGCCCCGGCATGTCCCACGGAGCACATTCCGGCGGGGCCTCCCACGGGCTCTCCTCTTCCGGCGGAGCTGTCTCGTCCGGCGTCCGGCTCGGTGCGGAGACGGCAAAGTTTCCCGCTGCGAGCCGCGCCTCCAGTCGCGAAATGCGTGCGCCGAGCGCATCGGCATCGAGCGCAGCCTCAGGCTCGCACAAGCGGATGATACAAAGCTCCGCATCAATGCGTCGATTTGCGCTGGACTGGAAGCCTGCCGCCGCATCGCGCAGCACGCGCGTGATCCGCAGCAGCTCACCGGGCGAAAACACGCTTTGCAGCGTTCGAAGCTCCGGTTCCGTACAGATGCCGGAAAGCATGGAAGGCCCGCTCTTCGGAGCCGTGTTCAGAATCAGCAGATCGCGTGCGACGGTACAAAGCTCATCGAGCATCGCGGCCAGATCCTTACCCTCTGCATACTGCTGCTCAAACAGACTCAGTGCCTGCGCAGTACGGTGCGCTGCGACTGCCTGCAAAAGCTCCGCCGTCCGACGGGTGCCTGCAAGGCCGAGCGTCGTACAGACCTGCTCGGTTGTCACTCGTCCCGTTGCGGCAGAGGCGCACTGATCCAGCAGACTGACCGCGTCGCGCATTCCGCCGTCGGCAAGCCGCGCAAGGAAGGCTGCAGCGTCCGGCGCAAGGTCGATGCCCTCTCGACCGGCAATATATTGCAGCCTGCTGCCGATGTCCTCCGGCAGCAGCCGACGGAACGCAAAGCGCTGGCAGCGCGAAAGAATTGTCGCCGGAATCTTATGCAGCTCCGTCGTCGCCAGAATGAACAGCAAATGCTCCGGCGGTTCTTCAATGATCTTCAGAAGCGCATTAAAGGCGCTGTTGGACAGCATATGCACCTCATCGATGATATACACGCGTTTTTTAACCTCCGCGGGCAGATACACCGCATCGTCGCGCAAAGAGCGGACATTATCGACGCTGTTATTGGACGCGGCATCAATCTCCAGAACGTCCGTACACGCACCGGACTCGATGCTGCGGCAGGCTGCGCACACATTGCAGGGGTTGCCGTCAACAGGGTGCTCACAGTTGACCGCCTTTGCCAGAATACACGCGCAGGAGGTCTTGCCCGTGCCGCGAGAGCCGGTAAAGAGGTAAGCGTGGCTGAGTCTGCCGGTGATAAGCTGGTTTTTCAGTGTCTGCGTAACACCTTGCTGACCGACCACGTCGTCAAAGGTCTTCGGACGATATTTCCGATAAAGCGCCTGATACATCTTTTCGCCTCCCCGCCGGAATTCTACCCGTGATTATATCCGATTTCCGGCGTAATTGCAATGATTTTTCCACGCAAAAAAGCGGAGGCGCTCTTCGCCTCCGCTTTCTTCGACCCATGGCAAGATCGCACACCCGCATTTGAATCTGCAACCCCACCCGTTTCCCGCGCAGCCGGCTCAGAGACGGCTGACTCACGGCACACGGACCGATCCGCTTAATGCTGCTCGGTTCCCCGCCTGACATGGTTCACGGGAGCCCGTTGCGTGAGACCGACTCCTCAACACCACTTACGCGGACAGACGGCACGGCACAGACCCGGGTGCGGGAATTCGCCCCTGCTGTAGCGGATTGCAGGTACAGGGCACCGCTATCTCCCCGGTTAGTGCGACCTTGCCACGGGTCGAAACAGGCTCTTTATGCCAGCTTGCTGTCGATATAATCCGCCAGCTCACCGATGGTTTCCAGTTTGACATCGCCTTCGATCTCAAAATCGGCGCCAAGCTCCTCCTCCATGTCCATGATCATTTCCACCATGTCCAGCGAGTCCAGATGCAGACTCTCAAAGGTCGTTTCGCGCGACAGCTCCTCTGCCGGGACATCAAGCTGCTCGGAAAGATAGCTCACGATTCTGTTGAACATTGTTTCACGCTCCGCTTCTGTTTCTGTATATTCTCTTCCCTGCTCATATATCATACTTTCTTTTTGGGCATTGTCAAGGTTTTTTTTCGCAGCGGGCACATATCAGTTCAAAAAGTCCCGTAACATTTTAATTCTTGTCGGGTGCCGGAGTTTCCGGATGGCCTTCGCCTCGATCTGGCGAATGCGTTCGCGCGTGACCTGAAACGCCTCGCCAACCTCCTCAAGCGTATGCAGCTTCCCGTCAACCAGGCCGTAGCGAAGACGCAGCACCTCGCGCTCCCGCGGCGTAAGCGTCATCAGAACATCCGCAAGCTGCTGGCGCAGCATGGCGTAGTTTGCCGCATCGGGCGGTTCCGCAGCATCCTCGTCGCGCAGAAAATCTCCGAGGTGGCTGTCGTCCTCCTCGCCGACGGGCGTTTCCAGCGAAATCGGCTCCTGGCCGAGCCGCATAACCTCCTCCACCTTTTCCACCGACAGATGCAGTCGCTTTGCAATTTCCTGCGTCGTCGGTTCCCGTCCAAGCTCCTGTACCAGCTCGTGCGTCGCACGCGAAACGCGGTTGATCGTTTCAACCATATGCACGGGTATGCGGATCGTCCGCGCATGGTCGGCAATGGCGCGGGAAATGGCCTGACGGATCCACCATGTGGCATAGGTGGAGAATTTATAGCCCTTCGTATAGTCAAACTTGTTGACGGCCTTTAACAGGCCGAGATTGCCCTCCTGAATCAAATCCAGAAACGGCAGTCCGCGGCCGACGTAGCGCTTGGCAATAGACACAACCAGGCGCAGATTCGCCTCGACCATACGGCGATGCGCATCCTCATCGCCTTCGGCCAGCCGCCGTGCCGTCTCCTGTTCCTCCTCGGCGGTCAGCAGAGGGATCTTGCCAATTTCTTTGAGATACATCCGCACCGGGTCGTTCACACTCATGGAATCGGAGACTGCTTCGGTGTCGATCAGCTCCTCCTCCTTTTCCAGCTCCAGATCCTCCGCGCTGGGCGCAAGCTCGTTCGGTTTTTTCAGCAACTCGACCATATCCGACAGATCGAGCTCCACACCGGCTTCCTCCAACGCATCATAGACCGCCTCGGTCTGCTGATCGTCGGCCTCCGCCTCGTCAAGCGCATCGATCAGTTCACCGGAGCGGATTTTCTTTTCCCTCGCAGCCTGTTCCACAAGCGCCTGAAGTTTTTCGTGCAGTTGTTCCTCAGCCATTGCCACCATATCCTTTCTTCTTCCGCATTGCTTCCTGGAGTCTGCGAAGTTCTTCTGCACTGCCGGTCAGATTCCGGCTGCGGTATTCCTCACAGACGATTCGCTTACAGTCGTCAAACGCCTCCTGAGAGACAAGGGTATCGTTTTTTTGCAAAACCGCCGTCAAATGCGCCATCTCATTGCCGTCCAGACACTCACTGAGCGACGACGGCGTTACCGGCTGTCCCTTCTGCCAACGCTCATGCAGAAACGCATAGCTTCTGGCAAACATCGGAACGCTGAACTGCTCCGCCTCCAACGCTCCGGCGCGGTCAAACAGCTCCGGCTGCCGCAGAAGCATCCGCAGGATGCCCTCCTCGGCAACGGCCGAGCGCAGATTGTCATAGCGCAACTCCTTCGACTGCGGCCGCACGGCCGCGGCAATATCCATATCCCGGCGCTCCTGCTCGCGACGTTCGCGCTCGGAACGACGCTTATAGGCGCGGCCGACCTCCAGCTTCATGACCTCCGGCGTCAGCCCGGCGGCCTCGGCTGCGCGGGCACCGTAGATCTCGCGCTCGACGGCGGTCGACAGCGTACAGATCAGTTCCGCCGCCTGCTTTGCGAACTCGACCTTCTGTTCGTCCTGCGTCAGGTCGAACTTCATTTGCAGTGAACGCAGGCGGTATTCCGCCTGATTCTCTGCCCCTTCCAGCAGCAGCTTGAACCGGTCGGCGCCGAACTTGTGTAAAAATTCATCCGGGTCCTTCGCGCCCTGCATCCGCAGGACGCGCACCCGCAGGCCGGTCTTTTCCAGCATGGGGATGGCACGGCGCGTAGCGCTCTGTCCGGCCTCGTCGCCGTCGTAGGTCAAAACAACCTCATTGGTGTATTTACTCAGCAAATCCGCATGCTCCTGCGTCAGAGAGGTGCCGAGCGAGGCAATTGCGCAGTCAAAGCCGTACTGATGAAGCGTCACCGCATCCATATAGCCCTCGGTGAGGATCAGACAACCGAATTTTGTTTTTTTCGCAATATTCAGCGCAAAAAGATTGCGCCGCTTATTAAAAATAATCGTCTCCGGCGAATTCAGGTACTTCGGCGTCGAGTCATCCATTACGCGGCCGCCAAAGCCGATCACATTCCCGCGCGTGTCAATAATCGGGAACATCAGTCGGTTGCGGAAGCGGTCGTAAAAGGTCCCCTTTTCACGGTTTTGCAGCACAAGGCCCGCATCGAGCAGTTCCTGTTTGGCGAAGCCCTTCGCCGTCATGGCATCCATCAGCGCCGTCCATCGGTCAGGGGCGAAGCCGATGCCAAAACGGGTGATGACGCCGGCCCCCAGTCCGCGCCGCTCGGCATAGGCGCGGCCGGCCGCGCCGAGCGGTGTCTTGAGCTGCGCGTGGAACCAGCGCGCCGCCTCTTTGCTCAAAGCCCAGAGGCGCTCCTTTTTTCGGTATTCGGACTGATACTGCTCATCGTCCGGCACCTCCAGTCCCGCCCGTTTTGCCAGAAAGCGTACCGCATCGGGATAGGAGAGGCTCTCAATCTCCATGATAAAGTTTACCGCGCCGCCGCCCTTGTGGCAGCCGAAGCAGTAGAATATTCCCTTATCGGGCGCAACGGAAAACGACGGCGTCTTTTCGCCGTGGAAAGGGCACAGACCGAACAGGTTGCTTCCCCTGCGTGTGAGCGCAACATACTGCCCCACGACATCCTCAATGGGATTTCTTTGATTCAATTCGTCCAAAAAAGCCGATGAAAAGGCCATGGCCCGTCTCCTTTCCGTCAGCCGCGCACCTGCCAGGCCAGCGGGATAAACAGCTCCTCATACTTATACATTGCATATTTGTCGGTCATACCGGCGATATAATCGCAAACCGTGCGCTCCATGCCGTCGAAGCTGAGCTGCGGCTGAAAATCCGGCGGCAGCTTCTCCGGGTGACGCAGATAATATTCGTAAAGCTGCTGCAAAATATGCCGTGCTTTCGATTCCTCGCCCTTGGCGACGGGATTCTTGTAGACGCGTTCGAACATGAAGTCGCGAAGCGCCTCCATGGCTCCGTCAACGTCTCCGTCCATTCCCAGCTCGCCGGTCTGCAGCGTATGAAAGATCATATTCATAACGAGCGTGTTGATCCGCTCACGATGTGAGTCGCCCAGGATTTCCGAAATTTCGCGCGGGATGTCCGCATCGCAGAGAATTCCCGCACGCATCGCATCATCAATGTCGTGGTTAATATAGGCGATCTGATCCGCCTTACGCAGGATCTGTCCCTCCAACGTCTCCGGCAAGCGGCTGTGCCGGCTGTGGCCGAGAATCCCCATACGTACCTCGTAGGTCAGATTCAGTCCCTGTCCGTCCTTCTCCAGAAGATCGACGACGCGCAGCGACTGCTCATTGTGTCGGAACGGATGCCCCATCACCTCACCGAGCGCAACCTCTCCGGCATGGCCAAAAGGCGTATGACCCAGGTCATGTCCGAAAGCGATCGCCTCGGTCAGATCCTCATTGAGACGCAGTGCACGGGTAATGGTTCGCGCAATACGCGCAACCTCCAGCGTGTGCGTCATACGGGTACGGTAGTGATCGCCCTCCGGTTGTAAAAAGACCTGCGTCTTATGCATCAACCGGCGGAAGGACTTGCTATGTAAAATGCGGTCGCAGTCCCGCTGATAGCAGGTACGTACATCGTTCTGCGTCTCCGGCTCCGGCCGCAGGCGGCCTTTGCTCGCATCGGAAAACTGCGCGTTCTCCTGAAGCGTAAGGTGCTCGGTCCGTTCCAGCATTTCGCGAATCGTCACGGCGTTTCCTCCTTTGTCAGCGGGAAAGCACGGTAGACGCTCTCCCCGGTCAGGCCTTCGATCGTTCCGGCGGAAAGATCGAACACACGGTCAAGAAAGGGCTGCACCCGCGCCTCGGGCAGCAGCAGATCGAAACCGACATCCGCGCCGAAATCCGTGTTTTCGATCACACCGCCGAAAGCGGCAAGCTCCAGCCGGATGCGCTCGTACCACGAATACGGGCAGGGCAGATAGAGTTTTGTCCAGATGCGTTTGATCGAACGCCCGGCGGCGTCAAGGCCGATCTTGGCGCTGTGCGCATACGCGCGGACAAGTCCGCCCGCGCCGAGCAGGATACCGCCAAAATAGCGAGTAACTACACAGGTCACATTGGAAACGCCTTCCCGCTGCAAAACCTGCAAAACGGGCATTCCGGCCGTACCGCCCGGCTCACCGTCATCGGAAAAACGGATCGAGCCGTCCTGAATAATATAGGCATATACGTTGTGCGTTGCGTCCCAGTATTGCTCACGCATCTCCTTCAGCCGCACAAGCGCCTGTTCCTCGGTCTCGGTGCAGAAAATATGCCCGATGAACCGTGAACGACGTTCGACAAATTCTGCGCTTGCGTCCTGCGTGGGGACAAGGTACTCCTTCATTGCCCGTTCTCCGTCTCAAAACGGCGATAACGGCCATAGAGCGTTTCGCCGCAGACGGCTTCGACCTCCACGCCCTGTGCCGTGTAATCCGTGCGCAGCACCTGCGCCTGATTGTGCAGTATTTCCAAAGCACCTGCCTCCGCATACGGCAGAAGCAAGGTCACATGGTGCAGTCGGCCGAGCAGCGTCTGCTCAATCCGTGCAAGGAGCGCCTCGGTTCCGATGCCGCTGCGCGCGCAAAGCGCCAGATCGTGCTCCCCGGAGGGAAGGTTCGTCGGGTCGTCGAGAAGGTCGGCCTTGTTATAGACGCGCAGAACGGGCACATCGGGCTTAGCAAGCTGCGCAATAAGCTTGTCCACCACGGCAATGTGCTCCTGCCGCAGCGGATCGGAGGCGTCGATGACGTGCAGCAGAAGGTCGGCATATTCCAGTTCCTCCAACGTCGCCTTGAACGCCTCAACCAGATGGTGCGGCAGCTTTGCGATAAAACCGACGGTGTCCGACAGCAGGATCTCCAGATGATCCGATACGCGCAGGCGGCGCGTGGTCGTATCGAGCGTATCAAACAGGCGGTCATTCGCCGGAATTCCGGCATTGGTCAGCGTATTGAGCAGTGTGGATTTCCCGGCATTTGTATACCCGACAATGGCAACAACCGGCACGGAGTTCTTCATCCGGCGCTCACGCTGCACACCGCGCACCTTGCGCACCTCCGCCAGTTCGCTTTTCAGGCGATCGATGCGTTCGCGGATGTGGCGGCGGTCTGTTTCGAGCTTCGTTTCGCCGGGGCCGCGCGTACCGATGCGGCCGCCCTGACGGGACAGAGACTTTCCCATGCCGCTGAGCTTCGGCAGAAGGTACTGATACTGTGCCAATTCCACCTGAAGACGTCCCTCGGCCGTCCTGGCCCGCTGTGCAAAAATATCAAGAATCAAGGCACTGCGATCCAGCACGGTTGCACCCGTCAGCTCTTCCAGTGCGCGGATCTGTGAGGGCGAAAGATCGTTGTCAAAGATCACCATTCCCGCGTCATTGTTTTCCAGAAGCTCCTTCAGCTCCTGCGTCTTTCCTTCGCCGATGAAGCTGTGCGGATCCGGCGTGTGACGGTTTTGCAGCATTTTCGCCACGCAAACGCCGCCCGCGGTCTGCAGGAGCGCCTCCAACTCGTCGAGCGAAGCGTCCGTTGCGGTCTGCTCGGCGGTGAAACAGTCGGCGTTGAGTCCGACCAGTACCGCACGCTCCGCCGCGCCCCTTTCGTTTGAATTCATTCTTTTCCTCCATAAAGCGACAGGATATAAAAAAGTCCGCACCGATACGGCGCGGACCATACGAATCATTTCAGACCGAACTTCTTGTTGAAACGGTCAACCCGTCCACCGGTGTCAACCAGCTTCTGCTTGCCGGTATAGAAAGGGTGGCACTTGGAGCAAATTTCAACCTTAATGTCCTTCTTGGTGGAACCGGTCTCAATAACCTCGCCGCACGCGCATCTGATCGTCGTCTGTTCGTACTTCGGATGGATACCTTCCTTCATTGCATTCACCTCTTTCTTATAGTCGTAAAAGGGCATAATCGCCCTTTGTTCTCTCATGCCGGACTATCTTATCACAGCTTTCGCAGAAATGCAAGCATTTTTTCAATTATTTTTTAATATCAGGCGCAGCCGCGCCTCGCTTCCGGGCAGCGGCACCGCACCCTCGGAAAACAGGTCGTAAAGATCCGCCGCACGGCGCTCCAACGCAGCGTAGAGCGCATCCGGCGGCGCCTGTCCGGCATTGCACAACGGCAGACGTGAGGTTTTTTTCATTCTGTGCAAAAGCTCCCTGCCGCGTCCGTCCGCTCCCAGGACCCGTATGAAGCCGACGGGACGCTCCAGAAGCATCTGATCAATGCCGAGAAGTGCGCAGGCTAACATCCGCGCCAGGCGCGCACGGGCATAGCGTTTCGTTTTCGCGGCGGCAAGGATGTGTTCAAGGTCCGACTGCGTTCGACAGGCGTTCAAAAATCTCCTCCAGAGGCCCTCGGAGCCGTACGGCAAACGGGAGAATTCCTCGCTTGTCATGGAACGCAGCCGCGCAAGCCACGCCCGTTCGCCCGCTGCGGTCGTATGCCGCACGGCGCCGCGGTAAACCTCCGCCGCCGCATCGGGTACAAAACCCGACCAGTCATTGTGTGCGCGCAGAAACGCCGCCGAGGGACACTCCCGTGCTTCCGACGCATGATAGTCCCCTGTCCGGTGCAGCGGCTCCGGCGCAATTCGGCTCTGCCGGCGCAGCAGGGCCTTGCAGTATTCCACTGCCAAAATATCATTCGGGGCACGCAGCGGCAGAATTTCCTGCCCGGCCAGGCGCAGCGCCGCTTTCTCTCTTGCGACGGCAAAGCTCACTCCGGCCGCCAGCTCCTCACGCAGGAACGCATCCAGTTCCGGCTGTAAAAGGAGGCGAGCGGTCCGCATAAGCGCCTCCGGCTGAGCCGTTTCACAGCCGAAGCTTAGCGCGTCGATCGTGCCAAGCGCATCAAGCAGTTCCACCGCGCCGCCGGCAAAGCCCTCCGCCGAGCGCAGCGCATAGGTGACGGGCAGCTCCAATACCAGTGCTGCGCCGCACCCCAGCGCCGCACGCGCGCGAGTCATTTTATCCAACACTGCAGGCTCGCCGCGCTGAACGAAGTTTCCGCTCATGAGGCACACGGGCACACCTCCCTGCGCCGCAACATGGGCAAGCTGGCGCGCGTGGCCATTATGGAACGGATTATACTCGCAAACAATCCCGACGGTTTTCATCGCAAACCCTCCGCTTCCCTGTTTTCGCTTATCGTAGCACAAAAGCGGCGTCGTTGTCAACAAAGCACCCCGTCAGGATGCGCTTCGTCTCTCCGGCGTGGAAAAAGCCCGCCGTCAATCAATCTCCCATAAAGGTGCCTTTGAATGACTGTCTTTGAAACGAAGGTGTGCGGGATTTCAGGCGTATGCTCGGTTATGCACATATACCTTTTACCGCACATTGTTTTTCGGAAAGCACATGTGATATAATCACATCACAAGCGCGCGAAAACTACAAGAAGGTGATAAAAATGTATTTTACATACGGAGAAACGGAACTTGACCATCTGCGGCAAAAGGATAAACGGCTCTGCGAAGTCATTGACCGTATCGGGCATATCAACCGCGCAGTGGATACGGACTTGTTTTCATCCGTCATTCACCACATCATCGGACAACAAATCTCGACCAGGGCTCAGGCGACCATCTGGCAGCGGATGCAAGATGCGCTCGGTGAGGTCAACGCCGAAACCGTTCTGACAGCAGGCGTTCCCAAGCTGCAGGGGCTTGGCATAACCTTCCGTAAGGCGGAGTATATCACGGACTTTGCAGAAAAGGTTCATACAGGCGCATTTGACCTGGATGCCGTGGAGCGCATGGGCGATGAAGATGCCATCCGGGAGTTGAGCGGTCTGAAAGGCATTGGTGTCTGGACGGCAGAGATGATTTTACTGTTCTGCTTACAGCGCCCCGATATTTTCAGCTATGGTGATCTGGCAATCCTGCGAGGGCTGCGGATGGTCTACCACCACCGAAAAATTGACCGCAAGCTGTTTGAAAAATACCGCCGTCGTTTTCACCCGTATTGCAGTGTGGCCAGTTTATATTTCTGGGCTGTGGCAGGCGGAGCAATACCGGAGATGAAGGATTATGGTGCCAAAAGAACATAGGCAGTCAATAATGAGATCCTCCGATAGGACTCAAATCCGGCAGGCATTTATCCGGCAATAAGTACCAACCAGATTACAAGTTCTTTTGTCTCCGATGAAATGGCGGAGTAACGGACGATCAGCGGCGTGATTGCAAAAATCAGGAAGTTCCACAGGGCAGACAGTACCCGTGGATTTTGTTGAGCTTTTTGAAGTAGAAGCTGGCAGTGTCAATGTCCCGCGCTCCCATGCACTGCCCGATGAGTGTCGTATAAGCGGGAGCCATCGCAAGTCCCATAATAGAATAGACGCCAGCGACCAGATGCTCTGGGCTACACCGTTGGCGGCGATCTGATATGTGCCGAACAGGGCCACCATGCCGGAAAGGGCAACCTTTACCGGTTAATGTACGCCGTTTTCGATATCGCTTTTAATACAGCCATTACCTCTCCTGTACTTCTTTACCGCTGATGTGTTCAACCTCAATTTCAAACATCTGCGCGGCTTTTCCTGCTCTGGCAATTTCCTCATCGGCCAACCGCTCCTCTGGGAAATATTTCATGGCAAGCTGCTTGAGCCTTGCCAGAGCTTCCGGGCCATTTTCTATCAAACGGCATCTGCCGAACACAACGGCACTCTGCATGAACGGTGCCCACGCTTCTTCCTTGACGGTTTCATTTCCGTAGACAGTGAAAACACACTTTATCGCAGGCCCGGATCGCTTCGATTTTATGCCCCGCTTTTGCACCGTGAAAATAGATTTTCCGGGCTCCCTTATCAAAATAATAATTGATTGGGATTGCATATGGGTAGCCCTCCGTGCCGTTTACGGCCAGAACCCCACGGCGACTTTCAAGCAGCAGCTGCTCTGCCGCTTCCGTGCTGATCTCTTTTTTCTTTTTCCGGATCGGTCTGAACATCAGCTCTGTACAGTTTGTCATCTCCACCGACGGTGCGGAACTGCCGGAAGTTGCTGCTGTTGTCGTTGAAGAAGAATACCTTACCTTCTGGGATCGCCTGCTGACGCTGTTTGGGCTGCGATAAACAAGTAGTCAAATTTGAAAGCGTTCTTATGTGGCCTTGCCTTTTCACGGCTTTTTCATGTTTTTTGAAAATGGGGCTTGTAAGTTTTTGCATTTTCGTATAGAATGGTGTTGTATGCGATAATTCGATACCCGATATGATCACAGGAAAACACATTTTTTACAGGAGTGACGCAAACCATGAACATTCTCGTTATCAATGCCGGCAGTTCCTCGCTGAAGTACCAGCTCATGAATCCCGAGACCGGCGATGTCTCGGCCAAGGGCCTGTGTGAGCGCATCTACATTGACGGCAAGCTGACCCACAAGGTTCCGGCCAAGGGCATCAAGGTCGAGCGCGATATCCCCATGCCCACCCATTCCGAAGCCATTGAGGCGGTTCTGTCCATTCTGGTTGATCCCGAGTTCGGCGTGATCCGGTCGACCGACGAGATCGACGCTGTCGGTCACCGCGTGCTGCACGGCGGCGTGAAATTCATTGAGTCGTGCATCATCGACGAAGCCTGCAAGCAGGCCATCCGGGAGTGTATCCCGCTCGGCCCGCTGCATAATCCCGCGAACCTGATGGGCATCGAAGCCTGCGAGAAGGTTATGCCGGGCACCCCCCAGGTCGCCGTGTTCGACACCGCTTTCCATATGACCATGCCCCCGAAGGCATATCGCTACGCCATTCCCACCAAATACTACGAAGAAGATCATCTGCGCCGCTACGGCTTCCACGGCACCTCCCACCGCTTTGTCTCCAAGCGCGCCATTGAGCTGATGGGCAAGCCTGCCGAAGATCTGAAGATCATTGTCTGCCATCTGGGCAACGGTTCGTCGCTGTCCGCCGTGGCAAACGGCAAGTGCCAGGATACCTCCATGGGCCTTTCCCCGCTGGCCGGCGTACCCATGGGTACCCGCTCAGGTGACATTGACGCCTGCGTCGTACAGTTCATCATGAACAAATACGGCATGACCGCCGATGAATGCCTGACCATGCTCAACAAGAAATCCGGCGTTCTGGCGCTGTCGAACGGGCTGTCCTCCGACTTCCGCGATCTGGAAGCCGGTGCCGAAAAGGGCGACGAAGCCTGCCGTCTGGCGCTTGATAAATTCGCCTACGAGGTCCGCAAGTATATCGGCTCCTACGCCGCCGCTCTGGGCGGACTGGACTGCCTTGTCTTTACCGCCGGTGTCGGCGAAAACGGCATTGCCATGCGTCAGGACATCTGCAGTGGTCTGGAATTCCTCGGCGTCAAGCTCGACCCGGAGAAGAACAAGACCCGCGGCGAGGAGAAGATCATCTCCGCCGACGACTCCAAGGTCACCGTTTGGGTCATCCCGACAAATGAAGAGCTGATGATCGCGCAGGATACTGCCGAGCTCTGCAAAAAGTAAAGAGCGAAATTACTGCCCCGTCCTTCGGCGGGGCAGTTTTACAAAAGGAGCATCCCATGCTGCAACTGCAAAGCAAACCGGATATTCTACTGAGCAACGGCGACCTGACGACCGTACTCTCCGCCTTTGGTCTGAGTTTTTGCGAAATAAACGAGCGTTATGACACCTCGCACGGCCCGCAGGATCTCCGTTACAGTTTCATCCTCGACCGGAAACACGTCCTGAAGATCAACTCGCAGCGTTCTATCTGGGAAGCACGTCTGCAGGCAATCTCACGTCTGATTGACCGCTATCGCTCCATCGGCGTCTATGCCCCGCAGCTTCTGCATACGATTGACGGCTCGCTGTCCCACCCGGTCATGCTTGACGGAACGCTCTGCACCTGCTTTGTGGAAGAATATGCGATATATCCCACCTACGCATGGGATGCAGAGCATGACCGTGGGGAGGTCGTGGAGCATCTGGGTTTGCTCGCCGCCAAATACACAAACTGCGATCTGTCAGAAATTCGTTCCATGTGGACGATCATCGACACCGCGCCGCTGGACAAACCTGGCATTGACGAAAAGCAGGAAAACGCCGGTACGCTGATTGCTGCGCTGCGTGCTCACGGCGAGCAGGCGCTGGCCGACGGTCTTGAAACGCTCAACCGATCCCTGCGCGAGCGGATCGCGGAGGATTTTGCCGCGCTGCCCCGCTGTGTCTATCAGGGCGATCTGAATAACTCCAATGAGCTGCAAAACGACGGACATTTTGTCGGCCTGATCGACTTCAACAACTCCGGTACGGACGTCAACGTCAATGTTTTCCTGAACGAAACGAATTACTTCCCCGGCCCGGAGGATTTTGATAACCTGAGCGTCCCGGAGATTCTGGAACGCATCGACACGGAGCAGGAGGCGCTGCTTCGCGTTATTTGGAAGCATTACAAGCTCAATGAACCGGAACGTCGGCTCCTGCCGTATTTCAAGCGTATCGTCGATCTGTTCCAGTACCCCAATGTATGCGAAATGGTTAAATGGCTGAACGACGAAGCCCGCAGGGACAAATGCCTTTCCCTGCTGCATGGGCTTCTGGACAAGCCGCTCTAGGAAAGGATGAAACACCATGACCGTTACCGAACGTCTCTTAAAATACGTCTCGTTTGACACGCAATCCGATGAAAACTCCGAAACCTGCCCCTCCAGTGCCAAGCAGAAGCTGCTTGGTGCAGCGCTGGTTGAGGAAATGAAGGCACTGGGCATTGCCAACGTCCGCATGGATGAAAACGGCTATGTCTACGGCGAGGTCGCCGGCGCAGAGCGTGCGCCGAAGATCGGTCTGATCGCCCACATGGACACCTCTCCGGATGCCTCCGGCACAAATGTCAAGCCACAGATCGTCAAATACGAAGGCGGCGACGTGCTGCTTAATGCCGAAAAGCACATCGTGCTCAGCCCGGCAGAATTTCCGGCGCTGAAGGACTGCATCGGCAAAAAGCTGGTCGTCACCGACGGCACCACCCTGCTCGGCGCGGACGACAAAGCCGGCATTGCGGAGATTCTCACCGCCGTGGAGGAGCTTTTGGCCGAGGGCGGCGAATTTGCCGGTATCCGCATCGGCTTCACTCCCGACGAGGAAATCGGCCGCGGCGCCGACCGCTTTGATCTGGCGCATTTCGACGCCGACTACGGCTATACCGTAGACGGCGGCGCAGTCGGTGAGCTGGAATACGAAAACTTCAACGCTGCCGCGGCAAGCGTCCTGATCCATGGCCGCAGCGTCCATCCCGGCAGCGCCAAAAACTGCATGATCAACTCACAGAATGTCGCCCTTGAATTTCACAGTCTGCTGCCCGCAAACGAGCGCCCGGAATACACCGAGCACTACGAAGGCTTCTGCCATCTGCACTCCATGAACGGCTCCTGCGAAGAGAGCTGTCTGGACTATATCATTCGCGACCACAACCGTGCGAAGTTCGAGCGCAAAAAGCGGCAGTTCGCGGAAATCGCCGCCTTCCTGAACGAAAAATACGGTGAGGGAACCGTCGAAGTCTCGCTGCGCGACAGCTACTACAATATGCGCGAGAAAATCGAGCCGCATATGGACATCATCGAGGCGGCAAAGAAGGCCATGCTGGAGGCTGGCGTCACACCCGTAGTCGTGCCCATCCGGGGTGGTACGGACGGTGCGCGGCTGAGTTATGAGGGTCTCCCCTGTCCCAATCTTTTTACCGGCGGGCAGAATTTTCACGGTCGCTTTGAATTTGTGCCCGTAGAGGACATGGAGGCCGCCGTGCGTACGATCAAGCGCATCCTGCGCAACGCAGTGTAAATACGCAGTCAGAAAAGAAAAAAGTACAGCCCGGTATTGCAAAAGGGAGAGGCATTTGCCTCTCCCTTTTATCGCATCGGGGCCCTCTTTCACTCCCGGCAAAGAGTTGTGCCGCAAGAAAGTCACCTCGGTACGCAAAAAGCCGCCCATCGGGCGGCTTTCTACACTCGGAATTACAGAGCCTTCTTTGCGGTCTCGACCAGCGCGGCGAACGCGGCGGAGTCGGTAATGGCCAGCTCGGACAGAGCCTTGCGGTTCATCTCGATGCCGGACTTCTTCAGGCCGTTCATGAAACGGGAATAGTTCATGTCGAAGGGCTTCACGGCAGCGGAGATACGGGCGATCCACAGACGGCGGAAATCACGCTTCTTCTGCTTGCGGCCGATATACGCATAAACGCCGGACTTCTTGACGGCCTGCTTGGCCATCTTGAAATGGGTCGACTTGGAGCCCCAGTAGGACTTTGCGAGCTTCAGGGTCTTATTTCTTCTTTTGCGCGTCATCATCGCGCCCTTGATTCTAGCCATTGTTCATATCCTCCTGTCCGATTATTTGTAAGGGATCATTTTCTTGATCGCCTCGACGTTGGTAACGTCTGCATAGGTCGTGCTTCTCAGGCGACGGCCGCGCTTGGTGTCCTTCTTGGTGAGGATATGGCTCTTAAAGGCGTGTGCTCTCTTGACCTTGCCGGTCTTGGTGAGATTGAATCTCTTCTTTGCACCGCTGTGGGTCTTCAGTTTCGGCATGATGGTTCTCCTTTGTTGTTATTTTGCGCTCTTGGGCGACAGGAAGATGGACATATGTCTGCCGTCGAGCTTGGGTTTTTTCTCCAGAGTGGCAACCTCGGCGCAGCTTGCGGCGAACTGGGTCAAAAGCTCCTCACCGATCTCGGTGTGCGCCATCTCGCGGCCGCGGAAGCGCACCGAAACCTTGACGCGGTTCCCGTCGGAAAGAAACTTGACGGCGCTGCGCATCTTGGTGTTCAGATCGTTTGCGTCGATGCCAGGAGACATACGAATCTCCTTGATCTCAACCACGCGCTGGTTCTTCTTCGCTTCCTTCTCCTTCTTAAGCTGATCGAAGCGGAACTTGCCGTAGTCCATGATCTTGCAGACGGGCGGAACGGCATTGGGCGAGATCTTTACAAGATCAAGATCCTGTTCTTCCGCCATTGCCAGCGCCGCTTCGGAGGAAATGATGCCGACCATGCTGCCGTCGGCAGCAATGAGACGGATCTCCTTGTCGCGGATCTCCTCGTTGAGCTGATGATCTAATTTACCGATGGGAAAGCACCTCCAGTTGTCACACGAAAAAAGCGGATGCCCGCAGCACCCGCAACCGAAAAACCGCGCTGAAGCGCGATGTACTCGATATGTGACCTCTTCGCTTCGCTTGAGGTGAGCCCGGGGCTGCCGACCTTCTTTGTTCTTAGCCTCGCTATTCTATCACAGGAAGAGCGCGTTGTCAAGCACTTTTTTGTACTCTTTTTTGCTGAAAAATCTTTTCAAAGCCGGGAAAATGTGATATGATAACCCGGTACACAGAACAGCAGAAAGGATGAAACGCAATGAAGCGATTTTTTTGTCTGATTCTCGCGCTGGGATTGCTGATCGGCCTGTGCGCGTGCACAAACGATCCGGACCCGACGACCGATTCTTCCGCGCCGACGGAGCGTCCCTCCGTCACGCTCCCTCCGGATCTGACGCTGCCTTCCGACACTTCCTCCCCGACGGACGAATCCACGGAGCAGCCCACGCAGGAACCGACCCGGGAGCCGACACAGGAGCCCTCACAGAGCGATGAACCGTATCGTGTGACATACAACGCAGGATTGAGCTACCGGGTGGACGGCGAGATGTATGCGCAGGCGATCATCTCCGTGAAGAACACCGGCAATACGCCGTTGTTTCTCGGCATGAGCGCCATTACTCTGACAAATCAGGGGGGCGAGTCGGCCATCTTCTCCGGCGTGATCGGCTACCCACAGGTGATCGACCCCGGCGAAACGGGCTATTATTTTGACAGCGGCCGCGTTTCATTGAGTGCCGAAGGCGAGCAGAACATAAGCTACAGTCTGAACATCCGTACAGCAAGCACGCAGGAACAGAGCGGTCTGAAACGGTATGATATCATCCGCTCGTCGCTGCGCGACTCCGTTTACGGCGGCATGACGCTGACTGGTTATGTAAACTACACAGGCGGTGCAAAGTCATGGGGAATTTATGTCGCCTGTGTACTGTTCGATGCTGACGGAAAACCGGTCTCGCTGATGTATTCGCTGGTTGATTTGCCTGTAACTGCGGCAACACTGGCTTTCGATGTCAGTAGTTTTACCCTGCCGCCGGCTCTGAAAGCCGCGCGCATAGAGCGCTTTGAGGTTTTCGCTTACCCGATCATCGAAAATCCCGGCGCATAAACACGAAGGGAGGCGCGGTTCATGTCAGACGCACCGATTGCCGTGTTCGATTCCGGTCTGGGCGGACTGAGCGTATTACAGGCGCTGTGCTGCGAACTGCCCGGCGAAAACTTCCTTTACTTCGGGGACTCCGCCAATGCACCCTACGGCCCGCGTCCTACGGCGCAGATCCGTGCTTTGACGTTGAAGCATGCACAGCGGCTCTTCGACGAAGGCGCGAAAGCACTGGTCGTCGCCTGCAACACCGCAACCTCCGCCGCCATTGACGAGCTGCGTGCCCGTTGGCCGGAACGCATCATCATCGGAATCGAGCCGGCGCTGAAGCTGGCGGTCAAGCGGCATCCTGGCGGAACGGTCGCCGTAATGGCAACCGAGGCAACGCTGCGCGAGCAGAAATTCGCCGCACTGATGAGACGCGAAGGCGGGAGCTGCCGTATCGTCAAATGTCCCTGTCCGGAGCTGGTTTCCTTTGTTGAGCGCGGCGAGCTGGACGGTGACTTTCTGACGCGCGTTTTGCGCGAGGAGCTGTCGGAGGCGTTGGCCTTACAGCCGGATGCAGCCGTGCTTGGCTGTACCCACTTTCCCTTTCTGAAGCGTGCCATTTCCGCCGTCCTCGGTACTCATGCGGAACTGCTGGACGGCGCAGACGGCACTGCAAAAGAAACCCACCGCCGCCTGGCGCTGGCGGAACTGCTTCGCGAAGGCGAAAAGGGACGTATCATAATCCGAAACAGCAATCCCTCGTTGCTGGAACGTTCCGAGCAGCTGCTGCATACGACAATATGACGAAGGCTCCCCGTATGGGGAGCCTTTTGACTGCCAAACGCCGTAATCGAGGGAAAGCAACGGAATTCCCGCGAGCGACTTAGCGTAAACGCCGAATCTCTGCGTGAAAAAATCGCTTTTCTCATTGACATTTGCCAAAGATTGGATTACAATGTCTATGTGGAACGGACAGAAAATCCGAGACCGTCCACGCAGCGCGTACATTCGCACACGCTTGAAACACACGACCGTAATGGCCGCCCCCAATGCCGCCGGGGGTCGCGCCGAAACCGAAATCTTCGGCGGCGGAACGGAGAAAACATATGCAAGCAATGATGGATGCACTGGTCAAGCCCGTGCCCGGTGAGGGCCTGGAGCTGCGCCGCGTTCCCGTGCCCACTCCCGGTCACAACGAGGTGCTGATCAAAATTCACAAGACCGCGATCTGCGGCTCGGACATCCACATTTATAAGTGGAATTCCTGGGCACAGCAGCACGTCAAGCCGCCTCAGGTCATCGGTCATGAGTATGTCGGCGAAATCGCCGCAATGGGTGCGGAGGTCACCGGCTTTACCATCGGCCAGCGCGTCAGCGGCGAGGGGCATATCGTCTGCCGCCACTGCCGCAACTGCCGCTCCGGCAACATTCAGTGGTGCGCGCACCATGTCGGCGTAGGCGTTGACCGCGACGGTGCGTTTGCCGAGTATGTCTGCATCCCCGCAACAAACGTGATTCCGATTTCCGACGATCTGGATGAGGATGTCGTCTCCTTCTTCGACGCTTTCGGCAACGCAACACACACCGCTCTGATGTTCCCGCTGGTCGGCGAAGACGTACTGATCACCGGCGCCGGCCCGATCGGTATCATTGCCGTGGGTATCGCCAAATATGCCGGAGCGCGCCGCGTCGTTATCACCGACGTGAATGATTACCGTCTTGAGCTGGCGCGTAAGATGGGTGCCGACGCCGCGGTCAATATCGCCCACGAGGAGCTGCGCGAGGTTATGAAAGCACAGGGAATCACGGAAGGCTTTGATGTCGGTCTGGAAATGTCCGGCAACGGCTCGGCATACGGCCAGCTCTTCGGCGCCATGCGCAACGGCGGCAAGGTCTCTCTGCTCGGTCTCGGCGACAAGCCCGTTCCCATTGATATGAACAATGTCATCGGCAAGGGTCTGACGCTCCAGGGCATCTACGGCCGTAAGATGGATAACTGGCATCAGATGTCCGCCATGGTTCAGGGCGGTTTGGATCTGCGCCCCGTTATTACGCACCGCTTCCACTACACCGATTTCCAGAAGGGCTTTGATGCCATGATCTCCGGTCATTCCGGCAAGGTCGTCCTGGACTGGACAAAATAAGGAGGAATCGCTATGAAGTCCGCTTTGCAAGCTTTTCAGAAGGAGCTCGACGGCATCCGTGAGGCCGGAACCTGGCGTGAAGAGCGCATCATTACCACCCCGCAGCGTTCCAGCATCGACACCACACAAAAAGCGCACGTTGTCAATCTCTGTGCCAACAACTATCTCGGTCTTTCGGACAGCCCCGAGCTGATTGCCGCCGCCAAGGCGAGCTATGACCGCTGGGGCTTCGGTCTGTCGTCTGTCCGCTTTATCTGCGGCACGCAGCAGATCCATAAGGATCTGGAAAAGAAGCTGGCAAATTTCCTCGGTATGGATGACGCAATTCTCTACTCCTCCTGCTTTGATGCCAACGGCGGCCTGTTCGAAACACTGCTCGGCCCGGAGGATGCCATTATCTCCGACGAGCTGAACCATGCCTCTATCATCGACGGCGTTCGTCTGTGTAAGGCAAAGCGTTATCGTTACAAGAATAACAACATGGAAGATCTGCGCGTCCAGTTGACCGACGCGCGCGCCTCCGGCTGTAAGAAAATCATCATTGCGACCGACGGCGTATTCTCCATGGACGGCTATATTGCCAATCTGAAAGCCATTTGCGATCTGGCCAACGAGTTTGACGCTCTGACGATGGTGGATGACAGCCATGCCGTCGGCTTCATGGGCGAGCACGGCAAAGGCACGCCGGAGTTCTGCGGCGTAATGGGCCGCGTTGACATTTTGACCGGCACCTTCGGCAAGGCGCTCGGCGGCGCCTCCGGCGGCTACACCGCTGCGCGGCAGGAGATTGTCACGCTGCTGCGCCAGCGCTCCCGCCCGTACCTGTTCTCCAACACCGTTGCCCCCGCCATCTGCGCCGCAACCATCCGCACCATTGAGATGCTGGAGGAATCCACCGCGCTGCGCGATAAGGTGCATGAAAATGCCCGCTATTTCCGCGCGGAAATGGAAAAGCTTGGCTTCGACCTGCTGCCCGGCGAGCATCCGATCGTTCCGGTCATGCTCTACGATCCCAAGGTTGCACAGGAGTTCTCCCGCCGGATGCTCGAGAAGGGCGTTTACGTCGTCGGTTTCTGTTATCCCGTTGTTCCGAAGGGCCGCGACCGTATCCGCACGCAAATCTCCGCCGGTCATACCAAAGAGGACTTGGATTTCGCCGTGCGTTGCTTCGGCGAGGTCAAGAAGGAAATGGGCATCTGATTGAAAAAACACAAAGGGGAGAGGCTCTGCCTCTCCCTTTTTCTTTACATTTTAATTGCTTTTTACGGAGAATTCCGCAATTTCGATGTGTCCGCTGTCGGTCATAAACAGGACGTGGCTTTCATCCTTGACGATCAGGCGGATAATGCCGGAAGCATTGGCAACGGCAAGACAGTTCAGCACCTCGCTTCTCTCCCCGTCGGTGCGCATCAGCCGCGAGCCGTCCTTGTCAACGTAAACATAGTAGCAGTAAGCGCCGTCGCAGTCGTAGGCGAGAAACCTGCCCCACCCGCTGGCGACCCGTGTGACCGTCCCGTCCTCCGTAAGGCGGTACAGGGCAGTCTTATCTCCGTAAAACTCTTCCGCGTAGATGTACTGCTCATCCCCGAGCAGTAAGAACTTGCAGTCCCAGCCCATCGGGGCCGCCTCGCACAGATACTCGCCGTCGCGGTACAGCAGATAACCCGAAATGCCGTAAAGCGATCCGCCCCAGGAAGCGACGTATTCCATACCAAAGTACGCCGGTATATGCACTCCGTCGGACGCGGTAGACTCCTCAGCGGGGCGCTCCCTGTGTCCCCAGTACCAGTCGCCGTTCATAAACGAATCGGGGCGCACGGCGCAGAAGAAGAAGATCCCCTGCGGCGTCACCGTCAAATTCTTGAACAGGCGCTCCTTCTGATCCTGATTCAGCCAGACCCGCTCCCAAAAGCCCTCGTCGTCCCTTGTCGCAAAGAGCTTCTCCCATTCCTCACCCGCGCTGCGGCGGTTGGCAAAATTCTCGTCGAGGATATAAAGCCCGGTATGCGTCAGAAGAAGATAACCGTCGTCGTATTCCGCGATATCGCAGAGCGTTCCTATGCCTCTGAGCGCCACATCCTACGGGTTTTCCGTCGCAGGAGGAACCGTCGGCGGCGCGGTCAACCGTGTCGGCTCCGTCTGTCCCTCCGACGGCGCACAGGCACAGAGAAGTATGAGAAGCAGAGCCAACACAGTTAGCATGATTCTGCGTTTCATTGTCCTTTCCCCTTCCTGTTTAGTCGGTCTTTACGGAAAACTCGGCAATTTGAAGCCGGTGCGTCCCGGCCAAATACAGAAGATGGCTATCGTCTATGATCAGGATTTTTCTGACGTGCGCCACGTCAGCCTGTAAGCCGACACATTCCAGCCTCTCGATCGTCTTTCCATCACTTCTGCTCAGATTTATCCTAACCAGAATACGCTGCGAGATAATGTCTCCGGTGGGATCGGGTTCTTCGTCCGGATACTCATAAATGTACTCGAGATGATAGCGGTACCTGCCGTCCATGTTTGCGCACCACTCTCTTTCCAGTTCGTCTCCGATTCTCTCCCCGGTCGTACCGTCCTGACTTATCTCAAAGAGCCCCGTTGTGCCGGACAGGCACAGCTTGCCACCCACCCAGACCATTCGGTCAATATAGCGATCGATCTCCGTCAATTTTCCGTCTCTCTCCAGATATACATGCCATTGCGCCCAACCGGGGTTCTTCTTCCAAAGCACATAGAGCGAGCCGTCGTATTCTTCCATACCGAAAAACTCGAATCCTTCTTCAAATTTGGCTTCTTCGCCGCAAAAATAATAGGAATTCGTAGGGCCGCAAATATAGAAGATCCCTTTTGATGTAACGTTCAGCCTGTAAAAAAACCTTTCCTCATAATTCGGTCTATAGCTCAGGCGTTCAAAGAGTGTGTCGGGTTCTTTTTCAACAAAAGGCTTGTTCGCCGGGTCGTCGAGAAATTGGCGGTTTTCAAGGTTTTTGTCCACGGTGTAAAGGCCGGTATGCGTCAGAAGAAGATAGCCGTCCCCGTACTTTGCAATGTCACAGATCGTCCCGATTCCCTCTAACGCCTTTTCTTTCTGACTGAGCGTGGTGGGAGGCGCAGTCGGCGGCGCGGTCAGCCGTGTCGGCTCCGTCTGTCCCTCCGACGGCGCACAGGCACAGAGAAACACGAGAAGCAGAATCGCCAGAAATACGGCAAAGTAACGTCGTTTCATGCATCGTCCTCCTTTTTTGAGCGCGTTTCGTATTTGTGCAATGTTATATATTATCCTTATCCTTTTCCGGGAAGGTACGAAGCTCGCGGAAGGAATACTCTGCGACCTCGATGCTGTCGTCGTCCCGCAGGATCACGATATGGCTGTCGTCCTTGACCAAAAAACGCAGGATCGCCGCGCCGCTGTTGCCGCCCAGCGCGGAGCAGTTCATGATCTCGTGCGTCGTTCCGTCCGTCCGCACAAGACAGAATTCCGTCTTCTCTATCTCGCCGCTTTCATCGTACCAGTTAATGCTCTGCATATAGTAGCAGTATTTATCATGGTTTGCATAAAGTGTGAAGCGCCCCCAACCGTCGGATACCAGAATCGGATCGCCATCCTCGACAAGCTCAAACAATGCCGAATCGTCGCGCAATTCTGTTGTTTCATACGCGTATAGTTTTCCGCTCATCGTAAGAAAGTAGAAACCTCCGCCCGAGCCAAGCACTCTTTCGAATTGATCGTTTTTAAACATCAGAGACCCGCTGGTTTCGTAAGTGTTTCCGTTGTAATCTATAATTGCAGTTATGGGAGCGTTCAGTGGCTCGCTGTAATCGAATTGATCCGGATCAATCCGCAGCTCGGGAGTCTGCCCCGGATAAAACTGACACGAATACGCTTTCCCATTCAAAAACGCATCGTTGCGTTTCTCGACAACACAGAAAAATATGCCGCGTGAAGTCACGGTCAGGTTTCCCAGCATCCTCGGCTTCTCATCGCAATTCCAGTTCAGACGTTGAAAAAAGCCGTCGTCCTCCTTTGTTGCAAAGAGCTTCTCCCATTCCTCACCCGCGCTGCGGCGGTTGGCGAAATTCTCGTCAAGGATGTAAAGTCCGGTATGCGTCAGAAGAAGATATCCGTCGCCGTATTCCGCGATATCGCAGAGCGTTCCGATACCGGTCAGCGCCTCCGTCATCGGGCCTTCCGTCGTAGGAGGAACCGTCGGCGGTGCAGTCAGCCTCGTCGGTTCCGTCTGTCCCTCCGACGGCGCACACGCGCAAACAAAAACAGAAAGCAAAAGCAGCAGGCAAGCTAGTTTTATGCGCTTATTCATTGGCAGATAAACCTCCTAACGTTAACCGTGCTTAAAACGTTTTCAGGTCATTTCTATTTATGTAGTAATTGCAGACCTTGTATGCCGTTGTACCACGGACATAAACCGTTACTAACCACCAATCATAGCTGTATGTCGATACATATTTGACAAGTGATCCTTTTGGCAATTCTCCCATAGGGGTCGCAACATTAGGGTTCCCCTCTTTACTGGAATCGATGATCACTTTATCGTAATACTTTGCCGATTGTACATCAACCACCCGGATTTTCGTTGCGGGGACAAGATTCGTTCCTTTGATATAGCCCGTATCCCCCGGTGCATTATACTCCATGCTGATACAGGTATACCCCGTTGTTTCTACCGCCGTAGCACCGTCAAAGGTGTAGACGCAGCTAAACAGCGGTGCGCCGGCAATTGAGTCTGCCGTGTCGCTTCCACTAACGCGAACGGGAAGCTCTGGTGTGGAAATAAGGTGACCATTTTGAGGAACAACGACATAGGTCTGGTTACGTGGGGGCATAAGGACGACCGCAAAGGCCACGGACGAAAGGATGGTCGCAAAAATGCAGACCAGAACGATTGCGCGAGCGAGCTTTTTCATGTTGGCTCCTCCTGAAAGTATGTATTTCAGAACATTTCTGCTCTGATATATCGAGTATATCAGAAGCCTTTCACATTGTCAATCATTGGCATAAATATTTTCTGCAAATAAGTATTCATTTTTGTGCAAAAATATTCATTGTATGCAAAAATCGAGGCCGCAGGCAATACAGCCTGCGGCCTGCTTCCGTATACGGTTCGCGCCGTCCACGCCCAACAGGTGCGGCACACTTGACACAATATGGAAATTCGAGCCTCCGTCGGTTTGGCCGTCCTTCGGTGCGTTTTGCGCGTAACGCTTTGGCGCGTCTTTCGCTGTGTCCGACGATAGCTTGCCCAGCAGCGCGGCGCTTATGCCTCCGGCGTCGTTTTTTTTACGCGCCTGTGCTCACACACGCCCCACTCCGGAAGCGGCAGCCGCTGCATCGCGCCAAACACGCGTGACTTCAGCTCCGGATAGGTCTGCGAGAGCTGCGCGACCAACTCCTTGATCTCCTGACGTTTGGTATGCTTGTCCGCCGGACAAACATTATGTACGACAGGTAAATCCGCCTTTTCCGCGAAATTTCGAACCATGCCCTCCGTCAGGTAAAGCATCGGGCGGATCTGCATTACGCCGCTGCGGTCAAGATAAGTCACGGGTTGGAAGCAGCTCAGCCGCCCTTCAAAGAGCAGACTCATCAGGAAGGTCTCGACCGCATCGTCGTAGTGATGACCAAGCGCGACCTTGGAAAAGCCCTGCTCCAAAAGCGCCTGATTCAGCGCCCCGCGACGCATTTTCGCACACATCGAACAGGGATTCTTCTCCCGGCGATGCTCAAAAATGATCGGCCCGATCTGCGTTTTTACCATACGGAAAGGTACGCCGAGCTGCGCGCAGTAGCGTTCGACGGGTGAAAAATCCATGCCGTTCAGTCCCATATCAATCGTAATCGCCGTCAGCTCATATGGCGCGGGATAATACTCGCGCAGCGCCGCCAGCAGCGTCAGCAGTGTCAGCGAATCCTTGCCGCCGGAAACGCCGACCGCAATGCGGTCGTTCGGCTCGATCATTTTATAATCGTCCGCGCAGCGGCGGACAAGCCCCATCAGCTTTTGCATTATTTTCATCCTCCCAAAAAAGAAAGCGAGAATACGAGAGCATTCGCAAGGAAACAGGAGCATTCCGGAGATTTCCCAAAGAAAAATGAATTTCTCAAAAAATCTCCTTGACATTCGCCTTTTCCTGTGGTATAAATAGCCTCGCACGATTTTATTGTACGCGCAATTTTGAGATTTGTCAAAATAATTATTTCACATACGGAGGAAACATCCATGTCTACCACCCTCGTCAGAAAAGAAGACGTGCAGCGCAAGTGGTACGTCCTCGACGCAGCCGATAAGCCCCTCGGCCGTACCGCGGTCATCGCCGCCAATATCCTGCGCGGCAAGGTTAAGCCCGACTTCACCCCGAACGTTGACTGCGGCGACTATGTCATCGTCATCAACGCCGACAAGGCCATTCTTACCGGCCGTAAGCTCGAGCAGAAGTACTACCGCCGTCACTCCGGCTGGATCGGCGGTCTGAAGGAAACCAAGTACAAGACCCTCATGGCCGAGCGCCCCGAATTCGCGTTCGAGCTGGCCGTTAAGGGTATGCTCCCGAAGAACACCCTCGGCCGCACCGCCATCAACCGCCTCAAGGTTTTCGCCGGCAGCGAGCATCCCCATGCCGCTCAGAAGCCCGAAGCCTGGACGCAGGACTAATCAGGAGGTAGAATATTATGTACGAGAGCAAGAGACAGTATCAGTACGGCACCGGCCGCCGCAAGTCCTCCGTCGCGCGCGTTCGCGTCTATGAGGGCGGCACCGGCTCCATCATCATCAACGGTCGCGAAATCGACGATTATTTCGGCCTCGACACCCTGAAGCTCATCGTCCGTCAGCCGCTGGTCGCCACTGACCTGCTTGGCAAAGTGGATGTCATCTGCACCGTCAAGGGCGGTGGCGTAACCGGTCAGGCCGGTGCCATCCGTCATGGCATCTCTCGCGCACTTCTGGGTCTGAACGCCGAGTACCGCGCTACTCTCAAGGCCGCCGGCTTCCTGACCCGTGACCCGAGAATGAAGGAAAGAAAGAAGTACGGCCTCAAGGCCGCCCGCCGCGCTCCTCAGTTCAGCAAGCGCTGATCGAGACTTCAAAATGCTCAAAAACCCCGGAACCATGCGGTTTTCCGGGGTTTTTCTTTTTGTCCTGTTCTGGCTCAACCTGACCCAACCAAATCGTTTTTACCGGGGACAACTCCCCTTTTTTCGTCTTTATGGGACAACTTCGGGGACAACCACGGGAACAACTTTTAGGCATTTGGG